>JBBCAW010000051.1:0-1099 GCA_051382295.1 Bdellovibrionota bacterium FG-1 | reverse complement strand
GGCCATTTTAGATCAAAGTTTTGAGATAACGAGTTCTTTGGTGTGCCATGGTGATCAAAGATGAGAGGATCTTAAAAACCAAATTCTGAAAACCAGAAAAGCACTTTTCCGATTTGCCAAGTTGGATAAATCAGCAAAATCAGAAATAAACCGTCATCCCCAGTTCCATCGTCGTCGCAATCATGGGATCCGTGGTGCGGTGAAACGCAAAATCATACGAGCTTCGTGGGGCGATCCATCCAAATCCGAGCGCGTAGCCGTCGCCGCGAGTATTAAGCCAGGGAACGTTGGCGTTTCTGAAATTTCCAACCCGAAGAAAAAAGTCCTGAAAAAACGGGAATTCTAGCCCCAGTTCGTGGCCAAAGACATTCTCAGCGCTCGGTGCCCAATGAGGATCAAAGTAAATCAGGATGATGCCCTGGAGGTTCACTTTGCTGCCGATAATAAATTCACGATAAAGGCCGTAGGGAATTCCTTCATCGGCTTGGACAAGGTTGTCGACCACTCCTGAGAGTTGCAGCCATTCGAGCGGCACGCCACTCACCGAAAGCAACGAATCCCAAATGGGGTGCGGCGAGGGTAGATTCGGAATCACGACCTTGCCGCCGAGGCCCGCGCCAAAGCGTTGCACAATGGCCTTGGAGGCGCCCAGGCTGATCGTCTTGCGATCCTCCATTAAAGTGACGCCAACCCCCGCTTGAAAAAGCTCCGAGCGGCCATCTTGGATCGATGCGTTCAGGTTATGCCCGTGAGGATCGCCGGCATCGGAGGTGTCAGAGGGGCCGCGATAAAAAAGATAATTGGCAGAAACACTATACGAGGGCAGGAGCGAGACAAACGAAGGATTCAGATAAATGGCGTCGTTTAACATTGGGCCAGCATGGCCTGCCCCTCCGAGTGCCGCAGTGCGTGGAGATTGGTAGTCCGATGCATCCGCCTCCTTGAGTAGATATCCAGCCAAAACAATGCAAAGCGTTACGATAAAGTAGCGGTTTATTAACATGAGATCCAAGATGGCCGCTCGGAGCTTTTTCAAGCGGGGGTTGGCGTCACTTTAATGGAGGATCGCAAGACGATCAGCCTGGGCGCCTCCAAGGCC
>JBBCAW010000050.1:0-48133 GCA_051382295.1 Bdellovibrionota bacterium FG-1 | reverse complement strand
CCCTTCGCTAGCTAATCCGTCTGCTCCCCCTCAAATCAAAAACTCAGAGCCAAGCCAGCGGATACAAGTGGGCCACTCAAATCCAGACTCACGGGCACAAAATTCTGGGTGTTTGGATCCTTGAAAATCGCGCTTCCATTGACAGCCGCGCTAGTCGACGGAATCATTTGCACCGTTCTCAAATAGCGATAACCGACTTCAGCAAAAACACTTAAATTCTTGGTTAAAAGAAAAGCACCCTCAAGCTTAGCCAACCCGCTAAAAGCAGTCGCGGACAAATCAGTTACATTGGGGGCCACTGCGCTCACAGCGGTCGATGTCAAGTCCGTTGAAAAAGCTAAACCTCCCAAAATCGCTAAACTGATCGAAAACTTAGGCGAATGGGTCAGTTTGAACTCCGCGCCCACAGCGACCGGATAACTCGAAAGGTCCAACTGATAAGAAGACGTTGTACTCGTATCCCGCGCCAACACACCCTTAAAGACTTTTTCGCCCCGAAGCACTAATGTAATTTTATGTGTGACGAGCCAATTAAACTCACCGCCAAAACTATAGCCCGACTGCATCACGCTAGTAGCGCCAAAAAGGGTATTCAGATCCCCCATACTAAAAAAATTGTACCCACCCAATATTTTAAACCGAATGTGTTGAACAACCACTTTTTTATCCCAAGGAAAAGCAGGAGAAGAAGAAGCCGCAGGCTGCACTGGTTCGGGCGGCAGTGGCTCAACCGGGCCGATTTTTGGAAGATCGGAGCGGCCATTGAATGGAATTTCGGAAGACGAATCTTCGGAGGAGGTACTCGCAAAAATCAAGGCATCAGCCGCAATAAAGCCAACCGCTCCGGAGGCATTCCGCACCTTAAAAAAACCCTCGATCGCCTGATTGCTCGCGGCCACCTTGGTTCCCTTCATGAGCCGCTCCAATACCTTATACCTAGGCCCCGGGCCCTCATAAAACTCGACATTTTCGACATCAACGGTGGCGGCACGCGCTGCGAAAACGAAATTTGAATTCGCCAGGATCGCAAGTCCCACTACCGATGCGAATACCGCAAAGGTCCAGCCCTTCACTTCATCACCTGAGTGAGGTCAAACGGATTGACCTTTTGCTTATGCACAATCGCCATCCAATGCAAATGAGGCCCCGTCACCCGTCCCGTTTTACCCGAAAGTCCCAGCAACTCGCCGGCTTTGACCTCTTGGCCCTTTTTAACATTGAGTTTGCTCATGTGGGCATAAAGCGTCAAAACACCATAACCGTGATCCAAAATGACCGTATTGCCGGTGAAAAACAGGTCTTTGGCAATGACCACCTTGCCAGGAGCCGCCGCCATGATTGGAGTCCCCACGGGCGCCTTGAAGTCCAAACCTAAATGGGCACTTTTCTGCAGGCCATTATAGACTCGTTTGGTGCCAAAGCGGCTGGTAAAGGCAGCTTGCACCGGGAGTAAAAATGGACCCGACCAATATTTCTTGAGAGTTACTGCTGAGTAAACCTCACCGATTTCGGCCTGCTCGATTTTGATTCGCGCTAAGTCTTTGGGATTTTGTGGCCGAACCTTGCTTCCTTGCACCTTAAGAACTTCTGACTCGTAATTGCCCCGTACAATGGTTAGCGTCGCGGCAATCGTGCGGGCCTGGGCGCCCTCACCCACACGAATTTGAACTTGAGTCGAACCTGGCTTGTGATCATAAGGCACACCTAAAACCGACTGATAAACCTCACCGTTTCTAAAAAACGGAAGGTCAATATTCTCAAAATGTCCCTGCACAACGGGTTGTTGAATTTCAACGGGAAGCCTCAGGCTCACTAATACAATCGAACCATCGATCGTTTTTGAGGAGGAAAGTTCAGCCTGAAAATCCGCGGAAGCGCTGGATCTTGGAACGGTTCCACAAGCCACCAAAAGAGAAAGCGCGACAAACCCAATATTAAATTGCGCGAACCGCTTTTTGGCCATCATAAAAAGTGACTTGTAACTCCTGTCCTGAATGAATCTGAGCGGCGCTCCGAATCACGATGTCACCCTCAGCCGGGTCACGAAGAATCGAGTACCCGCGTTCAAGTACTTTTAACGGAGACAATGCGTCCAGCTTCCCGGTCCACTGCCCCAAAAACGCCTGCCTTTGATCCATTCTGACATGAAAAGCCCTTTCGATGCGCAAAAAAAGCTCATCCAGCCGCTGGGCCTGTTCTCGTAAACGATCCTTGGGACTAAGGACTCTCGCGACCACCTGTTCAAGAAACTGACGCCGGACTTGAAGGTCTCGGATCATCGCGATCTTCAATCGTTGCCGAACATCCCGTACTCGCGAAACCGCGTCGACCCAAGAGCCCGTTATGATTTCTGCGGCGGCAGAGGGAGTCGGAGCACGCAAATCAGCGACAAAATCAGAAATCGTGAAATCAATTTCATGCCCCACGGCTGAAATAACGGGCAGTTTGGACGCGTAAATCGCACGTGCGAGGTTCTCATCATTAAAACCCCAAAGATCCTCGATACTGCCCCCGCCCCGCGCTAAAACCACCAGGTCGCCAAGCTGATGACGATTAGCTAGCTCTAAACCTCGAATGATCTGAGCGGGCGCAGAATCGCCCTGAACGACGGCGGGAATCACCGTCACCCGCACCCAAGGCGCCCGCCGGGCCAAGATATTGAGCATATCCTGAATCGCAGCCCCTGACGGCGAAGTAACCACGGCAACACGCGAAGGAAATGTCGGCAAACTCCTTTTATGAGTCGAATCAAAAAGTCCTTCGGCCGCAAGCTTCGCCTTCAGTTGCTCAAAGGCAACCTGGAGCGCGCCCGCGCCCAGCGGCTCAATATGCTCGACCGTCAGTTGATAGCTGCCTCGGGGAGGATAAACAGTCACTTTGCCACGACAAAGAACTTGGAGCCCATCCTTAAGTTCAAAAGATCGGCGTCGAGAACCCCAACCGAAAGAAGCCGCAGCTAAGGATGCTCCCCCGTCTTTGAGAGAAAAATAGGCATGACCGGATGCAGCCGGACGGTAATTGCTCACTTCGCCTTGAACCCAAACTTGAGCAAAACTCGGCTCCACAACTCCACGAATTTGCTGAGTAAGCTCGGTCACCGTGAGTGCTTTGGGAGGCTCCGTTGAGGGCTGAGGCAACTTCTCGACCGGTTTCTCGATCGGCTTTTTTGAAGTTTCACTCTTCTCAGAGTTGGCAAGAGTTTGTGAAAAAAGGGGCAAGTCTTTCCAGTCCATGAGGAAACTGAAATTAGGAGTTTCCGCCCCCGAAAACAAGGCCCATTATTTTTGACCGACAGTTCGCTCCGGCGACCGCTCGGATCCCGAAACAATCTTTCTAAATAATTCGTAAGATTTCAAATAGTTAACAGCTTCCTTGACCTGGTAATCTTCTTTTGGATTAAATTTCGCAGGCATCAACTCTTCTTCGTCCTTGCCGCCTTTTTTCTTCGTGTCTTTAGGTTCTTTGGAATCCTTGGAGTCCTTCACCATGGCATCCAATTCTTCTTTTTTGAAATCTTCGCTGTCCGTATTCACCATATGCCCCTTGAGATCCCGTTCTCGAAACAGATCACCTTTCCGCTTGGCGCTGTCCAAAAGCTTAGGGTCGTAATCCTCGAGCAAGATGTCAGGTTGTACGCCCTTTTCCTGAATACTCCGGCCACTCGGGGTATAATAGCGGGCTATCGTCAACTTAAGACCGACTTCAGGGGTCAAGTCGACAACAGTCTGAACGGACCCCTTGCCAAACGAAGGCTGCCCCATGATGATCGCCCGGTTATGGTCTTGTAAACAGCCCGCAACAATCTCAGCCGCCGAAGCCGTGCTCGAATTAACTAGAACAGCCACGGGCAAATCCTTGCGCGCGTTCCCCTTGCGTGCGTATTTGACTTCCTTTTGGTCCTTATTTCGAGGAATCGTCGAAACCACCACCCCTTCGTCCACAAAGAGTGACGATACCTCGACAGCCTGATCCAAAAGCCCTCCAGGATTATTGCGCAGGTCAAAGACCAACCCCTTGAGCTTGCTGCCGTGCTTGAGTTCAAGTTTTTCGAGGGCTTTTTTGATATCCTGGGCCGCATTTTCATTAAAACTCGAAAGCCGGATATAACCGAAATCAGGCTCGAGTTCCTCGCTTTTGACCGATTGAATTTTGATGAGGTCGCGAGTCACCTGAATATCCCGAAATTTATCCCAGCCATCCCGATAAATAGAAATATTGATATCTGAGCCCTTTTTGCCACGCATTTTCTGCACAGCCTCGACGAGGCTCATCCCTTTGGTGCTTTCGCCTCCAATTTTGACAATTCGATCGCCCGCCTTAATTCCGGCTTTCCAGGCCGGCGTATCATCAATCGGCGAAATGACGGTTAATACATTGTCTTTGACCCCAATTTCGATACCCACCCCCCCAAACTTGCCACTCGTATCCACTTTCATGTCTTTGAAAATTTCAGGGGTCAAAAAATTCGAGTGTGGATCAAGGGTTTCCATCATTCCCTTGATGGCACCATAGATCAGGTCTTTATTTTTGACCTTACTTTCATCGACATAATTGGCTTCGATAAAATGGAGAACTTTTTGAAAAAGCTCTAAGTTCTCATACCGCTCTTGTTGAAGTTGCTGAAGCGGTTGAGCAGGTGGGGGCGATGCAGCGCCGGCAGGGTCCCTGAGACCAACCGAAACGAGAACAAGACCGGCCAAACCCAAACGAGTCGTTTTTTTCAACAAGAGCATCATTGATTTAGATTAAAGGAATTCACCACCCACTGCAACGGGTTGACAGCAACGTTTCTAGCCCGGATCTCAAAATAAATCGAATTACCTGACTCATCTGATGTGCCGATCGGGTCGCCTGCCGTCACAGAATCGCCGGCTTTTCTTTTGAGCTCGCCCAAATGGGCGCAAAGCGAGTAAAAATGCTCCCCATGATCAATGATAGTGACCCGACCATAGTGAGGCAGTTCGCCGGAGTAGGCAATTTTTCCCGCTGAAATGGCACGAACGAGCGCCCCGCGAGCTGTGGCAATTTCGATTCCTTTTTTGAAGATATATAATCGCGAGGTGGGGTCGAACCCCCGGCCAAAACTCGACACAATCCGTCCGTCCGCCACAGGAAGCGGCAACTGGCCCTTCAGACGCGCAAAGACCCCTTGGTTCATAGCCCGAGTCGCCTGTCTTTCCGCCTCGTTCGAACGTTCCAACTCAAGTCGAGCGTTAAACTGACCAATTAAACTTTCCACCTGCTGCTCGGAGCTTTTGAGCTTGCGATAATTCTCGAGCTGCGCGATCCGTTCGTCGTGTTTTTTTTGGATGATATCAGCCTGAAGCTGCCGGTTCAGCTCCATGATCCCTTCTTGCTCTTTGAGATCCTGAAACAAGTAGGCCAGTTGTTGTTTTTCGTCCTGAATCCGAATTTCCAGTTGCTCCGCATCCCCTACATCGACTTTGAGAGCTTCGATCTCCTTCAATCCATGATCCACCAAATTAGCGAGGACCTTGCGCCTGGGGGCCTCAAACCGCTCGCGCTCCGGCAAGTGCAAAGAGCGATCGCTGGAGGTCGCCCCATCCGTCACTGCTGAATGCTCAATCGCCACCAAGTACCGACGCAACGAGGCCTGCTGCTTTTTGACTTTTTCGCCTAAGGTTGCTCGCCGCGCCTCGAGCTCAATCACCGTGGCCTCGAGCTCGCCCAGCCTCTTTTTTCCGAGTTCGCGCTCCTGCTTTTGAAGCGCCATAAGTTCACGGATCTTACGAACATTGGATTGCGCCCTTTTTTGCGACTTCAGACTGGCAATGAGACCCCCCTCAAGAGAAACCACCTTCGAGCGAATCGTACTCAAACGATCGGCCAAATGAGAGGCAGAGCCGCTCGGAGCAGCCCAGCTCGCTAATCCCAGTAAGCCGATGACCCAAAAAATAAGGACGAATCTCAAAAACCGATTCATCGCTGTTCCTGACTCACTCCCGAGACACCACCCAACGCTCCAGCAAAAAGCCCGACCAGAACTCCCCCGACGAGCAAACTCAACGCAAGGCCCATCGAAGATCCGGGGAGATCCCGCAATAATGGCGAAAGCGCACGAATGTGATGCGCTAATGAATCACCCAATAAAAGCCATCCCGCAAAAGCGCCGATCCCGCCTATTGTCCCGACCAAAACTCCTGAAATCATACTCGGGAGCCGAAGGATGGACTCATTAGCGCCCCAAAGCTTGAGAACGACCAACGCATCACGGTGCAAATAAGCATTCATCCTTGAAAGATGAATCAGCCCCGTCAACAGTGCGAGCGCAAGTCCCAAAACCAAGAGCTTGGCCACCCATCTCAAGGCCGCAAAAGCCCCAATAATATGAACATAGCGATCCTTTGAACTCTCGGCCGACTCAATTCCTGAAACCGACCGAACATCCCGAAGCGCGGACGATGGAAGCACTCCCGAAATTGAAACATAGCGAGGCACCACCAGCGCCGAATCCGCCCCGAGATCCTCAAGTTCAGTTGCAAGGTCAGGATAAGCCCCTTTGAGATGGGCCAAAAACTCCTTAGAATCGATCAAACGAATATCCGCTTTTTCCGCATGGGCACCCAACACCGTGCGAATCGAATCCACCACTCGGGTCTCATCTTTGGGGTCGACGTTTGAATTCAAATAGGCTGTCACCACTTGCTCCCCTTGGAGCCGAGCCAATACGGGCCGAAGCCCAGCTTGCATCCAAAACAGAAAACCCACGAGCAAAAGTAAAAAACCCACCGCAGCGGCAGAAAAAAGCTGACTCAGCGGAGCGAGGCGCCAGGGCCGAAACGAAAGTTTCAGTAGAAACACGAGCCCCCCCCTTCTTCGAGCTGCATTCGCCCCTCTTTTAAAATGGCACACCGTTTTCGCACCCGTCGGACGATCTCGCGATCATGAGTGGCTACCACTACAGTCGACCCCGTGGCATTTGCCTTTAAAAAAAGATCCATCAATGACCAAGTAAAATCCCGGTCCTGGGCACCGGTAGGCTCATCCGCAATGATCAACTCAGGATTTCGGACCAAAGCCCGCGCCATAGCCACCCGTTGAGCCTCACCTCCAGAAAGAGTCGAAGCCAGCTTATTGCGTTTTTCGGCCAAGCCCAATCGATCCAGTAATTCGACCAGCCGGGCTCGCCCTTGGGCCGGAATCACGCGGCGCCCCGCAAGAGTCAGTGAAAGAGCCACATTATCCAAGACGGTTAAATCCGGAATAAGGCGCACGTTTTGGGGAATGTACCCAAGCGATTGACGAATGGCCCGCAAAGTCGAACTCGAGGTCCGAGCCACATCATAGCCAAACAAAGCGACCCGCCCTTGCGACGAAAGTTCCTCAGTAGCAAGAAGCCTCAATAGGGACGATTTGCCGGCCCCTGTTCCTCCCACAACATAAAGGAAGTCGCCTTTTTTTAGCTCGAGACTCACTTGATCTAAAACTTTGGCTTCGCCGAAATAAGACTTAGTAACAGCTGTCAAAGAGACCATGGATCGTGAGCGCCGATCCATGGGATCTTGCGCGGGCATCCTGCCCACCCAAACCCAGGAGGGCGCGCCCCTCGAAAGAAATCATAGCACTGTTTTTTGCCCAGCAGAAGAGCCCAGCGAAAACAGCCTGACTTACAGTGCGGGCGTAACCTCTGCCCCTGGCGCCATGCTCACCTCGGCTAGATGTAGCTCTTTGGATTTATTTGATTTTTTAAACTCAACCCCATGAACCCCCTTAAGTTTTTTTAAGTGAAGGTTTCCCCTGTCACTCGACACCTGTTATTCTTAAAAAGATGCTCGCCAACGACCGTCCGTCTCTTTTTTCTTGGCAACAGCTTATCCGACTCATCCTGCTCGCCCGGGGAATGAAATGGGCGGCGGCGTACGCGGCCTGGATGCTCGTCTTTCGGCTTCTGGTTCTCACTTTTATTACCTATTTTTTGATATCTTCCTCTCATCCCCCAAAATACGAAGATATCAGCGAGGCCCTCAATGCCAATGAGTTGAGCCTTTTAGGCTTAGGAGCGCTGATTTTCATCGGATTCATCCGAGCCCTTTTCCCGATCACCTCGACCACTCCCCAGGACATCTTTACGCCCGCGCGCATTGAAAAGCGGTTTATCCCGGGATTTGTGCATGGGTCGCTTTTAGCTGCGGGCATAACACTGGCCTATTTACTAAGTGGTTCTTATCGATATTTAGGGTTTTTTATCCAATTCGAAGAAGCACCTTTTGCCGCGCTCACTGTCCTGGTGAGGATCATCGCGCTTGGAGCGTTTGCTTATTTTGAAGAATTTTTGTTTCGCTCCCGAATCACGCAGGATCTCCAAAACCAATTCAAGGGCCAGGACGGTGGCCCCCTGGGCCTCAACACCCACCTCCTCATCCATGGGATCATTGCCGTCATCTACTGTGCAATCAAGTGGATTCAATTCGACCTCGGCGTCATGCAGCTTATAACCCTGTTTCTCATCTCGATCGCGCTATCCACACGCACCCTGCTCGACCAAGGGGACTTTGGACGCGCCGCTGGTTTTTGGGCTGGGATTTTGATCGTCTTCCACCCCCTTTTAAGCCTTCCGGTCCTTGGTAATGACTTTTCTGGTCTAATTTTGATCAAGTACCAAGGCACCGAACCAGTAGACCCACTGACCCGTCTAATGACAGGAGGGGCCGGTGGGCCGCTTTCGAGCGTGGCCTTTCAGATCATCCTAGCCCTTGAGGTGTTCAGAGGAATACTCAAGTATAAGAAAAGACTTTCACATTCAGGCTCGAACCCGTTAAAGTCATAACCCTATGCCGAACTCCCATGCCGCTGCCACCGGGATCCTAGAAATGATCATTCAAAGCAGCCCTGTTGCCAAAGTGGTGCTGCTGGTGTTGCTCATTGCCTCCATTTTTTGCTGGGCCATTATCTTCAGTAAATGGCGCGCGCTTTCGACATCACTCAAGCAAAACGAAAATTTTTTGAACGTTTTTTGGCATGGTAAAAATATTGAAGAAATTTTTGCCAAAAGCGAAAAATTTCCGTGCTCTCCAGTCGCAGCGGTCTTCAAAAACGGGGTTAAAGAACTCAAAAAAGTCACTGCTGCAGAAGCAACCATCCAAGGCAACGACCGCGTCGACAATGTTTATCGCGCGCTATTGCGATCGTCGACCTCCGAAATCGCAGCGCTTGAGAACCATCTCGGCTGGCTTGGGACTACGGCTAGCGCGGCCCCCTTTATCGGATTATTTGGTACAGTTTGGGGAATTCTTGAATCTTTTCGAAGCATTGGTGTTTCGGGAGCCGCAAACCTTGCCGTCGTGGGTCCCAGCATTTCTGAAGCCTTGATCACGACTGCCGTGGGTATTGGTGCGGCGATTCCAGCGGTCGTCGCCTACAACTATTTTACCGGACAGATTCGAAAACTAGCGGTCGAAATGGAATGTTTTTCGCACGATTTCATCAACATCGTTCAACGAAGCACCCCCGGCAGCAGGAAGGACTAGGTCGATGAGCATGTCCGTTTCACGACCTGGGACGGGAGGGGGAGGCCGATCAGTCCCTACGACTTTGGCTGAAATCAACGTCACCCCCCTAGTTGATGTCATGCTGGTATTGCTCATTATTTTTATGGTATCGGCCCCGATGATGCAGCAAGGGGTACATGTTGACTTACCTAAAGCGAACGCAGGCAGTTTGGACGATATTCCAGATCAGCTGGTTTTGGTCATCAATAAATCCCATCAGATTATGATCAACAACAATGTGGTCGAAAGTGGCAGTCTACGCTCCAAACTGGAAGCGGTGGTGAGCGTCAAACCCGGAGTTCAAATTTTCATTCAAGCTGATCAAAATGTTCCGTACGGCTTTGTTGCCCAAGTAATGGGAGAGGTTAAGCGCGCGAAAATCAGCCGCGTGGGCCTCGTTACCCAACCGGGAGATCCCTCCCTCAACCTCTGAGGAAATCGCGCGAGATGACGCACTCGATGGCCGCTCTAGCCGAACCACCCCGCCCACCTCAGCATATTGCTGATCAGGGTTTTGGGCGTTCGCTTCAGGTTTCAGCGTTTGCTCACGTTTTTCTACTCCTTCTCGCGCTGATCAAAGGCTTTGTCTTTCCCGGCACCCCCAAGCCTTATACTCCTACGCTGCGGGTGGACATGGTCGCCCTTCCAGACCTTCTCAAAAAGGACCTCCAGAACCTTTCACCCGCAAAGAGCCAAAGCGATAAAGAAATCGCGGCAGCCATCAAAAATGCGGAAGTTGAAGCAAAAAAAATCAAACCCATCAAACTTCCGATTGATCATGCGGAGCCTGACGAATTGGTCTTGCACCCCAAACGCGCGCCACCCAAAGCCGACGCCAAACCCAAAAAAGACAATCGCGACCTCAAACTGATAGGAGCGCTCGCTCGAATCAAGGCGCTCAACGCGATCGACAAGTCGGACCAAGCCCCCTCCACTCGAGGAGCTGTCGTCAAAGGCAATCAGCTTTCAGCGGGGACAAGTCTATCTGGAGACGCCAAGGAAGGGGCCGAAACGAGCTATTATGATGCTTTACGAAGCAAGCTTCAGGACAACTGGGAACTACCCGTCTGGATCGCCCGCCAAAACCTTTCGGCCCAAGTTCAAATTTTTATCGACTCATATGGTCATGTACGTAGCTATCAGTTTGTCAAAACCTCGGGCAACCCTCAATTTGACTCAGCCATCAAAAAAACCCTCGACGAAAGTCAACCCTTTCCGCGCCCCCCCGCAGACCTGGCTCCGTCGTTGCGAATTGATGGAATCTTGATAGGATTTCCGCTGTGATACAAATAAGTGGGGTACCTCTATTCTTATGAAACCGAACCGACGGACAAAAAGCAGCTGGGTCGCCCTTCTTCTCGCGATTCTTTCTTTTGAAACCTCTCCAGCGCAAGCGGCTGGAACCTCCAACGCTCCCTATATTCCAGTGGGCAGTGCCCGCACTAAAAAAACGGTCATCGCGTTCCCTGATATTCTCACAGCCGAAGCTCAAAAACCCATAGGCAAGGAAATCGTTGAAACGGTTACAAACGATCTGATGTTCATGGATCTTTTTCGATTTCTACCGCCTTCCGGTTTTGTCGAGAAGCCAGGGACCGGCATCACACTGGATCAATTCAAGCTTTCCGACTGGACGAGCGTACAAGCCGAGTTTTTAGTGAAGGCTTCGCTGCAGGCGGCACAGAACGGCAACATGACCGTCGAGGCCCACTTATACAACACCTTTGGAGCCAAAGAAGTCTTAGCCAAACGCTATGTTGCCCTTGGCAGCGAAGCCAAGACCGTAGGCCATACATTGGCCAATAATATTGTAGAAGCGCTCACAGGACTTCCGGGGATTTTTTTGACCAAGATCGCGATGAGCTGCGACCGAACGGGTAAAAAAGAAATTTATGTCATGAATTTTGATGGCACGGATGTCAGACAGGTGAGTCATCATCGTTCGATTGCCTTTGCTCCCGGTTGGAGCGGGGATGGAACCCGGTTGGCCTACTCGCTTTTTACCCGGCATTCAGACAACGTCAAAAACATCGACCTTTATGAATTCAACTTTGCGACTAACACGATCCGACTCCTTTCCAATCGTAAGGGAATTAACAGTGGTGCCGCTTATTCGCCGGACAGTCCAAGGATCGCGCTCACGATGAGTTTTTTGGGTAATCCTGAAATTTTCTCTTTAGAACCGAGCACCAAGCAGGCCACTCGGCTCACCAAGAGTTTTGGTTTCGATGTCGACCCAACCTGGAGTCCTGACGGCAAACAAATTGCGTTTGTTTCATCCCGCACGGGCCGACCCATGGTGTTCAAGCAAAATCTGGATGGTTCAAACGTCCAACGCCTGACTTACGCGGGCGTTTATAACGCGAGCCCGACCTGGTCCTCGCAAAACAATAAAATCGGCTTTGCCGGCTGGCTCGATAAACGTTTTGATATTTTCATCATGAACCCTGATGGAACCAACATTGAACGCCTGACCAAGGACCAGGGCAATAATGAAGACCCCAATTTTAGCCCGGACGGAAATTTTCTTACTTTTAGCTCCAATCGCACGGGGCAACAAAACATTTACGTTATGAATGTGGATGGGACCTTTGTTAAACGTCTGACCTACGGTCTAGGCAACTGCGTGGCTCCAAAATGGAGCCAACCGCCACGTCCGGCCGGCGCCCAAGCCAAATAGCTAGGCCATTTCCTTTTTGTATTGTCACTGCCAGCCCACCCCGGTTATCGTAAAGCGGATCGAATAAAAACCCTGGAGGTTGCATCGCGATGGCTCAAGAACGTGTTGTAGTTGTCAATGGTGTCCGCACCCCGTTTGTTCGTGCGAGAACGGTTTTTCAAAAAATGCCAGCCTCCACTCTTGGCGGAGTGGCTTTACGCGAGGTGATTGCTCGCTCGGACATTGATCCGTCCTTGGTCGAAGAAATTTATTTTGGGATTGTAAGCAGTCCCGCCGAGGGCGGCAACGTCGGTCGCGAAGCGCTCTTTGATTCTGGACTACCTCCCACCATTCCTTGCACGGCGATCAACCGATACTGCGCTTCGGCTGCCGAGGCCGCTGCGGCAATCGCCGCAAAAATTCAGGCTGGTCAAATTGACATCGGGATTGCTGGGGGTGTCGAATCGATCAGCTCCGTTCGCGCGCTTTTCAGTCAGGAAGCGACGGATTTTTTTCAAGACTTCGCAAAAGCCAAATCCACTTCTCAAAAATTAAGTCATATCACAGGCTTCAAACCCCGTCTTCTCGCGCCGCAAGCCCCTGGAATCAAAGAAGCCACCACTGGCCTCATAATGGGGCAATCCGGGGATCTCATGGCTCGTGAATTCAAAATTTCACGCGAAGAACAAGATCGATTTGCGGTCGAAAGCCATCAAAAAGCTCATCAGGCTTGGGAGCGCGGCTTTTACAAATCTCACGTGGTCACGGTCGGGACCCCCGACGGCAAGATCGTGGACAAAGACACGGACATTCGTCCGGATACTTCCGTCGAGAAACTCGCGACTCTCCGTCCGGTTTTTTACAAGGACGGCACCGTCACGGCGGGCAACGCCAGCCCGCTGACCGACGGCGCCTCAGCACTGCTCATGATGTCGGAGTCCAAGGCTCGCGAACTCAAGATGCAGCCCCTTGGTGTGATTCGAAGTGTAGTCACTGCGGCGGTAGACATCCAAAAAGAACCCCTCCTCATCGGCCCCGCATATGCTATGCCCCGCGCGCTCAAAAAGGCCGGAATCAGCTGGCAAGATATTGATCTTTTCGAAATTCACGAAGCCTTTGCTGGCCAAGTTTTAGCTACGATGCGCGCCATCGAATCCAAAGAATGGTGTAAAGAGAAACTCGGTCTCGACCAAGCCATTGGCCACGTTGATCCGGCCCGCCTCAATGTCAATGGGGGCAGCATTCCGCTCGGCCATCCCTTTGGCGCTACCGGCGGTCGCATGATTCTGAATGCGCTCCATGAACTTCGCGCGCGCAAAAAGAATCTAGGACTCATCTCGATTTGCGCAGCCGGCGGCATGGGCTTAGTGATGATTGTCGAGGCGATTTAAGTACTACCGATTTTTGCATGCAAACGTAAAAAACGGTACCACTTAAGATCACAAAGTGCCGGGCGCTAGCCATCCAAATATCCGATCGCGAGGCAAATGAGAGTTACCGGGAGAACAGCCTAGAGTTTTACCCGATCCGGGGCTGACCTATTAAGCCGGACACCCTCTCCCGCAAGAACTCCTCAAAAACCCGCACTGGACGAGATAGCGTCCTTTTTCGTTTTTTAACCAGCAAAATATCCGAGCCAATGCAGCGCGAGGGTTTAAGCGCCTTGAGCCGACCCGATGCCAGCTCTTGCTTCACCATAAAAGTCGGCAGCACGGCGTACCCATACTCCTGTAACGCCATTTGCTTTTGAGTTTCCTGACTATTGGTTTCAAAAAAAAGCTTGGGCACAATTCGAAGTGATTTGAGCATGACCCAAGCAGGATAGGGCTTCAGATAATCCGTCATCCGCGAGCCGACAAAATAGGCCTTTTCGAGCACGGCTGGATCCGCGAGTTCGAGCTTTCCAAGGAGGCGATTCTTAGGTGAACAGACGATCGAAAACTCCGCAAAAGCGAGTTTCGTAACCTCAAAAGCCCCATCCTGCACCGGTGTGTGAAAGACCCCGAGTTCGGCGCGACCTTCGATCATTTCTTTTTTGATTGATTCTGAAGTGCCATTAAAGAGGTTCACTCGCACGTCTGGGTACTTTTTCCAGAACTGTACAAAAAGCTGTGGGAAAATATAGTTACAAAGATTATCCGAGGCCCCCAACGACAACTCCCCCGCACAGCCCGCCTTGAGCGCCGAAGCGGTCACCCGGAGATTCACGATTTCTTGAAAAATCAAATGACAGCTCTCGTAATAGGCCCGTCCCGATTCAGTCAGCGTGACTCCTACTTTACTGCGATCAAAGAGCTGAATTCCCTCGCGCGCCTCCAAAAGTTGCACGGCCTTGCTCAGTGAAGGCTGGCTAATCCGCAACACCCGTGAGGCCCGAGTGAAACTTCCCGCCTGAGCCACCTCGTAAAAATACCGCAAATAATTCAATTCCATAAACGCATAGATACCATATCAAATATGTATTTTCACTCTAGATCAGCTGAAGGCATACCGCTGAGGGATGAAAACCCTATTTCAAAGAATCAGCTTTCTCCTTTTTACGACCACCCTGCTCTGCGGTTCCGTATTGTCCGCGACTAAAAACTCCTTAGTTCTTCGACAAATCATTCAGGCAGTCGAAAGCGGGACCTGGGCCGAAACAACCCCCCTTGTCATCTTCGACGTAGACGACACGTTGTTCGACAGCCGCACTCGAACTGTCGCGATTATGCGTGATATTGCGGGACAAGCGGAGGTCATCCGAGAATATCCCGAGGCCGCACGGCAACTCGCAACGGTAGCGCTAAACGACATCCGATTTTTCCATGACGATACAATGAAGAGCCTAGGCATCACCGATCCGGCTATCATCACCAAATTCAGGGACCTTTGGGCCGCACAGTTTTTTTCCAACCTCTGTGCCATGGATACCCCCATTAACGGCGCTGCGGAGTATGTCCACGAACTCGCCGATGCAGGAGCCCAAATTATTTACCTCACCGGCCGCGACGAGCCTCGCATGGGACCGGGAACCAGAGATGGCCTTTTGCGTAATGGATTTCCGATGGATAATAGCGTCCAACTACTCATGAAACCGGATGCCAAGATGGATGACCTCGTCTATAAAACTGATGCGTTCAGACGGATTAGTACAATGGGGAAAGTCATCGCAGGCTTCGAAAACGAGCCGCGAAATTTAAACGAAATGCATCGCAACTTTCCGGATGCCATCATGATTTTTCTGGATACGATTCACTCAAATCGGCCCGATGTCCCGACGGAAGGGGCGGTATGGGTGGATGGTTTTGAGAGGCCCTAAGCGGCATATTTCTCAAATTGCCAAGACGTCGTCGAGACTAAACTCGGGGAAGACCCGTTTGATCTGAATGATCGTGGCGAGGACGGGATTAGCCGTTTTGGCATTCTCAAGTCGTTGGTAACTAAACAAATTTTTGAACCCCATGCGCCGGGCGGTTTCTTTTTGGGTTAGGCCGTGTCTCAGTCGCAACCGCCGCAGGTGAAAAGCAAAGGCAATCTGGGGCGTCACTTTTGCGGAAAATATTCCAGATCCCGGCATTTTTTTTTTGGGCAATGGAAACATTTTTTTTGAATCTGAAGGTTCAGACAAAAACAAATTTAATGCCTCTGAAGCATTCTTCACTAGCTCGGCCATCGATTCCGCCTGGGTCCGACAACCGGTGAGTTCAATACATTCCGCCCAGTATCCGTCTTGTTCCTTATGAATTTTAAAATGATAATTCATCGTGTTGGCTCCAATCTCTTTTTCAAGGCATGTTCCAAGCCCTTTTTTAGCTCTCGATGAAGCGGAATCGTTTCGCGCTCCGTCCCTTTTGCTACAATGACATGACTGCCCTTTTGGCGAAGGATCACCCATCCGTTTTGCACAAACAACCTCAGCATTTCCCTGCCACTGACCGGCATCACTTGCTCCTAGAAAAATAATACCAATTATACTTGGCATTATCAAGGCCACGTTAACTAGTCGAAAACACTTAACAAATGAAATTTTACGGAATCTCAATAACTAACGCTTAGTGTCACTATTTCGATCAAATGAAACCCTTGCAAGTTGGGGCAAATGATCAAAGTCAGCGTCGCGGTCAAATAAAATAAGATTATGCTGAAGAACCAAGGCAGCGATCCAAAGATCATTCGTCGGAATCGGTTTCCCCTTTTTTCTAAGATAAGAGTAAAGGTCGGCATAAAAAAAAGTAGTTTGATCATCGGGACAAAGAACAAAAACAGCCTCATTATTAAGAAACCGAATTAAGGTTTTTTCATTTTTTTCACGATTTGCCCCATGCGCAAATCCCGCCCTTTGTTCAGCAACCACAATCAAAGGAAGGTAGATCTCCGCAGCGCCCTCAATCACCTCCACCACCGAAGGAATCCCTCGGCAAAAATCTGTATAGCGATTTGAATCGACTGCAAGCCTCATCATTTCCATAACTCCGGATCAATTTGATGTTGTAATCGAATTTCTTCCTCGATCCGTACCGCTTCCTTTTCAGAAAGCGAACCAATGACCTCACTAAAATCTCTTTTTGGCCTCAAGCTTTCACCCGCCCCCCGAGCTAAAGCCTCCAAGGCCACCTGATTAAAGCTTTTTCCCGTGGCCCGTGCATTTTTTCGCAAAACGCGGTCCACCTGCTCTGGGACGCTCCGAATCGTGTATTGTCGTGTATTCTTAGACATGTATACATTGTATCCATAATTTGCATACATTGTCCATTCATTTCCATTGATCCGCAAACGTCAGAACTTGTAATACTCCATCAATCGAGATCCTTTTTTTGAATAAAACCACCTTTCCGAGTTTCTGAATTTCCCCAAAATCAAGGGCTTCGCCACAGGCCAAGGTTTCGTCGATGCAAAGAATAAGATTGGGGATGAGAGCCGAGCGAAGGGTCTCCAATTTATGTGTCAAATATTCAGGGGTCCAAAAACCGACAATTTCAAGATAATACTGCACGCTGGGCGCCCGTCGATGTTGAATGAGAAAATCTGGAAAAATCAATGAGTTGGTTCCACCAGCTAGAGGAAAGGGGGCGGGTTCTCGGATCAAGTCCCAGTCGAGTGCTGCGGCACAGAATTCTTTCGCAAAACGTTGCTCGAGACGGCTGTCATAACCGCGCGGCTCGGAAGCGGGCAGGATGGGGTCTCCCGATTGAATCGTGAGCAGGCCATCTCTCCCTCGAATTCTGCAGATCGCGGAGAGCGTAAAGTGATTACACCATGATAACAGCGGAACAAGTTCGGCAAGGGCTCGTCCATAAACCGTGGTGTGCCCGAAGATGGAGAGCGGGCCGGAAAAACGCAAAAGACAGCCCGCCTTAACGCCAGTGTGTGGCAAATCTTGAATTTCGCAAATCAGACGTCGCAGTTTAGCTTGGCGCACAATTTTGCGAACGTCCCCGATCAGCTGAATTTCAACTAAAGAGGAACGGCAGACCAGAGCCTGAATGAGGGCCAAATTGGCCTGAAGTGCAAGCTGTGCCGGCGTGCCCCCCTCGGGCATTCGCATGAGAATACGTTCTTGCGGAAGATCGCGAAATGCTTGCTCCAGCACTGACTCGGGCTCAAGTTCGAATTGAGTCGCCACCTGCGTGAGGACGGTTGTGGCTTCAGGCTTACAGGAGTTAGCGCTTGCAGCCAAAAAGAGAGCCGAGCGTAATTCACGGGCGCGTCGTACAGTGAGAGCGGGGGTATCGGCTTCGGTTTTCTTCAGGAGAAGATGCAGCAGGAGTTTAACCTTTTTTTCCGGATGTTCAAAAGAAAGACCCCCCGCGAAAAACTCCAAAAGCTCTCGTCTTCGTTTGCCTTTGAATCGCAAAAAATCATCGTAGAAGCGACGAATCCAAGGATAATCACGTTCCCCGAAAAAATGGGGCGAAATCATCAAATGAACGGTGCGTCCGTTCAATAGCGATGGACGACAAGGAATTTGACTACAGAGGAGATGTTGTTGAGGTAACAAGCGGTTGACTCCGGGTTTGGGCTTGACGAACTTCGATCGTGCCTCGGCAGACGATTTCGAAAATCGCCGCGCGTTTATTGGCACTGGGTCTAAGAATTCGGCCAATTCGTTGAATATGCTCGCGGGCGCCTTGAGTGCCGCCGAGTATAATTGCAATTTCAGCATCCGGTACATCGAGTCCTTCATTGAGGACCCGGCAAGAGACCAAGGAATGAAGCTTGCCTTCACGAAAGGCTTGAAGCATGGCTTCCCGCTCCTTGCGGCCGATATCCGCAGTGATTGGCATGATCAGCTGTTGTCGGGCAATGTGATAGGCCGCCGTTGTATCGCTTGTAAAAATAAGTTTTTTTTGGCGCCAATGTCTTTTCAAAAGCGTATTGAGCAGGGTCATTTTGTGATCCGCACAAGATAAAATACGCTTGGCTCGTTGGAAGGATTGAAGCGCATGACGTCCTTCTTCAGTTCGTGCCGCGTATCTAATCCAATCGAGATAGGTGCCCATAGGGCAAGCCCTGCGAAATTCAGAATAAATCGCCTTGTATTGGTTGATTTCAAGGTTATACCGGAATCTTTCGTTGGTCGTGAGCTCGGCGTGAAGGGTAAAATGATCGAAAGGGGCGAGATAGGTGCCGCTCAAATCACCGAGCGAGACTTCAAAGACTGGTGGTCCGATCAGGGTGCTCAAGCGGCTGATCCAGTCGTCCGCGTTTGGGAGGGTTGCCGTGAGTCCAAGTCTCTTAGGGGCCGTCGCCATTTCGAGGATCTCGTCTCGCATTCCCCGTCCGAAGTGGTGGCATTCGTCGATGACAATAAGATCAAATTTATTTCCGAATTGGCTAATCCCGCGATAGGCGCTTTCATAGGTAGCAACGGTGATGGCTTCCAGACTCCTATTTCCATCACCCTGTACGCCGATAGTGCCGCAATAAAACTTTGCGATTTCCCGTTGCCATTGTTCGAGGAGGGCGCGAGTGGGAACCAAAATAAGGGTTCTGGATTGGATTCGAGCCGCGGCCGAGAGCGCAAGCATCGTTTTTCCGGCGCCAGTAGGAAGGATAGTCATCCCCTGAAATCCCGCTTGTTGCCAGAGTTCAAGCGCAGTTTCCTGATAAGGACGAAGGACGATGGGATTCCACGCTTTTGGCATGGGGAGATCTGTGGGGATCACCTTGTCGCTAATAGACTGTTCGCGCAGATGATTTTCGAGGATGGTGTAATAACGACCAGGAGCACGAAATGCGCCGACTCGAGGATCCCAAAGCAATCCATAAGCGGGTTCAAACTGTGAATTCTGAGGGGCACCCTTCAAGACGACCGTGCCTTGATCAAACAAAAGTTGCATGGTGAAGGCCTATGCAGCTTGAGTGCCAGGTTTCGATCCAAAACAAAGGCACTGAATGGCCAATTTTAGGACCATTTGAAGTGATCTCGGACCTTAACCCTTGCTCTCCCGAGGTTCGCCATATAAGTTCGAGACGAACCAGACTCGAAAATTCTAAGGGACAGATCCATGGCAAGCACATCGACTATTTCAATAAACACTTCGGCTGCTGGAAAAGGGCAGAGCTATCCCACCGCCCTGACACTCATGACGAGTCTTTTCTTTATGTGGGGTTTTCTCACCTGCCTTAATGACATCCTGATTCCGCATCTCAAGGCCCTTTTTGATCTCAACTACACGCAGGCAATGCTGATTCAGTTTTGCTTTTTCACCGCTTATTTCATCGTGTCCGTCCCTGCAGGCATGCTCGTTGAGAAGATTGGCTATCGTCTGGGGATCGTCGTTGGCTTGGCCACTGCTGGCATTGGCTGCCTGACTTTTTATCCGGCGGCCGCGATTCAGTCTTACGCCATTTTTCTCCTCGCTTTTTTTATCCTCGCCGCAGGAATCACCATTCTTCAGGTCGCCGCCAATCCCTACGTCGCCATCTTAGGACGCGCTGAAACAGCAGCCAGCCGCTTGAACTTTTCACAGGCGCTCAATTCCCTGGGGACCACAATCGCTCCATTGTTCGGATCTTTCATTATTCTCGCGAACCCGGGCGGATCTGTGGCCGAACGTGCTGCGGCAGTCCAGACGCCCTATGTTGGATTAGCCCTCGCGCTTTTGGTGCTTGCCGGTATTTTTCTCGGCTTCAAAGGTTTGCCCGCCGTCGAAGCGGCTTCGCCTTCTATTGCAGGGGCAGAAACAGACACGGATGACCGTGATAGCGCCTGGAAATATCGTCATCTCGTTTTAGGTGCAGTCGGTATTTTTGTTTATGTCGGGGCTGAAGTTTCCATTGGTAGTTTTCTCGTGAGCTATATCTCTCAACCCTTCATCGGAGGGCTCTCGATTGAACAAGCCGGAAAATTTGTAGCCTACTATTGGGGAGGGGCCATGGTCGGACGTTTCATCGGCTCGGCCGTTCAACAAAAAGTGAAGCCACAAACTGTGTTGGTTTTCAACGCTCTGATTGCGGCGCTCCTAGTTTTCACGACCATGAGCTTAAGCGGAAATATAGCCATGTACGCCATACTCCTGGTCGGTCTTTTCAACTCCATTATGTTTCCGACGATTTTTACCCTCGCGATCGACGGCCTGGGCAAGCATACGGGACAGGGTTCGGGCATTTTGTGCGCCGCTATCGTTGGGGGAGCGATCATCCCCATGATTCAAGGCGCGACCGCCGATTTAATTGGCATTCACCACGCCTTTATTCTGCCGGTGTTTTGTTACCTCTACATCGCCTATTATGGATGGAAGGGGTACGCGATGGTGCCCGCGCCTGTGCCTGTGACCGTACTGCGATAACGGCTTATTGCCTCATCAACTCCCGGGCCCCTTCCAACGCCTCCTCGGGATCCGATCCAAAGCGGCGAGCTAACAACGAAATCACTTCTTCAGCCGCAAAAACTCGGTTTCGTCCAAAGCCCGTCCGTTCGCGAACCACTCCCGCTTTTTGGAGTTGCGCAACCGCAGCATGAGCCGCAGGTGCACTCACCGACAGATGCAATTGAAGCTGTTTGGCCGAAAAAACCGGATGCTCTCGCAACCAAGGGAGCCCCCGATGCGCGGCCGAATTTTTTCGAAATTGACCCCGCAACCACCAGTTTGAAGGGAGGGCCTCGATACATGCTCGCGTTCGAGCACCTTCTGCATGGGAGGAAATCAGCGCTTCCGAAATAAACTCAACAATCGGACCGTAGTTCAGCCTTTTTTGCGCTTCCTGAAGCGCCTGCCCATAAGTCGTTTTTTCTTCTTCGATATAGCCCGAAAGATAGATCGGTAATTTCCCCTGACAGGCCATTTGCAACGTCAGAAGCATCCGCCCGACACGGCCGTTTCCATCTGAAAACGGATGGACCGCCTCAAAATGGGAATGACCCAGAGCCATCCGCACCGCCATTGGAATTCCCATCCCCGCATTCCCCAATTCGACAAGCTCCTCATCGCTCATCCACGACATCACCTCTTGAAGACAACGAGCGACGTGCCTCGAAGGAGTGGGGTTGTAAATTGAATTTTCAGGCCTTTGAGCACCCCCAATCCAAACCACCTCGCCTGCTTGCCCCGGCTCTCGAAGTCTTCCTGCCGCTCCTTTGAATTTTGGATCATGCTGCATCGTCGCTTTGTGCAAACGCGAAACCAGATCGGCAGTAAAAATCGAGAGGCCCTCCAAAGGCACTCGAGCAAGTTCAGTTTCTAAAGCGTGCGCATAGCCCCGAACAGATGTCCTTTCCGATTTGACCTCGTTTGCATCTAAAAATTCGCCTGGTGTAAGAAGGTGATCAATCGTGGACATCGTCCCTTCCATCCTTGAGCTTTCAACGGCCTCCTTCCTGAGATATAAATAAGAAATCAAACGATCCAGAGGAGTCGCTTGTTTAAGAGAAATGAGTTGAGCGATGACTTCGCCAGCCCGGGCAACCGCCTTTGCAGGAAGGTCTTTCGGCAATTGACGAGGAGGCGCAGGAGGGACCACAAACCAAATATTTTGGAACTGAGGATAAGCCAATTTTTCGATTCCGGCCGATAAGCCGTCTCGATACACTTGGTTCAAAGTTGGGTGTAATTCCTTCCTATGCATAGCGTTAACCTTAATTATAACTTTCCTTATTTAATCTTAACACAACAATCATAAATAAGGATAACCCTATTTAACCCTACAATTTCACTCCATTTTAATTTGACACAGCCATGTAAAAAATATAATGTCGCACCGAGTTAACCTATGGCGAAAAAGAGTGCCCCGCACAAAACAGCAAGCTCGAACTACGAAAAGCAAGCGGCCCAGCTCCGTCTTCTCAACGAAATTTCCACCAAACTCCAAAGCCTCCTCGATTCAGAAGACTTTTATCAACAAATCGTCGACATGATTCAAAGCCGCTTTAACTATTATTGCATCCATATTTGGAGTCTCAAAAACGGCTCCGCCTATCGACTCCGGGCCCAGGCCGGCGCCTATCGCAGCCATCTGCAACTCGGGCACAAAATCCCCATCACCGAAGGGATCTGCGGCGTCGTCGCACGCACCCAGAAAAGTTTTCTCTCAAACGATGTCTCCAAAGAACCTTTTTATACGAACCTGTCGCTCCCCATTGATACCCAGTCCGAACTTTCCGTGCCCGTCATCGCCGACGATGGTGAGGTTTTTGCGATTATCAATATTGAAAGCGACAAGCCCAATGCGTTTGAAGAAGGCGACGTCATCACCATGGAATCAGTGGCTTCGCAAGTCGCCGTGGCGATCACAAACCGTCGTCTTTTTCATAACGTCAAAGACTTTAACAAGAAACTTCAACAAGCGGTCGATGAAAAAACCCTAGAACTACGAAAAGCGCAGGAACGCATTCTTGAGCAACAGCGCCTCCTTCAAAAAGAAAACAAAGCCCTCAAAACACTCGTCAGCCATGATCAAAAACAGATGAATATCATCGGTGGCGCCCCCTCCATTTTAAGCACGATCGCCATGGTCGACAAAATCGCCCCAACGACTGCAAGTGTCCTGATTCAAGGTGAAAGCGGCACCGGAAAAGAACTCATTGCGCGACGCCTCCACTTTAAAAGCGACCGAGCCAACAAACCTTACGTCACAGTCAACTGCGGTGCCCTTCAGGAAGCCCTGCTCGAAAGCGAACTATTTGGCCATGAAAAAGGCTCATTTACTGGTGCGGTCGTTCAGAAAATGGGTCTTTGTGAAACCGCCGATGGCGGAACCCTCTTTTTAGACGAAATTGGCGAAATGGCCCTCGGGATTCAGTCCAAACTTTTGCGCTTTCTGCAAGAAGGCGAGTTTTATCGCATTGGGGGCAAACGTCCGATTCGAGTAGACGTCCGAATCGTGAGCGCCACGAATCGCGATCTTGAGGTCGAGGTCAAAGCCAGTCGCTTTCGCGAAGACCTTTTCTACCGCCTCAATACCATCACCCTTCGGATGCCACCCCTTCGAAAGCGCAAAGAAGATATCCCAGTGTTGGTCGATCATTTTCTCAAAAATTCACGTTTTGGGGGATCTGCCCAACAAATCAAGCGAATTGACCCTCGCGTCATGAAAATTTTCCAAAATTATGACTGGCCGGGTAATATTCGAGAACTCCAAAACACCATTGAGCGCCTAAAGATTTTAGCTGAAAACCACGAAATCAAACTAGATGACCTTCCTTTTAGCATCCGAATGCCTAAAACCAAGACAGATTCGCCCGAATTTGCTATCGACGTGCCCCTCGAGGATATGGAAAAAGGCCACATTTTACGGACATTGACCTACCATAGCGGCAATAAGACAAAAACCGCGCAAAGCCTTGGCATTACGATCAAGACACTCTATAACAAGCTTCACCGGTATGGCGTCATTCATACATCCAATCCGGCCGAGGTCGATCGCGAGATAGGCCAATTTTAATCCATTTGGAAAGGGTTTCCATGTCCCCAAAAACCAAAGCTGCTCCTGCCAAACCGAATACCAAAGAAGCAAAACCCAAGGCTGAGAAATCGAACAAAAAGGCCGGCAAAGAAATTGCGCCTGAAGCCGAACTCGAAGCAGGTCCTGCTTCTGCCGATGGAGTCCCTGTCGATCTTGACGAGCTTGAAGAAGCCCAAGATGCCGAAGACGCCGCCGCCGCTGCGGGCAGTGGGGGTGGCTCCAGCAATGATGCAGCACTTGCTGCGGCAAGTGGTTCAGGCGAAATGTCGGCCTCTTTCAAAAATTTTCGCCATCATCCAGACATGGAAAACTTTTATCGCTTTATTTATGAAAACGATCTTCGTCACGAAGCCTTAGCTATCATTGATGACGTCTTGACAGATAAGGCCCAGCGTCGTGCCATGGGAAGCGGAAAGACCGCCAAAGGCGCTCATTAAGAAATAGCCCCATGCAAAAAATCTACCTTCTGACACCCGGCCCTACGCCGATTCCAGAGTGTGTTCTGGCTGCCATGAATCAGCCGATCATCCACCACAGAACTCCTGCTTTCATGACGGTTTTTGAAGAAGTCAAAGTAGGACTCAAGGCGGTTTTTCAAACTCAACAAGACGTCATGATTCTCACCGCTACCGGCACCGGCGGAATGGATGCGGCCATCACCAATCTTTTTTGCAAGGGCGACCGAGTCATCATCATCAATGCGGGAAAATTTGGCGAACGTTGGACCAAAATCGCCCAAACTTACGGACTCATCCCGATTGAGATTAAGCTTCCTGCTGGTCATGCGATTGAACCCACTGAGCTCACAAAAGTGATCCGAGCCAATCCGGATGCCCGCGCGGTGCTTTTTCAAGCCTCCGAGACGTCCACCGGTATTCAAAACCCTGTCCAGGAAATCTGCCGCCTTGCGCGCGAAGCCAATATGGCTTCGGTTTGTGATGCCATCACAGCCTGTGGTGTCTTTGACTTGCCCATGGATCAATGGGGCATCGACGTCCTCATCACCGGTTCGCAGAAAGCCTTTATGCTTCCTCCAGGCCTAGCCATGATCGCGCTCAGCGAACGAGCATGGAAAATGAACGAGCACGCGGACCTTCCCCGCTTTTATTTCGATCTCGCCCGCGAACGCAAAAATCTGCCCAAAAACCAAACGGCTTGGACCCCCGGAATTTCCCTCATTTTAGGCCTCCGCGAAAGCCTCAGACTCATTCACGAAGAAGGCCTTCAAAACGTTTTCAAGCGGCATGAACTCCTCGCTCGCGCCACTCGTGCGGGAGTAGCGGCCCTGGGGCTCGAACTCCTCGTGCAAAGTCCTGAAGCGGCCTCAACTGCGGTAACGGCTGTTAAAATTCCGAGCGCAATTAAAGATGGTAAAGCCATTCCAAAAATTTTACGCGATAACTATGGCGTAACGATTGTGGGGGGACAGGACGAACTCGAAGGAAAAATTCTTCGACTATCGCACTTCGGCTATTGCGATCGCTTTGACATCGTCACAGTCATCAGCGCCTTAGAACTTGTTCTCAACAAGCTTGGATACCCTATCGAGTTCGGAAAAGGTGTGGGCGCCGTTCTCAAAACCTTCTCAAATGGAGAAAAATCATCATGAACGTAGCAGTTGTTGGAGCGCAGTGGGGCGACGAAGGAAAAGGCAAAGTAGTCGATCTCTACGCGGCTCAAGCCGAATACATCGTGCGCTATCAAGGCGGAAATAATGCCGGCCACACGCTTGTGGTCAATGGCAAGAAGACCGTTCTTCATCTGATCCCCAGTGGGATTCTTCACCCGGGAAAAATCTGCCTGATTGCCAATGGCGTGGTATTTGACCCTGTGGTTTTCTTCGAAGAAATCGCTTCTTTACAAGAAGCTGGCGTATTCCGAGGCCCCCCTCATGAAGTTGTCCGCGTAAGCGAACGCGCCCATGTGATCCTCCCCTATCATCGCATTTTGGATCGGCTGCGCGAGGAGCATGCGAGCCGGGGGACTGGAAAAGGGAAAATCGGCACTACGGTTCGCGGAATTGGCCCCGCCTACGAAGACAAAGTAGCCCGTCGCGGCATTCAGGTCGTGGACCTGTTGCATCCAACTCTTTTAAAAACCAGGCTCGAGCGGGCAATTGAAGAAAAAAACATTCTTTTAGAGCATCATTTTAAAGAGCCGGTGATCAGCCTGAGCATGATCTACGAAGAATGCCTTCAGCTCGGTGAACGTCTTCGACCTTTTGTGACTGACGTCCGAGAAATATTAGTGACCGCCCTCAAGCAAAAGCGTCCCATCCTTTTTGAAGGCGCCCAAGGGACCCTTCTGGACGTCGATCACGGCACGTACCCCTATGTGACTTCCTCGAATACTATTTCTGGGGGCGCAATGACAGGGGCAGGGGTTGGACCCCAAGCCATTTCACAAGTCATTGGAATTACAAAGGCGTATACCACCCGCGTGGGAACTGGCCCGTTTCCGACTGAAATTGAACACACGGAACATGAAACCGCTGAGCGAATCCGCAAAATCGGAGCAGAGTTTGGCGCAACAACAGGACGCCCTAGACGCGTGGGCTGGCTTGATCTAGTTGCCCTCAAATATGCAGTTGAAGTCAATGGACTCACAGGCCTAGCCTTTATGAAGGCCGATGTCCTTCAAGACTTTGATTTCATCAAGGTTTGTACAGGTTATCGTTTAAACGGAACCACGACTTACAGCCTTCCATCTTGCATCGAAGATCTCGAGAAAGTCGAACCCGCCTATGAGGTTCTTGCGGGATGGCCCAAGTTTGACACTAAGCGCGTCAACAGCCTTCAGGACCTTCCGACTGAGCTTCGAGACTATATCCAGTTTGTCGAAGGCTTTTTGGGAGTGCCCATTGTGTTGATGAGCACCGGTCCTGGCCGGGAGGAAACCCTCATTCTTTCAGATCCTTTCAGTTCTCCAACAAAGTTGCTTGCGCGTGACGCAAGTCTTTGATACCAAAAGTCCGCTCCTATCCACCAAGCGTTAGGAGCATGTATGGTGAGCCGTTAGCTCAGTCGGTAGAGCACATCACTTTTAATGATGGGGTCGATGGTTCGAATCCATCACGGCTCACCAGTTTTAGATTAGGGCCTCATTCGTGGAACTTCTAGAGGTGCTAAAAAAATATTTCGGTTTTTCCGAATTTCGGCCCCATCAAGAAGATGTCTGTCAAGCAGCGGCAAACGGCGAAGATCTTCTCCTCGTCATGCCCACTGGGGCCGGAAAATCCCTTTGCTATCAACTCCCTGGTCTTGTGCAAGGCGGAACAACCCTGGTGATTAGCCCCTTGATCGCGCTCATGGATGATCAGGCGTCAAAACTCCAGGCACGTGGCCTCAAGGCCGAAGCTTTGCATTCAGGGCGGGACGGCCGACCCTCGCGTACGGTATTATTGTATTCAGATGCCGATCGGGAACGACACGAGTATTTTTTTAAGCGGGATTATCCCGAAATCAAAGTACTTAACCTCCTTCTTTCGAAACTTAAAAATACTCCAATACTCCCCCAAGGCATTTCTGGCGAATTTGAAACAGCCCTAAAACAGCTCAAGGTACACGGAGGGGTACGAGAGACCTTGCTAAAGCCAAGGGGTGCCGAATGATCCAACTTGTGCGATACTTTGGCGACCTCCAGGATGCAGGTCAGCAGTGCGGACAATGTGATTTTTGCGCCCCAAAAAAAAGACTCCTGACATTTTCGCCCCAAGCCTCCAAGAGTAAAAAAAAACGACCTAAAACAAGAAAGAAAAGAAGGAGCTTTTGATAAACATGGAACATTTCTCTTTCGTGATCGCCTACCAAGATCTCCTTCTTATTCTTTTCCTCGCCTTTCTCGAAGGAATCCTCTCAATCGATAATGCGGTCGTTTTGGCGATGATGGCTCGTCACCTTCCATTACCACTTCAACGAAGAGCGCTAACCTATGGGTTAGCAGGATCAGTTGTTTTTCGCCTCGCGGCTCTGGCACTGGCCACCCATTTGATTCGTTGGAACTGGGTCAAGGCCGCGGGCGGTGCCTACCTCCTTTACGTGGCCATTTCTCATCTCTGGCGCAAACCCCAGGAATCAAATGAGCAGGCCCACCAGCCCTATGGGTTTTGGCGAACCGTATTTCTGATTGAGGTCATGGATATTGCCTTCGCCGTAGATTCAATCTTGGCTGCGGTGGCCGTGACCCCAAAATTTTGGCTAATTTTTACGGGAGGAATGCTCGGCGTTGTGATGATTCGCTTTGCAGCAAACGCCTTTTTGGGCCTTCTTAAGCGCTTTCCTGGGTTTGAAACCTCAGCCTATCTTTTGATTTTTGTCATCGGCATCAAGCTTTGTGTAGATTGGCTCCATCTTCCGGGTGTTCGTTTTGAATCTCCTTCTCAACCCGCATTCTGGATATTCTGGGGCCTAATGGGGCTTTGTTTTGGCTATGGATTTTTTCCGAAAAAGTCGCCTCAAACAAATTTCCACGCCCCGGAAGACTGTCAGCCAAAATAACATCGCCTCCATGAAGACGTGCAATCTGCCGCGAAATAAAAAGGCCAAGCCCCAGCCCCCCCAAACGCCCGGTGCGCTGCACCCGCTCGAAAGGTTGAAAAATACGTTCGCGATCCTCGAGTGGCACACTCGGCCCCTGGTCGCGAACTGAAAGCCTCAACTCATCTTGATCCTTCCGTAAGCGGATCCAAATCATCCCGCCTTCAGGCGAAAAACGAATGGCATTCATGACAAGATTCGTCACCACTTCATCCATTCTGACAGGATCAACACTCGCCTCAAGGACCGCCGGGACATCTAGCTGCAGCCGAACTGAGGCTTCCTGGGCGAGAACCTCGAGCCGCCCCGTAATAGCCTCATGAACAAGTTGTGCAACATTGGTTTGGGAGGGTTCAACATTGAAACGCCCAACCTGAATGCGAGAAACATTCAAAAGTGCATCGATCAACTCATTGAGTCGTTTCACCTGACGTATCACCAAGGCGAGGTACGACCCTTGCCGCTCCTCCTGTACCTCTAGGGGATCGGTTTTCCGCAGCCGCAACATTCTTTCTTGAAGCTGAAGGATGCCGTAAATCGAAGTCAACGGAGTTTTCAATTCATGGCTCGCGATGGACAGAAACTGGTTTCGAAGTTGAATACCGTTCTCAAAAACCGCGATTTCAGCCAAGCTACCCAAACGTTCCGCGGCTACCCTTGCCGCCACTCTCTGTTCATCGGAAATTTCTTGATCACTTCCAAAAATCAACCAGCCATAATCATGACGCCCCTGAGGCGAAGCCACTTCTTCCCTCAGAAAGGGATGAAGGTCTCCCGAAATCCTTACCGCCGAAAAATGCCGAAGCAACACAGTGCCGGACCACGGGAATTCTTCACTCAATTCGGGGAATACCGGCAAATCAACGCAATCACACCGCGGATCGACCGTTTTTTTCAGAACCTCATCAGCCTGCCTTTGTATTTCGGATAAATAATACTGAACGCCTTCAGCGGAGGCCCCTGGTTTTTCGCCCTCAATCCAATAACCGGCCTTAACCTCGCCATCCAATAAACAAAGGGATGAAAACGACACGCGGGCTAATTTTGCCACGTGTTGAGCAACTAAAGCCAAGGCGGCCCCGGAAGAGGGCCAATTTCCGATATCCCGATAAAAATTCGAAAGCTGCGCGATATTCACTGCTTTTAGATATCACATGCCGTTGAGCGCGGGTCTGCGTAAACCTCATGATGACCGAAAATATCTCGATATTTTTTGGGCACACAACTTGAAGTCTATTTTACCGTGAGAAGCCCCTGAGGGCAGAACAACTCACTCAAGGAAGAGCGTCGCGTCCAAACGAAATCGCCCCCAAATGATGCGATCCACCTTGACTTGAGGGGCAAGCTAACGCTTGCCCCTCTTTTTTTTCCTTATTTTCTTAATATTTTCTGTAAGTTCTCCGATCAGTGCATAGCAATGGCCACACCCGTCCAAACCAAACCAGGCCCCCAGACGAGGCGCCTTAAAAAAGGCGACCTCTTGTTTTCAGAGGGAGAAAACTCCCGTGCGATGTATTTTCTTAAAGCCGGCGTCATTCGTCTTTTCAAAAAAAAGGGTGATTCAGATATCGAACTTGACACCATTCACTCAGGGCAAGTCCTGGGCGAGCTTGCATTTTTAGACGGCAATCCCCGCTCAGCATCGGGCGAAGCGTTGACTGAATGCGACCTCGTAGAAATTTCTGTTCCGACTTTTCAGGAAGTCCTGGCGCGCATGCCCGACTGGCTGAAAATCATGCTCAAAACAGTGGTCGGCCGCCTTCGCACGGCTAGCACCCGAATTCGCCAGTTAGAAACAGCAAGCACCTCACTAGATTATTCAGACAAAGACGGCAAGCGTGCGACTTATTATGTTTACATGAATTCAACTGACGTCACAAAAATAGCGTCAGGAATTTTACTGGTTGCTTCGCGAAATGGCAAACCCACCGAGAGCGGAACGGAAGTTCCGATGGCATTGGTTCAGCGGTACGTCAATCAGGTCATTGGGATACCGGTAGCCAAGATCACCACGCTGATAGACATCCTTTCACAAAACGATACGATGAACGTCCTGGATTCCGGCTCAGCCCAAGCACGTTATTTTGTCAAAGATATCGATTTTCTCGAGCGACTCATCGGTTACCTCAACGAGGAAAACCTGGTCGAGCCCTCGAAGTGCCATAACCTGTCGCTTCGAGGGTTTATCGTCATGAACCTGATCGCCAAACACCTACCTAACTACAAAGTTGACCCAGCAACCGGAACTGCGCCAGTAAACATCGCTGAAATCCGAACCACAGAAACACAGGCTAGCGGTAAAGAGCCGTTTCGGATCGAGGATTTTCAGGAACTCGTCAGACTGGGATATTTGTCGGCCCTAGATTCAAGATCGGCAACCGAGATTTATACTCAAATCAAACCTGACCCCTTCTTCTTTGCCCATCGATGCCAACGCATTGTCTTGTCGATTCACGCTGTCAATGAACAGAAACGCAATCCTAGAACCGCAGCCAAGTAGGCGCTCACAATTCAGGTATCCAATTCCCCCTTTTTTGACACCGTGAACAATGCCCATAAAAGACGACGGACAAATTGGCCTTTGAAAATCCATGGACTTCTTTGAGCGCCCGCTCGATTGTTTCAAAAAGTGACTTATTACTTTTGTCCAGTTTTCCACAAAATTTACAGATGAAAAAATGATGAACCTGCCTGTCAAAAACATACTGGAATCGTTTGCCGATCTTAGGTAGATTGAGTTCTTGAATAATAGCCAGCCTTTTGAAGGCCTCAAGGTTCCGGTAAACGCTCGAACGATCCACTCCCTGGATTTTCAAATCCAAACAGCCCTGAATTTGTTTGAGCGAAAACTGATCGAATTTGTGATCCAGAAAATATTGTAGTAGTACTCTTCGAGCCGGGGTGACTCGCATTTGATTGGCTTTTAATACCGAGAGCAGGTCTTTGTGCTTTTTCATAATGATTTGCGATGAATCGCTATTGCAACAGAGTGCATTTGTGGAATATATTGAGAGCCTAACCGAGACGCAAGAAATTTTAAATAATCGGGTAGAACGTTGAACGGATAAAACAATGGCTTTGATCTTGTTTGCGATACTCCTCCTCCTAGCGGGCGCTGCTTTAGCGCTTACCCTCCCACGCAATTATCATCGCGCGTGGGCCAGTATTGGCTCACAATCGGCAGCCACCTTGATAACGCTCATTGCAGTCGTCCCTGCCCTGTTCAACTCCAAACGGCTCGAAACAGTATTTCAATGGTCCTATCCCGTCAGCCATATTGCAGTATCCGTTGATGCCACTTCCGCCTTTTTTCTCGCCTTTTCGCTCCCATTCACCCTGCTCGGGACGATTTATGCCTTTGGCTATCTGGCTCCAGATTTTGAAAAGCAGCGTCATATTGGGGTACACTTCGCACTTCTGAATCTTGTATCAGTATCCTTTATCTTGATCTATACGGTCCAAAACGCATTGGTTTTTCTTCTCGGTTGGGAAGTCGCAGCAGTTTCAGCCTGGCTCTTGGTGATTTGGGAGTACCGCAATCAAAAAATTCGTTTTGCAGGATTTAACTACCTTGTGTCTACTCACCTAGGTCTGCTTTTTTTGGTTGCTGCCTTTATGGTAATACATAGCTCCACCGGCGCCTTTGACTTCGCGTCGTTTCGGCCCTTTTGGGGCACCCCCAGTGTCCTCCGAAATGTCACTTTTTTGCTTTTAGTTACTGCGTTCGGGTTAAAGTCTGCGTTTTTTCCTTTTCATACTTGGCTTCCAAGGGCTCACTCAGCAGCACCCGCCCATGTCTCGGCACTGATGTCAGGCGTCATCCATAAGGCCGGCCTGTACGGCCTATTGCGCTTCACCTTACTCATGGGCACTCCAGATCGGTGGATGGGGTGGTTCCTCATCCTATTTTCGACGATTTCGGCTATTCTGGGAGTGCTTTATACCGTTGCACAACGGGATATCAAAAGGCTCTTAGGGTACTCTTCAACAGAAAATGTCGGAATTGTTGGCATCGGGATCGGCCTGGGCTATCTTGGCCTCTATTGGCATCAACCCACCTTAGTTGTTTTAGGCTTCTCAGGCGCGATTTTGCATGTCCTCAACCATGCGCTATTTAAGTGCCTCCTGTTTTATTGCGCAGGTGCACTATATCGATCCACCCATTCAATCGACATCGAGAAATTGGGCGGCCTTATTAAGAAAATGCCCCAAACGGCATTCATGTTCCTCATTGGCGGATTAGCAATTTCAGCCCTACCCCCTCTCAATGGTTTCGTGAGCGAGTTTCTTATTTATAGCGGCCTTTTGAACCTAAATATTCCCGACCTCACCAGCAAATCTGCGCTTATTATTGAAGCAGCAATTCTCGCCCTGGTGGGTGGGATTTCCGCTCTGTCGATGACCCGGGCTTTTGGAATCATTTTTTTGGGCTCTCCTCGCGACCTCGCGATCGAATACCATGGCGAGGCTAAACGCTCTATGCGTTTCACCATGGCGCTTCACTCCGTCGGAATTTTAGTGTTGGGCTTTGTCCCCATGGCTGGGATCTCGTTGGTCCGCCGACCTACTGAAGATTTCCTCAACCTACTCGGCGAATCCCCCACCCACTCTGACTACCTCACTCAAGCTTATTCCGGTTTAGCGCCGATTGGAAAAATGAGTTTTATTTTTGCCGCGATCCTCTTTATTTTAGTCATTCTAAGGAAATTTTTTCTCCCGCAAGCACAAAAAGGACCCATTCAACACCCTACCTGGGGCTGTGGGTATGCGGCCGTGAATTCCAGAATGCAATACACAGGGGCCTCTTTTTCGTCGCAATTTTCGGGAATTTATCGAATTGTTCTGTTTTTTCTCCGGAAGGAAAAACTTCCTAAAACACCTTTTCCTGAATCCGGACACCTCAACACCCATTGCGTGGACGCCGTTGAGCGCCGCATGTTTAAAGTTTTGGGCGAGGGCGAGAACATGATTTTGAATATCACGCGTCAGTTACGGGAAGACTCCCACTTTTCTTTTTCATTAGGGCTTGCCGTTCTGTTGATCTTGATCGGCCTGGTTATCAACACAACCTTGGGAGGCAACTCATGAAGCTGCTTCCCTGGTTGCACGCCTTTTCAGTTTTAGTGTTACCGATTTTTTTGATTGGCATTATTCAACGCACAAAGTCAATTTGGGCAGGACGGAAAGGTCCGCAACTCAATCAGTTTTATTATAGCTTGCGCAGGCTGCTCCATAAAACTCCGATCTACAGCGATACTACTTCTTGGGTTTTTCAAGGAGCGCCGCTCATTTTTCTAGCCAGTGTTTTTACTGCAGCATTATTTGTGCCTCTTTTTCCCGGTTATGTGCCGGTGTCCTTTTCTTATGATTTCGTATTTTTCGCCTATTTGATAGCGTTGGGCCGAGTTTTTACGATGCTCGGAGCCTTAGATACCGGCAGTTCGTTTGAAGGAATGGGCGCAAGCCGCGAGGCCACTTATTCAGCGCTCATCGAACCTGCCTTTTTTGCTGCGCTAGGTACCTTAGCCCTCCTTGCCGGAAAAACATCCTTCCAAGAAATTTTCATGGCGTTGAATGATTCACCGCTCACCTGGGCCGCACGATCGGGTTGCCTGATTGCATTATTCATTCTGTTGCAAGTTGAGTCCTCTCGTATTCCAGTAGATGACCCCAACACCCATTTAGAGCTCACCATGATCCACGAGGTCATGATCCTCGATCACAGTGGTCCAGAGCTTGCCGCGCTCGAATACGGCACGGCAATTAAGACGACGCTTCTTTGCGGCCTAATCGCATCATTACTCAACCCACTTACCTCAACTGAGGCGTCTGAGAAGCCTTTGTTAGGCTTTGCGGTTTCAATGGGACTGATGATCGGCCTAGCCGTGTGCGTTGGGTTGATCGAGTCCTGGATAGCGCGCCTCCGACTGAGAGCGGTGCCAAAATACGCTTTTGTCGCATTTTGGGCCGCCGCATTTTCTCTCGCTCTCTTACTGATTCGGGGGGAGTGTCAATGACCTATCTGCTCATCTTCTTTATGCTCGCAATGACGCTACCTCTCTTCGTTAGCTCGTGGCGTATTGCGCTCACTGGGGTCGGAATCCAAGCACTGCTTCTTGGCCTGATCCTACTCCGATCGGATGAACGTTCGCCCAGTGCCCTTTTACAGGCCATCGATTTAATCGTAGTCCGAGGAGCACTGATTCCGCTTTATTTGATGGTAATCGTCCGAAAATTCCTACCAAAGGACCAATCCCTTGACCTCATTCCGCCCAACTTAATTTTATGGACGGGGGCAATCACCTTGATCAACCTAGGCTTTTGGTTTGGCCAATTTGTTTTTCCGAATGACCTTTCAAATCTCTTATTCCTAGGAACAGCCAGTGCGGCGGTTCTCATCGGACTGTTTATTTTATCCAACCAAAAAATTCCAATCGGTCAAGTCATAGGAATCCTTGTCCTCGAGGCCGGGATTGTCCTATTTGAGTTGATGACCAATCATCCCTTAGACCTGCCTGCTCAAGCTGCGGTGAGCTTGATTTTTCTATTATTGACCCTGGTGTTTGGGCTTTTCCTCAAGCGATTCCCGGCGATCGAAAAGCAAGAACAGTCCAATACATGGGTCGCTGAAGAACGGGAAGTGTTATGAGCGCGCTCATTTGTATTTTGATTCCCTTATTCGGCGCACTGTTGACCTTGCTTGATCCAAAATTAAAACGATCCATTCGAGTCCTCCTTTTGGTGGCCATCATCGATGTCATTCTGGCAATGGTCAGTGTTGAGGCATGGAGAAACAAAGGCACGGAGCATTTGGGTTTTAATTATTTCATTATTGATTCGACTTCTCGGCTGTTTTTATTGTTGATCACTTTTATATTTCTAGGAATTTCACTATATATCTACGGTCGAGTAGTCATGAGGCCGATTGTTGCTAAAAATATTCACTCTTTCATTCGACTCACGTTGGTTTTTTTCAGCGCCTCGATTTTAGCCGTCCTTTCCAATCACCTCATCTTGATGTGGGTTTTTATTGAAGCCACAACCCTTTCCGCCACCCCGCTTATCTACCACAGGAAAGGCCCCCCGGCCTTTCGCGCAGCGTGGAAATACCTTCTATTTTCGACGTTGGGTTTGGGACTCACCTTTTTAGGTTTCCTCTGCCTGGCGAAAGGAATGGAATTTCATCCGGGTACGGAAACGGTCACTTATTTTATCAGTGAGCTGACGCTGCGCCCCTCTCTGACTCCTGGCCTATGGCAACACCTTGGAATCGCCCTCGTACTTTTTGGTTTTGGTACCAAACTCGGCATGGCTCCGATGTATGCGTGGTTGCCTGAAACTTACGATGAAGCCCCCCCTTCGGTCACCGCGCTACTTGCGGCCATTCAATTTAACTGCGCTGTGTTAGCCTTGTTTCGAATTATTCAAATTTACCGTCCCTTTGAACAACCCATAATCAGTGCGGTGCTTACGACCATGGGTTTGGCGTCGATCGTCATTGCTGCGCTCAATATTGTAGTCATCACGAATTACAAACGACTCATCGCCTATGCATCGATCAATCATGCCGGAGTTATCGCCATTGGCTTGGGCTTAGGAAAATCCGCCTCTTATGGCGTAATTTTGTACATTTTAAGCAATGCCCTCGTTAAGGCTTTGCTTTTTCTTACTTGTGGCAACATCAAGGCTCGTTTTCACACCAAAATTATTGCGGACCTTCACGGCCTCATTAAGGACATGCCCTATAGTGGTTGGTTTTTGATGGTTGGCATCTTCGCACTCCTCGGGTTCGCACCCTTTGGAAGCTTTTTTGGAGAAATCATGATCATGAACACGATGATCGAACAAAAGGCCTGGGTTCTATTTATAGCCTTTTGTGCCTTAATTACGGTGATTTTTGTGGCAACAGGCCGATCAGTATTTCCAATGATCTGGGGAGAACCCACCTCAGGTGGTACCTTGGAAAGGGAAACCCTATACGCCGTATTGCCGAAGTTGTTCTTCGTGGCGATTTTGGTGTCCTTGGGGATTTACCTTCCCGCTTCGGCAAATACCTTTTTACAAGCGGTAGCACTGACCTTATCTGGAGGCCGGGTATGAGGAAACAAAGTAAGCACATGCCCGCAACCCTTGTCATTGAAACAAGCAAGATTGAGACCCTTCCCTTTCGAGAATTCTCAACACGCGTACGAGAGATGATCAGCACCCATCAACGGCTCGTCACTTTTTATGGCAGCCCCGGCCTGAAAATGGACTCAGTGTTTTTGAATGCCGTGTTCGCGGGTGGAGCAGATGACCAACAGGGTCTATCTGTGATTCGCTGCGAGAGAACTTGCATTGAGCCTTATCATTCCTTCACTGCCGATCTTCCGCTGTTTCATTGTTTTGAACGAGAGATTTTTGAAGAATTTAACCTCAAGCCGCAAGGCCATCCCTGGCTTAAGCCAATTCGGTTTTCAGGGAAACATCAAGGAAAAATGGCCTCTTACCCATTTTTCAAACTAGAAGGAAAAGAAAATCACGAGGTCGGCGTCGGTCCCATTCATGCCGGCGTGATTGAGCCGGGACATTTTCGTTTCAGTTGCTACGGCGAAATGGTTCACCACCTTGAAATTCAGCTCGGCTATCAGCACCGGGGAGTAGAGAAGCTTTTGCTTCAGGGCCGCCCCGATAAACTCGCGCCCCTGATCGAAACCATTGTCGGGGACTCTACGGTGGCTCACACCTGGGCGTATTGTCATGCCTGGGAGCGCCTTTGCGGTTACTACGCCGAAGATCGAATCGAACTGGTGCGCGCCATTGCCCTTGAATTGGAGCGAGTTGCGATGCATCTCGGCGGCCTTGCTGGAATGGCGACGGACATCGGCTTTCTCCCAGGCGGGTCTACTTACGGCCGCCTCCGGACTGCAGCGATTAATAGCTCCATGCGCCTTTGCGGAAGTCGTTTTAGCCGAGGCTGGCTACGCCCAGGTGAACTCAGATTTGGAATCGACGCCTCCATTGGCCGCGAAGTCATTGGAGTATTGAAGGAGGTTCAACACGATATTGCCATTATCAATGGTCATTTTTTGCATTCCGAAACGGTTAAACATCGTCTCAAAAACACAGGCACCCTCACCTCTGAACTCGTCAAAGAAATGGGATTTGTCGGACTTGTCGCGCGGACCTGTGGATTAGAATACGATGTCCGGACTGAGCTTCCGGGTGCGCTTTACCGAAGCCACCCGATTCTAGCGATTACGGAGCCCTCAGGAGACTGTTGGGCCAGGGCCCGAATCCGAATTCGCGAGATTGACGAATCCCTTCAATGGATCATTAAAACTCTCACTAATCACCCTGAGTTTAAGCCCTGCCAGGCCCACCTAGGCGTTACGGCGCGAAACACGGTAGCAATCTCACTAATTGAGGGATGGCGCGGCGAAGTGGTCCATGTGGTTGAGACGGATGATCATGGGCAGATTCGATTTTATCGAGCCCAAGACCCGTCTCTCCGCAATTGGTTTGCATTGGCGATGGCAGTGAGACAAAACGAAATCTCAGATTTTCCAATCTGCAATAAAAGCTTCGATCTTTCGTATTGCGGAAATGATTTATAGGTCCTTATAGGTAAGGGAGCGCCATGTTCAGAGCCCTACGAACCCGGATTTCACAAGGCAAACAGTATATTCGAGATGTGCGCATCGCACAGCCCTTGGGATTTAGGGGCCTTCCTCACATTGACCCAAAACCCTGCAAGTCGGGATGTGCCGAATGCGTCGGCGCCTGTCCGACTCGGGCCATCTCGCTTGATCCTGTGCGTATTGATCTGGGTCTTTGTGTTTTTTGCGATGAATGCACGCGCGTTTGCCCTGCCCAAAAACTCAGTTTTACAAACGAGCCCAAGATGGCCACGAGCTCTCGCCAAGCGCTCAATATTTCTGCCACAAGTCCTCGTCCGCACGCCGAGATATCCGCAGAGATCAAAAAAATATTTGGGAGATCCCTCAAGTTACGAAGCGTCTCGGCCGGTGGGTGCAATGCGTGTGAACTCGAGATCAATGCGCTCAGTAACGTCAACTTTGACATCGGGCGCTTCGGGATTGATTTTGTCGCCTCGCCCCGACATGCGGATGCACTGGTTTTGAGCGGCCCCATCACCAAAAACATGGTCGCGGCGCTAGAGCTTGCCTATCAAGGAATGCCTGATCCCAAGTTTGTGATCGCAGTTGGAACCTGTGCGATTTCGGGCGGTTTGTATCAAGGCGCCGATGGGGTGGATGCCCGGTTTTTAGAGAAGTTCACGCCATCCCTTTATATCCCCGGTTGTCCTCCGCACCCGCTCACTTTTGTAAATGGGGTTTTGGAACTGCTGGGGAGAGGATAGCGCGCTTCTTTTGGATCGGATGGATCGGACTTTTTTCAACACATATAAAAATTTGTCTAGACTTTTTTTTACTGGTATAGAATAATATCAGATGTGCACAGACATCTTTCTTCTATCATTTCCGATGACTTGGACAAAAAAATGGTCCTCCTTTCTGGACCTCGTCAATGCGGAAAAACAACTTTTGCTCGGGGTCTCTATACGCCTTCCGAGGTCCACTATTTAAACTGGGATCGACCAGCCGATCGCAAATCTATTCAAGCCTCTGCGTTAGATGAACAAAAGGATGTCTGGATTCTTGATGAGCTTCATAAATTTCGACGTTGGCGTAATTGGCTAAAAGGGCTTTACGATGGCTTTGGTCACACTTCCGTTCCCCGACGGCACAAGATTCTAGTCACGGGCAGTGCGCGATTGGAGCTTTATTCACGAGGGGGCGATTCCCTACAGGGGCGCTATTTTGGCCATCGTTTGCATCCCCTGACACTGTCTGAGGCGACAGGTAGCGTAGTCCCTCCTTGGGCAGAGCTGCCTAAAAATATCTTGCCACTTAAGAAAGAAACTCAAAACATTCTCGAGGATTTACAAAGACTGGGTGGCTTTCCTGAACCCTTTCTGAGTGGTTCTGATCGGCATGCATCCCGATGGAGACTCGGTTATGGAACCCGCCTCATTCAGGAAGACGTTCGAGACCTCGAACAAGTTCAGGATTTAGCTCGCTTAGAACTCCTTTATGATCGGTTGCCTGATACAGTTGGATCCGTCCTTTCCGTCAATAGTTTACGGGAAGACCTGGAGGTTGCGCACGTAACGCTGGGGAAGTGGATCACGATCCTAGAACGACTTTACGCCGTTTTTAGAATCAGTCCTTTTGGTCCAGCAAAAATCAAAGCCGTCAAAAAGGAACCCAAGCTTTTTTTCTGGGATTGGGCGCGAGTTTCGGATGAAGGCCATCGTTTTGAGAACTTAGTGGCGGTTCATTTGCTCCGTTTGGCACACTGGATTGAGGATACAGAGGGGAAAAAAGCAGAATTACGATACTTCAGAACAGTACCGGGGCATGAAGTGGATTTTGTTTTCTTACTTGAAGGAAAACCGTGGATGGCTATCGAAGTCAAACTCGATGACCGTCCATTGGATTCAAATTTAAAATATTTCTTAGAACGCGTTAAAGTTCCTCATGCTTTTCAAATCAGCCTCAATGGAAATCGAAACTTTTCCGTCCCCGCGATCAACGGGTGTCAAATTCGAATTTTACCCGCTTCTCAATTTTTGGCTGGAATTCCTTAAGCCAAGTACGCCTTCCTTTGTTTTTCTGGAAACCGCTCGATGGCATACCGAAGCATAGTCCGAGGCATTCGGTGACGGTACTTCTTTAAGAATCGCTCCAGTGTCTTGACGTCTCGTTTTCCGACCTCACGTAACATCCAGCCGCAAGCCTTATGCATGAGGTCGTGCTCGTCCTCAAGTAGGAGTACGCTTAGCTTTAAGATATCTGAAAAATCATGATTGCGAATCGCATGAAGCGTACTCACGACTGCCACTCGTCGTTTCCAGAGGTCTTTGGATTTAGCGAGCCGATAAAGGGGGGTGCGACTTCGGTTCATGAGATGCGGGCCTAAAATAGAGGGGGCGGAGGCATCGACAAGATTCCAGTTATTCACCCTGTTGAGATTTTTAAGATAAAGACGACAAATCGCGTTTTGGTCAGAGACCGTACCCTTTTCGTACTGCTGTCCCAGAATGAAAAGTGCCAGAAGGCGTTCTTCGTTAAAGGGAGAACGAAGCAAACGCGCGGTCTCCGAAAGGCTCAGGTCTTCAAATTGCTTCGTTAGCCTCCGCATCTCCGGCGCCATGACGCCAAGAAATCGATCCCCTTCGGCATACTGTCCTTTTCCGGTCTTAAAAAATCGCTGAAGAAGTGTCGCCTTTTCTGAATTTGCAAGAGCGTGAAGGGCCTGGCTCGCCTCACGTGCCTTCATGGTTGATCCTCGGGATAGGCCCCACAACTAAACCAATGCTCTTTGGCCCAAGCAGCGGTGGCGGCAGGATTACTTGGCACTGCCACTGGTGGTGGTCCTTTTTCAACGACCTTTTCTCGCCTTGGAAAGCTGAAGACTGAGTTGACTGACGCGATGAGCTTATTGGGCGCAAAAGCGGGATCTCCGTTGAAGCGCCACGTCTTCCAAGTCGAGCTGTCGCTCAAATGTTGCTGACAGGCTTGGGCTGCGGGATCGCCTGCGTTGACTTCTATTTGAGCAGCCAAATCGCCCGGCTTCATGTCATCACCCGGTTGTGCGTTACCGCCCGTGGGTGCAAGAATCCCAGTCCGGTCCCAATCAATCGCTGCTGCGCTCTTAAGAACAAAAGCAACGCGCCTGCGGGGTGGGCAAAAAAGGTTTTTATTTGGATAGCCATAGTCATAGGTGAAAAATTTAATTCCGAGCTTCTTCAATAATGACCTATAAAAGCCCCGAGAGAGATTTTTACTACAGTCTGACGCCTCTAATAATAACATCATCGCCTCCCAATTTTTGGTCTGGCCAATATTATTAGAACAGCCCGCGAGTAATTTGGACTTATTGATCAACTCGATCGAAGAAGGTGCCAGTTTCAAGTTCTCACTACCCTCAAAAAAAGCTGCTCCCTTTTTCAAAGTCACCTGAATCAAATTATGACCAAAAACACCACTTTCCAGCGCTGCTGGATCTGGCGCTAAATAAAGGCCCCCACCGGCTGCACCATTACTGAATCCAGCGTCTGCTCGAGAAATCACCCCCTCAATATATTTTCTGACATAGGGAACTTTAAACGGTGTTTTTTTTGGGAGGTCCGCTCTCATCCAGTGAAAAAACCCAACATCTCGTGAAAGGTGCCTAACCTGGGGCGAGAGATCCTGAACTAGAGCGTCCATAAGCGCCGACTCGAACTTTGCTTTTTCCGCTGGGGATGAGCCTGCATAGGCAGAAATCGAGCCAAGAGCAATCCACGCAGCGAGTAATCGAATTAATACACCCATGTGATCTGCCCTCCTAAAAATTTGGCCGAAGGCACCTCGGGAGATTTAGGGCCATCATTTGGATTTCCAATATCAAACTTAGAAACAGAAGCCTCTATGCCCGCGGATATTTTTTGGGTATCTGACACCGCATAACCCAAATCCAACCCCCCTTGAGCTCCGAAAATAAAATCAATTTTCCCGACTTGAGAGGCTAAGTTTAAAAAAACCTTAGCCCCCGCATTGGCTTCAAGTTGCAGATGCTCCGAAAGCCCAACCACACAGGAGGCAACAGCACTGTATTGAGCTCCACCTAGTGGCGAAATTTTTTGTTGAGCAAGGGCAGCACCTCCCCCTCCTGCCATCTCCGCCGAAAACCGAAAGGCCAATAACTCATTTGCCGTCCCCATAGTCATATTTGCACCAGAAGTCAGCAGCCCATAGCTTCGATCCAGAAAGGGGCTAGCATGACTGCCCGCAGGCAAAACCAAGCTCAAATCACCACTCACACGCGCCGGAACTACAACCACACCTACCGGCAAATGCTCCTCCTCAATGAGGGGAATAATCGGAGCTTTTGCATCCAATACAAAACGCGTTTGCCGGTCCCCCGAACCATTCCACCCCAAATAGGTCGAACCCACTGCACCCAGGCCTGTATTACGATCGATGATCCCCAGGGTGAGGCCCTGAGTCGGGCCGACATCACTCACGCCACTTTTGAGAGTGGCCTGACCTTTTACGCGGTTATCACCCTCACCCCACGCATTAAAGGGATGAAGCAAAAGGAGCGCCGCAAGCGGCAGACTGAGAAGACCTTTGATTGGGTACATAACGCTTATAAAAGCAAATGGCGGACCAATGGCGTTTCGGAGGTAAGCCGTTGATATTAAGGACGATCATCAGGGGAAAAGTTCGATAAACTTGTCCAAAACTAGAGCAGCTGCCAAGATATTTGCGAGTGTCGGCGCTGGCATGGGTCGGGACGGACACAACCTAAGGCATCAGTGCCCCATTATTGATATCAAACGCCTGGCCAGTAATCGAAGTCTGACTCCCACCGATCAGAAATTCCACCAGGGCTGCTACCTCACGCGGCTCACTCATTTTTCCTAGGGGTACACGGCGCATTTCGGCTTGCCGAACTTCCGACGCGGGCTTTGTGAAAATATGCGCCATAGCCTCGATCCCTTGTTCGGACATCTCAGTATCCACCCACCCCGGACAGATCGCGTTGACCAGGATCTTTTCGCGCGCGTATTCGACCGCCCAACTCCGCATTAAACCCAACAGCCCTGCCTTCGAAGCACAATAGGCACTGTATTTCGGCACGCCTAAACGAGCCAAAACGGAGGACACCACGACGATGCTCCTAAATTCACTCAAAGATACCCGCAATGCCGGCAAGCATTCTTGAACCAGGCGGTAAGTACCACCCAAATTCGTTTCCATAATTTCATCCCACCGATCCTGAGGACCGTATTGATTTTCGCCACCGACACCGGCATTCGCAATGACCGCAACCAAGTTTTTTGAACCGAGCTTTGCGGCACTCAATGCGTATCTCAATCCCTCTCGATCTTTCAGATCCGCCACGATGATTTCATGTTCCTCCGCCCTGGGCAGTTCCTTCTTAACGCCTTCTAATTTGGTTTTGCTACGCCCCAGTAAAAAAATTCGACTAGCCTGCTGGGATTCCGCGATCCTCAACGCAATGGCTTTTCCAATTCCAGACCCTGCCCCAGAAATCAAATAAGATTGAGTTTTCATAATCATTCGACTATCACCTTCATTATAGCTTCGTATATTAGAATGATTTTAATCATTTAATTCTATGAAAGTGAATGATTATGAACCTTGAACAACTTCGGTATTTTGCCGCCTTAGCCCAGCTCGAACACGTCGGCAAAGCAGCTAAAGCCTCTGCCATCAGTCCCAGCGCTTTAAGTACGGCAGTTAGCCACCTCGAAGCCGAATTAGGACACCCCCTCTTTGATCGCATCGGTCGCTCCATTCGACTGAACGAAAATGGAAAACGGCTCTTGCCTGAGATTCAGGAAATTCTCGCCAAAATCGCAACGCTTCCGCAGCTGGAAGGACAATCGAGGCAAACTTTTCAAGGAAAAGCCCGCATCGGAGCGAGCCCATTTTTGGCTTCCCACGTGGTAGCGCCCGCCTGGCTTAAAATCGCCCAGAAAAACCCGCGTGCAACGGCCGACCTCGAAGCCCCCGAAAGCTCCTTGGCCATTGCGCGAGTCCTGCGCGGGGATCTGGATGCAGCGCTCGTATTTAGCCCACAAAACCACCCGGACCTCGTGATCACGGAGGTTTCGACAGGCAAGCTGTTGATTGCGGGCAGATCGGGGCATCCGATACTTCGGGAATCCAAGAGCAGCCGGGTTAAAAAGCTTTCTCAATATCCTGCGACCTTTCATCACGGCGCCGCAGGGATTGAACTTTGTCGAGATCACTCCAGTCTTCTTCAGTTAGGAATATCGACCCACATTCTCGCGACTTTTGAAAACGATGAGCAAGCCCTCGCGCTCCTAACCCAATCCGACGCTTGGGCTGTGCTTCCTGACATTGTAATTCAGGCCAGCAAAGGAAAATTAGTTCCGCTTCTGAATTTGAATGATGAAACCGCAAAATATCGAATCTGTTGGATCACTCGTACGCGGGATCTATCAGTACGTCCTTGGTTTGAGGTCATCCAGCACCACGCAAAGACAATTCTTTCAAAAAGATTTTGACGCAAGCCTCAACCAAAAGGTGCGGAGCACCTTTTTACTAGGAGCTTGATATCCTGCGCGCGGCGCTTATCCGCCACCATCAAAACACCGCCTGCTTCGACAATCACTAAATCCTTAGCTCCCAATAGGGCTACTAACTTGCCTGGTACATCCACAATGTTTCCGCTCGAATCAATGGCAAGCACCTCGCCCCCGATTGCAACACCACCCTCAGAGCGCGCGCCCAGCACATCAGCCATCTCTTCAACTGAGGTCCAACTTCCGAGATCATCCCAGCCACAATCCAGCGAAAAGGACACCACATTACGTGCCTTTTCCATCACACCATAGTCAATCGAAGTCGGCGTCATCTTGGGATAGGCGAGTTCGACCTTTTGCCCCGAAGCATCCCACTCCCGCTTCATTTCGGGCATGAATTCGTCAAAGGCCTTCAAAACCACAGACGCACGCCAAACAAACATGCCCCCATTCCACAAATAATTACCGGCGGCGAGGAATCCACAGGCTTTTTCATGATTGGGTTTTTCAACAAAGGCATCGACTTGGCGAGGGCCATTGTCGGCTGCCAACGATTTACCCATTCTCAAATAACCATAACCCGTCTCGGGACGTGTGGGCATCACTCCGAGGGTCACCAGATCATCGTGTTCCTGTGCCCAATGGATTGCGCTCTGAATGCTTGCCGCAAATCGGTCCGGACGGGCAATATAATGATCGGCCGGCATGACCAGCATCAATCCATCCGGATCTCGGGCAGCGATATGGCGGGCGGCCCAATAAACACAAGGGGCGGTATTACGGGCCTGAGGTTCAGCCAAAATTTGAACTGAGCCAGCCACTTGCGCACAAGCCTCACTCAAAAGTTGGGTCGTCACAATCATGCGATGGCCAGAGTCGTTGGGAACGATCCCGTCGAACCGCTGAAGCGTCTGTTCAAGCAAGGTAGGCGCGCCTGGTGAAAAGCTCAACAACTGTTTAGGCCGTTTTGAGGTACTTTTAGGCCAAAAACGAGTTCCACTTCCACCAGCCATAATCACGAGATGTAACATTGAATAAAAAACCTCTAGGCTTTTGACGTTCCAGTGCGGCCATAACCATCTTCAAGTCTCACGACATCGTCTAAATGAGGAGTAGAGACTTCATAGACGTCGCAGTCCTCAACCGCAATCATCCGATGTTTCCGCCCCGTGGGGATGTGATGAGCTTCGCCTGGCGAAAGCAAAACTTCAGTCAGTTGGCCCTGCTCGTTTTCTATAACGAGGTTCATTTTTCCGCTTCCGACAAAAATCGTTTCTTCCTTGACTTGATGGTACTGCAAAGAAAGCTTATGCCCTTTATTGATATGCAGCATTTTGCCTACATAATCGCCTGTTTTGGCCCAGATTAATTCGTAACCCCACGGCTTCTCGACCCTCTGAATAGGTTGTTTGGACATGAGATCTCCTTTGAATATCTATCTCTATCTATCTTTATTTAGAATTAATCGACCCATTTCGTAATCACGTAGGCTTCGATCATGTGCTGACTCACAAATCTTTGTCCTGCCTTTTCGGCAGCTTCGTGAGTGTCATAGCGGCCTACATAAATCCGAAACCAACTTTTGCCCTTCACTTCGGCGGTCTTCACAATCGGCTTAATCCCAAGCGCGGCCAAAGATTGAGACTGATCATTCGCCTCATCCTGCGTTTGATAAGACCCAATCTGAAGGCTAAATTTGCCTGCATGAATAGAAGCGACTGGCGCGGCAACATCCACGCCATGAGCCACTGCAGCATGCTCTACTACAAGACTGGGAGTAGCACTTGGGACAGCAATAGACGCGGCACTCGCTGCGGGACTCGGCACAGCCGTAGGAACTGCGGCTGCTGAAACCGCTGGCTCAGGAACCTTTATGCCTTCAGCGCCGGTGGTGGCCCCACCGTTCTCAGAGCGGGTCTTGTCAGGAAGCGCAATTTGTTTTGGGTTATCCAACTTGATCCCAGTACGTGCGACTTCGTCGTGAAGAGCTTGGTTAAGCGACTCTTCAGCAGCCTGTTGAGCACCCTTGGCCTGTTCATTGAGATCTTGCCGTCCGGGAACTTTATCCGCAAGCGTGGCTATGGTTTCGGCATCGCCCATTCCTAGAATCATCCCTTTAGGGCCAATCCGTTTTCCGAGGTGAACGCCCAAGGTAAACGCAAAAATCGCAACCATGACCCCCAGAAGGAGTAAAACCCCCATCTCCTTGCGGTCATATATGAAAAAACGCTGATTTTGTTCCATTTGGATCTCGCGTGGTGATTCTACGGTAATTCTAAACTCTCCCTGAAATCATAACGACTTAGACCTAATGGTGTCAACCAACCGTGAAAACAACGTATCGCGTCAACCCCTTCCATCAACCAAAAAGTCCGAAAATCGGTCATCCATCCCATTTTCGATCACCTGAGGACGCCCAAACACAATTCGTTCGAGCTGAGCTGGCCCAAAACTTTCATTAGCCCTTTCCGCCAAACGGCAAAGGAGCAAAAATGAAAAACCCAGTTCTTAATTCAAGTGGCCAAGGTCTTACCGAATACATCACCCTTTTACTGCTGATATCGATCGTTTCGATGGTCGCCGCCCAATCTCTCGGAGGCGCCATCAAGCGCAAAATTGAAGTCGCCACTCGCCACATTAACTCAGATCTTTCCGCCGACTCACATGAGAATGGCGGGTAATTTATGCGCAATGATAGCCTTTGTCCCCATTCGAGCGGCCAGACTCTGGTTGAGTTTTCAGCTTGTCTTCTGCTCACTATCCCCCTTATTACAGGGGCGATTGGGTTCATTCGTCAACAATGGATTCGAACCCAATGCGCGGTCCGGGCCTTCGAAGCCACTCATGCCGCACTCATCGGAAAACCAGTGAAAGAGCCCGGCTTTACTTTCCAAAACACCGCAACCTCCCTTCGGGGTCAGGCGCAATGTGGAGGAATCACTCAAATCGTTGAACTTCCTTATCTAGAGGGGGGCACGTGATGGTCTTTTCAACCCCGCCCAGAGTCCAAGGTCAAGACCAAGGCGCCCTCACGCTTCCCTTCGCGATCGGGCTCAGTCTATTGGCCCTCGCCGGAATGGGATCCCTGGGATTATTGAAGCGCAGCCGAAACCTCATGAATCTTCAACTCCAGTTAGACCAATGCGTGGGACAAAAAGCTCGGGAACTTGGGCAAAGACTGGAACGACTTGAAGAGGCTAACCAGCAAATGAGGGACATACGCGAAGCCCTCAATACTAGCAGCGCCCCGGGCGCGGAAATCCCGCTTCGGTCCCGGCTTGATCAATTGGCCCAGCAACAAAACCTCGAGCAAGAGGCTTGGCAAAAAGAACCTCTTTTTTGGCAAATCCCGCTCAAATGTCACTCATCCGGCGACCAGCCTGAGCCCCTACCCCCCATGCATTGGCCTAACTGGAGT
>JBBCAW010000049.1:0-2869 GCA_051382295.1 Bdellovibrionota bacterium FG-1 | reverse complement strand
GACATGACTTCAGGTGGAGAAACCACAAAGAGAAAATCATATCTGGGGTTGGTGCCGTCGAGATCGGCAATCCCAAGCTGTGAATCGATGATCGGACCTTGCTTCTGGCTCCACCACCCATCAGGATGCAAAGTGCCTTTTTCCGCCCCAATTGCATTCTCGGCATTATTGAAAGTCAACCCTGACAGAACCTGATTCCCATAGCCACTAATACTAGTACACGTATCGGTTCCCTCACTGCCGCCATAGATCCGAACGTCATCTTTAGGATTTGGACCCGGCAGCACGCAGCTCTTGATAACCGAAGTTTTTATTATATCTGTCCCGTCCTTGCTCAGCCCCTCGAAATAGTACGGATCGGGCGCGCACGCCACCGAATGCATTTTACTCAACACACCACTGGTTCGATACTTACGCTTGGGAAGATCCGCGCGGAACAGCCACAACTTAACCCACCTAAAACCAGGCGGAATCACTGTATCCGCAGGACAAACCTCGCGCCCCGCGCCCGCAATAATGGGTTTTGCCCCATACCCTAGAGGGGGCGGCGCCGTGCCGCCTTGTGTACCATCAGGGCCTGGGTCTGCCGAAGCCAGCTGAGGCGCGATATATGAATTGATTGCCACTTCAAAAGCACCCGCGGACTTTTTAGCGAGATAGAAGGTCGAGCGATCGAATTCACTCCCCTCGGGCGGATAGATCAACTTGCTGCCGTTTTTGTCCCCATAGACACTGAAGATCCTAAGATCCATGTTCTCATTGATATCGTTTGGAATCGCAGGACAAAACCAACTTTGGATGTTGGCACCAACATAAGCGGTAAGCGCACCCCCTAGGTTATTAGTGTAAAAATTAAGCGGATAGGAAAGTGCGGGATCCGCGGACTGAAACGGATCATACATGTTGGTTGGATCAAAGCTGTGAAAAATCGTCACAAGGTCTTTGCATTGATAACGCTGCGCTTGGACGAAACTCACGGGGTTACTCAGGTCGGCAATCGTATTCGCACCCGACTGAAAATAGAATTTCACGGTATTCGAGAACGCATCGGCGTTTGTGAGATGAATCCGTACATTCATGTAGGGCAGCCCCGCCGGAACCTGCGTATACTTGCAACGCAAGAGGCTTGCCTCATTATAGCTCGATGGCACTTCAAAAGACTCATGCGCACCATCCGCTTTAATATAATCAAAAACACAGTTACAATTCGAGGCGCCCGCACTCACCTGCGCGGCCGTGGTGTTAGCCGCACAAAACTGACCCATCGTCTGTGAATCATCACCAATGAGATCCAGGGTCCCACTCGGATCCATGGCGTTGCGCACGACATAAACCACCTTCAAAAGCGCCGAACCGTCGTCTTGGCCTGCGACCAAGGGGCTGCTCGACATCAGCCCTTGTTTCGCTGAGGTGCTTGAAGAAGGTTTGGTCCCACCGTTATTGAGGCAGCCCCCTAAAACTGGCAGCACAAGTAACAGCGGAAAAATGCGTGAATGTCCCCTGAAAAACAATTTAGATTCCCCCCAGGCACTATCATGCAAGTCCCGCGCAAAAGGTGTGCAGATCAAAGGATATCGTGGACTTAGGAATTTTCTGAAATTTCCAAAAAAATGGCGAATTTGCCCAATTTTTCGACAAATCTTGGGCGAAGCCCGTAAATGGTAAGACGAATCCGGTTGGCCAACGCGGGTGCCCAGGTTTTTTGCAGCGTCAAAAAGTTCTACGCGTGTCACGCCGGACCTCATGGCTGCCCCCGATTGCCCATTCGATAGACAGCGGCCTCAAGGAGAACGGCGCTTCCTGAAACGCGCTCAATTCGAATGCGATCAATCCCTGGATCAATCGCCAGCGGAATCACAATCTGATCCTCATGAATTTGATTATCCGCCGGCGCAAGCACCGAGAGCGTCTGCACGATCTGAGGAAACCGATCCAGCGAAGTATAAGCGAGATATCGCGGCTGCTGAGCCTGCTGAAGGGCCGACTGCGTTTGACTGGTCTTAACGAGATGAATTTTGAAAAAGCTAGCCTCAACGGCGCTCATGACCATCTTGTTGACTTTTTTCCCCGGAGGACCCTGTGGAATATATCTCAGATGAAGGACAAGATTTTCACTGGGCCCTAAAGCACTGCGATCAATATCGATATAGGCCCCACCCGCTAGCATTTTATTGACTTCAAAATCGGGGGAAAGAATCGGACCCGCTTTTTCACACGCCGAATCCGTTAGCGTATAATATCCCGTATTGTACCCCGACGAAGGGAGATAAACGCTCGCCGCAAAACTCAAGGCCACTGGAGGATTCTTTTCGCCACTCAAGCCAAAAGCGTTCCCGAAGGTAGAAACCTGCTCCCAATTGTAGCAAAGCGTCCCCTCTTCGACGGAGCCGGTACGCTTCCCAACCCACATGTCGGGGATCGACAAGGGTTTACCATCACTCCCAGTAATTGTTTGTGTCCAGGGCAGTCCCAACGAACTTGCACCACCAATCAAGAAGACTCGATCTTGTACCGAATCATACTGCAAAGAGTGCCCAAAACGCTCCGGTGGTGCCACACCGCAAGCCGCCACCGCTCGCCACTCGCCTCCCAAGTACTGTGTGCTCGGAGGGGTGTATTCAAGCACGTCGGAGCTAGCCTGCAATTTTTTTACATCAGTCAACGCTGCAAACTCTCCGTAGAGCCCCCCCACCAGAAGAAGGAGATCATGAGTGGAGTCATAGGAACCGGCGCCCAGGAAGGCGCCGCGCGCGGTCGAAGCAAAAGGAACTTTTTCATTGAGATGGTCTAGGGGCTTTTTGGAAACCCAGCGGCCTTCGTATTTCGCGGAGGGCTCGGTCACATATTTTGGATCGAGGCAGTCGTAGGG
>JBBCAW010000048.1:0-2479 GCA_051382295.1 Bdellovibrionota bacterium FG-1 | reverse complement strand
CCCATCCCAAGGCACAGCCTACGTATCAGCCACGACCTGAGCCACAACCTCAGCCAAGGCCACAACCTACGTATCAGCCACGACCTGAGCCACAACCTCAGCCAAGGCCACAACCTACGTACCAGCCACGACCTGAGCCACAACCTCAGCCAAGGCCACAACCTACGTACCAGCCACGACCTGAGCCACAACCTCAGCCAAGGCCACAACCTACGTATCAGCCACGACCTGCGCCACAACCTCAGCCTCGTCCGCAGCCTACGTATCAGCCACGACCTGCGCCACAACCTCAGCCAAGGCCACAACCTACGTATCAGCCACGACCTGCGCCAAGACCAGAGCCTCGCCCAGCGCCAGGTAACGGTGGTGGCGGCGGTGGTAACGATCCTCAACGTCCACGACCAAGAGGATAGAATTTCTCAGAATTGATTTTCGAATTAAACCTGAGGGGCGGGAATGATTCGGAAATCAAATAGGGGGAGCGTTCAAGCCCGGGCCGTCACCCGCAATGAACCTCCCCCAAAACTTTTCCTGACTCCAAACTCCAAAATCGCTCACTCAAGTGACTTCTCACTCACACCCCACTTCTTTCATGACAAATTCGATCGTGTTGCCGGCGCCGTATTTACTCTTCGTTTCTTTTCGATCCAACACGACAAACTTCGCCCCGGGCAAAAACAAGACCTCGCGCTCGGCAGGAAGGCCGGACAACTCTTCAATGTTTCGCCCACAGTTTGAGGCAATAATGAACTGCTGAGCACCACCGAAACCAAATCCTAACAAGGCACTCGTGTAACCTTGATAGGTAACTATTGCGCCAAACTGATGTTGCTCCAAGACCTCTTTCGGCAATCTTGCCCCCCGTCGCACGGGGCCGAGGTCTTTACCTGACTCAGGCGGGCTGTAGGGAGAAGCTGAAGGCGCGGCCACATCTACGGTTTTGTATTTGGGCAGTTTCATCAGCGCCCGATTCAGCACGGCAATATAAGGATCCAACCCCTTGCGCTCATCCCCACCAACTCTCAGTGCAAGGTTGAGCCGGCCATAATCGCTGCCCGTGTACCCTTGGATACATGCAACTTCGGCGGCAGTGAGATGATATTTTTTGGCTAACGCTTCTCCGCCCGGACGCAGACGGCCCATTACATCATTTGCATTCGGATAAAAATAGACCCCGTGAATAATCTTCCAGGCGGGATCGAGGATGGCCTCTTCACTCTTTTCCTCAAAGTCAGCCCCTGCTATTAATGTAGCTGTTTTGACTTGTTTGCCTTGGGTCCAACGCACAATTTGAGGAGGGGGCGCCAGCGCCAGGCCCTCTTTTGAGATTGGGAGCGCGCCTAATTTTTTGAGGTAAAAGCCAAAAGGAGTTTGCAGTTTTTCATTGTGATCAATGAGTTGCGAATCAATGATCACAGGAGACACGTGCGGACCAAATGCAAAAAAGACTTCAGCGCGCTTGGGGACGGGCGTGCGAAAAAGTCTTGCCCGCACCCAATCAGAGACGAAGGTCTTTGCATGCTCAGCATCAAGAGCCAGCTCAAGACTGGTTTTGCTCTTCTTAAGAAGCGTCTCGGCGACATTATTTGCAAAAGTTTGGGCATCAAAGCTATCGCCTTTTCCGAAAGGTCTCGCCAGCGGACCCATGGCTTTGATTATTTGCGCAGCGTCGTCTCCAAAGACTTCGGCAATATGTGAGCCACTCTTACTCAGGGTGGAGCGAATCCTATTTTCCTCGGCGTCGGTTCTACAGGGCGGGTTGAATTTTTTTGGACTTTTAGTCAAAGCCTGAGCCGTTAACAGCTCAGGCATATCCGTTAGCAGATCGTGATAGAATGGGGCATTTTGGGCGGTTACGTTTTCCAAGATTGCGCCGATTTCAAATGCGTGGGTTTTGCGAATTGATTTTGATTTGAGAAGGGCGACGAGGGCTTCGGCATCACGAGATAGCTCGAGACCATCTGGTTTTTGAAAAGCAAGGAGAAGAGCCTCCGCCTGAGGTGGGGTGATCTGTGAGTTTGCAAAGGTTCGCAGATTCGGAAACGAAAGCTGCCATTCTTTTTCTGAATAGGCGCTCTTGCACAGGAGGTTCTTAGCAGCACTCATTGTTTTGGGAGTCAGTTCTTGAAACTCAACGGGGTCTGCTTGGCCGGGACAGTCTGTCTTCTTGACCCCAATTTCATCAGTGACTCGCAGTGCACCTTTGTAGCAGACGGTTTGAACGCGAGTAAAGACCGGCGGAAGGCCCTGCTGAACAATGTTTCCATTGAGTGTAGCAAATAGTTCGGGAGCGGGCGCGCTGAACCTCTTCCCATCTATCCAAACCAATTTACTGCCGCCGTACTCATCTAGCCCACATTCCGCAGTTGAAAAGTGTCGAGCTCCGATCGTAAGCGTCTGAAAGGATAACCCTATTTTTCTTCGTCCTCGTGCCATGGTGCTGAGTCAGTGGCCATTTGGAGTAGACTTTCAATCTGCT
>JBBCAW010000047.1:0-10966 GCA_051382295.1 Bdellovibrionota bacterium FG-1 | reverse complement strand
AAACGTCTGTTTCGTTCAAATAGATATGAATGAGTGTTTGCGTCTCCATCGTCTAGAGGCCTAGGACACTCCCCTTTCACGGGAGTAACCGGGGTTCGAATCCCCGTGGAGACGCCAATTTGAAAAACCCTTCATACGAGCAATCGTATGGAAGGGTTTTTTCATTTCGTATCGGACAGTTACGCCATCTAGGACTGGGTCCGAGCAGACATTCTTGAGATACTCCATCCGCTCCTCTTGGGTACCCAGATTCCAGAGTGATTTCGCGTTGGTAGCGAGTCCGAGTATCTTACGGGCGGTAACCATGCAGGCGTCACTAATTGCAAGCTGGGACTGTTCGAGCAGGTTGGTGTATCGGCGGCGTTCATCCCGGACGCGGTCGAGTTGCCGTTTGTACCCCGTCTTGTCGAGGACTCCGGAATGCAAATCATCGTAGAGTTTGTCCTCTCGCTTTTCGAGATTGGCTAACCCCTCTCGGTAGTTCTGGATGTCACGCTTGACCGCCTGTTTTGCCTTTTCATGTATCTCATTCAGAGCGTCAGCAATCTCTTGCGCAAAGTTCTCGCTAATAGCGATTTCTTGTACGACGGGGGCGAAGTCTGCCCAGAGCTGCTCTTCGGTCACATACCTGCCAACGAGCGTGGGGTGAATGTTACGGGAGTTGGAGCAGTGGTAGTATGGGAAGGATTTTGTCTCCCCTGTGGCCTTAATCTTTTTTACCTTCGGGTCGTAGATTACTTGGAGGCCGCAGGCGGGGTCGGCGCAACGGAGCCACCCACCCGAGAAAATACCCTGCTCCCCCGGACTCAGGCGGCGTACCCCACGCTTACCGAAGCTGGCCTTAACACGCCCGAGAATCCGCTGGTCGATTATTAGCTCGTGCTTCCCGGTGTGCTCGACCCCTTGTGGCCAATCAAAGACGCCGGAGTAGAATTTGTTTTTCAGCCGCGCTTCAATGCCATGCTTCGAGTAGCTACCAATCTTGTTGGGTTCGACCCATCCCTCTTCAAGAAGTATTTTTCGAATCTCGCCAAACGAGAGGCCTTCTGCCCGGAGGTCGAACTCTCTTTGTACGAGCTTCACAATACGAGGGTTCGGATTGGGTACGATTATCGAGCCACGTTTAGCGATGCGTCCGTTCTCGCCCTTTGGCTTTTGGTGGACGTACCCAAGAGGGGGATGGTTGCCAGGATACCAGCCATCCTCCGCCTTCCTCAACATCACATCTTTCATCTTCTCCGCTAAGACCCGCGAGAAATGTTTATTGACGAGCGCATTTACGTCCCGCGAGAAAAAATCAGAGGTCGGACTGGTCTGGTGGAGAACTTTGCGGTCGTTAACGTAATGGATAATAATCCGACCCTGCAATACCAAAAGCTCGTTGGACTCAGTATCGCTGAGGTTCCGCGCCTCGCGGTCCGTCATGTAAAAGAGGACGTGCCGAATATCATTGTCGAGCGCATGCAATATTTCAGCGGAATACTTTTTTCGGCCATCGGTCGTTTTTGCCGATTCGACGATGCTCCCAACGCGGACAAGGTTCAGGTCATTTTCGGCGGCGTACAGTTGAAGTTTTTCTTTTTGCAAGTCTGGAGAGCCACCATCCTTTTGTCGATGGCTGCTTACCCTAACGATGCCGATGGCTTTTTTGTTTCTATCTAGCTCCCATGTATGGCTCATACTTCGGGCTCCCTTAAATCCGATTTTATAGCTTTCCGCGAGTTTAATCGGGTCCGAGTGTCGCCCCCTTGGAGTCTTGTAGTTCTTGTTTCAATTCCGAGAAGTGTTTGGAACACTGACAAGACTCGCCGGAACTCCTCTGTCTCCAAATTTGCTTTTAAAATACTGTCCACACGTAGCATCGGTACCTCGCCATTTTCGAGGCTGGGCGTTTTTGCTGTGTCGGCAGCATTGGCATGGGACGTTTCTTTTTTCCTATGGGCAGCTTTCCGCCGTTGGCTCCTCTTACAATGTTTACAAACACGCTCCCAACGTGGTCGGGTCGCGTCCCTCGCTTCCTTCCGATAGAATTCAGAGAGCAGGAGCGACTGGGCGCAAGCCACGCAAACTTTTTGCTCGCCCATCGGAAGCGGATGTATTGGGGGTTTCTGTGTATCCATCGCGTTGGTTAGCGACCCCGCCAATTTGCGAGGACGTGGCCGGGGCCGCTCTCCGTTGCTCTTGTTTTCTTTTCACCTCGTTTTCATGTTGTAGGTTTTGGGGGGAGGATTTGGATTCTGCGGTCTTTGCCCCGGCTCCTTTCAACGACATAGCCGTACTCTTCCAGAGTAGCTTTTACCTCCATCAGTCCACGGCCTAAACCTCGCGCAGATTTCGGCAGCACCCTTTCCTCAATTCCTGCCTGGGGCGCAATATTTTTGAGTTCCCGGAGCACATGGGTTGGCGTCCCTTCAAGGCGGTTGTCCTTGCCGTATCGTTCCCTCTCGGGGTCAAGGTAGTATTGGATCACAGTTGCCAGAGGGGAGGCTTCGAGAGCTTCTTCGACCTGCCGCTGGATATTCTTGCTATAGGCCCGAACAAAATCCTTTTCGCTATATCCTGCTGCTACGGCAATGGCGCGTCCCCAGTTTCCAAAATCGGCCAGACGAGGAAGCGGCGTCTTACCCAGAGTTGGCAGTATGGCAAGAGCCTTGGCCAGCAAGTCAAATAGTCCACCCACAACTTCGCCCCGGACATTCTCAAACTGTTCTTCAAGAGAGGACTCCGATTTTCGCATGTCGCTCTTAATACGGCTGAGACCAATGATGATGGTTCGATCAAGAATGTCGGGCTTCCTCATCGGGAGGCCGATACCGTTCAGGATCACCACCCGCTTAAAGCTTCGGACAAATTGGTCGTTGTCGGTGTAGAGCTTCCGTTTGGTGAATGATACTCCCGTGACGAATTTACAAAGCAGGTCGGAGATTCGATCAGAGATATTCGTTACGTTGTCGATGCCAACAACCCACCTTTCGGAAGCGGATTGGACAAACTCCACCTCTCCATGCAGATGGACCTCTTCGGCGGTATTGGGGTCGATGATGCGAGTTAGAAATCGGAGCAGCGAACTTTTTCCGGAACCCTGTGGGCCGTGGATCGCTAATATGGGATGCGGAATATCAGGAACGAACGATGCAACGAGGTAGACAAGAAGGAGCAGTTTCTCGTCCTCATCCTCGATGTTCACAAAATTGAATACCTTTTTTGGGTCCCCCCCTTCAATGGGGCGAGCCAAAGCCTTCGCTGTCGAAGGTGTCCGAAATTTTAGAATTCCAGAACTGTCTTCTGTCCAGACGCCAGGGGAAATTCGGTAGATCAAGGGCATCCCGTTTACGAGGATGTCGGCATTGTCCCGCGCCACTCGGATGCAAAGGTCTATTTTGTCGTTGCGGACTAGCGCAAATCCCTCAACTATTTCTACGATTTCTTCAAGATGCTTTTTGGTCAACAGGAGGCCAGCCTGCTCGTAGAGGTATTGCCGAATGTAGGACCGGCAAAGCTGGCTGCGGATTGGAGCTACTCCTGGGTGGCCATCCCGGCTGAGGTATGCCGCGTGGCTTTCCGAAAACTGGTCTACGAAAAGACGCAGAAATGGGACGCCAGCGACCTCGATGGCATGCTCTGTTTCCACCAACGTGAGTTGTGGCTTCTCTTTTCTCTTTTCTTTCTTACTCGTAACGGGGCTCTGAATATTATTTTCCATAAATCTTTCGTTCGTAGCTGTGGGAGTCGGTGGAGGCATCTGCCTGTTAGGGCGACATGCTGCCTCCACCGGAAATCACTTTTATTATTTGTTAGGCAAGGAGGCCGAGGGGCGTAATGACCAGGAAGTTTCCTTGGGCCTCAACCTTGGCGAAAAATTTCTTTCCAATGAGCTGGCCGCCATTGAAAGGCTCACCCTTGTATCCGGGAATTAAGATATCCAGGAATTGCTTCAGACGGTCAGCCCCATATCCCGCCACCGGCAAAAATTGATCCAGGACTTCCCCTGCATGCGGCCCATCGTGAGCCCGCATAGACAAACGAACGCACTCGGTACCTTTTTCAGAGTAGTGCGGCAGTACACTTACCAGTCCAAATGGTGCGCGATACCTGCGACGGTTCCAACTAGGGGCCTCGGCAAAGCTGGGTTGATATCTTCGGTCCTCAGCACTGGAACATTCATTGTTGTTCATCGTTTTTGACGGACGGTTGATCATTTCTACTTTCATTTTTTCTCTTCCTTTTGTTTTATGCCTGGAATTGTACCCGGCGATTTCGCTATACTGGCCACAGTTGCGACGCCGATTCTGGTGCTGGCAAAATTCCGCAAGTACGGGTTTGACCATCGAATCAAATAGCCGCCGCTGCGGCGTCGGGACAAAGTCACGACTCGCGGAGATATATTCAAAATGTGGTTGAGGTAGTTAAGGTGGCAAAATTCTGCAAATCCAAGGACTGGATGTGCGGTGGTGGGGTAGAAGATGGTCGTGGAATCGACGGAAACGACGGGAACGACGTTGGTCAGCCGAAGCGCTATTTCGTTTTCTGTGTCATCATTTTGGCTTGGTGTGCGGAGAACTTAGGACTGTAGTCAGCAAGCCCCCAGATTTCGGCATCAAGTGCAATTCGCCAATTTAGGATATCAGCAAGGCAAACATGGGGCCGAGACAGGAGGTCATGACATCGTTTCTCGAAATCAGATTCGATCTCTTTCGTCAGGCGTTTTTCGATCAACTTGCTTGCGTGCTTCTTAGCTATGTCCCACTGCTCAGAGATAGTTTGTGCCGCTTCAGCAATTCTTTTAGTGGCAAGATGTACACCGCCTTGCTTGTTAGCCCGTAGCTTGTTTTGCTTAATATCACGCTGCCAAATATTACGGTGCTCTTTCCTCGCCCAGAGGAGAGGCGCTTTGGACTGGTCCCGGATATTTGCGCGCTTGTCGAAAGGCCGGACACCAACGGCCACGAACGCATTTCTTTTTTCATCTGGGCCAAGGTGAGAATCAGCGCGCATCCATATTGTACATCGTATTGGGGTGCCATCATCCAACTCAGTGTCTCGGAATTCTAATGCCTTCCGCAGATCGAGGGCATCGACAACGTCCCGCAAAATCGGCTTCCCAGAAATCCGCTCCAGCTCTTCAAGTTCCTTGCGATGGGGAATCTGGTCAGTCAAATCGGCAAGGATTGTCAGATAGCTGCTTATGGCGGATGGTCCGAGGTCTTTTGTCACGCGGGCGGTCGCCGGTCCAAGACCCTCGCCGATCTTATGCAGCTCCCAGATGCGACCCCACATTGCGGCGACGATTTCGCGCGCATTCTTGAATTCGGTCATTAACGTATCCCCCTACACTATAGAACGTACGAACCTGGGCAAGTCACCCGCGACTTTGGAGGATTTTTTCAAGCCTTTCTGGTTGTTAAGTCAATTCAAGGATTTAAGAGGACTTCATAAACATTCCCGAGGATAATTATCGGGTATGTGCGGCTTCGATTGCCGACGGAAAGGAGGCTATTATGGCTCCATCAGATCGAAAACTTCGGGCCTGTTGCTACTCAAGGGTCTCAACTACCGATCAAAACGCGCAAATCCAGGTCGAGGAGTTGCGGCGGTATTCCGCTGCTCGCGGTTGGGAGATTACTTCAGAGCTGGTGGACGAGGGTTACTCGGGCGGCTCCGATGCGCGCCCGGGGCTCAAGCAGCTGCTCGCGCTGGCAAGGTCACGTCGAATCGACGTTATCGTCGTGCTCAAGCTCGACAGAATGTTTCGGAGCATGCGTGGCATGGTCGTGCTCCTTCAAGAACTAGCCGAGCTTGGGGTTCAATTTGTCAGCATCAAGGAGCAGGTGGATCTCACTACAAGCGCAGGGCGTCTTCTCGGAAATCTAATCTCATCGTTCGCGGAGTTCGAGCGCGACATTATTCGCGAACGGACCCTGATGGGGCTGGCCCACGCTAGAAAGATTGGCAAGACACTTGGTAGACCCAAGCGAATCAACGACGCCGCTATCAAAGGCCTTCGAGCCCAGGGACTCAGTTGGTCTCAGATTCAGAAACGCTTGGGGGTGTCGGCGGGGGCGGTAGGCCGGGCTTTGGCCACTCCGAAATTGTGTACAGAAAGCCCATCCGCCGGGGATGGGAATTCAGGAGGTTACGATGCCTAGAAAACGCACTCCGAAAACGAACGATTCCGGGGTGGGTGCGGATGCCAACCCCGTCTGGTACAGCCTCGGCCTCGAAGCCGCGAAACTCCGGGGGCTAGGGTTTCTCATCGAGCACCAACGCGACCCCGAGTACTCCGAACTCGATGCCGAGGAGGTCAACCGAGGGCTTGCCGCCATCATCAACGAGATTAGCACCAAAATCGCCGAACACGCGCTCCAACTGGACGAGGAGGCATCACGGCGTCAGGGAAGGCGGAAATCGTGAGTCTCAATCGACTACTCGAAGTCCACAAGCCTCTTCAGCGGAACGCCGATGGTTTCAGCGATTCTCTTCAGCGTCCAAATGCCCGGGTTCACCAAACCGTTTTCGATCTTGCTCATGGTACCGCGAGAGAAGCCGCCTTCCAGGTATATCCGGTCCTGGGAGTATCCCTTCGCCTTCCTCACCTGGGCGATATGCTTTCCAAGGCGTTCCAAAAACAGCTCTTCTTTGGTCTTTGCTTTGCTCATAGCTCCAATGGTCGGAGCTTTGGTCTGTCATTCTCTTCCTATGGGAAGGAATTGTTAAAGAAGGTCAAGTTTAGGAAGGTGTCTTCCGATACCCGTACATGCTGCTCGTGTATTTGTGTGCTGTCTTAACGAAGTCTGAGATAGGAGCGTCATTATGAAACAATATATTGCCGGTACGATTGCCTCGGCTTTTTGCTTGGTGTTCGTCATGGCTTGCTCAACCGGACCCCGGAAGCTCGATACCGAGATAGATGCCAAGGGAGAGTCGGCCCAGGGCAACATCGGCCTAAAGAACGGTGAGGTCACCATCCAGAAGCAGACTAACGCCGCCGATGAACTGCGCGGAACCCAGTGGTCGAACTCCCGGTATGAGGATGAGCTAGCCCACGAGTATCACATGCTCAAGTGGTGCCGCGAGGATGTGGCCGACCCCAGGCTGGGCGGCACCGGCGAGGTAACCCCCTTACCCGAAGTCGATAATATGAAGCAGACTGCTGCGGTAAAGGAGGAGTTTGGCTTAACTGAAAATGGCAATCTCGCCTTCAAATCCGAGGAAGACTTCCTCAAGCGTATTCAAATCGAACGAAACTACCAGACCACGCTGATGAAGATGGTCAAGACCGTCCGAACGCAGAGCGAAGACTGCGAACGCAAGATGGGCCAAGCAAGACTAAAGGCGGGACTACCAGCCAAGCGATACCAGGGGCAATCGACGGTCACTTCCGAGGGAAACGTGGGCAAAGTCATCCGACGGCACGAGCACTCGCTGGATGACGCCTTTGCGATTCGAGATGAAGACAAGTCTGGTCGGAAGCCAGCCAGTGAATAGTTTCAAGGAGGATAATATATGATCTCAAGACACATAGTTTTGGCTGTTCTCACTGCCTTTATGGTCTCCTCGTCAGTCGAGGCCAAATCAACAAAACAGATTCTGGCGGAGAAACAGAACGCCCAATCCGATCAGGAAACTATTCCCTTGCGCAAACTCAGGGACGAACTCGGAGCGATGAAGGCCGATAAACCAAACCTACGCCGCCTTGAAGAGATTCGTTGCGAGGTTCGCGAGATAAATGGCGACAGCAATGAAGCTGTTAAGCTCACCACTGAAATAGAGGACGCTATCGACGAAAAGAGAGGCGAAATAGCGGCTACAGGTCAGACCGCCGACTGCGCAAAATACAAAACCCAAGCCGGTGTGGCCGACTCAGACTGGGAAACGAGGGTGGCAACGACGCTTCCTCAGGTCGTACACACGCTAAAGGAGTTTATCTGCTATGCATCTAAGGCCGGAGCATTCAAGAAATATAGCAAAACGCCCCGTGGCGCGACACTGACCTTGAAGACTTCCACACTGGATTTTGACCTGGAGCATGATTCTATCGCCGACGAGTCCAAATCATTCGTTCTGAAATCGGTTGAAATGAATGGTCGGAAACAAAAAACCAAAAATATCGGCGAGAGCGAAAAGGTTGCTTTCGAGATACTTGCTCAGCTTACACACAAGGTTGCCGAGAAAATCCCACAGAGTACCGAGCGTACTGAACTCGACTGCAACGCAATATCAAAAACGAAAAAACGGCAAAGCCTTCTTGCAAACATACCAGGCGAATACGGCGCAACAGTTGATGGTGCAAAAGATCAGCACCTAAAAATCGAGAAGGTTTCTGACACACAATATCGAGTTAGTGCTCGGGGCACATGTCTCGCTAATAGCTCATCCGACCGTACGGTCCTATCGTTCTCAGAACAGAGTGTCGCCCTAAATTATTCCGAGCCTGATAGAGGGTTCGTTTCAGATTTGAAGAACACCGGGGGTTGCGCCATGACGATGAAGTTTAGCCAAGATCGGGGTGAGGATGAACCCATCTCTTGGGAGGTGGCGGGTGCCTCACCCGGCTGCTGTGCGGGACTCCTGCAGCTAGGCGGGCACAAACTATCCACCGAGGATGTGAAGGCCCTTTCTCAAGTCGAAGCCGAGGCGAACAAGGAGCGCGATGCATTCCTTCGGGACGCCCCTGGCCCGTATAGGGATCACAACGGGCATGGTTTTGACCTCAGTATGTCTAGTCCGACGTTGGTGAATATTGAGTACTCTCACAAGGAACACGGATGTAGCTTTAAGCGCGATGGTTTGAATCTGGTGATGTCAGAAGCTTACAAAGGACAGGGCACGGTCGTTATCAAGGATGGCAAGTGCACTCTGAATTTCAGATTTGCCAACAACTGGATGAACGTAGATGAAAGCGGAGACTGCAGAGTGTTATGCAGTAGTGGGGGTACCCACCAAGGCGAGTACAGAAAGAAGTGAAGCCTATGTCTGACACGACCGATTCCCCTCGGGAGGGGAAGACTGAAGGCCAATCGCTGAATACTACCCAGGACGGAGCGACGAGCCCGCTGGCCTCGAAGAGATTCAACATCTGGGCCGCGATATTCTGGTTTTGGTACTATTTTGCGAAGGGCTACTACGTCATCGGATTTCAAGTGCTTGGTCTGGCGGTCCTGGCGAGTGCGCTGTCAAAGCATCGAATGCTTCAAACCTATGGGCTCCTCATTTTCATGGTCGGTGCATTGTCCGGGGAGATGGTTCGCCGCTACCACGCGAGTGGCCGGACCCCCTCTGCGAATCCAATGGCCAACATTGGGATGCTGCTCCTTGGCTCGGCTATCTACTTCGGATTTGTGGCGGTGTTTCAGCATCTGGGGTGGGCTTAAGCGTTCAACTCGCGGCACGGGACACACTTTGCGAAGTCTCTTTCCCCTTCAGGAGGAAAACGGTTTTGGCGAATTTCACTGGGCGACTCGAACTGGATTCAGGGAGGCTTGGTCGCAAGGACAGGCCCGTTAAACACCCAGAGCACATCAAGGCTATGCCGTTCTTGCCCGTACCAGTCAAAGGGCCAACCTTCAGGTCATCATGTGCCCGGGCACAATTAACCTTCGCAGTACCGACGAACTGTAGCGAGCAAGTCCATCAAATCGGTCGGCTTCGGTAGCACCCCGGTAGCGTTTAACGTCGTTAGGTCGCTCTCCTGAGCCATCGTAGAAACGATGTAAACGGGAATAGCCATCATTGCCGAGGACTTCATTCTCTCTTGTAAGAACTCCCGACCACTAAGCACTGGCATCATCAAATCCAAAAGGATCAGTCCAAGGTCATTGAGATTTGGGATGGCTTCAAGAGCCTCTTGGCCATTAGCGACCAAGACCGCAGTGAACCCCTCAATAGTGAGAAACTGGAGCGTCGCATCCCCGATATGCGGGTTGTCCTCGACTATTAAAACTGACTTACGGTGTTCGGTGGCCTTCGTCATAAAGTGCAGTGTCGTACCTGTTTTCGGAGCAATAGGCAATCTCGTTTGTAGACTATAGTCCGTGGACCGCTAGTCACACTCAGCCGAACCTGAAGCGGATGGATTTAAAAAAGAGGTTCGGCACTGTGCTTCGACAATATCGCAATGCCCGAAACCTGTCCCAAGAAGAGTTGGCTTTCCGCTCCAACGTGGACCGGACATTTGTTTCGATGCTCGAACGAGGGGTCAAGCAGCCGACCCTCACAACTCTATTCGCCCTCGCAAAGGCCCTTGGGTGTCCGGTCAGCGACCTAATCCGACAGGTCGAATTAGTTTCACGGAAGAAATAGCCCGGTTATCCCAGCCAAGCGTAGTAACGCATGGTCGCCGAATGGCCGGGAACAAATTCAGCCATATTAGGTATTGAAAGGACAGGCTGCCCACTTGCCGCTAGCCGCCACTGGGCACGTGTTATTGAGCATGCTGCCCTCAAGATGTTTTGCGAACAGGGCCTGGTACACTTGGAGTTGGTCGGCCTGGCTTCTCATTTTCAGTCTGCACATTGTTTCGACGTGCTGAACGCCTGGACCTCCCAGTTCGGGAAGATGCGTTACTTTTTTGTGGGCGTGCTGACAAGGATTTTGGCTCATTGAAATCTTCCTCCACGGGGGGTGATGCGGGTAGTTATGTGCTTGCGACTTAGCCTTATCATGCTCAGTCTATTCGGACTAGCGACGGTTCCAAGTGGTCCAATGTGTTCGGGAACGCTCCCGGGATCAATTGCGGGAGCGTCTTGCCATTTGCGGGAACATGTGGGAAACGTCTTTCAGAACTGGGCGTTACCTATGCAGCGTATTCAATACACTCGGTCCGGAGATCAGCCGCCAGGGGACGCCAATTTATTTTTTACAAAGCCACCCCTCTAGGTGGCTTTTTTTTGACTAAACGGACATAGGTTTTTTGCTTTCGCCTGCTTGGTTGCCGGGACTCATCTCGATTGTCCTCCGGGTGATCGGA
>JBBCAW010000046.1:0-23505 GCA_051382295.1 Bdellovibrionota bacterium FG-1 | reverse complement strand
GCAACGAAATCAGAACTGGAGAATCTGAACATTTTCAAGGACGCCTCTCTGCCGGATTGGAATTACACAATCAGGCCTCAGTAAAAATATCGCTAAGTGCATGTGATTTTATTTTTACGCGGCCCCTAAGTGCCGATAACCAAGCCGTACAGCCGTTGCGACTTTTTCGAGGGCTTCATCAAACATTGGCAATCCTAGGTTCTGTGCCTCTCCTCTATAAGTCCTAAGCTCTATATGGAACCTGTCAAGACTGAGCTTTACGCGTATATTCAGTTCGGCGAGCCTCTTTTGACGCATCGCTCCTTTCGTATCGTCCGGCTGACGTATTAGCGCCTGCCTGTAGGCAAGAACAAATGACGCAATAGCTTCTTTGTGCGCTTGCCCCATTTTTCGTTTATCTTTTTCAAGTATTTTCGAAAGCTTATCTGTTATGCGGGGCAATAATTTAACTTGTTGTTCGCTGATCATTCAACAAAACCTCCTGCCTATCTCTCACTTCGCACGCGCACTAGAGGAATTCAAATTTGATCTTGAACGATGTCTAACCTGGGCGTGAGCATCAATGTCGATGCTCACCAGACGAGCGATGAGAGGATCATCAGCAACCGCACAGGAGACTACGTTTTATGAGTATTGACGACACAATCCAGGGTCCAAAGACCGAGGACCTTTTTGATTTAAAAAAACTACGTTTATCCGGTCCCGTCGGGGGAACCATCGCAGTGAAGAAAACTCTCACGACGGTCCCAGTCCGCAAGCCGGGCCGCCATGACTTCGTCCGCGTAAAAGCTGGTGAAGACTGGCGCCTTGAAACCGCCATCCTCGAAGACAAGGAGCAGCGCGAAACTTACCTTGTATCACCGGATCTTTGGAGTGAGCTTAGTTCCGAAGTGACGCCGAAGGTCCTCCTGCTGACCGTGAATCGGAGCGATGTCGTGGCTATCTGGCCAATCTCTCTGCCAGACGCCACCGGACGTTCAAATGATTGGAGCCGGTCGGCACTGGAGGCGGCTGAGCGCGCCACCAAAAGCTGGGTTAGGGTTTCCGCCAATATGTCGTTGGGCGGCTACGACACATATGAAGCGATGAATGACTTACCGGAACCAAATTGGCCAAACCTAACCTTCGACGAAATTATCAAGTTAGCCTTTCGCGATAAATTCATCAAATCTCTCGAGCACCCTGTCCTCCGCCGCCTGCGTGGGGAGATTTGATGCTCGAAGTATCAAGCTTTACAGAAATTTGGGCGGCTGACTTTGAGTTTGTCAGCCGCCCTGGCGCCAATCCAGAGCCAATCTGTTTTGTTGCGAAAGAGCTGCGTTCTGGGAAATGTATTCGTCTTTTTGGTGAGGATCTTACGCAACTTACTAAACCGCCATTCAACTTCGGGCCTGAGTCGCTTCACCTCGCCTATTTTAGTTCTGCCGAAATGAACTGTTACTTGGCCCTTGGTTGGCCATTTCCCACTTATAACCTCGACCTTTATGTTGAGTTTCGCAATCTCACAAATGGTCTTCTAACCCCTTTTGGCTGGAGCCTTCTGGGTGCACTTACCCATTTCGGCATCGATGGAATCGAAGCTGTCGAAAAAGAAGCGATGCGCCTGCTTGCAATGCGCGGTGGCCCCTATACCCCCGTAGAACGTCGGCAATTGCTTGAATACTGTGAAAGCGATGTAGTCGCTATCGAAAAACTATTTCCGCGAATGTCCCCGTTGATCGATGTCCCTCGGGGTTTACTTCGTGGGCACTACATGAAAGCAGTCGCACGTATTGAGACCTGCGGCATTCCAATGGACACGGAAACTCTTTCAACAGTCAAGTCCGAGTGGGAGGGAATTCAAGAACAACTTATCAAAGAAATTGATGGTACCTATGATGTGTATGACGGTAGAACCTTTAAGCAGGATCGTTTTGCGCGCTACCTTGAGGCGAAGCTAATTAACTGGCCAAGGACAGAGCGAGGCAATTTACAGCTTGACGATGACACCTTTAAGGCAATGAGCCAAGCCCATCCAATACTCAATCCGCTCCGGGAACTGCGGGTATCTCTTTCAAAAATGCGCTTATCCGAGCTTCCTGTTGGGCTTGATGGGCGTAATCGGACCTTGATCTCGCCCTTCAAAGCTCGAACCGGTCGGAATCAACCTAGCAACTCTCGGTTTGCGTTTGGCCCTGCCGTATGGCTGCGGGGGCTCATTAAACCACCGGTAGGAATTGGAATGGGCTACATTGACTGGTGCCAGCAAGAATTTGGGATAGCTGCGGCTCTTTCCGGTGATCAGAAAATGCAGGAGGCCTACACCACTGGGGATCCCTACCTGGCATTCGCTAAACAAGCGGGCGCAGCACCGCCCGATGCGACCAAAAAGTCCCATGAAGCGATCAGAGATCAATTCAAGGCATGTGTTCTCGCCGTTCAATACGGAATGGGCGAGCATTCTCTCGCCGCGCGTATAGGACGTTCAACAGCACACGCAAGAGAGCTTCTCAACTTACATCGGAATACCTACCGTACTTTTTGGGATTGGTCGGATAAGCTCCTCGACCACGCAATACTGAGTGGTTCACTTACAACGGTATTCGGGTGGAAGATCCATGTTGGCCCAGACGCAAATCCTCGTTCTCTGCGTAACTTTCCGATGCAGGCTAATGGGGCAGAGATGCTGCGGCTCGCCTGCTGCTTCGCGATGGACAGAGGGATCCAAGTCGGAGCCCCGGTTCACGATGCGGTGCTAATCGTAGACGCATTAGAAACTCTCCCATCAGCAATTCTGAGGACGCAGGAAGCAATGCGACAAGCAAGTGCTGCGATCCTGAATGGATTTGAGCTTCGTACGGACGTTAAGCGGATCGACCATCCCGAACGTTACATGGATAAGCGGGGGGAACAAATGTGGACAACTGTAATACGAATCCTTCAGCGGAAAAGAGGCGAAATTAAATAGAGGAGGGTGGGCAACTGCGCAACACCACCTGCGCATAGACGCCCACCCGCTCAGTTAATTTATATCTATTATGAGAATAACTATTGAGGAGCTTAAAAAGCTCAAAAATAAGTCCCAGAGTCAGAAGGGCCTGGCTGTACAAGATAGAAGACTAAAACCAAAGGGATCCCGTGCCCATTGGTATTTGAGTCGAGTTCAGTGGCCTTGGCTTTGTGTTGCAGCAAGACTTCCTGGACGAGCACTTGCGGTTGGTCTCGTCGCTTGTCATCTCCGGAATATTACCAAGGAAAATACGATTAAACTTCGTTCCGACGTCCTATTGGATATGGGGGTAAATCGCTATGCAAAACGTCGCGCCCTACGAGTTCTTGAGTTGGCAGGATTAATTTTGACCGAGCAGAAGCCTGGTCAGAATCCTACAGTGACAGTTCTGGACGTTTCAACAAAACCCACAGAAAATCTGGACTCGTCAGAAGGCAGCGAGATATGAGCCGACTACACTCTGATGATTCCCAAAAAAGCTCGTGGGGTTGCCAAGATGCCTGGTAAGTGGGACCACAATCATGGGCGGCGGGAGTGCTTGACTGGAGCAGCCATACCCATGGATGCTGCCCACACGCTCTTTGAAAATCAGATTTTAACCGTAAAAGAGGTTGCCGACCTTCTCAAGATGAGCACCAAGACGGTCTATAAACATGTCCGAGCGGGTGTAATTCCCTGTAAGAAGATCGGCAAAGAAATCAGGTTCCTGCTTCCAGAGCTGCTGCGTTGGATGAAAGGGGACATCTATGAATGATCCATTTAATCCGAAAATATACCGAGGAAAGGCGTTGGTTTATATCACCGTACGCGGCAATCCCGGCATAGCAACAATCTGGGATTGGAACCAAGAAAAGCGCAAGTACCTGCAACGATCAGAGGGCTTGCGTTATTATGGGTATAAAAAGGTCGGCGGAAAGCAGGAATCCAAATGCTTTGAGCGTTTTGACGACGCAAAGGCCTGGCGTAACTCGTCGTTTGTCTTTAACGACAATCAATCTCATACCGGGATGAACTTCGCTGATGCCCGCAGAAAATACTTCGAACGTGCCAAAGGGCGACTCGAGGTGACCACCTATGAAACCTATGAGTCCTGCACGAAGCACCTGGGGTTTTTTGATCGGGTCCAGGTCGCCGAAATCACACCCAAGGTAATCGATGCTTGGCTGGACGCGATCAAGAAACCGGATTATCTGGCGCTCCAGCACAAAAGTCGGATGACTTACCATGCGGAGTTGTCGTTGCTGAGGCAGATTCTGGTGCATTACTCCGAGTACGAAGATGACTCCTATCAGCTTCCACTGAAAAAACGTCACCTGGAGGATGCGATCGTTGACCATGGCCGCTACAGGCAATCCCTGGATCGAAACCGTCACCACTTCATCCCACGAAAGGACTTTGAGGCCTTCCTGGATGAGATGGCGCGGCGGGCTCAGGGCGATCCGAGTCGCCGTGTCTTTTACATCGTGGCAGAGTTTCAGCTCGGTGGTGGACCCCGAATCGGAGAGGCCTGTGCAATCCGGTTCGAGGACATCTTGGACTGGGATACTGGCGCGGTGTCTATAAGTCGATCGGTCCAGTGGTCACGAAAGAAGGGAAGAGCGACGCAGATCTCTCCCCTCACGAAGACAGGGGAATCACGGGTGGTCTTTCTTTCGAGTCGAGCGCTAGGTGTGCTGCGGAAGTGGGCAGCCGGTTGTGGTCGATCCAAGGGGCTGGTCTTTAGTCCAGACGGATTGAACCCGATTCCCTATCGCTCAGTCCAGTACCACTACCAAGCTGCGTTCCGAAAACTTGGGATGTCGTGGAAAAGTACTCATATTCTGCGGCATAGCTACTCGACCGACTTCCTTGAACGCACCGGAAACAAAGCGGCGCTTCAGGGGCAGCTTGGTCACAGAACGTCACGGCAAACTGATCACTACGCCAAGATCACGGCCACCACTCAGCAGGCCGGCGTTCGTGCGTACAATGAGAGTTTGCACGGATCCAATGTGGTTGAGCTGTTCCCAGTAAACCAGGACTCAAATCGGGGGGCGCTGGGTGACGGCTGGGTGAAAACAAAAAGCCCCCAAAATCAGTAATGATCTTGAGGGCTTAGTGTATAATTGGCTCAGGAGGTAGGATTCGAACCTACGACCAGCCGGTTAACAGCCGGCTGCTCTACCACTGAGCTACTCCTGAACAATAATGAGTTTTGGCTCAGTACTTTGTTAATTAATCGAAAGTTGAAGTTTTGTCTAGAAATGCTTAGCTTGATTTTTTTTATCAACCTCACGTTAAGCGGCATCTTCTTGACTCTACCGCCTAAAACAGCTATCTGAGCCCTCCGGTAAAAATTAGGGTAATGGGGATGTCAGAAGCACTTGGAATGATCGAAACTCGCGGTTTCGCCAGCATGGTAGAAGCCGCGGATGCAATGCTCAAAGCTGCCAACGTCGAGCTAGTCGGCTACGAACGGGTTGGCGGAGGTTTCGTCACGGCCATCGTTCGTGGTGATGTTGCCGCTGTAAAAACAGCGATTGAGGCAGGAGCTCTGGCCGCTCAAAAGGTCGGACAGGTGGTTTCCGTCCACATCATCCCTAGGCCCCATGCGAGCGTTGACTCTGTCCTCCCCTTGGGGCGGAATCGCCCTCTCGGGCTTGCGGGGACCCGTTCCGCGTCTCCTCGCTTCCCGATGAATAACTAACCCAAGCCCCCGACTCATCCTGCGCCAAAAGATTAACGGGATTATGATTTTGCCAACTTCGGGAAATCCAGATTACAATCTAAGGATGCCCCCATACCGGCGCAGTATCTTTCTCATCAATAAGAAGTTCCAACTTCGCTTCTCGCTCTATGTTTGCTCGTGGCTCTTGGCGCTGAGCTTTGTTTATCCGCTGATCGTCTACAGCCTTTTTGATTTTTTTGTCCGTTATGCCTCGGCCGACCCGAATGGCCCCCCGATCCAAACGCTCCTTGACACTCGCCACCAAATCATGATTTTGCTCGCTTTTCTTCAGGTCACTTTTTTAATTGTCACTTTCCTAATCAGCATTTTCATGTCCCACCGCATTGCGGGCCCGATTTACAAACTTTCCAAATTTTTTGAGCAAGCCAAAACTGGAAATTTGAAAGATGAACTCTTTTTCCGAGAAAAAGACCACTTCCAGGAAATCGCCCAGCAATACAATGAGATGATTGCCACAATAAGAACGAGGAACGAGAACGCCGTTGTCGAAATCGAGCGAGCACTGCCCGGTGTAGCGCCCGACGTTCGTCCCCACCTCGAAAAAGCCATCGCCCATTTACGCTCCTTGCGGCCGTAGGTCCTTTCGAGGTATTTTGGCGCATGCTCGAATTCAGACCCCATCACTTTCTTTGCAGCCTTGGCTTCGAGGGCAACGGCTATTCTGACGAATTTGTGCAAAACTACGTGCAAATCACCCGCCGTTTGCGAGCGCCCGATGGTTCGGGCAACTCAATCCCCATCCGGGTCGTCCCCGGAACCGACACGGTCTGCAAACCCTGCCCCAATCGACAGGGGGACCTTTGTGTAACCCAGACTAAGATTCAGAAGCTCGATGAAGGGCATAGCGCAGTTCTGGGATTAAAACCGGGCCAGGAGCTCACTTGGCTTGAGGGCAAAAAATTGATTCACGAAAAAATGACCGATGCTGCTTTTGACCAGGCTTGTGCCCCTTGCTCCTGGAAATCGCTCGGCTTGTGCGCAGCAGCTCTCAAGAAACTTCGAAGTACCCCGCTCATTACCGTTTGGCTGAGTTTGGCGGTTTTACTGAACACGGATGCGCAAGCAGGTGCCCCGCGCGGTTTGGACGTTATTCAAGCGGAACTGACTCAAAGGACCCCTACAAAAAGTGCCAAAACACTCAAGAACGCCTACCAAACGTTGAAAGAAAAAAAATTCGCCGCGTCTATTCAATTCATTTCTCGCCTCAAAGATTCTCAGTTTGTAGATTATAAAAATTGGATCCTCGCGCAAGCCTATTTAGGGAAGGCGCAGAGCGAACTTCTCAACAAAGTATTTCCAGAGGCAATCAAGTCCGCTCAAAAATCCGTCGAAAACTCGCTCCGAATCGTGGCTTCGAGCCCCTATTCTCCGATGCTCAAGAGCGTCCCTCGGGATATCGGCTTAGCGGAACTCCTGCAAGGCGATGCGCTTAGCCTCAGCAAAAAACGGGCTCCAGCGCTTTCTGCTTTTGAGCGAGGCTTTCAGCGACTCTCGCTCTCAAACGCACTCAATCTCGTCAGACCCGACACCCTCCTGCACTATGCAGAAGCCTGCGCACAGAAACCGGGCGAGTTTTGCAGTGCCTGGATTGGACGTTTTGCTTCGATCTATCCGCGACAATCCCAGGAAATGCGGGCCGTTCTGAAAGCTTTTCCAGAAGCAGCCAACAGACCTAAACCAGCCCTCTACACCCAACAAACCCAATCCTACAAGGCTCCCGACCTGGACCAAACCGCCTTCGATGCACAAATGGTACTTTTTCTGGAAGGCAAATATGGCGCTGCCGTTAAGGGACTGCGCCAATTTGTGGACGAATTTCCTAAATCTTCCTATCGGTTCCGCGCGCGCTATTGGCTCGCTGAAGCCCTCACCCACGAACAAGACGCCGAGAAAGTTCGAAAATCATACGAAGACCTCCACCACGATTCTCCGCTTTCTTATTATGGTCTGCTTGCGGGCTTTGCCTCGAAGCAGAACATGGATAGCCCCATTTCCGCCACCGAACCCTTGGCCGTTGAGCGGGACCCCCTTCTTCTGCCTCAGGAGTCACTTCGAATCACACGCGCTGAAGAACTTTTGTCAGCGGATGCCAAAGATCTTGCCGCCATGGAACTCAAGGATTTCAAAGCAAGGCACGCCCTTTCTAGCCCATTTTTGATGTACCTAGCCGCCATCAATGAGCGCGCTGGAAATTACTCAACGGCCTTTTCAATTTTGGGAGATCTCATTCAGCGCGGTTACGAGGGCTCCCTTTCAGGGGCCTTTTTGAACCTCGTTTTTCCATTGGCTCACTTTGAGCTGATTCGCAAATACGCTGAGGTCAATGCCCTAGACCCCATTTTGATATTGAGCCTCATCAAGCAAGAATCCGCCTTTGATTCGACGGCGGGCTCCAGTGTCGGCGCCACTGGACTCATGCAGCTCATGCCTGCCACAGCCACGGATACCGATGATTCCGTCGAAAGGGCCGACCTTCTCGACCCCGATACCAATATTCGCGTAGGCACCCAATATCTCAAACAGCTCCTCACGCGCTTTAACGGCAATCTTGCCCTCGCCCTCGCGGGTTATAACGCGGGTCCGAATGCTGCAGACCGCTGGTACAAAGAAAACGGGCAAAAACGAAGCCTGGCCGAATTTATCGAAACCATTCCGTATAAAGAAACCCGTGAATACGTAGCGGCGATTGTTCGCAATTATTATTGGTATTCTCGCAAACTCAATCCAGAAGAGCCTACCAAGCCGTTGACCTTTTTTTGGGGGTTACAAGGACCCGCGCCCTCGCCCACCCCCACTTCAACACCTTAAAGCGCGGCTTCGATTTCCTTTTCAAGATCACGGGGGGTAACATTCGAAGCAAAGCGCTTGAGCACTTTACCTTCGCGTGAAATTAAGAATTTTGTAAAATTCCATTTGATCCCCTCGGTCCCAAAAATCCCTGGCTCTTCTTTCTTGAGAAATTGATAAAGCGGATGGGCGGTCTCCCCATTGACATCAATCTTTGAAAAAACCGGAAAGGTGACGCCAAAGTTCAGCTGACAAAAGCTCTGGATTTCTGAATCGCTTCCAGGCTCCTGTCCGCCAAACTGATTACAGGGAAAGCCTAATACCATCAAACCTCGGTCCTGGTATTTTTCATAAAGCTTTTGAAGACCTGCGTATTGCGCCGTGAAACCGCATTTGCTGGCAACATTCACAACCAAAAGTGCCTTACCTTTGTAAGGAGCAAGCGTCGTATCCTTGCCGTCCGCCGTCTTCAAACTGAAATCGAAGATATTCATTACTTAGCTTCAAATACAACAGTGATGCCACTGACATCGCGCTTAACTCGTGCATCACATGAACCTGTCGGCCTAATCATCAGCTTGGTCCCAAAAACCGTGTGTTTTTCGGTCACCGTGGCACAAACCACTTTGCCCACTTGGCCCATAAAAATAATTTGAGAAGCAGCGGTGTCAAAGGACATTCCAGGGACAGTCGCATCAAAGGTATGCCGAACAAAAGGGGAGCCATGCATGGGCGTGGTGTCGGTCGGTTGCACTTCAGTAAAACTCACTTGAAGCGAGGCGGCTCCTTTGGCTGTGTCCACGATATACCGGTAGCCGGCATAATCATCGTAAGCCGCATAATGCAATACTGGAATTGAATCCGCGGAAGCCGGAAAACTGAACACTAAACCCAAAACTGCCGCGACAAATACAGAACGCATAATTGACTCCTTGCTAGTTAAACCGCGAAACGGAAATGCATGATATCGCCGTCCCGTACAACATATTCCTTACCTTCAAGTCGAAGCGCACCCGCATCACGAATCGCTGACTCGGATTTGTACTTCATCAAATCATCAAAACTGAACACTTCAGCTTTGATGAAACCTTTTTCAAAATCAGTATGAATCACACCCGCCGCTTGTGGGGCTTTCCAACCCTTATGAATCGTCCAAGCTCGAACCTCGATTTGACCCGCCGTAAAATAAGTCTCCAAACCTAGGAGATCATAACCAGCACGAATCACGCGGTTCAATCCAGGCTCATTCATCCCCATTTCTTTGAGAAACGATGTCTTTTCTTCTTCCGGAAGCTCCGCAATTTCAGATTCGATTTTTCCGCAAATCTGAACAACTTTCGAACCTTCTTTTTCAGCGATTTCCATGACCTTTTTCACGAAAGGATTCGGCTCGGCCGCACCAATGTCCTCATCGTCCACGTTACAAACGTACATGACCTTTTTGGCTGTAATAAAATGGAAGTCATGAATCAACGCCAAATCATCTTCAGAAAGCTTTAACGAGCGAACTGGCATGCCGCGTTCAAGGGCAGCTTTAACGGGATCCAAAATGCCCATAATCGCCGCAGATTTCTTATCTCCGGTACGGGCTTGTTTTTGGAGAGAGTTATAACGTTTATTCAAGGTATCTAAATCCGCAAACATGAGCTCAGTATCAATGACCGAAATATCCCGCTCCGGATTGACCGAGCCATCCACATGAATGACGTTAGGATCACTAAAACAACGAACCACGTGGGCGATCGCATCTGTCTCACGAATGTGTCCTAAAAACTGGTTACCTAACCCCTCGCCTTTGGACGCCCCTTTGACCAAGCCCGCGATGTCCACAAAAGTCATGTCCGCGGGCACTATTTTATCCGTCGGAATATATTTTTGAATCATCGTCATCCGAGGATCTGGTACTTTAACAATGCCAGTGTTCGGGTCGATCGTGCAAAAGGGGTAATTGGCAGCCTCAGCCTTGGCCGAAGTCAGCGCATTAAAAATCGTCGACTTGCCCACATTCGGAAGACCCACAATTCCACAAGCAACACCCATATCAATTATTCCTTTTTTTCCCTGTTAAATTCTGTCATTGCGCCCTTTACGTCGCCTAACATCACTCGCTGCGCCGCCTGCGAGAGACTTGGCAAAAGCGCTTCGAAACCACGGAGCTCTTCATCGGTATACTGCTGAAGCACAAAATCCACGACTTCCATGGGATTGCCCGCAGCCGGACGGCCGATTCCCACTCGCAGCCGATGGTAGGCCGTCAGCCCCCCCCCGAGGTGCGCATCCATGGATTTGAGACCATTATGTCCACCCGTGCCGCCGCCGGTCTTCACCCTTAAGACGTTCAGCTTGAGATCCAAGTCATCGTGAATCACAACCAAGTCGTCTGGCTTGAGCTTATAAAATTTAAAAATCGGAGCCACGCAACTCCCAGAGTTATTCATATACGTCAGGGGCTTTAAAAGAAGCACCTTTTCACCGTTCAACGTGGCTTGCCAGACCTGGCCTTCGTGGACCTCTTGAGGTCCCGTGGCCTTCCAGGCATCGACCAAATAATCCAACGCAAGAAACCCGGCGTTATGCCGAGTCGTCTCGTATTTCGGTCCAGGGTTACCCAATCCAACAACTAACTTCATGGGGTCACATGAACAAACTGCTGACGCTGTCGTAACTATGAATACGATATATTGCCTCAGCTAAAAGGTCAGCCACCGATAGCTGGGTAATTTTACCGCACCGCTCAGCTTCGGGCGAAAGCGGGATCGTGTCGGTCACAAGCACCTGTTCGATCTTAGAAGCCATAATCCGATCTATGGCTGCACCCGAAAGCACACCATGGGTCGCCGCCGCGTAGACCTTTTTTGCGCCATGATCCAATACCGCGCCAACCGCCTCTGTCAACGTACCCGCCGTATCGATCATATCATCCAAAATGATGGCGACCTTATCTTCGACATCCCCAACGATGTTCATCGCCTTTGCCACGTTAGGACCTGTTCGGCGTTTATCAATCATCGCCACCGAAGCATCCAATCGCTTGGCGATCGCACGAGCGCGCTCCACCCCACCCGCATCAGGGCTCACCACGACCAACTGAGAGCCCAGCTTTTCGGAGAGTTCTTTTCGGATATGTTGAAGCATCACAGGCGATGCAAAAAGATTATCGAACGGAATGTTAAAAAAACCTTGAATCTGTCCGGCATGAAGATCCATAGAAACGACGCGAGTGGCACCCGCAGCGGTAATCAAGTCGGCGGTCAGTTTTGCGCTAATCGGGGTTCTGGGCGCGACTTTGCGATCCTGTCGCCCATACCCGAAATAAGGAATCACAGCCGTAATTTCCTTCGCGCTGGCTCTTTTGAGCGCATCGATCATGATGAGGAGTTCCATCAAGGTGTCATTGACTGGGCGGCAGGTGCTCTGAATGACATAGACATCGCGACCACGGACATTTTCCTTAATCTCAACAAAGACTTCGCCATCACTAAAACGGCGAACCTCGGCATGACCCAGCGGCTTTCCGAGCTTCTCGCAGATCTTAAGAGCTAAAGGACGATTAGCGTTTCCAGAAAGAAGGACCCAATCTCTCATCCGCATATGGGCCTTCGATACCCCACCCGACTTCAACTCTCAAGCATTAACTCACTGAGTCAACCTTATCGACTGATCACATCCAAAGTCAGAGATGCCAATCCCGCAATGATAGGATCAGTGTCTTTTTTAAGTGCCTGAATTAATGGAGTAATTTTTGGATCTCGGATTTTAGAAATAGAAACAGCTCTCAAGGCCATCCGCCTTATTTCTGGGCTGGAATCCTGTAACGCCTGAAGCAGCTCCTCGGGGGCACTCGAATCTCTTTTAAGCTCAAATCCGAGATTCAGAAGAGCAATTATTTTGACCTGTCGGTCAGCACCTCGAATTTTTTCTAAAAGCTCTTCAATATTTTTCGCATTTCGGCAAGGCTCGCAAACATTTGGATCTATTTGCGGCGCTGACCTTACCCCATAGGCGGGTTTCGGCTTCGGTTTCTCAGGGATGATAATTCCCAGATCTGCACAAGAACCGTCGTTAGGCAAAAGACCGGCCATTTTTGCACACTGCTGGCTCACCTCAGTGAGTTTTTTTGCGGCGCCTAAAATATCGTCTGTTGGAAGCAGAAAGGGATTATAGGTTGCCGACTCAGGACCTCGAAAGGCCATCAGCAACGTTCTCATCATCGGATTGGTGCCCACCTCGATACTCTGAGAATGGCTCCCCAATGCTTGCCCCCAATCAGCATGAGCCGTTGGCCACATCCCAAAATACGCATCCAGCCGCCGGCTATTCCACATGGAATTTACCGCTGACTGATGAGTGACCGCTAAAACCACCCGACCCAGGGGAACATCCTCGATTTTTCCCTGATCCGACAAACTAAATTTTGTGGGCGGCCGGTAAGCCGTTTGTTCCTCAACGAAGCTCCTCATGATGACCCAGTCTTCGGTTGCTTGAGGAATCTGCTCTGCTGCAGCAGTCACGAGACAGCTAAAGGCTTTTTTATATTGCTCAGGCGCCGCGGATTTTGGATTCGCACCCTGGCAGGTCTTGAACCATGTTTCGCCCAACTGATAAGAACTCTCGTCAATTGAAAGTCCGCGAATTTTGCGTAGGGACGGTCTTAAAGAAGGCATTCCCGGCAATTGCGCCAAACATCGGGCAATCGCGCGGACCCGCGAAGATCGTCCGGCGATTTTGAAATTATGAAACCACCCCAGACCTCCATAAAAAAACCCATCCGTTTGCGCACTTTGAATCTCAGACCAAGCATTACTCGAGGATGAGGAAATCCCACATCGAAGGTTGAGCATTCCTGCGCCATCATCCGAACGACGTCCACCCAGGAGAAAAGCGGCGAAAACTTTTCCTCCCCGAACCCCTTTCTGGGCCTTCAAATTTTCAAGCTGACGAATCGCCGCGTTCTTATCCGAAAATTCAGCCAAGGCATCGCCCATCTCGTTGCCTTCGACTTGGGGCGAAGGCTCAAGACCCACGGCAACGGGATGCAGCACGGCATCAATGAGCCCGGTGCCCTCGATATACTCAAAAAGAGACCCCGTCGGATCCGCCCGGGCAGGGCCTCCGATTCCGGCAATCACAAAACCTAGAGCAGCCGCGACCGTGGCTTGTGGAACAAAAGACCACATTTTTCAATTGTAGCTCAAGCCAGGCCCCAAAACACCGAAATGATTATTAGAGGAATCGCGCGATGTGGGAACCCCCAAAATACCGCCAAAAATATTACTTACGCACTCTCATGCGCGAAAAAGCGGCTCAGCGGCGCAAAAAATCGACCCAAATTCACCTACTGCGCACCCAGGCAGATCTTCTCGTAATAACAGGGCCTTACGATGAGCCCTATAGCGTTTCCGCAAGATTGATCCTCAATGACCTCACGCCAGAAGGGGTCACGCTCTTTTTGTCTCACCCACTCCCGATAGGCCAAACAGTCCATTTTCAACTTTTAAGTCCGGAACCGCTAGTCGTTCCGGCAAGAGTTGCCTACTGCCGTGAATTTACGCTGAATCCCGGCATCCAAACCCAACATACTTTTCCTTACCGCATAAAACTGAATTTCTCATTTTTGAATGACGGCGACGCGGCCATGGTTCGACATTATTGTGAAGAACTGGAACGCACCTTGCTTTCGCACGCCAGTTAACCCACGACAAAGTTCAGAATCTTATCTTTGACAAAGATCACTTTACGCACTGTCTTACCTTGTAATTGATTAGCCACTTGATGGATTTTACGAGCCTCCGCCTCGACGACGGCCTGGTCCGCACCCGGATCAACCGATACTGTGCCCCGAGTCTTTCCCATCACCTGAATCGCCACCGTGACTAGCTCATCCTGAGCGAAAGTGGGTTCAAAGACGGGCCAAGGCGCAAAAGTCAACTCAGTGGTTTCGCCCAGCCGCTGCCAAAGTTCTTCGGCCAAGTGGGGCGCAAAGGGATTCAATAACTGCACAAAAGGCCGCAAACATTCTCGGGGCTTCTTTTCGACTCCAGTCATGTGATTGACCCAAATCATCATCTGGCTAATAGCCGTATTGAAGCGAAGATTTTCGATATCTTCAGTCACCTTCTTGATTGTTTTGTGGGTAATCCTCAGATCCGCCTCCGTGGCCTTTTCATCACTCGCCACCAAGCGATCCTCATTTCGTTCATCACAAAACACCCGCCAAACACGTTGCAAAAACCGATAGACGCCTTCTATGGCAGTAGCAGACCAAGGTTTGTCGCGATCAAGCGGCCCCATAAACATGAGATATGCGCGCAGCGAATCCGCACCAAACTTCTCGATCACCTGATCCGGATTGACCACGTTTCCACGTGACTTGGACATCTTTTCGCCATCTTCGCCCAAAATCATTCCTTGATGAACCAGCCGTTGAAAAGGTTCATCGTGGGTAACTAGGCCCAAATCAAAAAGAACTTTAGTCCAAAAGCGTGCATACAATAAATGCCCGACCGCGTGTTCCGGACCTCCCAAATACAGATCGACCGGCATCCAATATTTTTCGGCTTCTTTGCTCCAAGGAGCCTGATCATTGTGAGGGTCAATGTATCGCAAAAAATACCAAGAAGATCCTGCGCTCCCCGGCATGGTGTCGGTCTCACGTCTGCCCGGCCCGTGCCTTTGGGAATCCTGGGTGTTCACCCATTCGGTAATGGCCGCCAAAGGACTTTCACCCGTACCCGTGGGTTCATAGCTCTGAACCACCGGAAGAGTAACGGGCAACTCATCAACAGGTACAGCATGCGCTTGCCCGGCACGATGAATAATCGGAAACGGCTCGCCCCAATATCGTTGACGCGAAAAAAGCCAGTCCCGCAATTTGTACTGAACCGTACGTTTACCGCATCCATTTTTTTCAGCCCACTGAATGACGGCATCCGAGGCCTGAGCGGTGCTCAACCCGTTAATAAAACCGGAATGAATCGCAACACCTTGTCCCGTAAAACACCCTTCAAACTTGACGACTGCCGGCGGCTCCACCACTTCGATGATCGGCAACTGATAGATTTGGGCGAAAGCATGGTCTCGATCATCATGCGCCGGAACCGCCATGATCGCGCCCGTACCGTACCCCATCATCACGTAATCCGCGATCCAAATGGGAGTCCGCTCGCCATTCAGTGGATTTATCGCAAAAGCTCCCGTAAAAACGCCGGTCTTCTCTTTAGCCTGATCCTGACGCGCAATTTCGGATTTCTGCGAAGCCGCTTTACGGTAACTATCGATTGTGGCCTTTTGCTCGGCCGTCGTAATCTTTTCAACGAGGGGATGTTCCGGCGCAAGAACCATAAAAGTCGCGCCAAAAATGGTGTCAGGGCGGGTGGTAAAAATCTCCAACTCTTCGGCGTGACCCTCGATCTTAAAATGAGCCAAAAGTCCTTCGCTGCGCCCAATCCAATTACGCTGAAGCTCTTTGGTCCCTTCCGGCCAATCGAGCTGATCGAGGTCCTTAAGGAGGCGCTCAGCATAATCAGTAATCTTGAGCATCCACTGTTTCATGGGCACGCGAAACACCGGATGACCGCCGCGTTCGGATTTGCCCTCAACCACTTCCTCGTTAGCCAATACTGTCTTCAGCGCAGGACACCAATTCACCGGGACTTCTTTTTGGTAGGCCAGACCCCGTTCAAAAAGTTTCAAAAATATAAACTGAGTCCATTTATAATACTTGGGATCACTTGTGGCGATCTCTCGGGACCAGTCAAAACTAAAACCCAGCGCCTGAAGTTGCCGGCGAAAATTTCCAATGGCATTTTCAGTAGTGATTGCGGGATGAACGCCGGTCTGCAAAGCGTATTGTTCAGCCGGCAACCCAAACGCGTCCCAACCCATCGGGTGCAAAACATTAAAACCCCGCGCCCTTTTATAGCGAGCAAGAATATCGGTGGCCGTATAGCCCTCGGGGTGCCCCACATGGAGGCCCGAACTACTGGGATAGGGAAACATATCCAAAACATAGTATTTAGGCTTTTGACTTGCGGTTTCGGCGCGAAAAACAGAGCGGTCCTGCCAATGTTTTTGCCATTTCGGCTCAGTAATCACATGTTGATAAGGCATTGGATTTTTTTGCCACAAAATTGGACAAATTTGAAGCAATAGAATCAACTACAAGTTGGAAATAGCGCCTGGATCACCTAAACCTATCCAAACAGGGACGCTGTTGATCTCCATTTTGGGCGTCGAGTTGGCCGGGTTTGCCCCAGGGAGCGGCTCCGCGACGCTAATGCTTCCAATCATCTTAAATAGGACCAGCCGGTCTGAATTGAGCGTCCAAAATGGTTTTTGCAGAATCCACCCCACCAAGGACATCGTCCCCACAAAGTCATTCGTGGGAGCGTGACCGTATTTCACCATATAGGTGTAAACCGCGTTCAACAAAAATTCGCCATTTGGATCCAAATGCCCTAATTCCGCCAATGATGCCTTAAATACGGGATAAGCCTTCATGGCCTCGCTTAAACTGAGGGTCTGACTGGAGTCATCGTCAAATCTCGCGAAAAGTGTCTCAATATATTGAGTAATGCCGGCAAAGCTATCCTGATCGACGCTGCCAATAGGCTCACCCGAAATCCCGTATCGCCGCGCCGCAGTCTCCATCGCATTCTGCAGTAAAATTCGGTCCGACGCTTTTAGGCCTTCGTAAAATCGAACGAGAAGCGGAAAGTGGTCCCAGTAGGCCCTGAAATTATCAAATAGCTCTCGTTTAAAACAGACCGGATCCTTCCAATTATTCCCTAATAAATCAGTACCTAGACTCGGACACGCGGAGTCCGTACCCTCTCTAAGCCGACGCGAGAGGGTCGCTGCCGAAAATAGCATCGCGATATACGATGTCGCTTCGTCCGCATCGATATATTGATCACCATTGCTGGAAAAGGTAAAAAGATTGGCTTCCCGAAACCGCTTTATGTGCAAATCTGGAATACTGGTATCGACAAAATGGAGGGCTCGGCCAAAATCGCCGAAATCGTCCACAATTTTCTTGAGATCCTCAACGGTGCCCTTCATATGGTCGGGCGTGGACGAATAGCATTGCAAGAGATGCTCAGCCGCAAGGCGAATCCAATGAAAACGACTTAGATTCGTCAGAGTATGGTTTTGCATGGGAGTAAAAGTAATTTGATTGTCGTCAGTCAGGAAAAGGGGCCGATTTTGGCGCGCGAGCAACATCAAGCGGTAAACTTCGGCCTTATGAGGCGAACTCACCTCCTGGTCTACGTATCGAGTGGCTTCGTCGGTAAAACGGTCCGTATTCACGCCCTCACTCCCGACCTTCATACGCTCAAAGATGCGCTCAAGGTGAGTTTGCCCGCGGCTCCAAAAATCCAATTTATTAAAAACTAAATCGATCGCGGCATGATCAATGGCGTCTGGAACCCGGCTCTGTAAAATCCGTTTACTCAGGGGCCTGAGCGCATTTTTGAGCGCCGGACGCTCCATGGTGATCCACTTATCCGGAAGGGCGTCGATGACATTATCGAGCACGGAAAGCGGTAACGCGCCCCCATAAAGGTCAAGTGTTTGCAAAAGACTGGTTTTGATTTTCCATGCCAGGCTCATCACAAATTGCCCAGTCGCGTTCGGACCAACCAAATATTTGGAATCAATGCTAAACGCAGCTAAAGCTGGGCCCCCGTAAGAGACTGCGGTACGAATCAGACGAGGCCAAGTATCCGCTTCGATTCCGGCCCTGGAACCCGCCAGGAAGAGCACCTTGACGGCGCTCACCCATGCTGCGGTCTCAGGCTCCAAGTCCAAATGAAGTATTTTTGCGATCTCATTAGTGAAGACCTGAACAGACCCCCAAGAAAACAGGGGATTTCCGGTGGTTTTGAAACCGGCAGCTAAATTATCGCCCACTGTCAGGAGGGCATCCGTCAAATCCAACAGATTTTGAGGGCTAGGTTCCATGGCCCGTTTAGCCAAAAGAGGAATCAGGCGAGTTGATTCCGTCTTTCCCACTTTTAAAAAATCGATCAGCGCATCAATCTCACTCAAAGTAAGCGTATCTTTAGCGCCCCCAAAAAGTGAGGCCTTGAGCTCAAACAGCGCATTGACGAGCGCTGGGGAGACCGAGACATTGGTCATGAGAAACGCCCCCAGAAGGGCTCGAATATCATTTTGAGTATAGCCGTCCGTCACACTCGTACGAACGAATTTCTTGAATAACGTTAAGGAGTTTGTCGCACAATCCCAGGTGGCGCCCCAAGTAGCGGGGTCGATTGTCCCGCTATAATAGGCTTGCACACGAGGGCCCGCATCATTCATACAGCCAATCGAATCGGGCGCAAAATCCAGAAGCTTGTTGATTTCACCTTTATTCCCTAGCAAACCGCATGAGGTCAAGAGACACGCCGCCATGATAAAGGACGAAAAGACACCTAACCTAGAATGCATAGGATATCCTTCCTCGAACTCGATCATTGCCCACATATTGGCCTATAAAGCCTGTTCCATCAGCGCTCGAAATTAAATCGGATCCCACCCCAAAGGTCAACGAGCCAGGGCCGCCAAACATCGCCTTCAGAGCACTGTTATCCTTGCTAAACGGCTGATACAATAAGTCGAGCGATAACAAGCTACTGGTCTGGCCCAGGTCGTAAATCCAACGCACATTCAGCGTAAAATAGGGGAGACCAGTCCATCTGCCTTCGATGAGCGTAGCCTTCTGAAATTCAAATCTCGAGGGCATATTCAACGGAACAGCGTCAGGCGAAGGTGCCGGCTTGCTTTCGTCCACGCCCAGGTACGAGGCACTCAACGAAAAAATATGATCCAAGCGAATTTCGCCACCTCCCGAGGTGAGAAGGGCGGGCCCCATAGGGTCGGCCTGCCAACTTGCCGGTGTCGCTTTTTGGATCGGGGATTCGCCTGTCGCTGAAGCCCAAACCGACCAAAGCTTACCCCGGTACCCAGCCTCGCCCGTGGCAAGATGATGAAATAACGTTCTAGGGTGTACAATCGCATCGACCACGCCCTTTTGAGGGACATACCCTGCATCTACCGCTAATTGCGCTTGATGCATCGGCATGACCCCATAGGTACCGGCCACCCAAGGGCCGTCCTCGGCTCCATACCGGATCTGTATAGCCCCCCCGGGCCGAATGAGAAGCTCGCTCATAGGCGGATACACAATCGTGTAATTGATGGGAACCTGACGATTCATCATGACAAGAGAGTCGTAAGGAGGGATCCAATCTGGACTCGATGAATCCAAACGTCCCCGAATCTCGCGAATGGGATAGCTCCGCTCCGGTGGAGAAAGGGGCGTACCGAATGCGAGAACTCGCCACCGGGGGGTCTGATAAGAATAAAATAGACCCGTCAAGCCGATGCGCTCAGGCTTCAGAGGATTCCAAAGAAAACGCGCGTTCCAGAGGCCTAGACCCCATTCATTTTCCATGGTGCTGAAATCATAGCTACGGCGCCCAACCGTAATCTGGTGGTGCTGCACAAGTTTTGGGCTCGTGGCAAAATAGAGATTACCAGCCTCGACAGTAAAAGAGTTGCGATCTTGGATAAACGCAATTCCTTTAAGATCCATCTCGGCCGCGACCCATCTTCCCTCGGTATAAACCTCAGGCCCTAACACCAAAGTCGAGGACATGTCTCCACGTTCGTCGGAGTGACGAAGAAAGCTCGATGAATCAAAACGAATGAACCCCGCCGAAAGAGCGGGCTGGCTCAAACCGCAAAAGAACAAAACAAGTGGGAAAATCGTCTGATAAACTACTTTTCGCCGATGAAGCATCTCCCTCCATGGAGATCATTCCGAATGGGTGTTAATAAGAGTTTAACCCATTTTGGACCCACTTCAATCGGCAAAAGGTGCCCTGCACCTCTGGATAGCTCAGGTGCGGCGGGCGAACCCTGATGGACCCTGACCACCGTTTCGGCTTGGATTTTGTTTTCACTTACCCACAAATCCCCCCGACGTTACTCCCTCCGCCGCACTTCGAAGACAATTTGCAAGACAAACCCGAGCAGCACGGTTTTATAAGCGTGCCTTTTTCTCCGTTCATACATCCTGTAGTCCCAGCAGGCGCACAGGCCGAAGGGAAGGTGAGGCCCGTCACGCTCTCAAACTCACTCTTTGATACGCACGTGCTGGTGCTTCCCGAGCATACGCAACTTCCCCCTGCGCCCAGGGGTACGCAACTCGCTTCTGAACCAATCCAGCCCCCCGAGCATGATCCTCCACCCGAACTATCAGAAGGGGTTGAAGGATTGGGGTCATTGTCATCGATTCCGTAAACGGGTTCCGTAACGATCGGAAGGCTGATGAGCGAGGATTCAATCGCGGAAGCGGTCAGGTCAGTTGAGGTGAGTCCGGCTTTGTTCAGTATCGCCTTGAGATCGTCAAAAGTCGCGGCGTCACTCAACAACGTGGTGATGAAGGTTTTCCAATTCGGCGGTGCCCCAGTCTCAACAGCTACGTCCGCACCTGCAAGCAAACTATCAATGCTCGTCTCCATCGCGTCTTTGGTGGTCGAAGCGTTATTGGGGTCGCTGTAACAATAACCATTGCTCTTGGGGGGATAGACCCCGCCAGGACAGATCATTTGCCCGGCCACCGTCGTCGTTGGGTTGATATTCAAATCCAGTTGTGCATCTTCGACTGCGAGATTGACGGGGATTTCGGAGATCATCGTGTACGTTTGACCCGAATCGCTGACGGCCAAAAAGATCGGATACTCCGTCACAATAATGCTCAAATCGACGGTGAAGGTGAAGCTGCCGTCGGCGTTGGTCACTGCCTTATTGGGAACTCCACTTTGGGTGGCAAAACTGAGTGGCATCCATTTGCTGGGCTCCGGACTCACAAGTCCGACGTAACCGCCGGCGACAGGTTTTCGTGTGCCGGGATGTGCGCCCGAAAGCGCTTTTCCACGGATCACAAATGTTTTTCCTGTGGCTGTTTTTGATAGATCGTTGGAGCAGGATGCGAGCATAAGCAAGAGACTGATGAGCGCCGTTCGCGTCACGATTTTTAGCGTTTTCATTGCTGTTGGTCCTCGTGCGAAGAGGGAAGCATGAACGTGATTCCGATCCTCATCTCCATTCCCTCAAGGCTTGATTTGATATTTTCACCGATGGAATTCTGTACCGTGACGAGCGTCGAGTCGCTTTGTGTAATTCCAATCAAGGGCAATCCGAACCGATAAAGCCCAGAAATGTCGAATCTCACCGTGCTCCACGTGTAAACTCGGGCACCCAGGCCGAGTGCGCCCTCGAATGCCATCGCCGTATATTTGTTTGAGCCGCCCGTGATCGTGAGGTAGGAACTCCCAAACTGAAGGGGAAGAAAAAATTGCACCGGTCCTAACTTCGAATAAGGCTCGTTTAAAGGAGCATTGATCGACACCAGGATCTCATAAAGGGAGGCCGGTGCGTCGGTATAATATGTCGTCTGAAAGGCGCTTGAATTATAAACTGTAAGCGAGGGTACCGTGGCACCGCTGATTCTCGCACTGATCGAAACATTATTTTTGAGTTCTAAACCCACATCGAAACTTGAAAATTTATCACAGTTCAGCCGCGAAGCGGTTGCGATTTTGGGCCTAAATAGAGGCGAATAGCCCAATATTAATCCGCCACTGCCTCCGGTCCACCGTTGAGATCCGGGTACTACTGTTGGCGAGGGTGCGGGTGCGGGTGAAGGTTCTATTGCAGGGCTGGGTTGCGCAGTGGGCTCATTTGGCGGAGGTTCAGCCTGGGCAACTGACACTGAACATAAAATTAAGGCAGCGGTGAGAAGAGCCTCCGCTGACAAAACCTTCACAACAAATTTCATGGTCATGACGCTCCTATTTGAGACGTTGCGTGGCTCTATGTTCAACGGCTCTTCCTCAGTTAGACCCTAATTTGGGCTAAATCGGTCCCGAAAAGGACTGGACCCATTGCGGATGTAAAAATTACCGTACTTGGTATTGATTTAGCAAAGAATGTTTTGCATTTTCATGGAGTCGAGGCCGGGATTCGGCCGAATAGGCGGCTTGTCTCGAGGGAACGGCTAGTCCGGCAAAAGGGGGCAGTAAAAGGATGCGTGAGTGCGTAATCGGATATAGTCGAGTATCTTGACAAAGTGATACCATGTGCGGTATCGTATTGATCAGAGCATGGGCAGGATCAAACGGGGTGGCTACATTTTTGAGTTTTGGGTGGGTGACCATCTCCCCCGTCATGTTCATGTTTTAAAGGATGGTCGGCTGCTGGCTCGTGTGGAACTTGATGATGCACTGACCTTGATTGAAGGTAAGATCAACCGGCGAATTAGGGAAATTCTCAAGGCATTATTGAAAGAGGGTACCCTCAAATGAAGCACAAAAAGTTCAAAAAGGTTGAATTCGACAATAAGAAGCGGGTGTTTCATCTCGAATACAGCACGGGGCTAAAGGTTGACTGCCCCTACTTTTCTTTAGGCATCAAGGGCAAGGTCGTGGAAGCTGCTCCTGATCCCGAAGTAAGTGGGCATTCCTTTTACTTGGTACTTGAGAGCGGGAAGAAGGACTTTGTACCCTTTGATCAGCCGCTTCATATTGCCCAGAATCCTGAATATATGAAAGAGCAGACCCTCTTTCAAATGACCAAAAGGCTCAATGAGTTTATCAAGAAGGAAGGCGTTCCCAAGCGGGAGCTGGCAAGAAGGCTGAATACCTCCCTTTCACAGCTCTCTCGGCTTCTGGATACTACCAACTATAAAAAGGAATTATCCCGTCTCATCGAGATTGCTGCTATGTTGAACTACGAATTTAAGTGGGAGTTCAGGAAAGCTGCGTGAAATCTCCACAAAGTGAGGACGCCTCCTGCTCCTGCGGGCGATGGAAGGGACGCTGTGCAGAGGGACCACAAAAGGCGGTCTGGCGGGGTCCATGGGCCAGGGCATCTTGATAACTTGAAAGCTTGAGTATTGAGCTTGAACATTTGATCCTTTTGTAACCGGTTGCGT
>JBBCAW010000045.1:0-1924 GCA_051382295.1 Bdellovibrionota bacterium FG-1 | reverse complement strand
AAAGGCAACGAAAAGGGGCGTGTTGAGGATGGGGTCAAGTATATCCGACTCAGTTTTTGGCATAACCGAAATTTCAAAAACTTTGAAGATCTATGCAACCAGGCATCGCAGTGGCGAGATGATACGGCAAACCTACGAGAACACAAAACGACCAAAAAGATCCCACGCTTGGTGTTTGAACATCAAGAAAAGGCCCATCTGCAGAAGGCAAATGTTGAGCCCTATGAAACTGATGAGGTCTTTTCAGAAAAGGTCCGCCCTGACTTCCATGTAATTTACGAGACCAACCAGTATTCCGTACCGTGGACACTGGTTGGATGTGTAATCACAGTACGAGTCGATGCAACTGAGATTCGGGTTTATTACGATGGCCATTTTGTTACCCGGCACGACCGCTGCTATTTAAAGCACCAAAATCCATTCACAAAGCCCGAGCATGAGCAGGGCCTCAAGGAGCGCAAGCCGCAGGGTAAGAATGCCCACATTCACTGGCAAATTGAGACTCTCGAAAGCTACGGCGCGCCCCTCAAGCAGTACCTAAAGTGCCTGCGCCACTCGCAACGATCCCTTAGGCACGAGGTCTCACAACTCCTGGCATTGGGCACTGTTTATGGGGAAAAGGTGCTGGCTGATACCGTCGAGACACTTTTAAAACTGGGCACGATTGGCACCGATCAGATTGAGCTCGCCCTCAAGCGCCGTGAAAGAAACGAGGGAGATGTGATGCGTCCAGCACCGATGAGCCTACGCGACAACCGCCTCACACGCATCCCTGCCCGAGTAGAACTCAGTCAGTACGACCAGCTACTGATGACCTCGCGGACGCCTCAAAGCGAGCCGGGCGCTCTCGAGGCAACTCCAACAGGCGCGCAGCAGGAGAAGAACGAAAATGGAAAAGACAATCTCAACAAAATCCCAGATGGCTCCGCCACTGCAGACAGCGATAACACCGGCTGACTTTGAGCCAATTGCCGATGGCTTGTCAAAACTCAAACTCAGGTATTGGCGCGACACGCTCGAAAAGGATTGGCCACAAATCAAACCAAGCGAGCAAAGATGGCTCGCCTCGGCAATGAAGCCTTGGATCGACACTGAACTTGCCGAGCGTCGCTCGGCAATCATCCAGCGACGCACCCAGGACGCAAAGTTCATTCGCAATCAGACCGTTGATCAGTTTGATTTTGGATACAATGCCGCCACTCGCGCCATCCAAAAAGACTATCTACAGCTTCATCAACGAACTTTAGAGGGGAAAACGGCTCACGCTGTTTTTGTGGGTAACACAGGGCTCGGCAAAACTCATTTGAGCAGAGCCCTGGGCTATGCTGCTTGTCAGTCTGGGCAGTCCGTCCTATTTGCCCGTACCTCTCAGATCGTAAACGATCTCGCAACGGCCAAGGCCGTTCATAACCTGGAGCGCGAGCTCCGCAAATACCGAAAACCCCATTTGCTCATCCTAGACGAACTCGGCTACGTGACGATGGATACCGAGGCAGGAAACCTCTTCTTTCAGGTTATCTCCGATAGGCACGACAGGGGGCTTGGCACTATTGTGACCACCAACTTCGCCTTCGGGAGCTGGAACCAGATCTTTGCCGCAGAATCCACCGCTCTCGTCATTGTCGAGCGTCTTACGGCGAATGCTGAAGTGTTTTATCTAGAAGGAGAAAGCTATCCACAGCATCAAAAACGCAAAGGGCAGGCCAAACAAAAGCAATAATACCTAAACGCCGAGGCCCCGTGACGAGACCAATGACTCTCAAGTCAACTCTCACGGGGTGCGGCCTGATCTACGCCCTTTGTGCCGACAGGTCAGGCGAACGTGCGCCCAGCCTCAAAAAATCCATCGTACTGGTCCACCCCATGCCGCCACGGGACCCCACTAAACCGCCCAAATTGGCCCCTTTTGATCCCGCCCCTTCCA
>JBBCAW010000044.1:0-15810 GCA_051382295.1 Bdellovibrionota bacterium FG-1 | reverse complement strand
AAAAAGAACCTTATTACTAGGCTTGCTTTTTATTTCTTAGCCGCGAGCGTCGATCTAGAGAATCGGAAAGCATCGTTTTAATCACGGCTTGTCTGCTCATATTCAGACGCTTTGCCTCAGCCATAAAGACGTCGGTGCCCTGTTTTTCCAAAAAAACGTTGGAATTTCTGGATAGCGGCCCCATCTGGCCGGGGGGTCAAAAAACTGCTCAGAAATCGAAAACTAAGCACTGAATTTAATGGGTGATTTAAAGCGACATCCAGGGTGGCCATTATCCTGGTTAGTATTGTTTTGCTAGGTATTGCATAATTTTGTAATTTCCTATATTCTTAATTTAAGAGGTTTGTATGGCTCCACCCAATGCAGCGAAATTGCTCCGCGTAGCTCCCAACGGACAAATCAGCATTGGGAAAAAATGGGCTGGCCGTGAAATTCGTGTCGAGGAAGTAAGTGATACCGAGCTTAGAATCGTTGCTGGTTTTTTTGTGCCGGAACACCAGGCTACATTTTTTTCGCCCGATGCTATGGAAAAATTTCGAGAATTCAATGCGTGGAATTCCAAAAACCCACCCAAACCAACAAACACAGCTGCCCTGTTTGATCGCCTAGAAAAAAAGGCCCGTGTTAAAGAAAAAAAGTGAAGCTGGTACCAGCTCAACACATCACGAAATAGTCCATGCGGATCTGGAATATCCCCGCGTTCAAAATGAACTCGCCGAATTAATCCTGGCTCAGCTGCTTAAAGTCAGGGCCTGCATTGAAAAAATTAATAAAATGACCTGGGCTCAGGTTTTAGCAACATCATCCATGACACAAAAACGCGGATTACATTGGGAAGTTTTAAACCAGAAAACAGCATCTGGCGACGTTATAGCTTCCATTCGAGTGTCCGATAAGTTCCGGGCACGGGTAACGCGCGAGGGTGTGTACATGCAATTCATCTCCCTTCATCCCGATCATGACAGCGCTTACAAAGAATCAGGGGGAGAAAATGTTTAAGCATAGCATGGCCCCAATCTATCCGCCTGCCTTTTCGTTCTTAGCGCGGGTCATTGGGGCATGAATCGGGCGGGAAGACCAAATTAGGATACTTTCTCCTATCTCTCCAGTATTTCGTGGGTAATTTTAAACTCACCCCCCTTTGCAATAACGCCGAGAGCCTAATTTCGGCGAGTGTAGGTCTAAAATCAGGCAGCCTCGCCGTTATCTTTTTTGCGCCGTTTTGGCGGCGCCGCATATCGCATTCCAAGTGTTTTTGCCGTCTTTCTCGCATCGACATGAAGTTTTTTCATATCCCCATGGTATTCACGCCATAATTCAGCACGGGCCTTTCTAAGTTCGTCGATAATGGCACCCTGAGAGTCTGTTTTTTTCTTAGTCATGTGGCACCTCCATAAGTTCGCGTGGGGTACAAATCGTTGGAGATCGATATCCCATTTTACTGTTAATCTTCCGAATCAACGGGTACTTGAAAGCGTTTGCGATATGCTTGCAATTCCAAGTTAATAAAAAATCAACCTCGTGAACAGCGGCAACGGCAAGGTGAAATGCGTCGATTTCCCCATCCTTTGGTAAGGAAAGCTTCTTAATATATTCGCGGGCCAGATCAAACGTCTCCATTTTTTCTGGAAGGAGCGGTAATATTTGGGCTGCTTTTATTTGCGCAGCAGCTTCGATCGGATTTCCCTTCTTAATCTCCTCAAGCACATAATCAGAAACATACGCATTAACTTTCGGGAGAACCTTTTTCCACCACTCGTGTGTAATTCGCTGCTCGGCCGCTATTTTCAAATTGGAGCTCAATTCGTTGGCAAAATAACTAACTACCGAAGACTCAATATAAACGCTTGACTTCATCCCCTAGTTTCCCCAGATGATTGTGCGATTGCTGCTCAAAATAGTTTTCCAGTGAAGGTGATCAAATAAGCATCCTTCCGCTGAAAACATAAAGCCAATTAAAAGGATTATTGCGCTGTTTTTCAAATTTGCAAGCTCAAGTGTGTACTGAGTGATTTATCTTTTTTTCCCCTTGCGCTTCCAAAACCGCTCCAGTATCCGTTGCCACCATGAAGACGTCGGTGCCCTGTTTTTCCAAAAAGACCCTCGAATTTTTGACTCGTGCCTCCAGGCAAAAAAATCCGACGTGGCTAGACAAAAACCGTGAAGAATATGAAGAAACACTGCTCCAACCGTTGCAACATTTAGCAAGCACGTTGAAGGCGGCATTGAGCTCAAAGGCGCCAGGTTATCATTTCCCTCAAAAGGGAATCGGGAGATTAAAACGACCTTCCAACCGGGTTGAAAAGGGCGGCGCGCTTTATAAAAACTGGCTGGTTTATTCGGCCTCGCGTCCGGCAGAATCCCGCTTTGAGCGCAACCCTAGCTTGGTCTTTGTCCTTGAGCCCTCGGAGGGCAAGGATAGTGTCTTGGTCGCTGGCGGTTTGTATATGCCTTCTTCTCGCCAAGTTCGTGCGATACGGGAGGCTATTGCCGTGGATGCCTCGGCGTTTGAGGCGCTCTTTCGTTCCAAGGCGTTTTCGCACTGTTTTCCCGAGGGATTTTCGGACGAAAGAGTTTCCACGCGAGTGCCTCGGGGTTTTGATGCATCTCATCCCCACATCGATTGGATCAAATTACAGGCCTTCTTTGTCTGGCGCTCTTATTCTGTGCGGGAGTTTTCTTCACCTCGTTTTGCAAAGCAGATGGTCATTGATTGCACTCAAATATTACGGCTCAATGAGTTTTTGGATAGGGCCGTAGCGGGACGCCTCCACTCGGGCGACCGCCTGGCTAAAGACCAGCCCGACCCATTTCTTGAGCGTTTACAAGAAATCAAAAAACCCCGACAGCAGATGGATTTTTAGCTTAGGCGGTTCCTCCTGCGGCGCTTCCGCTTCCTCGGGATCCCCGAGATGCGGCGCCGCCTTTTCGGCCGATCCGCGCCATATGTTCACGGTTCTTTGACACGCTTTGGCCCCCTTTTCGTCCAATTTCAGCCATGTGCTGTTTGTTTTGGGAAACCGCAATTCCGCCTTTTCGGGCGACTTCTTGTCGGGTTTGGGGATCCATGGCGGCCGTTCCTCGGGCGCCGCTTTCCCGGGGATGCCTGGCTTGGTCTTCGTGGGATGGGGTTGCATTTTCAACGGCTTGATCGTGCGGTGGGGCACCGGGTTGGGTCTTCTGCTGAGCGGTGTCGGTAGAATGAGTCGGCTCAGTGAGGTGGGTCTCTGGATGGGGGTTGATATTCGGCATGGTCCCTCCTTGGAACAGTGTTTTGATGCGAGAAAACAGATGCACTCGATTACCGATCAAGTGTGCAAGGGACATTCCTTGACGCTGCTGGGCCGCTCGTTTGATTCAGTTTTTATTGCCTGGCCCGAGTTTTGATAGGTTCAATGCCGATGCAAGTGCTACCGACCCCCTTTAGTACGACTGAAAATCCAGAACTTGCGGGTCGTTTCAATGCAGTGCTGAACGAGGTGGTTTCGGCTCTTTTGGGTACAGAGGTGCATTACGTTTTTATTGGCGGCATCGCTTCAGGGGGGCTCGGGCGCCCCCGCTCCACTCACGATATTGATTTATTTGTCCGGCCTGAGGATGCCGAAATCGTTTTAAGGGCTCTCGATAAACACGGATTTTTGATCGAAAAGACCGATCCCACCTGGCTTTATAAGGCCTTTAAAGAAGATATTTTGGTGGATGTCATCTTTAAGTCCAAGGGTGAAATCTATTTGGATTCAGAAATGTATGGACGCTCGATTTCCGTCCAGTATCACGGTCTAAAAATCCGGATGGTCGCTCCTGAAGATTTACTGATCATTAAGGTCGCGGCTCATAGTGAGCTTTGTCCTAATCATTGGCATGATGCGATCGCGCTTTTATCACATGCGAGTCTCGATTGGAACTACTTGATCCATCGGGCAAAACGCGCCCCTCGTCGGGTGTTGAGCCTTCTGTTGTATGCGCAATCCAATGATATTTGGGTGCCGAATCACGTGATTCACGAACTTTATCGAAGCGTGTTTGGGGATGCTTCGCCCGTCCCACGACCTGGCGCGAATTTAGGCGCGGAAAAAATGGCGTCCCGTTCTCCCCTGCCGCTATCGAGGGTGCAAGAATACGCGATCTCCCACCTGCATGAATCTTTGGCTCAAGACCCAAGAACTAATGAACTCAATATTCAGATTGAGCATTCCGGAAATAAAATTCTCTTACGGGGTGAGGTGTCCGCCCCAGAGCGGCGCGACGCGGTGATGGAAGTGGTGCGGGAGTGCCTTCCGGATGCCGCGATTGAAAATCAGGTGAGAGTCCTCCATTTTCAAGAACCTGCCGCGGCCGAGGAGGTCGAATGATCCGTATCGCCGCCGTGGGCGATCTTCATTATGATAGTCGGTCAAAAAATCGGTTACGTTCGCAATTTGAAGCCCTGGAGGGGCAGGCTGATCTATTTTTGGTGGCCGGCGATTTAACTCAACACGGCGCGCTTGATGAGGCGGCCGCATTGGTTGAGGATTTAAAAGGGCTTTCGATTCCGGTTCTTTCAGTGCTGGGAAATCATGATTTTCATTCTAATTTGGAGAATGAAATTGCCGCTCTTTTGCGTGAGGCGGGGATTATTGTTTTGGAGGGGGCTTCGGCGGAGTTTCAGATTCGCGGACACAGTGTGGGTGTCATGGGCATCAAAGGTTTTGGTGGCGGATTTTCTGGCGCTTGTATTTCTGAATTCGGTGAACCTGAAATGAAGGCGTTTGCCCAACATGCCCGGTTGCAGGCCGAGTCTTTGCGGACGGGGTTGGAAGCGCTTAGAACGGACTTTCGCTTCGCCTTGCTTCATTTTTCACCGATCGAAGCGACCGTGATGGGCGAGCGGCGTGAAATCTATCCTTTCTTGGGCAGTTATCTTCTGGCCGAGGCCATTGATGCCATTGGCTGTGACGGTGCTTTTCATGGACATGCGCACCACGGGCTGGAGCGGGGCAGTACGCCCGGAGGAACACCAGTGCGGAACGTTGCGCAATTTGTGATTCGACGCCCTTACAATATTTACTCATTTCAGCTTAAACACCATTAATGAGCGAGCGCGTCGTTTTGGTGGTGTAATAATCGTAATTGCCTTCGAAAATGCGCATTTCGCCATGATCGATCTCAAAAACCCGGTTGGCAATGGAACGTAAAAAGTGTCGATCATGGCTCACAAAGGCGACCGTGCCGTCAAAATTCTGGATTCCTTCCATGAGAATTTCGCGAGATTTGATGTCCAGATGATTGGTCGGCTCGTCGAGGACCAAAAAATTAACCGGGGAGGCCATGATGGTCGCGAGGACGACGCGACTTTTTTCTCCGCCGGAAAGAACATTGATTTTCTTTTCGACCTCGTCACCGCTGAATAAGAATGCGCCCAATAGATTGTGAACCATGCCAATGGTGGCCTCGGGAATTCGATCATGGATTTCCTCGAAGAGTGTTTTGCTCGAGTTCAGGACTTCTAGGGCATGTTGGCTGAAATATCCGACCTTTACGCCTGCGCCAATCGCACATTCACCCTGGCTCGCCTCGGTCTGATCCGTGATGATTTTGAGAAGCGTTGATTTTCCGGCACCATTCACCCCGACGACCGCAATTTTGTCGAGCCGCCGAATGACGCCGTTGGCGCCACTAAACACAGACTTGGTTTTTCCATTTTCGAGTTTGTACTCTTTGGCTAGATTGACCAGTTTGACCACGTCATTTCCGCTGCGAGGGGGTTTTGGAAAGTCAAATTTCATGACTTTGTCTTCGGAGGGGATTTCAATTCGGTCGATTTTTTCGAGTTTTTTGACGCGAGATTGCACTTGGGCGGCATGGGAGGCTCGGGCGGCAAAGCGGGCGATGAATTCCTCTTCCTTGGCAAGCATATCGTCCTGTTTTCGAGCGGCGGCAACGAGTTGATCTTTGCGGATTTGTCGTTCTCGCAAGTAAAAGTCGTAGTTCCCTGTGTAGTTCGTGATTTGCTTGTTGGCGATTTCGACAATACGAGTACAGATGCGGTTCATGAATTCTCGATCATGGCTAGTCATGACGAGCGAACCTTTGAAGTTACGAAGCCATTCTTCGAGCCAGACAATCGATTCGAGATCGAGATGATTGGTGGGTTCGTCCATCAGCAAGGCATCGGGGTTGAGCAGTAGAATTTTTGCCAGGGCAATTCGCATTTTCCAGCCGCCGCTGAAGCTCTCGACGGGGCGATCGTATTGATCGGGGCCAATGCCCAGCCCGGTGAGAATAGCCTGAGCGCGCGCCTCGAGATCGTAACCACCGCGCTGTTCAAACTCAGTTTGGGCTTCACCGTAGCGCTCTAGCAAGGCCTCCATATCGTCATCCGAAAGGGGATGGGTCGCGGAGTCTTCGAGGCGCTTTTGCATGGTCTCGATTTCATGAGCGAGCTTAGAAATTCTCCCCGCGCCGGCTTTGACTTCCTCCAGCGCCGAACACCCCGCCATTTCGCCCATGGATTGTGAAAAGTAGCCGATCACCAGTCGGTCCGCGATATTGACGTCTCCCGAGTCGATGCCTTCTTCGTGGGTCATGATTCGAAAAATCGTTGTTTTGCCAGCACCGTTGGGGCCCACGAGTCCTATTTTGTCGCCCGGACGCACCTGAAAGCTGCCTTCTTTGAAGAGGACGCGGGTGCCGTATTGCTTGGTGATATTCGTGAGATGAATCATAAGATAGGGGGTCTACCACGCAACGCGGCAATTTCGCTAGACAAAGCGTGTTTTTTTATGATACCAAATTGATCAAGATATGGAAGATTATTACTTTCTTGATCCGGCTCATACCGATCCAAAACGGATGAAAAAGGAACGAGAAAAAGCCCAGAAATTGCGCAAAACTCAATGGTGGCTCACCCAGCTGAACCAAGGACTTTGCTATTATTGCGGTCAGCGTGTTGAATCTCGCCAGTTGACCATGGACCACGTCGTTCCATTAGCGCGGGGGGGGACGAGCACCGAAGGCAATATCGTGGCCGCTTGTCGTGAGTGCAATCGGGAGAAAAAACTTGAAACCCCGGCAGAGCGGATCTTGAGAGAACTTCAAAATGGACCCGAAATTTGACTCGGGCGCTTTTTGTCTTTATGATCGACCCAGTGTCTCTGTTTAAAACCCATTTTTTCCCCTTAGTGACCCCCCTTTTGCTTTTGGTTTCCAGCTCCTGCTTGGCTCAGGGATTCTACTCAGTCGTGCCGGATTTTGGCGCCTGCGGTCCGGAGTCGGACGATTGGGGAGATCTTCGGGATGGCTTAGGATTGCCGATTCCGGGTTCGTCCGCGCCGCGGCTGGAGTTTTGCGCGGAGTGGAATCCTGAGTTTGGCTATAATGGTCATCGTTGTTGCAGTAGGGTCATGCGAGCTAAGGGCCGTCGGGGACGGCGACGTTTGCCGCCGAAGGTTTGTGCGCGCGAGCGTTTTAAGGCTGATTTTTGCGATGAAATGACGGATGAGCAGCTGGCTTACACGCAAGCGCTCGAGGCGGGCAAGATTCCGGATATTTTGGGTGTGATTCATCAAGAACTGGGGCGTAAGGGCGAGCAAGCTTTTTGCACGGTCAATAACGGCTTTTTGGCCTGGGGTCGGCCGGTTTTACCGACGGCGACTAATCGTATTTTACTTCGCTCGCCCGAGCGTTGCACCAATTATGGGACTGATCCGATGGCAGGATTGATGGAGTGGTTGGGGCGACAGGTGGCCAAACAGTATGCAGACGATCACCATGACGGCGTGCGTTTGGTGGTCGGCGATATATCCGCGCCTCGGGGTGGCTGTCTCGCAGGAAGATCAGGCCCCAAAGGTCATGCCTCTCATACAACAGGACAGGATGCAGATATTGGGTTTTTGACCGTTCATCCCGGACGTCTTTCGCCGCAAGCATTTCATAATGATTTTGATGGAAAGATCAATTGGTGGTTGGTTAAACAGCTTTTTAAAAATCCGTATGCTTGTGTGAAGGTGGTTTTCTTGGATAAAAAGCTGATTCGCAAGCTAGCCAAAACCGCCCGTGGTGATGCGGACTGGGGACGCTTTGGGCGCTTTATTAGGCATATGCCAGCGCACAAAAATCATTTTCATATTCGGATCGGGGATGTCTCCGGTTTGCCTGGCTGCTCTGTAGGAGCTACTCCTGAGGATGAAACCGGCGAAGGGGGCGAAGGCTCGGACGGTTCCGTCGAAGGGGTAGAAGAAGATCTTGATTTTGAGGCTTTGGATTTGCCCATTGGGGGCAGCAAGGCAGCTTCAGCGGCGGCTAAAACTTCGACGGAGTAGTTGTTTTTTGCGACTTCCTTTCTCAGTAAGTCAAGAAGGGTGAGGCCCTGCGCTTGTGCCTGTTGTACGAGCATGGCTGTTTGTTCGTATCCGAGGAGCGGGGATAGCGCCGTGGCAAGTTGGGGTGTGTTTTCTGAATATCGTCGGAGTCGCTCAGTCTGGGGTTCAATGCCTTCAATGCAAAAGGTGCGCATCATTCCAATCCCCTTCGTAAGGATTTGGGTCGCATCCAAAAGTGCATAAGCCATAACGGGCATCATCACATTGAGTTCAAGTTGCCCGGCTTGCATGGCAAAACTCACTGTTTGATCATGTCCTAAAACCGCAAAAAGAATTTGATTCATGGCTTCCAAAATGGAGGGGTTGACTTTGCCAGGCATAATGCTGCTGCCAGGTTGAACGGCGGGCAGCGTTATTTCGGCTAGCCCATTGGCCGGCCCTGAGGCAAGCAAGCGCAAATCGTTGCAGACTCGGGTGAGCTCAAGAGCGGTGATTCGAAGCATGGAGGAGTAAAACGAAAGGGGAGCTTGGGATTGCATTGATTCGCAGAGATTTAACGCTGAGCGTAGATTTATTTTATAGGAGCGCGAAAGTTCGGTCATGATGATTGAAGTAAATCCACTGGGCACGTTGAGTCCCGTGCCTGCTGCACTGCCTCCAATCCCGAGTTCTGAAATTTCCTCGCGAGCTTTTTCGATCCAGTGAGTACAGCGCAGGAGCATTGCACCATAGGCGCCGAACTCTTGTCCCAGAGTTATAGGCACTGCGTCTTGAAGGTGGGTGCGCGCGGCTTTAGGGATTTCTGCCCATATTTCAGCCTTTTTTTCAAAGATTAACGAAAGGAGTCTGATCTCTTTCACGAGTTCAGTAGATACTTCTAAGAGGGCAAGACGCATTGCACTGGGGTACACATCGTTGGTCGATTGAGACTGATTGACGTGGTTGTTGGGATGAATGGGGGAGTAACTTCCGAGGGGTTTTCCTGCGAGGTGATTGGCCCAATTGGCGACCACTTCGTTGACGTTCATATTTTGGCTCGTTCCCGCACCTGCTTGAAATGAATCAATCGGAAAAATTTCTGGCCATTTTGCAATCGGCATCATAAGAAGCTCGTCGACCGCTTTTTGGATTAATTGTGAATGTTCGGCGCTCAGCGTTCCGCACGTTTGATTGGTCAAGGCAGCGGCACCTTTGATGCTTAGCAGAGCGCGGATCAAAGATGCATCAGCAGTGTTTTTTGAAATTTTGAAATGGGTGAGCGCGCGACAAGTCTGCGCGCCATAGAAGGCATTTTTAGGCACATGAACCCAACCCAACGAATCTTTTTCTTGACGAAATTTTTTAACAAGCATCGTTTTCACCTATGTTTGGTGCCAAACATGCAAGAACCCTACTCGGGGTGCTGCATATGAGAGTTTTAGTCATCGAAGATGATTCATCAGTGAGAGAAACTTTAGGCATGGTGCTGGAGGCCTATCAGCATCATCCGGATCTCGTAGAGAGCGGCGAGGAGGCCTTAGAACGCCTTAAAAAAGTTTGGCCTGATGTGATGTTGCTCGATTTGACGCTGCAAGGGGGCAGTGGCGAAGAGGCTTTTGAGCGCATTCGCCTGGAGTTTGGCCGCGTTCCCCCGACGGTTGTGCTTTCAGCCGCGCAGCAAGGGGCAGCGCGCGCGCGCCGTATGCCCGGTGCGTATTTTTTGGCAAAGCCCTATACGATCGAGCAGCTTGAGGACGTTCTTTGCGAAGCTGCGAATTCTTCGCGAAACGCGGCTTAAGGCCTCGCCTTAAGACCCCGCTTGGATGCTCAACTCCGCATAAAGGGGCACATGGTCTGAAAGTGTGTTCCATGGCTTTTGTGTTAGGACCCGACAGCTTTTTAACTTCATCTTGCGAAAATAAAGACGATCAAGCCTGAGCGAAGGCAACCAACTTGGAAAAGTTCGTGCATGAGCACCGTGCATTTCTAAAAATGCTTCTTTGACTTCGAGGGCATTTTGCAAAGGGCCGGTGGCTTTGAGAAGCCAATCATTGAAATCTCCACCGAGGATCAGTGGATCCTGATGAGGAACGTGAGCGTCAATTTGGCGGCAAATTCGTTTGATTTGAGTTTGGCGCTCGGCCTCAAAAAGTCCGAGATGGACGCAAATAACATGAACGGGGCGATGACGGCCCGGGATCGCGACTCGCGCATGGAGCAGACCGCGTTTTTCATAGGGGTTGGTCGAGATGTCGATGTTTTCAAAGAAATCAATGGGATATTTGCTCAAAATAGCATTGCCGTGATGACCTGCTCCATAAATGGCATTTTTGCCGTAGGCAAAATGGGGCCAGAGATCGTGAGCGAGATAAGAAAATTGGGGAAGCTTGGGCCATTCGGGTAGACGACGTTGGTGGCCACGATGTTCGCCCAGGACTTCTTGGAGCAAAACCAGATCAGGATGAAGGGTGCGAATGGCGTGGCGGATTTTTTCTAAGATAAACCGTCGGTTCCCCACATTGAATCCTTTATGAATATTGTAGGACAAAATACGGAGTTGATGAGGATGTGACGTCATGGAGTGAGGCCCAAAAAATAGGAGTAAAGTTGAAATCCCCAATCACAAATCAAAAACAGGACGGACGGAGCCAGCACGCCCATGGCCATGAGGAACCAGGGGAGGGGGATACAATAGAGTCCTTGATAAGCGATTTTGAAGCGGAGTTCAATGCGCGGATCGGCCAAGACCCAAAGAAGGGCTGAAAAGGTTCGTTCCTTGAATCGATTTTCCAACCATTTTGGGGCCTTTTCAGAGCAATAGCGAGCAACGGTGGTCGGAAAAATCCTGGCGACGGAAAAGCCGAGAATTGAACCAATCCAAATTGAAAAAAGGGTGAGGCGTATCCCCGTGTCAGGGCCTAACCAAAGGGTCGTGAGCAGTGCGGTGGGAACGAAGGGGAGGGGAATTAGCCAAAAAGTCGAAAGAGCGATTCCAAAAAGTATGACCATCCAGTCTGGACTTCCTCGGCCCGGAAAGCTTAAAAAAACGGCTAACATCGAGCCTGTGAGAGCGAGCAGGACAAGACTTAAGGGGATTATCCAGTGGTGGTGGCGGGCGAGTTTGCGGAAGCGGAGTTTAAACCGCGTGGGCCAGGGGAAGGAGGGGTCGAAAAAAAAATCAAACGGCAAGCGGTTTCTTCGTAAATTTCTGAGAGGAGTGATCGGCTGCAGGCGAATCGGGGGGCGATGCCAATGGTCGAGGACTTGTGACGCCACGTTTTGGACATGGTGCCGTTGAGCGTCGGTTTTGGCCTCGAGCGTGAGGTGGATTTCAGTGTCAATTCGAAGGGCACGGGAGGCAAAATTAGCGCTTCCGATCGATAAAAAACGATCATCAATGATGATTAGTTTGGAATGGATATAGATCGGTCGAGGGGGCTGCGTGACCGGATCGGGGGATAGAACTTGAGGATGTCCGATGATGAGTCGGACACTTGTATTTCGTGCGGCGGTCTGTAGCCGGTCAAGTAAACGTCGTTGATAGGGATCCATGAGGCAAGTGAGAGTCTTGACTTTGGCGAGGTCTGAAAGAATCAGGTAAAGCTCAAAAGGCTTGCTTCGCATGGCCTGAATTTTTGCGCAAAGGAGGTCGCAGATTCCTTTTGACCAAAAGTACTGACCTTCCAAAATAACGCGATATTGTGCGCTTCGGATCAAGTCTCTGAAAAGAAATTCGATTTCGCGCACCAATATCGGGTGCGTGCCGTAGGGATCGATGTTGGATTGGGTGCGACTCACATAGACGGTGTTTTGCGACTCTTTCGCGAACGGCGGTGTTATAGGTGGCTGCGGAAACGGAATATTCGAGAGAGCTTGCCACCGCGTGGCCACATGAGATTGAAGGTCTGCGCAAACGGGACCGGTCACCTGGACGCTCAAGTCATGGTAGGGGCCATATTTTTCGGCCTTGTGGTCCAGAGAGCGGCGGGGGTCTTGGTAGAGGTGATCAGGGCTGTCCCAGCGGTCATCGCAAAGATCAACTCCACCGCAAAGAGCCACTTTGCCATCAATCAGGCAGATTTTTTCGTGGTGAGACCCGCCAAAAGGATGGCGGTTATCAAAGATAAAATGGACTCTAGGGTGAATATCCTCCCAAATACGCCCCTGCCAGTGCTCTCGCTCGAGTACATAGAAATAGGCGTGGTCCCACATCAAAATATAAAATTGAAAATGGGGCTTCATTTCGCAGAGCCGAATGATCTTTTCTTTGAGCGTTTCGGTCTGTCCGGACTTTCCAGGGATAGCAATGGTCAGCCGCGAGTCAATTTGCCAACCCACCAAAATGGCGTAGTCGGTGGCGTCTTCGAGGAGGGTGGAGAGACGGTCAAAATAAGGCCCGGCCTCCCAGATTTCTTCCCAAGAAGAGGCCAGGGTGCGGTGAAAGTAAGACCGTTTGGAAAGGGCTATAGGCTCGATCATGAGTCTTTCAGGTGAGTATCCTAAAATCCGAGCCACCGAAAGGATTTGGAACGGGAAGTCCAATTGCCTTTAGGTGGCCGGAGTGTTAAAAATTAACCATGTCAGCTCAACGAACCGTGCGTTCGCACACCTGTGGACAATTGAAAGTATCGGATCTCAATCAAGAAGTGACCCTTTGTGGTTGGGTGGCTAAGCGGCGTGATCATGGCGGCGTGATTTTTGCTGACCTGCGTGATCGGTACGGTCTAACTCAAATTGTTTTTGATCCTACCACGACTGGGGGGGACAATGCCCATGAGCTGGCCTCGCGCCTTCGCTCCGAGTTTGTGATTTGGTGTAAGGGTAAGGTTCGTCGTCGGCCTGACGGCATGACCAATGCCAAGATGTCGACGGGTGAAATCGAAGTGGCATGCACGGATTTGATGATTTTATCGGAGGCCGAAACTCCTCCGTTTGTGCTGGACGATAGTGCGGAGGTCGCTGAGACGTTGCGCTTGAAGTATCGTTACTTGGATTTGCGTCGGCCGTCGCTTCAGCGCAATTTATTGGTGCGGCATCGCATGCTTTCGATTGTGCGCAATCACCTGGATCAAAATGGATTTATTGAGGTCGAAACTCCGATTTTGTATAAGTCCACTCCTGAGGGCGCGCGCGATTTTATCGTGCCGAGCCGTCTGAATCCCGGCACTTTTTATGCGCTTCCGCAATCCCCCCAAATTCTCAAGCAGCTTTTGATGATTAGCGGGATGGATCGTTATTATCAAATCGCCCGGTGTTTTCGCGACGAGGACTTGAGGGCGGATCGTCAACCAGAGTTCTCTCAAATTGATATTGAAACCTCGTTTCTCGATGAAGAAGCGCTTTTTCCGATTCTTGAAGAGATGATGGTCAAGCTTTGGAAAGAAGTGTTGGGCGTCGAGCTTCAGACTCCTTTCCCGCGGATGCCTTATTCGGAAGCCATGTCACGTTACGGAAGTGACAAGCCGGATGTGCGTTTTGGTTTGGAATTTCAGGATGTTTCAGAAATCTTTCATGGCAGTGCGTTTCAGGTTTTTCAACAAGCGTTAGTCTCGGGCACTCGCGGACGTCGCGGCTCTGTTCGTGCGATTGTGGTGCCGGGGCAGGCTGAGAAGTTTTCTCGAAAAGATCTCGATGATTTAGCGGCTCAGGGTGCAAATTTTGGGGCCAAAGGGTTACTTTGGATCAAAGTTCAACCGAGCGGAGAACTTCAATCACCGGCTGCCAAATTCTTTTCGGCTGAGGAAACGCAAGCGCTTAAGAAGGCGTTGGATCTTCAACCCGGCCATCTCGTCCTCATGGTGGCCGATGCTAAGAATAAAGTAGTTTTTGATGCACTGGGGGCCATTCGTTTGGCGGTCGGAGCACGTTTGGGGTTGATCCCTAAAGGAGGCGAAGGAAAACCGGCGTTTCTTTGGGTGACCCACTTTCCGCTTTTGGAGTATGACGAAAAAGAAAACCGCTATTTTGCCTGCCACCATCCTTTTACAAGTCCGAGGCCCGAGTTTTTTGAAGATTTTGTGAAGGGCACGAACCTTGAGGGCATTCAGGCAGCGGCTTACGACCTGGTTCTCAACGGAGTGGAAGTCGGTGGCGGCTCGTTGCGCATTTATCGCTCCGATGTACAGGCGGCTATGTTTAAACTCTTGGGTTTGACCCCCGAGGATGCCAAAGAAAAGTTTGGATTTTTCCTCGAAGCCCTCTCCTACGGCACTCCTCCACACGGGGGGTTAGCTTTTGGCGTGGATCGTTTGGCGGCCTTGCTTTGTGGCGTAGGGCCGATCCGAGACGTCATGGCCTTTCCGAAGACCCAAAAAGGTCATGATCTCATGTCCGACGCTCCTTCGGTAGTATCGCCGGAGCAGTTGGCGGAGCTCGGAATCTCGGTCACGCGACGTGGACCATCGACGGAGTAGCTCTCTGGCTTTTGGTCTGATAATCTATTGGATATGGCAACGCTTTCATCTGAGTTTTCATTTCGAAGCCGTACCCTATCGTTGAAACGCTTTCAGGAAGAGACGTTTGATCTTTTAGTGATCGGAGGCGGGATAACCGGGGCGGCCGTCGCACGTGATGCGGCCACTCGCGGTCTAAAGGTCGCGTTGGTCGAGCGTCGTGATTTTGCCTATGGTACTTCTTCTCGTAGCTCCAAGCTCATTCATGGTGGCTTAAGGTACCTTCAAAATCTTGAGTTTGGCCTGGTTTTTGAGGCGCTCGCTGAACGGGCACTTTTGCTGAAAACCGTGCCGCATATGGTGCGGCCGCTGCCGTTTTTTTTGCCGGTCTATGAGGGGGACCCCAATGGGCGGGCTTTATTGAATCTGGGGCTTTGGCTCTACGATTTGCTCGCGCTGTTTCGAACGCCGGGTTGCCATCAAAGTTTGTCCGCCAAGGCGATGATCGAGAAGATTCCATTTTTGAAAAGTGAGGGACTGACCGGCGGCTTTCGTTATTTTGATGCTTCGATGTGGGATGATGTTTTAGCGGTGGAGACTTTGCGTTCCGCTCATGTTGAGGGCGCGGCTATTGCCAACTATTGCGAAGCCATTGGCCCGCTTTGGACAGGGGACCGAATCACCGGTTTTCGGGTGCGTGATTTAGAGGCATCTGCCGAGATTAATCTTCATGCGCAGCGAGTGGTGGTATGCGCCGGTCCTTGGACGGATCAGGTTGGGTTGATGCTTTCCAATAAATGGCGAAGCTGGCTCAATCCGAGCAAGGGGGTTCATCTCATTTTTGATTTGAAGCGACTTCCGATGCCCGGGGCAATGGTGATGAACCATCCGGAAGATGGGCGGATTGCGTTTGTGATTCCGCGACCTGACCTAGGCGCAGGGGTTACGGTGGTGGGAACCACAGATGGTCCGACTCCTAAGGATCCCGACTCCGCTAGCGTAGATTTTGAAGATGTTCAATATCTGATGAACTTATTGGGTAAGTATTTTCCGACGCTTCAGTTAAAAACTTCGGATATCCTAAGCGCTTATGTGGGAGTGCGCCCCTTGGTGGGGGCGACTGCTCCGATGAGTGGCGA
>JBBCAW010000043.1:0-7144 GCA_051382295.1 Bdellovibrionota bacterium FG-1 | reverse complement strand
GACTTCACGGGACTGGTGGGAACACCCCCGGTGGTGGCCGTGCCTGGTCCAATCAAAGCCTGCAGTGATAAGTCAGTCAATCTACGCTTGGTCGAAGTTGGGTTTAAGTGCCTCACTTCCAAGGGCGTTAAATATGAGCGTGTCGCTAGAGATGGTTTTGGTGAAGCTTGGAAAGGTCCGGATGGCCTGATCTGGAGTGATTTTGTTGGAGTCTACTCGCAAGGTTTCGCCAAATTGACTTGCCGCTTTGATCTGGGCGCTAATCTTCCTGATCTGTCTGCTTTCGTGCGCGGCGAAGCTAATGGCTTTCGCGAAGTGTTGCCCAACATGATAGACAGAGCTTATTGGTCCGCTTCTGAGCTCGATTTTCCTGGATTATACTCGTACTGGTTTGATGGCAGTAGTGGTTACCCCGAGCATGGTTATAGTTATCTCCACAGTTGGGCCCGCTGTGTAGCCCGCTAGGCGTGAGTATTTATTGATTCAATAACTGGCAGGCGCGAGGGCGCCTGCCTTTTTGTTCTCAAACCGGTCTCAACACCTGTACCGTCCGACTCGGAAGATAAAGCTGGATAGACTGATCGCGGCCATACATCGCGTGATCCTGCCATGGATAATTCATGTTCGTTTGGGTGCGGCCTAGACCTCCGAATGCTGGGGCATCCGAATCCAATAGTAACCGATAGTCCCGTGGCTCGGGTAGGGGGATTCTAAAATCCGCATAAGACTGGGTGGGATGGAAGTTAAATGCAAAAACCAGGGGGCCTCGGTAGTAAACCAAGACTTTAGCGTCCTCGTGAAGCAAAAGTTGATGAATTTCGGAATGGCGAAAAAGGTCAAAATCGATATCCAACTCTTGCATCGCGCGATCAAATTCAAGTAAGCCACGATAGCGAAGATCTTCGCGGTCGGCCAAAGACCATTGCCTTCGAGCATACTGATAAGAATTTTGATTGCCTGGCCGGGGAAAATCGATCCACTCCGGATGTCCGAACTCATTGCCCATAAAGCTGAGCCATGCATCGCCCGCGAGGCTAAACGTGAGGAGTCGGATTAACTTGTGAAGCGCAATGCCCCGATCAATGATCAGGCTGGATTCGGATTTGGCCATCTTCCAGTACATTTCCTGATCCATGAGCCGAAAGGCCAAGGTGATGTCGCCAACCAGGGCTTGATCGTGGCTTTCGGCGTAACCGACATTTTTTTCGTTTTTTCGCCGATTGAGCAGCGTGCCGTAGATTTCGCCGAGGTTCCAGTCTTCATCGCGTCGTTCTTTCAAAAGCTTGATCCAGGCATCCGGCACGCCCATCGCCAGGCGATAATCAAATCCGAGGCCCCCCTCATTCACGGGCCGTGCGGTGCCGACCATTCCAGAAACCTCTTCGGCAATGGTCGTGATGTGAGGTAAAACCGAGTGTGCCACGGTATTGGCGAGCTTGAGGTAGGCGACCGCGTCTTCATCCACATGCGGCGAAAAGTAATCGTCGTAACTTGTAAAAACTTTTGCGAGGCCATGCTCCAGATAAAGCATGCTGGTCACGCCATCGAATCGAATGCCGTCAAAATGGTATTCTTCGAGCCAGAAACGGATATTGCTGAGCAGAAACCGCATCACCTCGGGCTTGCTGTAGTCAAAAAGGAGAGAATCCCACAGCCGATGATAGCCGCGCGCGCCTGGATAAAAATACTGAGTTTCCGTTCCATCAAAAAGATTGAGGCCCTCGTTGGTGTTTTTTGCTGCGTGACTATGCACCAGATCGATAAACACTTGAAGACCGAGTCCATGCGCCGTATCGATCAGGGCTTTGAGTTCTTCTGGAGTGCCAAAGCGAGAGGACACCGCAAAAAAGTTAGTCACGTGATAGCCAAAAGATCCGTAGTAGGGGTGTTCCATCACGGCCATGAGCTGAACCGCGTTGTAGCCAAGACTCGCGATGCGCAGAAGAATATTCTGGGTAAATTCGTTGAAAGTGCCTACTTTTGGCTCTTCTTGCGCCATTCCCACGTGGGCTTCATAGATTCGAAGTCCACCACGGCGCTCGGGCACGGGGTGCTGAAATGAATAAGCAGTGGCAGGGTTCCAAAATTGTCCGTTGAAGTTTCCATCCGGCTCGTGCACCGCTCGCTTGATGAAGGCGGGGATTCGATCCACCGCACCGAAGCGCTCCGTGACCACGCAAACTTTGACCCGACTTTCGTGTACGAGGCGCTGGGCGTAATCCCGATCGGGAAGAAAAACCGACCAGTTTCCTTGCGAGTCGCGGCTGAGCGGATGGGAGGTTCGATTCCAATCGTTGAAATCGCCGATGAGAAAAAGGGCACGGGCCCCAGGAGCCCATTCGCGGTACCATATGCCTTCTTGGCCCTGGTCTTGGCCGCGCACAAAGCCAAAATAGTCGTGAGCGCGCGAGAGCTTTTCGATGCCGCCCCAGGGCTCCAGCTTTCGAAGTTGATCATTCAAAAACTTTTCACGTTGCGCTAATTGGTCTTGATAAGGCGCCAGCCAAGGGTCAGCGGCAATCAGGGCTGGGATGGGTTGCAGAGATTGTTTGGGTTTCATTTTACGTCACGGCGATTTTTGGTCCGGGTGCGGCGCGCGCGTCCTCTTGCCAGAGCGATGCGCTGAGCGCGTCGGTACGCAGGGATGAGTTCCTTCCAATCAAATTTAACGCTTTCGGCTTCCACGCGATTTCGGAGCTCAATCCGTTCACGCATGTTCATCGTCATGATTTTGAAAATAGTATCTGCGAGCTGATCCGCGCTTTCGTGAAAACTGCGGTAGCGGCGATCGATGACAAAGAGGCCTTTTTCCGCGTGTTTTTGAATTTTCTCTCGCACAAAGCCACCAAAGCCAGAAAGATCACTGGTCACCGAGGGGATGCCGAGAGCCGCGCATTCTTCGGGCGTATAGCCCCAGGGTTCATAGTAACTCGGAAAAACCCCGAGATGGCAGCCCCGGACAAATTGTTCATAGTCCAGGTTGAGCAGGGGGCTCGCGGCCGTCATGAACTCCGGATGGTAGACCACTTTGACGGGATCCTCCGGGCGATTCACGAGACCACAAGTTTGCAGCTGATTCAAAATGGGATCGTGAACTTTGTTCTCGAGGTGATGCGTGCAGGGGTTGGGAAGGCGATGGGAGTGTTTCCACGCGCGAGTGAGGCGTTTAAGGGAGTGGAGTTCGTGCTCATCCACGATGGAAGCATTTTTCGGATCAATGCCCGTACTGCTTTCAAAAAGAAGTTTGGAAGCTACACCCGAGGCAATCGTATCGCATTGGTTACGCATTTCGCGAAAGAACATTTGGTTTTTAAGGGTATCCCCATTGAAGCCAAAATTAGGGGCTCGCGTAATGATGAAGACAATCACAGTCACATCTTTTTTTTCGGCCTTGAGACGCCAGTTCAGTCGCGCCAGGCTTTCGATGAAAAGATCGAAGCCTTTATTGCGGTGTTCGTAGCGCCCCGAAGTGAAGATATGCAGGGTTTTGCCCAAGTCAAAGGTGTAGCTCGGGAAAAAATGGGCCATGACGAATTCTTGGATTCGTTTTTTGTAGATGAGATGGAGATTTTGGAATTCATGAACGGCGGCAAAACGTTTGCTGTTGAGGCCGTTGGGTAGCAGTACATCGGCTTTTCTACCGAGAAAATGTTCGGCCTCCATACTGGTGATTTCACTGATGGTGGTGAAGCAGGTGGCTCCGGTGGCCGCGGCCCGTTCGATCGCGAACCGCGAGTAGATATTGCGGCGCTTCGCTTCGACGAACGGGTTGACGGAGGGCAGGTTTTGATAAAAATTCGGATCATCGGCGGCAAGATGCCTTCCGAGAATCGTGGCATGCGTCGTAAAAATGGTACTGACGGGAAGTTGTCGTTTGAGAAGAATGGGAATCGGAATGCCCGCCATCCATTCATGAAATTGTGCGAGCAGTTGGGGAGGGGCGGCCATTTCGCGGGTAGTTTTGGCGAGCATTTCAATAAAATCAGCGGCGAGATAACCAAAGAGCAGGCAGTCCTCGATCTCACGCTCATCGCCCACCTCAATGTCGTGATCTTTCCACATCAAATATTTCAAGACATCGAGCTGCGACCGGGCTTGATTGAAATCAATCAGCACGGCTTGCGGTTCACCATCGATGAGCCATCGGCCAAAATGAACTTGAACGCCTTTTTCGCGTTCCAAAAGATCGCAGGCCGCCCCAAAAGGGCCGGTCCGCGGGGTCGGTTCAAACTCGATGTCAGCCGAGGCGGGACTGTAAGGTCCGATCAAGCAATAGCTATCGCCCCATTCATTGACCATGGCTTGTGCCTTGGTGCGGAGTACGGTGTAGATGCCACCCAATTGCAGACAAACTTCCCAGCCAACTTCAACGAGTAGAGCGTCATCGTTCCATCGGGCGCGCATAGGCCTCAGTTTGGATGGATCGACCCCGACTGACAATGGGTAAAAAGCATAACGCTGCGCATTTTTCCCTAACTGCCCGCGTTCATCATCAAACTGTAATTAACGGCGGGGAAGGACTGCGTCGTTCCATCCACAGGCGCATCCGCTCCGACCTTGCGCGAGATCTGAATCAGGTAAGTCTGCCCAGGTTGAATCGCACCGTTGAAGCCCACGGTTTCGAACATTCCTGGCCGTTGGCGTTCACCACCTAGGGTATCGACTCCCTCGGCGATTACGGCACCGTTGGTGTCCATGACTTTAGCATGAAGGCCAGCGCCTGCGAGGTCGAGCGAGCCCATGCCTTGATTGCCGGTAAAGATCAGCCAGTCAATGGGTCCGGTGATGATGCCATCCCAAGGACCTGGATCGATTGGATTCCAGACAAAGGGATTTTCGGGCATGAGGACTGGAATTTGCTTAGTATCCATCACCGTGCCCGCGCTCAGATTGTAGCGTGTCTTCTGGCCACTCACTCGGAAGACTAGGGTCTTGCCGGCATCCGTTTTGTCAAAAGTGAAAATGACTTTTTGACCCGACTCACCGTTGATGTAGGCTTTGGTCGCCGCATCGTAATAAGAAAACTGGACTGGAAAATCTGCCTGGTCAATTCCGACAGAGTAGTAGGTCATGCCGGGAAGGAGTTTACTCGGGATGGTGAATTTGTAGTAATCCACATCCGCATTCTGATGAAGATTGACGGACCATTCGCCTGAACCCGGCGAGGCGGGGGTGGTGAAGGTATTATTATCTTCGAACATATCGGGGGTGAGCGCGCCGCCAACTGCATTGAAGTGCATGTTGTAATATTGAGGACCGTAAGCACTCAACAGTACGCGGTAAGTTCCTGGAGGTAGAAGGGCGGTATAAGTCGCTCCGCCCTGCGTGAGGTTGGTTTCGACGGCATCCGAGGCATTGCCCAAACCGCTTTCAGGAGTGAGGGTCATGAAGATGTGGCCTAATCCCACCATGTAATCGAGATTGAGTGTCACTACCGAAAAATCGCTCAAAGTAAAGCGATAGTAATCCCACTGGCTGGCCTTGAGAGTGAGGCCGTTGTAGTCGCCAGGAGTGAGGAGGTGCGCTGATGGAATCGTGTTATTGGGCTCGAAGGAGTCATCGCCTAATTGATACCCTGCGGCCGCTTCGACGGCTTTAAGTGCATTGAGATAGCCGACTTTGGCGACGTCGGCGTCCGCTGAATTATCTGGATAAGTATTCCAGGCAGTGGCCATGAGCATGTCTCGCACTTGGCCAGAATTGAGCGAGGGATTGAGTGACTTCATCATCACTGCTACTCCGGCGACAAAAGGACACGACGCACTGGTTCCGTTATGGTTGGCAAGGGCATTCGGATTATCTCCATTGGGCATGGCGGGAATGTCAGTCGGTGCGTAAATATGAACGCCATCGCCAAAGTTAGAATAACTGATGCGAGTGTTTTTTCCATCGTTGAGCGCGCCGACGCAAATCACGCCCCCAATGAGGCAGGGTTCGTAATGTCCGGCTTGGACATCGGTATTATCATTGCCGGCGGCGGCGACGAGCACGATGCCAGCGTCAAGAGCTTCTTGAATATGCTCGTAGAAATGGTTGTCGTCTTTGTAATCTTGGCAATCGTCGTTGCATTGGCCGCCAAAGCTCATGCTGGCAACCTGGGCGTTCCAAGCTAAGACGGTGCGAATCGCGCGGCGAACTTGCGCGAAGCTCATGTCGACTTTGAAGAGCATGGGTTCGGCCACTTGACCGCCGGTGCCTGCGGCGGCGGCTTGATTGTTGACGAAGCCCGCAACGACGCTCACGCTGCCGTTGCCGTGCCAGTTGCAGGTGGATCCGCCGGTGCACTTGGCGAGATTTGGCCCTTCTGCAATGTAGTCATCCCCCGCGAAGTCATATTGAATGGGCGAAGGTGGAAGATCGGTTCCGATTCCGGCAGGGCTGAGGTTAGGGTGACCGGCATTATCGAGCCAGAAGCCGCCGTCGATCACGGCTACGCGCACGGACTGTGGAGTAACCCCTTTGGCGGACATAAATTGCCACGCGGCCCAGACGGTGGAGTGATTGCTATCGCCCCATGTTTTATTTTTAAATTCGCCGTTTGAAAACGCGTCGCCGTAACCGCCACCCATTGGCAATTCTTGGGTGCCGTACATCATGCTGCCGCTGGATCGATAGACCCAGTTTGGCATCACGGAACGACCCATGAGGCGTTCGTGGTTGACCGTGGCAAGTAATTTCGCGGCCGCGTCGTTGCTGAATTTGTAAGCACCGCTCATGCCTTTTGCATCGCCCTCGGCCTCAAAGTTATCCAGCGCCAGAGGTTTTGTAATACGGATGGTGTAAGTCTTTGCGGCGCGCTGGGCATCGGTGAGCTTGATGTTGAGTTCGGCCGGAGGTTGTGGAATGGAGTCGTCTTCGACCACCGTGCCGCCGTAGGCTGCGAGAAGGGTGTTGAGCTCTGCCGCATCTTTGGGTGAAACCACGATTTCACTGGCGACGAAATCGGTACGAATCCCTTTGGAATCGACGTAAGCGACGACGGGGCGGGGCGTGCCGCCTTTGCCATTGCCGAGCAAGTCGAACTCAGGCTTGACGGCAGCGTCGACTGCGTAGGTGAAGGGGACAGCGGGGCTGGCGCCGGGAGTGGGGTTTCCAGTGGGTGTTTGACAGGCGGAGAAAATGAGGCCTGTAATGAGAGGGGCGG
>JBBCAW010000042.1:0-1311 GCA_051382295.1 Bdellovibrionota bacterium FG-1 | reverse complement strand
CCCTCTTTGCTCTTCTTCGATGATTAGCCGTCCTACATGCCAATAGGCTTGGACCATGATTGAGTTGATGGTCTTATGGACTTTTCCACGGGCTTGATCCAGGATGCTGCGGACATTGCTATAAAGTACTGTATTTGCTTTGGTAATTGGCATAATTTGCTATGACGGCAAAACTTGGTTGGATTTCACGATTGCTGCACAGCGCATCGCGAGTTTCGGATCATTTTTGACGGGAGCCCCGCCATGCGGAGAACTTTCTTGAGCGGTGCCGGAATCCGCTCCGGATTGACGGCGTCCTCGCGCAATTTTTGGCGCACGACGGTGCTTTCGATTTGAGCAAAGCGGGTTTGCAAATCCGGCGCGCCGTTCAGAATGGCCTTCATGTACTGCTCGTTCTTAAGATTACTCACGAGCGGGGTGTCCGTGAGCATGGTTCGCAAGGTTTTACTCATGGAGAGAGAGCCCGATTTTTTTCGATTCCGCCTTTTCAGATTACGAAAAAATTGTTCGAGAATATTGTTGGTTCGCTGAGGCTGAATCATGACTATTCCGTTAGCGGTCTTGACCGCAATGGGATCGGAAAAAAGCTTCTCCCAGTATTTGTCGATTTGCTTGAGCATTTTTTTATAGGCGATTTCCGGCGTCGGCATGAGCGCGATGCCGGCGGCGAGTTTGTCGCGAAAAGAACTCACCCCGGCTTTGATGGTGGCCATATCGCAATCCGTGCCGTCATCGTTGAGACCATGATCGGTATCGGGCATGGCAATGCGCATGGCTGCGCGAAGCTCATCGAATAGGGCAGCCTTTTCGCAAAGTCTGGTAGCCATTCTTTCCAGATTGTTGTCCTGCGCGACCAGGGAGAGCGCTCGCTTGAGCGGGGCAATTGCATCTTGTGCTCGACCATCACCAGCAAGACCCCGAATAACGTTCCAGGCCGTACAAATTCTCTGATAAAACACAAGCTGGGCGCGATCAAAGGGAAAGCCGACGCCATCAAGTTCACTTTCCGAATCGAGCACCCACAAGGCCAACAAATAAGCTCTCACGACCACTGGGAGCTGATTCAGCGTGGTTGTTTGAGTGATTGAAACAGATTCAAACGCTTGCTTCAGCCCCTGATCACGATAGATCGTTTCGCGAAGTTTTTTTGTGGCGGCACGAAGGTGTGTTCTGATCCGATGCTTTGAGGGCGAGCAACTTATTTGGAAAAACTCCCCGCGTTTTGAGTCAGGGTATTTGAGTTAGAAACAAAACGGCCCCTCAAATAGCTCGATTTGAGCCGTCCAAGGGGCCTGTGGTAAAAGCCTTTGT
>JBBCAW010000041.1:0-94503 GCA_051382295.1 Bdellovibrionota bacterium FG-1 | reverse complement strand
GACGATCCAAAAAGTCAGTGGCTCAAGAAACTCATTGAGCGACGAGGAATTAACAAGGCAACCGTTGCCCTCGCCAACAAAAATGCGCGGGTGATCTGGGTGCTTATGGCTCGGGAGGAAAATTACCGTGAGTCAGTGAAAGTAGCATAGGGGCATAGAGAGAAGTTTGAAGGGTAAGGTTTAACGTCAGCGGATTGCGAGGAAAATACGAAAAGTGATGGAAAAGTCAGGTCGGACCGGTTCTCTGAAAACCTGCTGCGGATATAGGCCCTTGAGGCCGATCGGATAATCAGGACAGAGGACGCAAACCCCATCAGGGCCAGAGTGAAGTCAAATACTCAACTAAAGGCCGGATCCATAGGTGCATCCGATTCAAATGACTTGAAAATCACGATTCAAAAAATTCCTTGCAACGAAGGGCGGGTCCATCCATATCAGCTGGACGGCTATACTCTGGTTCTACCCAACAATTCAATCGGAGCCGATGGAAACGTGTTTTACGACGCCAAAGCCAGTGGTTGTTGGATTAAGGTGGCAGGGGTATGGAAGTCGAGCAACGTCGCCACTCTCACCACCGACCAGCGAGCAGCGGTGTATACTGTAACCCCATCGGCCACGGCCGCGACGGCCAAGCCACCGCTCACCAATGTCAACCAGACCAGGGCCAATGACATTTGCGTCGCCGCCGCCGACCCCGATTACGGGGCCAAGCGCTTACTTCGGCATCGTGAATACATCGCGGCCGCCGCTTGGCCTACGGACTGGTCTACTGCCGCAATTGACACGATGGAATACACCACTGATTTGGACCATTTAACAAATGCGGCCAAGGCTCGGTGCAATACGAAGAGTGCCACGGGTTTGACGTGTGATTTTCCGACGGGAGATTGCGCGGGCGCTAATGTCGGCACCGTTAAACAGGTTATCATCGGTGCGAATTCAACGAAAAACTGCTCATCTCGCTTTGGCGCGCAAGATATGGTGGGCAACGTTGATCAATACATGAGCGATCAGCTTGACCAGTGCAATGCGGGATCCTCCCATTCGTGTACGGGCATTACGTCCAACATCGACAGCGGCAATCGTGATCTCAATGGATTTTATTTTGACGGCACGGCAGGTCACAGCCAAGGTCCAGGCGGATCAGCCAATGGGCAGCTATTCCCAGGCGGTGACCCTGACGGATTTAGCAGTGGAACGCTGAGTTGGCTCTTTTCGGTTGGAGTCGCGGGTGGCACGGCCGTGGCTCAAGGCTTCGGCGCTGGTTATTTCTCGGCGCCGATGGGTCTCCCTATGGTTGGCAGTGATGGAGGAAATGCGCTTGCAATCGGTGCAGGTATTTCAACGGCCAAACTCCAAGGCGACTCGTTCACTCTCTTCTCGGATGGCACCTACACATTACCTGATGCCGACGGCACTTCACATGATGATACCGGTGTACTGCGGAGCGCCGTCGTGGGTGGAGCGACGTTCACGGGGGCTCCAGCCGGACGATGGAATTTGTCGCTAGCTTTTTCGCGTTTGAGCACGTGGCCGTATCTCGGCTTCCGCTGTTCCGTGGCCCCGAGTGAGCAGTAGCTGTCAGCCGAAAGATGGAAGCTACGTTGTCCATCTCTTCTGCCACTGCTCGAATTCAGAAGGACGGATATGGCACTTTATGTGTCTTAAGTGGGTCTTCACTCTAGCAAAACTCCAAATATTTCGACCTATTACCAGTATTTAGTGCGTATTTTTCCTGAACTGGAAAATGTATATATCTCTCGATATGAAAAAAGCCAATTGAATATAGGTAAATACATGTTATAATATCAGTAATGGAGACTGCTTCTTCTGCCGCACGCTACCTCAGTCAGTTCATGGCCAATCGAAAAACCAGTATTCCCATCCCCGGCGTCACCGTACATAAAATTCCTGGGTTGCCAGCCTGGGCACGGCAGGTTGCGGATTTCTATCTTGCGCGATGGCCCGATCACCAAATCGCACTCATAGTGCCAAGAGATGCCACAACTGTCGAAGAAGCCATTCGGCTTTACCGGGTCACATCGCGTTTGGACGAGATAGTCACATTGCTGGTCGCCGACCCGCTCCCAATCCAATCCGCAGGAATACTCGTGAGATTGGGCATTCCGCATGTCTTCACCGGAAAGGCGGTCTATGCTCCACAGCTTGGGACTTGGTATCGTTCGGACTTGCTCCGTGAGGTTCCAGAAAGAGTGATCCACGAGCGCTTGTTGCAAAGCGCTCAAAAAGCCATCGTTCTATTTCTTCTGAAGCCGAAAAAAATCTCGCCGCAATGGACGTTGCGCGATTGGGCAAAAGCTATAACCGAAAACGGTGCGGAGACCTCGATCAGTTCGCTCTCGCGGGGGTTTCAGCAGCTTCTTGGCCATCAGCTTATTACCGTCACAGGCGGAGGCCCACATAAACGTTTTCATTTTGAAGATCGCAATCACGTCTGGACCGGACTCCTCAGACTTGAGACGGAGACGGTGATTCGAAAGGGTAAAGTTTCGGGAATACCAAAAGACATATCTCAATACGTTTTTTCTGGCGAAACGGCTCTCTCACGAATGACCCACTTGAGCGAACCCGACTCGGTGACTATCGCGATGTCGGGTAAGGAATTTCATCGTTGGCAGCAGGATCAGTTTATTCCCGGAAATGTGGAAGAAGGCATTGCGGGCCGAAACATTCCGATTGTGGTTGAGGTCTGGAAAGATAATCCTCGGTTTTTGTCTGAGCACGAATGTCTGAACTCCATCGAGCTTTCACTCTATACGCGCCGCTCACGCGACCCGCGAGTTCGCGACGCGCTGGCCCAAGTCGTGACGGCGCATGACCTTGATCCTAATGCACTTTGGGAGCAGCCATAATGCAATCGCCACCCAAGAATACCGGATATTTCGTACGCAGATTCGCACCGCACAAGGAAAAGTTCGTGGTGATTGGTGGAACCGCAATGCTCCTTCAGATTGAGCGCCGGGTAGATAAGCGACCGCGAAAAACCGACGATCTTGACATCGTTACGCTGGATTTGTCTGAAGATGGTCAGGCATCGGACTTTCTGATTGAGTTCGGAAATTATGTGAATAGCTGCGGATATGAATGTGCCGCCCTTACGAGCGGAAAGGCACAGGCTTATCGATTCACAAAACCAACCGATCCTTTGGCGCCTTCCCAACTTGAAATTGCAACCCGTCGCAAAGAGGGAATCCCCCTTGCAAGGCCCACGCAGCGGCTCGAAGAATTTGAAATGTCCTCAATTGTCTGCGAACCCCACTTTGTAAACTTGCTCAAGGTTCATCGCGAATATTTACCACTCGACGAGAAAGGGGATGAACTTCTTCCGGTGGCAAGCATCCCACTTCTGGTGGTCATGAAGGCCTATGCGTTTGAGAATCTAAGTGTTTCAGCAAATTCCAGAGATAGAAACAAAGCCGTGAAGCACCTGCGAGACATTATTCGAATGGGCGCGGCCATGAATGATTCGGACGTACTTTCGATCCCATTGATCGCGCTCGCACCACTTCAGCGATTGCTGGAAAATTGCACGCGCCATTTTACCTTGGAGCGGCTTACGGATTGTGACTGGCATGACACCGCGGAAGCACTGGAGCGGTTATTCCGGAACCAGATCACGGTCGAAGAGTAATTAAGTGGGTCTTAACTCTACGCCGACCCACGATAAAGGGCTTGATGAGACGCACACTCGCAGTACTTGTCAAAGGGGGCTGGGCAGGCCAGCACCAAGGCGACACAGCGATCACCGACCTCTTTTGACATGGGAGGCAAGAAGGTGACCTCGCTGTTGTCTCCCATAAAAGGGTCGTAGTAAGACTTCACGGTATAAAAGGAGCAGACCTCGCACTGCCAGTACGAGTAGGTATACTCGTCTCCGGCAACCATGATGGCGATGCCGGCGCGTGGCTTTGCTTCCTCAGGAAACTCTTTTTGGCAGTTGAGACACTTCATCGACGACTCCATATCGGTAGATTAAAGCACGTCGTTATTAAAGACGCCAGGATCGCTCTACCTTCCATTTCTCATTCGCGATAAGAAAAGTTATCGCGAATCAATCCGGTTTACGAGGCCTCCCGCAGGAAGCGCGTAATTTTTGCAAAACACCATTGACAGAACTAGACGCACTGCGTTATTAGAGTTGCAAATCGTCTATCTAATTGATTGAAGAGGTATAGTTATGAGTCGTTTTAATGGAATTTTGAGTAGCTTAATGATGCTGACCTTTACGGTCACGGCCTGTAACGGGACTGACATGAAGGTAGGCACAGTGGATGCCTCAATTGGTCTAAAGGTGGAGGCTCAGCTTGTGATCAACGGGAAAACCGTGCGTATGGATGACACCTTGCCCGCTTCGGTAGCCGCTGCCTATGGTATTGAGCTTAAAAGCGCTCAATGGCTGGCACCGCTTGTATCGTTGGACGTAACCAGCTTGATCACAGGGAAGGATGGCAATCCCCAATTTGACATCCAAAGTACCCAGCTTCAGGGCAGCTCCGTCCTGGCTACTTTAGATGAAAAATCGATCTTGTCTCCATTGCCCCTTCTGACGCATTTTGACGTCAGGGGTGATTTACCGCAGAGCTGTGGTGCTCAATGCGATTTTTTAAACCAATATCAATCTTACGCAGACTCTCTCGGCTGGGCGGCCGCGCAGGCACTGCATAATTACGGCGTTCAAGTCCGATTATTGGGTACTTCAGTAGACCGGCCAGAACTGAGCAAAATGGTCGTTGTAAAAAGTATGGGTGTAGTGAGCGCTCAATGCACCGTGGATCGAAACAAACTGGGGGATCTTGAGCAGAATTCAAAAGACACCTACCTTTTAGACTTCAGCAAAGTCATCACCTGCACGGCCGTTATCGCTTTCACCGCCGATCCCTTGCCTGACACCTTATGCAATCCGGATCTAGAACGTTGCCCCCGGTAGCCCCCCGCTACTAGGCAAGATTTGCCCTCTCTGCAAACAGGCGGCTTGCAGTTGCATGCTTTCACATTGATGGTAGACTTCAAGATAACAACTCAAGGAAAGAGGGGAATGGCTATGGAATTGGCTCGCAAAATCGGGTGTGCTGCAGTTGTCTTAACGTTGGCTTTGGGTGGTTGCGGTAAAAATCCCGAGGATGTACTGCCCACTGTTCCACCGGTTGATCCTTTGCCAGCCACTCCCCCTCAATCCCAACCTGCCACGGATGGCACAGTCGGTTGTGTGGCGGGCCAAGACGCTAATTGGAGTTTTGTGCAGGTGAATCCGGTCCTCAACCGCGTGGTCGATGTCCTTTTTGTGGTGGATACGTCCGATTCGATGCTCATGCCCGATAAAAACAAAAAAATGGCCGTCGCGATGGGGCAATTTCTCGGCCAAATCCCCGAAGGAACGGATTATCGTATTTCTGTCATGCTTGCTCATGGTGGAGCCTCTAGATATTCAGGGGCTCTTTTTTCTGCCAAAGGCACGCCGGTCATTCTCAATCCTACCCAATATCCTCCTGTTAACACCCAAAGCATGCTGGTCAACACCCTCGAACACCTCAAGCGAGACGTCGATGAGGCGAATGGCGAGGCCATGCTTTACTCCCTGATGCGAAGCCTGGATTCGAAGCATTTAACCACCATTAAAGAGCAGGGGTTTTATCGGCCTGAAGCCGCGCTCTCTGTGCTTTTGGTTTCAGATGAAAATGATATTTGCTTTCCGCCGCAGCTCAATGGGTTTTTCAAATTCCCAGATTATATTGCAAGCCACGGTAGCATTGAAGAAGCGGCATATGCCAAGTATTGCAATGCTGCCGGCCAAACTCCCTCTAATTTTCCGGCGATGGTGTATAAAAAACTCGTCGAACTCAAAGGCGACAAGCCCGTGCATCTCGGGGCAATCACTCATGTGGATCCCAAAAACGTACCTGCTCTCACCTTCTGGGGAGAAGAAGCCATCGGCCACGGCCTGATTGAATTTGCCAAGCTTTCACCAGGTGGAGTACTCATCGACTTGCCGACCTACAATTCCTACGCCGCGGCTCTTGCGCCGTTAGGCGGCATCATCACTAATGAGGTGGATTTGCGAACCCAATTTGTGCTGGACGGAAATACCAGTTTTGTTCCAGGCTCACTTACCGTTTTAGTGGATGATCAGGTCGTCAATGGATCCTTCGATCCGACTTCACAAAGCGTCAGTATCGCCGCAACCGATGCCGGAAAAGGTCAGTCCAGTATCAAAGTTCATGCGTGCTTGGCGACTCCCTGATCGTTCCGGGCGGATCGTAGGTTGAAACCCAAGTAGGTAAGGCTCTTTGTTCGGTGCCATAGGCAATGGAGTGTGCAGCTGAGTGCTCGATCGCACTGCGGCGCTTATCATAGCGAGTGATCATGTCCGGCGACGCCCAGCCCGCAAACTCCTGGATGGCTCGATCAGGCACGTTATGGTCGCGCGCGTTGGATATCGCCGTCGCGCGGCATGAATGCGGTGAAACCCGGGACTGGATTCCCGCTAGTTTTGCATATCTTCTGACAATATAAAAAACCATGGAGGGGTCAAGTGACTTGGTCATGTCGCCGGTTCGATTGTTTCGAATGGGCACAAAAAGGGGCTGGTCCACGGTTGGATTCTTTGCTGTGATCAAAAAATAGTGTTTCAGTGCATTCCAGGCAACCGGAACGAGCACGATCAGACGCTCAACATTACCTTTTCCGCGTAAACGAAGTACTTTCTGGGCGCGTTCAACCGTAATGCTCGACGTTCGAAGCGAGCACACCTCGGAACGCCTGAGACCACAATAAAAAAGTACCATTAAGATCGCATAATGCAGTGATCCTGTTCGGGTGTGGAGATCGGGCATTTTAAGAACGCGCACCACCTCTTCGTCGCTAAAACCAATGGTGGTTGAGAGCTTGCGGGGATTGAGGAAACGGACACCTTCAGCCGGATTTTTTTCGATCCAGCCATCGTCTTGAAGCCATCTGAAAAAACTACGGAGTGTGGCCAGATGGCGATCCACCGTGGTATGTTCGAGCCCCTCCCCTAGAAGTTGGTCTTTATAAGCGACCAATGCGCTGCGATCAATGCGATCCAGCGTTTGATCCGAATAATTGCGACCCAGTAGAAAACCCATAAAGCGCTTCAGGTCTTTTCCGTAAGCGCGCCGGGTGTGTTCGGAGCGCTGATCGAGCAAAAAGCCTTCGATACATTGCCTGAGTCGGTCGTCCGGACGAATCAGCGCGCGCGCCGTTAAATAGCCCGTAGTAGGAGCAACAGCTTCAGGCAGAATAGCTTGAACAAGGGGAGCAGCGACTGGGACGGCTACCTTTTGCGGCAACCGCGGTGCCGCTACAGCTACTGGCTGTCGGATTCGAGGCTTTTTGATTTTGAACCGAGGCTTGAATTGGAAGGGGCTGGAAGGTTGAGCTTTCGTTTTGAGTGAACGTTTTCGAGTAGGCCGAGATCCGCGCAGACGTTTTAAGATCAGTCCGCCTAAAGCGGACTGGGTTTGTCCGCGGCGCGATCTTTTCTTCATCTTTTGGCCCCGCTTTTTCCCTGGGTTTTTCCTCGTCTAGAAAAAAAAACCTTCGCAAAGGCTCGGGTCGCTTTAAGGTCTAGCGGCGCGCCCGCCTTCCCTCCTTTTCGAAGAGCGGAACCCACAATGATTCCAGTGGCCCATTTGCGAAGGTCCAGTATGTTTTTTTGCGTAGCACCGCTTCCAATATAAAGGGGAATACCGTGCTTACGCGCGTGGTTCGAGGCTTTCTCCAGCTGCATCATATCTACGGGGCGGCCGGTAGTGGTTCCAGTGAGGATGGCGCCTTGAGCGCCAGCTCGAAGGACAACTTCTTCGATCGCAAGCTCGATTTGATCCGTTGAAAATGTGCGTGCATGTTTGACGAGCGCATCGGCTAAAATCGCGATGTGCGGGGCTCCTAAGCGGTCGCGTTCTCGAAGTAGGAAGGCAGCATCTCCTTCGATGAGACCTTGGTCAGTGGCTGACACGCCCGATAGGACATGCACTCGAATAAAATCACATCCGCTCACTGCCGCGATGGCAAGCGCTGCGCGGGCATCGTTGCGGAGAACGTTAATTCCAATCAAGATTTTGGTGGCTTCCCGAACTGCCGCCGCAATAATCGCCATGCTGGCAACGGTTTCGGGCGGTACTTGAGTCTTATAAAAGGGAACATCACCAAAATTTTCAAGGATTAACCCATCAAAGCCGGCATCAGTCAAAGCCTTGGCTTCCTGAACCGCCCGAAGCCCTGCTTTTTGTAGCGCTTCATTTGCGTTGGCGCTACCCGGAGTCCCGGCCAACGGGGGAAGGTGAATCACACCTATCAACGATGGAAGGCGGGGAAGTGATTTCATGTGGATGAGGGGTTCTTACCCGTCAAACCGCTCCAAAGCTTAGAAAGGCCCTTTTTCTTTTCACTGGTTTGTGCTGAATCCGTGAGCAGTTTTTCGGCCTCATCCTTTTCAATCCGACCTTCGGCCGCGGCAGCGGCCACGATCTCCCGAGCTTGTTCTTCGGACATGCCACTCGTTTCTGAAGGAACTTCGACTTCCGCCCCTGCTGCCCCCATCTGGCCCATCTGCCCTGCAAACGAAATCATGAGCGATTGAAGCTCGACCGGAAGCGTCTTTTCAAATTCGGAGGCTTCGCGCGTGACATCTTGGCCACTCATAGCCCTTTGCATAATACCCTGAAGTCGTTGAAGCTGACCTTTAGGGAGGCGTTGAAGCAACTGTGAAAACTGCCTCATCATGTCCGGGTCTAGTTTGCTCGGGTCTATTCCGCCCGGCATCATAGGATTAGGAGTTGAGCCATCTGCAGCAACAGCAGGCAATTTGGGCGGGGTTAACTTAGGCGCGGCACTGACGCCATGACACCGCTTGTATTTTTTGCCGCTTCCGCAATGACAGGGTTCATTTCGACCTAATTCCTGATTCATTCTTAAAAATTCTCCTCATTATTTGTTACCTGAACCTAGCCTCCAAAGTCAACTTGACCAGTACCCCGGACGGCCTTAGTCTCATTCAAGTGAACTCTCGACGCAAAGACCGAAAAAAAACTGAGTTAGCACTGCCCTCCCTCCCTACTCCATTTTGGACACCTAGTCGTTTTCGGAAAATTCTGTGGATATGTTTGGCTCTTTACTTGCTGAGTCAGATCTTTTTCTTGATCAATATTCAGTTTCCACGGGGGCATAACTTTGATGAGTTTCATTATGTTCCTTCAGCGAAACAATGGCTTGCTTGGAAGGAAAATCAAAATTGGGAGCATCCACCGCTAGCTAAGTTAGTAATGGCCGTCGGGATCTCTCTTTGGGGGGATATCCCTATTGGTTGGCGCTTTATGAGCACGATTTTCGGCGCCTTCACACTCGTAGGAATGTACCTTTGGGGACTGGTGCTGTTTGAAAGTGAAGCCACAGCTTTGTGGATTGCCCTCGTCACTCTCTTTAATCAACTTTTGTATGTTCAATCCAGAATCGGCATGCTGGACACCTTTATGTTTGCCGGGGTCGTTTGGGGGCTGGCGGCTTTTACAGCGACCTGGCGTGCGGGAATTTCTCCCGCTCTTTCGCGGAAATTGCTCCTCATTTCTGGAGTGTGCTTGGGCCTAGGGATGGCGTGCAAGTGGTTTGCCGTAATGCCGTGGGTCATGTGTTTGGGGCTCATTGCCCTGGTTCGTCTTTTTCAGCGCTGGAACGTCCAGTTTAGCGAACCTACCTCCGAAGACTGGTATTCACCTGATCTTTGGAAGGGCGTTCGGGGGCATGAGTTTGCGCTCACACTTTTTGTCGTTCCTGTTTTGATCTATTTTGCGACGTTTACGCCGTATTTCTTTTTGCAAAAACCCGCGTTCGGATTTTGGGATCTTTTTTTAACCCAGAAAAAAATGTACGAAGGTCAACTCCGAGTGGTGACCCAACATCCTTATATGAGCAACTGGCTCGACTGGCCTTTGATCAGGCGTCCCATTTGGTATGCCTTTGATAAGGAGGGCGGGGCGAAAGAGTGGGTTCGGGGGGTTCTGTTGATTGGTAACCCCCTGGTCATGTGGGGGGGATGTTTGGCTCTGCTGGGATGTTTGTGGGGATGGATCGAAAAACGCAGTCGGCAAGCATTTTTAATTTTGGTGTTCTATTTTACTTTTTATGGATGTTGGATACTGATTCCTCGCAAAATCGCCTTTTATTACTATTACTATCCTGCGGGAATGGTGTTGAGTTTCGCACTCGCTTATGCTTTTGAACTCATTCAAAAAACGACTTTGAGCGAACGTTTTCAATGGATCAGTCAGGCTCGTTGGGCTTTTTTGGCGTGTGTTTTGGTGATGTTTGTTTATTTTTTCCCTATTATCGCCGCACTTCGGATTTCGTCCGAAACTTTCAGGGATTGGATGTGGTTTCGCTCTTGGATTTGAGCACGGATTTGAAGAGCGGTTCGTAGGATCGAAAGGCATACTGAGTTTTAAGGCCCAGTCGGTTTTGAATCTCTTGAAGAGTACATCCTTGTGCATACCAATGAATCACAATCGAATGCCGAAAGGTCCTTGGCGTGAGCTCAACCTGCCCAAGGCGAGGTGCGTGGAATTGAACTAAGAGCTCGACTCCGCGAGGAGAAATGGCTCCCCCGAGGGGGCCAAGTTTATTAAAACCCAGAAAAACCCAGGGCCTATCACCACAGTACTTTTTGAGTTCATCCACTGCCGTTCTGAGGTCGCTCGAAATCGCGAGCAGGCGGGGGGCTTTGCCTCGAATTTGGACTTTGTTTGCGCTCCAGTCCTCAAATCGAAGAGCGGCTAACTCACTGACTTGGCAGCCGGTTTCAGCCAGCGTCCAGAGCATGGCTCGATTACGTGCATCCAAAAACGTGTCATGCGGCAACGCCCGGATCGTCGCAATCAAAGTTTCGGAGGACAAAACCTTGGGAACTCTTTCAATTTTATGGGGGGTAGAGATCTTTTTCCCGAGTTCGATAGGGAGCTTTTTGCGTTTCACCAAGAAGCTCAGAAATCTGCGGACGGTCAGGAGTTTTCTTCGACGCGTATTGGTTTTTTGCCCGGACTCTTTGAGGTGCTCATGAAATCGATCGAGATCCTTGGATGATAGCTGTCCCAGGGATAAAGGTCGGTCGCCCAGGTCTTTTCTAAGAAAGGATTCAAAAGCAAGAAGATCAAGCCGGTAATTCTTGATGGTATGCTGAGCCTTGCTTGTCCCCTCGAGGTAGCCTAAAAAACTTTTTAATGCGGTCGGAAATAAAAGAGTCGCCATGACTTGAAAACCTTACAGGTTTTTGGGTTTTGCCACAACCGAGCAGGGGCTCCCGGTGAAAAAATGTCGGGGTCGGCCATCCCTGGCCTCCGCGCAAAAAGCGCCTTCTGCGCGCGCGGATCCCCTCATTTTTTCCGAGAGCCCCTACGTGGGTCCGGGACCAAAGAGCCAACACCTGGAATTGCTACGTAAGCCTATACAGACGTACAAAATTTAGACACTTTGAAGTTAAAAAAAGCAATAAAAACAAACATTTAAACTGGCATACACACTGCAGAATATCGAATCAGGAGCGAGTGATGAAAATAAAATGGGCACTGAGTTTTGTAACAACGATGGTCGTCATGGGCGTAATGATGCCATCGGCGGTTCACGCTGCAAGTCTTAACAACCGAAGGGTCGTGCTTGGCGTGGAAATAAAAGCCTGCAATGATCACGAGACCGATCTGCGTAGTGTTGCACCTGGTTTCAAGTGTCGTACTTCAAAGGGCTGGCTTTTCGAGCGCGTTGCCAAAAGTTCCTTCGGTGAGGCGTGGAAAGGCCCTGATGGCTGGATCTGGAGCGATGAGGTTGGCAACTACTCGCAGAAAGATGCGGTTTCTACCTGCAAGGCCCTGGGTGGCATCCTTCCTTCGATCAGTGACTTTGAACGCGGTGAGATCTATGGTTTCCGCGAGGTGCTTCCTAACATGAACAACCCAGTCTACTGGTCTTCGACGATCGGTCCATTCGTGGATAACCTCAATGGTTACCTCTTCGATAGCTATGCAGCGTATACTTATTACGATTATCGGTACTACGTGCATGCCGTCCGCTGCGTCGTGCGCTGATAAAGCGGTAAATTTTGCCCGTTGCCCATCAGTCGATCGCCGTGAAACAATGGCACTAAGATGATCGGGCGAGGCGAAACACAAAAGGTCCTCCTGCTAGGTGCTTGCCTGCTTACGGTTTTGCCGTTAAGCCGTCCTTGTTCGGCTGAAGAAATACCCCCCACTGCGCCGTCACCGCCCTCGATTGAGTCGGCTGCCACCCCCCCAGAGCCGACCCCCGAAGCAGTGGTCGAAGCTCCACCTGCCCCTCCCCCACCTCCTGCTGTAGAAGAAGCGCAAAAAATAGAGCTCCCCAAGAGCGAGCCGACAGAAAATGACGTAGAGAGTACGACCGTCGAACACAGAAATTCAAGAGTGCCGGCGTATACTATAACGCGCCCCGCATGGGGGATCCAGTTCACGGGAGCTCTCAAGGCATTTGGAGGTAATGATTTCATTGCTGCCCAAGCCGGCGTGCCGACCCGAGCATTTCAGGTTTCAGGTGAATACCTGTTTCCATTTTTGCAGTCGATTGGAGTACTCAGTCTCGGGCCGACGGTAGGCACGTACCCTATTTTTGGATCCATTACCTCAAACGCGGTTTCCGTATTTGAGGTGGGTGGGCAGGTTCGATATCAATTTCGATTTTTTCGTGAGCAACCGATTGTTCCGATTGCTGGATTTCAGTTTGAATACCTGAGCTATCGTTTCACTTATCCATCACCCAGTGGAATGAGTGGCGCGCTGATGGCTACGGGGCCGTCTTTCGGTGGGATGCTTCTGTTAAACTGGCTAGAGCCCTCTGCAGCGGCAGAAAGTTATGTTGAAAATGGGATATCCCGCTCTTACCTTTTAGCTGAGCTTCGGAGCCTTTCAGGCACCGATGCCAACCTTTCTTTAAGCGGAATGTCCCTCTTTTTCGGCTTGCGCTTGGAGTTGTGAGCGGTTAAGTTCCGGTCGGTTACCCTCATGATGATGATCCTATGTGTGCGGTCGTGGTGGAATTGGTAGACACGTACGTTTGAGGGGCGTATGCCGAAAGGTGTGCTGGTTCAAGTCCAGTCGACCGCACCATCATTTAACCAGTATTCTGGTTCGGTTTTGAATGCCTTCTATGCCCACCCAAACGGTTCTTGTGGTCGAAGATGACGAAGTCATTCGAAGCGCGCTGGAACAAATTCTTCAGTATCAAGGATATCAAACCTTTACCGCGATTCATGGCCAGGATGCCCTTGAAAAACTCAAAGGGTTGCTTCCTGCTACTCTTTTGATCATGGACCTCATGATGCCCGTCATGAATGGATGGGAGCTGCTTGCCGCCTTACGAAAAGACGACCGCTGGAAAACTCTGCCGGTGATTATTTTGTCGGCAGGCAGCGACGCTCCTTCAGGGCCCCAGTCAGATCCCTTCGTGAGATTTCTAAAAAAGCCGCTCCGCATGCAAACACTTCTTTCCGTTGTGGCCGAAATTTACGCAGCACGGTCATGAGCGATGGGGGGTTTTTGGCGCCTTTGCCTGCGATACATCGCAATTTGATAAAGGCTGAGGATGCCGATCGCTCCTAAGGTAGCTGAAATAATTCCCGCTCCATTATTGGGTCCATAAAAACCCATCACCTGCCCTAGCCAACCGGCAAGCAGGGCACCCATCACCCCAAGGACGATTGTCCCGATGAGACCCAAAGGGTCTCGCCCAGGGGTAATCACGCGCGCAATCAACCCGACCACAAAGCCAAACAGGATCCATCCCAGAATACCCATAAGCCACCTCCGCAAGCAGAAGACTGCAATGGCTATTCCGCTGAGCAGCGTCCGGCAAGAAACGCCTGCACATCTGCCTGTGCGCCTAAATTCGAAGATGCCGGCGATCGTTCACGTTCACTCATGAATCGTTTACGCGAGTTATTACAGGCGATCTGAGAAAGCTCTTCAAACTCTCGAAGGAGAGCGACCGGGTAAGGGGCGTTTCCAGTCGAAGAAAAAAGGCGGGGGACTTCGGAGGTCAGAAGCGGAAATAGCCGTCGCTCTGTGCCAAGTTGTTGCGCGAGATCATGACCCCACTTTCCAATCCGATAAAAGTCCCTTCGGATCAAATTGCGATCAATGCGGGCGTGTGGACCCTTTTTTGCTAAATATCCCTCACATCGCTCACGAGCTCCGGATTCCACTCCAAATCGATCCAAAAGTTCAAAGCCCACTCGACACTCAAAGGCAACAGCGTCTACCTCCCCACCCTCCCCTTCAATAGCGGCCCAAATGTATTTGCCGGGCGTAAGTCGTGGATCATAGGGGTCCCAGCTGGGCCGTGAAGTGGCATGAACCAGTTCATGGACCAGGTCCAAAATAAGATTTTCAAGACGTTGATCTTTTCGAAGATAAACCACCACTTCGCGTTCGCGAGTTTCTTGGCCTGTCTTAGTGTCGAAGTGCCGGGTAAGTACCGCATCAGTTTTGGAAGCTTTTCCCCAACGCAAAACATTTCGAATGGGAAGATTCCAAAAGCTTTGTGCTTGTCTGAGGATCTGTTGGCCACTGGGAATATGCGAAAGAACATTGAGTGCGGTGGATAACGGATCTCTTTCTTCAGTTTGAGGTTCTGCGGGTGCGAGAGATGGGGCTATGAGAATCCCCCACAACGCCACCCCTATCAGGGTCTGCCTCAACGCTCCATGAATGCGCAACAGCATCATAGATTGCCTATCGGCAGGTTTTTCCTAGTTCTAGAGAATGGATTCGAGATGACACAGGTGTCTAATTCATTGACACCCCAGGGGGCACGCCTTGCCTTTTTCGGCTCAGGCTGACTCGCGTTCAACTCACAATATAAACATTAAGATCATGCTTTTATTGATTTTTTTTTAAATTCAGCCCGCCTGTCAAAAATTTACCAGAAATGGCCCAACCCTTGCTCTACCGTGAGCAGCGGAGAGAACTATGCGTCGAGCAGTAAAAGCAGGAATCGCAACCACCTTGATCTTAGGGAGCCTAGTCAGCTTTGGATTTACTCATCCGGAGCCTTCGATTGGCAAATCCCTTCTCAAAGAGGCCCTTCAAAACACAGTCAAGATCCCTTCTTTTAAGAACTGGGGTTTGGTCAATACTGAAGCCCGCTCTCATATCAGTGCGGTGGAGGCTTGGAAGCTAGAAGAAGGGAGTCGTCAAGTCGTGGTTGCCGTCATTGATACGGGTATCGACGCCAATCACAAAGATCTCAATGTCAATATCTGGCACGATCCAAATCAGAAGCATTCACAGGTTTATGGCTGGAATTTTGTCAACGATAAGGCTAATCCGGTGGACGATCACGGGCATGGCACCCACGTTGCTGGAATTATCGGCGCAGTGGCCGATCCATTGAGCGGTGTGAGTGGCGTTGCCCATCGGGTTTCGATCATGGCGGTTAAATATTATTCGGACGCTAATCCAGGGCCCGTTAACTTGCGAAACACGATTCGCGCGATCAATTACGCCATTGATCATGGTGCCCAGATCATCAACTACTCAGGGGGGGGGCCAGAGTTCTCTGAAGACGAGTACCTCGCGCTCAAGCGTGCTGAGTCTAAGGACATCTTAGTCGTTTCAGCTGCGGGCAATGAACATCAAAATACGGATCTCACCGAAAATCGCTATTTTCCAGCGGCCTATCGGCTCAGTAATATGATTTCAGTAGCAGCTACCGATATCCACAATAACCTTTTGCCATCCTCCAATTGGGGTAAACAATTTGTGGATGTCGCCGCCCCGGGTGAAAATATTTTCAGCACGCTTCCTGGAAATCGCTATGGCTATATGTCCGGCACCTCGCAGGCGACCGCCTTTGTCAGTGGGATGGCGGCGCTGCTTCTTTCCCAGAATCCAACCCTCAAACCGGCCGAGATCAAAAAAATCATCAAGGGTTCAGTCGATCGATTTCCACAGTTAGCCGGAAAGCTTGTTACCGGTGGTCGCGTCAATGCCTATTCGGCACTTTTGGCAGCTCGCAATCCTCGTCTTCGGGATACGGTGGTGGCTTCAAGACACCCAGTTTCTTTAATGAACGCATTGACCCCAGCACCCTCTGCTGAATAAGATGGTCGGACATGTTTGTTGCACTTGTCCGTAAACTCAAACCCGATTGGCTCACCCTCCTTTCGGCTGCCCTCATTGTCTTTGCGTTTCCACCGTGGAATTGTGCGCCCCTGATCTGGATCGCATTGATCCCTTGGTTGATGGCTCTGACGCGAGCGCCTAATCATAAAGCCGCGGCGCTCCAAGGTCTTTGGCTGGGGTTTGCCACGACTCTAGGTGGCTATTACTGGATTGCTCATGTACTTCAAGAATTTGCCAATCTACCCTGGCCTTTGGCGGTCCTGGGCCTATTGCTTTTTGGTCTGATCGCCCAGCCTCAATTATTGCTTTTTGGCCCCCTTTGGCGTGCCGTTCGCTTGGCTGATGCGGGCCACGCGCAGGGTGCGCAACAATCCATGGGGCGGCTTATCTTTCGCGCTCTCGGGCTGGCGGCTCTGTATGTTGGTCTGGAATGGGCTCTTCCTAAGTTATTTACCGATACGCTGGGCCATTCCTTGTACCGGGCTCAATACTTGAGGCAAGCGGCCGATTTGGGGGGCGCCCCGCTTTTGACCTTTGTGATCGTCCTGGTTAACGAATCCTTTTTTCGCCTCCTCTCCCTGGTTCGATTTCGGAAAGAGCCAAGTATTCTTCCAGTTCTTCGAATCGCACTTGGGCCGCTCACCATCAGTGCTTTGTGTGTTGCAGGCCTTTTGCTTTACGGACAGTGGCGATACCACCAGATCGCGAGTTTTGAACAAACACCTCGCTCCACGCTTCAGGCTGGCGTGATTCAGGGCAATATCGGAGATTTTGATAAAGTCGCCGCTGAGCGCGGCGTCACTGGCGCGGCTCAAAAAGTCTTAGAGACCTATTTTTGGCTTTCGGACCAGGCTCTTGCGATGCAACCCAAGCCTCAAGTTTTGATCTGGCCAGAAACCTCTTATCCTTCGACGTTTCGCACTCCTCAAACTGCCAGTGAAATGGAGCGCGACACTAAAGTTGAGAACTTTGCCCAATCGCGGGGGGTCCCGATCTTGTTTGGAGGGTATGATCATTTTGAGGGTAAAGATTTTAACGCTTTCTTCTTTTTGTCTCCGCGCGGAGCACGGGGGGTGAACCCCAACGAAGATCTGCAAATCTACCGCAAAAGCATGCTGCTCATGTTTGGCGAATACATTCCTGGCGCCGATACTTTTCCGTGGATCAAAACGACCTTTCCTCAGGTCGGAAACTTTGGTCAAGGGGTGGGGGCCTCGGTGGTTCCAGTGGAGATCCCCGCCACTCACCAAACCGTTCGAGCGGGTCCCATTATTTGCTATGAGGCCTTGTTTCCTAATTATGTGATTCAAGCCGCACGAAAAGGCAGTCAACTGATTCTCAATATTACCAATGACTCTTGGTTTGGACCCTATGGCGAGCCCGAGTTGCACTTGGCGTTGATTGCTTTTAGAAGTATCGAAACACGGCTACCGCAGCTTCGTTCTACCAATACCGGGATATCCGCCCTGATTTTGCCGAATGGTGACATCACCCAGCCTACTCCAGTCGGGCAAGCCAAGGTGCTAAATGTGACGGTACCGCTCCTCAATCCCATACCGACCCTCATGCTTGCGTGGGGGGACTGGTTCGGTTGGTTTGCGTTGCTGTTTGCGGGGATGGCACTCCTTCCATTGGGGCGAGTAATTCGCAAACTTCGTAAATCATGATTTTCGTTGGCATATTTACCACCAATTGCCAGATCACCTATTCAGTGATAGTTCCGGCCAATGAAAAATTTGCGTTCCGCTCTTTCCGCTGTCGCTTTCTTTCTCTTGGCCGCCTTTTCATTGGGACTCCCAGCCCACGCCAGTGATGCACTCTCGGATGATGTAACAGTGGCTTTACACCATGAAAAGTGTTTACCGAGCTGAGTACGCGCCCGCCGCTTGGAAAAAGAAATTTGCTCACTATGACCTGGAAACCGAATTTAGCAATGCACTGGCCAGCGTGCAATCTCGCCCCAATCTAACGCTTGCGGACGCACGGGAAATTTTTAAGACCTTTGTCTACTCGATGCGGGATTACCACACGAGCATTTCATTTATTTCGACTGAAGCCGCCTCACTTCCTCTTTCGATCAAAGGAGCCGGTGACAAGTATTTTATTGTCTACATTGACCGTAATAAACTTTCAGAAGCCTCGTTTCCGTTCCACGTGAATGACGTCCAGATTCCAAATAATGTGGGCATTGCGTCCTTTCGTTGCACAGAATCCATCGCTGAACGCGTGGATGGCAATCCAATCGAGAATCTAGGAGTGAAGCCTGACCTCGAGTACGAGTTGAACGAGGCGGACCTCACACAGGGATTTGTGCCCTATGTGAAAGCGGTTCAATCCGCAATTGGTTCGTTGGCTAAATAAATAAAAGTCGGGCTGTCAAACTTTTAGACACCGACGAAAAATTCGAAATCTGTCAACAGTCTAGGCAGGTTTGGGTCGAATAGGTTTATTTAACTCGCTTAAATCATTGAATAATAATTCGTGCTTCATGCGGCACAGCCTTTGCTTTATAAATAACGCATAGCATCCATTCAAGAAAAGGAGGCCCCCGTGAAAACCAGTTTTTATGTATTGAGTTTAGCTTTGTTGATCAGTGGTTGCGGCATGGCCCCCAATCCTAATCTAACTGTAAGCTCAGAATCCTATCAATTACCGCAGACGGTCTCTGCTGATCCTAGCTCCAACGGCGGTCACCCTGAGCAAACCAATTACACCTGTCCCGCCCAAGCCAACGTAAAGCCCAAGGTGGGGTCGAGCTACAGTGCGGATTTGAGTAATACCTATCAAGTCTGCGCATCAACCGTGACTGCCTCGGACATTTTGGTTTATGGTAAACCCTACCAAGCTGACTCGTCCCAGGGCGTGCCTAAAGTTTGTCTCTATCCTGTCGATGTGGTCGATTCAACCCATGCTTACCCCAAGCTGGATCAGGGCGGAAAAGCGATGTCGATCTGCGTGAGCTACGATCCCGCTGGAATGAAATTTTCGTTCGTATCCACTAATTACAATGCGGCCATGATCGTATCTGAGGCCGATCAACCTAATATGAACTGGTGTTTGCAACAGGCTGGCTTTAATTTACAAACGGCCAATTTGGGTTCTTGCCCCACTTTTGCGAGCGGAAAATTTCGCTAAAAATACTCTTCTTTTCGATCCCCAGTTCTTGAATTCTCCGGTGAAGATAGGTTCGCTCAAGATCCAAAAGCCGTGCGGCCTGAGAGATACTTCCCTGCACGCTTTGCAGGGTCTGAACGATGTAAGCCCGCTCAGACCTAGCTTTAAACTCACGAAGCGAAGTCTGCCCAGAAGGGGCCCCAGTGGTCGGGTCTAAAGACTTTAAGAAGTGGGAGGGTAAGTCCCTGGGCTCGATTTGAGCACCGGATAAAATCACCAATCTCTCAGCCAGATTACGCAATTCCCTGACATTTCCAGGCCAGGGGTATTTCTCGAGCAGATCATAAACCGGGTAATTCTATTGTTTTTATGTGGAAAATTTCGTTTCAGCTTTAACATAGTGTCTCCTCTTTCGAAAGCACCTATGAGCAAGGCTGAGGCCGAAATCAAGAATCCGTCAAAACTCTTATCTAGCTGAAATTTAAGCTAATTCAGCCCGATTTCTTTTTGAAAAAACCGGAGGGGTGTCACCTTTTAGATACGTTTGTGGGGATTTGCGGCCAGTGAGCAAGTCCGGATTCCGTACCTTAATTCGAAATTCGAACCGCCGGAGCCTGAAAACCGGGAATCTTTGCACCTTGTTACGGCATTGACTTTGCTTTGAGATACGCCAGCCCAACCGAGGCGCGCGTGAAAAGGAAAACACCTCCCTTCCCGAAAGAAAGAGAGGTGCCTTATGAAGAATAAACAAACACGTTATTCTTCTCGGCGTCGGTGTGAAGAACTGAAGTTCAGATCCGCACTTTTTTTGCTGATCTGCAAACTTCTGGTTGTTCTTATCGATTTTGTTTCCAGTCACTTAGACCAAAGCTAGAGGAGGTTCGCGGGTACAGCTGTCCAGTCAACCCGGAGCCCTCATGGCAGAGGGCGCGCCTCGGTTGGGTGATTAATGAACCACCCTTCCCATCGCCTGCTCCTCCGAAGTCTCTCCTACTTCTTGAGCCCCCCGTCGGTAGCGCTCTACTAACTGGCTATCGCGAGTGGGAAAAGCATCGATGATTTCAATTTGCTCTTCATCCTCGGTTTCGCGAGCCAGAATGACATACCAATAAGGCGTTTTTTCATCTAAATAGTGTTTAATAAAATGGTATAAATGAATCCCCTCGGTTTCAGCGAGTTCCATACTCCAAACTTCATCGGGGGTTTCAAGGGTTTGCTCGATACAGCTCTGAAACGCTTCGAACTCTTCCGGCGGAATATCATCCCCCTTGCGTTCCTGATTGACCTGAGCCAAAAACGTTTCTTCTTCAGTCCACGCATCGGCAAGCCGATCGCTTACCCCCTCGGGAGCAGCGGCATCATTTCCCTCTGCCGCTGGTTTGCGCTTCCTCGTTCGTTCCCACTCCACTCGCTCTCCTCGTCGGTAGGCATTAACCATAGCCGCGTTTTTGGTCGTAAAGGCCATAAACAGAAAGCTTGGCTCCCCATGAAGAAATAAACAAAGACAAATACTCCAAACAGTGCGATTGCCGGGTTGGAATTCTGCAATCATCACATACCGATAATCACCCGTCAGGGTTTTTTCCCGCCAGACCTCGTCGGGCTCCTTCAGTGTAATAAAGCGAAGGTGTGCGAGATGTTCCCTTTCTTCACCCGAAAGATCCGAGGGAACCAAGCGTCTCGTGTACTCTTTTTCGAGCCGTTCGATTTCGGGTCCAAAATATCCCGTAATACACGCCTCAGAGCAAAATACCCGGTTGATCTCTTCTTCAACAAACAGCGCCTGCTCCTCGCCAATGAGTCCTTTCGAGCAATGGACACAATGCTCTTGGCTGCCCACGGCCTTCAGCTTGGAGGGTGCCTTGTTTCTTGATTTTTTTCTTCTTTCTACGGGGGGACTCTTTTTTACAGCGCCACGTCTCATAATGACTATTGTGATTGGCTTTTCAAAGAGAGTCAAACCCACCCCTGTGTTAATTTTGACACTTTGGCCTTTTTCTTGCTGCCTTGATGTCTTATGCATTCCACGTCAATGCCCTGACGGGCGGGTAGGCCTCCTCTGAGGCAAAATCCGGGTAGTTACCCGACAGCTTGCACATTCTGGCAGAGAGCCTTATTCTTAAGAATAGGAAGGCAATGATCGGGCAGGAAGCCCGCTCCCTTCCACCACTCTCTTCCAAGGAAGGAAGGTCAAGTGATTCAAATTCCAAAGCCTCAAATGGACCAAGTTGAGTACCTCATCGAACAATCACTTCGCGGTAATCACATTTTATTTGAAACTCGAGACCTGCGTCGGATTTTCCGTGGGCATGGACGACAGTCTAATCTTTTAACTGAAGCAGAGGCCTACGCTGCCGAACCCATTATCGAAAAACTCATTCAAGAGCCCACCATCGCGCAGAAGCGCGCGTTGCTCGATCAACTCGATAAGCGGACCTTTGATACAGTCGTTCGCACCTATTTTTGCATCGTCGAAAATAACTTGGTCGGAAGGATCGAGGAAAAGCATTAATGGCTCTTCCTCCGATCGGCAGTCCCAGTCATGCGACGCAGAAAGGACGATCATCAGCCGCTTTGAATTCGCCCGAGGATCGAGCCTATGAAGCTGAACGGGAGGCGAACCGTCGTATTGCGACCGCTTCTCAGGGCGTCGATGAAGCCCAGCGCGTGGCGAGCGAGCGGATCGACTCCATGCGTGACCGCTACGAAAAACACGAAGAAGAAGAGACCACTCGGCAAAGTGACCTGCTCGAAAAACAACGAAACAAGGGTTACGAAGAACTGCGAGAAATGCAGCGTGTACAGCAGGCTGACCTGAATCGCACTCGGCGCGAGGGCGAACGTGAACTTGAAAAGTCTAAAACTTACTATCGCGATACCTTAGCGAACATAACCCGAGACGGATCTCAAAAAACGAGGGAAATTGACGCACGATCCAATAGCGAAGTGGAATACAAAACGCGCACCCAGCAGGATGAAACCAAAGCCAGAGAAGCTCAATATCAGAGACGTACCGAAGAGATGAAAGGAATGCAGGACGTTAAGATCAAGGCTATTCAAGCCGCCTCGCAGGATGAATATCAAAAAGCAAAGGGCAACACCCTAGAATCCAATCAAAAGGCAGAAGAGACTTTTCACCGCCAATATGAGGGCCAGGTCGCTGAGCATGACAAAACGCTTCAGGACCTCGACCAACGGGCCAGTCGAGCGATACGCGAGGTCAGACAAGACTATACGCGCAAACTTTCAGCTTATGAAACTCGCCAAAAAGACCCTTTTTATCGAATGTTATCCCTTGACGCGCGGATGGAAGAAAATGCTGATGAATACATCCTCACCGCGACCATTCCCATTCATGAACAAAAGAATGTTTCGGTGGCCGTCAAAGGGAATCAACTGGTCATGACCGGAAACAGGCGCAGTGAAGAAAAGCTGGAACTCGAGCCCGGTCGTCAGCAAGGCACTAGTTCGTATCAATCTTTTTTGGAAACTTTTCCAATTGCTTGGCCGGTCGACGCCAACAAAATGAGTCGTGAATTTGATGGCGAACAACTGACGGTCCGGGTTCCGAAAAAGGCGGGTAATCCTTACAAGAGCCCAGTCAAAGAAAAACCTTCGCGGGTCCGAGTGGAACGACCTAAATTTCCGGAAAATATTCCACTGGCAAAAATCGAAGAACCTAAATAGCGACTGGGGTTATTCTTTAATCAGTTCTTCAAGCTCTTTCAGCATAAAACGAAGCCTCGCCTGGAGTTCATTTAACTGCTGAAGGTTTTGCTTCAAACTTTGAATAGGTGACTCCGCATCCGTTCGAATGACTGCGGGACGTGGGACGCGCTTACCGATCAGTTCCGCGGGCGTGTAGCTTCGAATAACAGGTGCTGGAGCCGGGGGGGGGGCGGATACGGAAACCGAATTTTCGGTTTTTAAACCTTTCTTGTAAATGGAATAAAGATTGGAATAAACAAATGTAAATTTTTGGGACTTATCACGGGTTGCAGACATCTGGGGCACTCCTCTGGTCAACTCAACATCAACGATATGTACTTCAGCAGAGACATCACGGTTGATACTTGGAGCAAGCAAGGTGCCAGTTCCAACTGGTTTCGTTTTATTTTTCAATTTTTGATTTAATGTAATTAATTCAATAGGTTAACACCCACCACTCTTACCGGTATTGAGCAGTGGTAGCATTTCGAACTGCCTAAAGATTGGGCAGTAGTACACGCCTACTCAAAAGCAGGTTATGATGAGCAGATGAGCGAAGATTCTCAACTGAGAGCCCATCAGCGGGCACTGGAACTGGTTTATGCGGGACGCTTGCACCAACAAGGTGAGTTTTTTGAGGTTCCAACCGCGACTTTTTTTAAATCGTCCGAAGATGATATCCCTCACCTTCCCCCCATATCTTTTTATCGTTTGAAGGCTTCAAAAGAGTTTGAACGCATGCGCACTCCCGATCAACCTTGCTCGGCCCTAGCGCTTTTACTGCAACCCACGGTGTGGATTCATCAGTCTGAATTAGCGGGGCTTCTAGCGTTTGCGGAGGATTTATTCTTGGGCTCCCGAAATGGCTCCATTGAACCCTCTCTTGAAATCGATAAACGCATGGAGGGCTTGCGACGCACGGCTATTTTGGTATGTGAAGACCTCTTTGAAAACCCATCGCCTGAAAACATTAATAAGAGCGCGAAGTTGGTGGGATCTTTTGTTTATGCCATCATGAAAGAACCCAAAGCCTATTTCCTTTTATCACGGCTCTCCAGTCATGATCCCTACACGCTCCAGCACTCGGTGGGAACTGCGGTTCAATGTATCATTTTAGGCAAGAAAAACGGCATCACACGCGAACACGAGTTAACGGATCTCGGTACCGCAGGGCTTTTGCATGATATCGGCAAAACCAAGATCAAAAAAGAAATCATCAACAAACCGGGCCCATTGGATCCGAATGAATGGGATGAAATGCACGCCCATCCGGTCGAAGGCTTCGAAATCGTCAAAGTCAATCCACTCATCAGTATTCGTGCTAAAAACGCCATTTTAGAGCACCACGAAGACAAAAATGGCACTGGGTATCCCTTTGGAAAAAAATCACTCGAAATGGACTTGTTTTCTCGAATTGTGGGTATTTGCGATATTTTTAACGCTCTGACGACCAATCGTAGTTATTCTCAGGCACGCACGCCCTTTGAAGCGCTTCACTTCATGAAAGAAAAGCTTGCCATGAAAGTGGACGAAGACCTGTTCAAACAGCTCGTTTTGATCTACGGGGGCAAATGCGATTGAAATGTCTTTAATCGTGCTTTTTGGGTTTAACCGCGATCTTAATATTCAACTCAAAGTCGTTGCGTGTAATAAACTCCTGAATCAGCGCAATAGGGTCTACCTGATCGACGATTTTCGAGAATACGTCGTGCGAAATCATCTGAAACAGTTCGTTCTTGGTTTTGCGAGAACTTTCCATGATCGCGCTGATGACCTCTTTAGGGAGTTTCCATTCTGAAACCATCCCGCGCAGGGCTTCCTCAGTTAGGAAAATAGTTCCAACCCCCACCGTCAACATCTTCTTCATGACTTCGGCGGATTTTGATTTTAGATCATCTCCCATGGTGAACCTTTTTAGCCTTTTTTGGCCTGTTTTTCGAAGCTTTTGACCATGCCGGGCAGGCTTCCCTTAACGAGACGATTTAAGATTAATCCTGGAACGGGAATCTTAAACTCCACATCGAGGGCATAACGAACGGAGGTTTTGCCGGGGCCGACTTCTTTGAGTTCCCAACGGCCGATATTCTTTTTGAAAAAATCGCTTTCCACCAGCGTCCACTCGACCACTCCTTCGTCTTTGCTTTCTTTATGGTCCAGGGTATAAACCACGTCCTTCATCATCGAAATATGATAGGTCGCCCGCGCTTGCCCCTTTTTCTTGCGTTCAACGTGAACCTGGGTGCAGCCTTCGACAAACGTGGGGTACTCTTCGTAACGAACAATCGCCTCCCAAAGTTTATCCTTACTCACTGATAAAATTTCCTGAATCTCGGCTTGTGCCATCTCTGTTCCTCAATACCTGGGTTTGCGATCAAAGTGGTGTTCGGCTTCGATAAACCGAATCGTACCCGACAAGGACCGCATCACCACTGAGGTGGTATGGGCGCCCCCGCTAAAAAATCTGACACCATTCAAAAACGTACCTTGCGTCACGCCAGTCGCACAAAACATCACATTGCCCTGCGCGAGTTCATCAATTCCATAGATTCGGTTGAAATCAGTGATTCCCATCTTTCGGGCTCGCTCACGTTCGTCCTCTTTTCTAAAAATGAGTTGGCCTTGAAAATCCCCACCCATACAGCGCAAAGCCGCCGCGGTAATCACCCCCTCAGGAGCACCGCCGGATCCCATGAGAACGTCGACCCCGCTATCCCGCTTACACGTTGCGATGCCGGCTGAAACATCCCCGTCACCAATGAGATGAATGCGCGCTCCGGTTTTACGAACCTCGGCGATCAGTTCGATATGCCTCGGGCGGTCCAAAATCACGATCGTGAGATCCTCAACATTGCACTTTTTGGCCTGCGCGATGTTCTTGAGGTTTTCAGTGGCCGAAGCCTTCAGGTCGATTGCCCCTCGAGCGTCCGGGCCCACCGCGATTTTTTGCATGTACGTATCTGGAGCGTGCAAAAACTTACCTTCTTCGGCAATCGCGATTACGGAAATAGAATTGGTACCGCCCTGGGCACAGATCGTGGTGCCTTCAAGCGGATCCAAAGCAAGATCCAGTTTTTGCCCCTGTCCTTTGCCGACCTTTTCCCCGATATAAAGCATCGGAGCCTCATCCCGCTCCCCTTCGCCGATGACGACTGTGCCATCAAACTGGATCTGATTGAGGGCTTTTCGCATGGCTTCAACGGCAGCATGGTCAGCTGCCTTTTCGTCGCCACGTCCCATAAGTCGCGCACTTTCTAGTGCAGCCGCCTCGGTCACCCGAACAAATTCCAATGCAAAATTTCTATCCATAATGCCTTCCTGCTTAACCTTCGAGTTTGCGGACACACCACTTTTTTAAGTCTTCAGAAAGGTTAGAACTCAGGATGAGGGTTTTTGCAACTGCAAGCTTGTCACGGTCCTTGTCGCTATCTGAAACCAACCAGAGCGTCTCGATCCGCAAAATGCCGCGCGTTTCACCCTGTTCATCACTCGGACAAGCCCGCCCGGTGATGAGTCCCTGCTCCTCGGACCACTGCATAAAATTCCCCTGAACGTAAAGCGTCATACGGTGGTATTGTCCATCTGTTCCACGCTTTAGAAGTAAATCTGTCCCAGAAGGCCCATGGTACCAAAGCGTTCCGCTTTCAGATGAGGGAATGGGTCTAAGCTCCCTTCCGAGGGCCACCGGATCTAAAAACCGGGTTAAAGCATTACGGGTTATTTCAGAAATCGATTCGAATTGGCAACCCACCGATTCAGGCGCAATGTGGCGCACTTTGGCACGGATGTCGTATTTCTCACCTTTGAGATTGATGGTTCCCTCAAAAACCGTAGCCACTGGAAAAAGCAAAAAATCAGCTTGCTCCAAAATTCGAAGCGCCAGACCGTCCGATGAAAGATCTGTGACCGAAAAGATCTTGCCGTTCAACGAAAGTCGAAACTGTTCAGCAGTTAAATTGAGGCGTGGAAGGCGCCTTCGCTCTCCTGGGTGCCGCGGAGGCTGAGGGGGGGGGGAATTAGAGATGAGCTCGAGGCTTTGGAATGGTTTCGTCGTCATGACGTTGAGAGTCTCCTATAGGCGCTCCAACGGGAGGCGCATCCTCATTTGACTCCAAATAGTTTCGCATGCGTCGCGCAGTAAATCCAAAAACTATTTCAGCACCTCTCTCAATGACAACGCGGGGGGGCCAATGATCTCCCTGTTGAGCCCCATCAAAATAGACCAAAGTCCCCTTTTCAGGTCCTGATTCAAAATAGATGTTTCCTTCGAGGCCTACGAAATAGCGCCCGCCCACCACTTTGTAATGGATCCAGCCAAGGCCACGCTCTTCAAAACGAACCCAGCTTCGCATGCGAAACATCCAGACTCCGCCTTCCACGTCCAAAATGTGTGTACCCGGGGAATAATCGGCCCGATCGACGTACGAAATCAGCTTCGAATACAAAGGGTAATGAGTTAAAATTTTTCGGGTGCGCGCCAGACTGGAGTGAACCAGCATGGCCACATAATAAGAATAACGCCTATCGTCTAAGTGTGCGTTTGTGAGGATTTCCCGATCCGAAACCACCCGCTTGAGCAATGAAGACTTGAGGAGACCAGAAATGGCGGGCGCCACTTCCGACCCATAGCATATCGCGTCAATTCCGCATCCTGTCAGGATTGCAGCAAAAAACCAAATTTTCAGTCCCACTTTTCTATTCTAACTCAAGGAAGGCTTGCGACCAAGATGAACCTACCCACAAGAGCACTGGACAAACAGTGCCAGCCCCCTTTACCGTAAAAACGTGTCGACCTTAGAGACCTCCTCAGCCGACCTCCACAAGAAGTCGGACGAATTGACCTTTAATACCACCCCGAACCAACTCACCTTGCTTCGGATGGCGTTCGTTCCTTTGGTGGTCGCGCTTTTGATGCTTCACCGAGAGAATACTGACTTTTGGGCCGGATTTGCTTTTACGGTTGCTAGCATTACGGATTTCTTTGATGGCTATCTTGCGCGAAAACAGCAGGTTGTCACCGTCTACGGCAAGCTCATGGATCCGTTAGCGGACAAATTTTTGGTCGTTTCTTCGCTCATCATGTTGCAAGAACTGGGACGCATTCATCCGATCGTAGTCATCTTGCTGATTTGCCGCGAAATGGCGATTACAGGCCTTCGTGCCTTGGCAAGTGCTGAGGGGCTGATTATTTCGGCCTCAGAATCAGCCAAGTGGAAAACAGCAACCCAGATGGTCGCTATCCCTTTGATTATGGTACGCAATCTCTGGACCCTTCCTGTTTATACACTCGGGATGGTCCTACTGTACATTTCGCTAGGGATCAGTCTTTGGTCAGCTAAAGACTATATCGTTGGATTTTTTAAGGCGATGAGGAAGAAGCGTGAACTCAAGCTTCAAGCCCGCGCCGCTCGTCTTGCGGCCAAGCGAGCGAGATCTGCTCATAAGAAGAACTAGAACCCCCTGTTTTAGGTGGGTGCTACCCAGGGAATGTCCGCCACACCTTGCTGATGGTTGGCAACACGAGCACATACAAAAAGGAAATCGCTCAACCGGTTGATGTATTGAAGCACGACAGGTCGAAGAGGCTCCGCCCGATGAAGTGAAGTCATTTCTCTCTCGGTTCGTCGACTCATGGTCCGCGCCAGATGGAGGTCTGCGGAGCAAAGACAGCCGCCCGGTAGGATAAAGGTGGATAGGGGCGGTAAAACCGCTTCCATCGTATCAATGTCCTGTTCCATGTGCTGAATCTCGCTGTTTCCCAGTAGACGGACCCGTGTAGTCTTTCCACGAGGAGTGGCAAGTTCAGCACCTAATTGAAAAAGCTCAGCCTGAATTCTACTTAATTGATTTCGTAACTCCGAGGACAGTTCTTGTCGCGCTAACACGATCCCTAGGGCGGCATTGAGTTCATCTAAGGCGCCGTAACTCTGGATGCGCAGATCATCCTTAGGAACTCGGACATTGCCAAAAAGGCCTGTCTCACCAGCGTCCCCCTGTTTCGTGTAGATCTTCATAAGCTTCAGCTACTTGTAGAATTAAGATAAGAAAATCGAGTCATGAATGACTTGAAAAAAATGGAGCGGGAAAAGGGGCTCGAACCCTCGACCTCCACGTTGGCAACGTGGCGCTCTAGCCAACTGAGCTACTCCCGCGCATGATCAGTCGAACCGCGTTTTTATACAGAACTCAAAAGGAGGTCAAGGAAAAATTATGGAAAATGAACTAACGGCCTGTTGTCAGCGTAAATGACGAAACATCGCTCCAGCCGCTTAAGTGCCCAAAAGCCCTGGATCTCACTCGCCAATAGAAGGTTCCGGCTTTCATTCCTTTGAGCGCAAAGAGATTTCGAGAAACCACCTCTGTCCGTACCCTCTCTCGAAACTCAGGGTCCTCAGCAATCGTCAGTTCATATTTCTCGGTCAACACCGTCCGCTCCCAAGTCATGAGGATTGCCCCAGACGTGCCGGCCGTGTGTAATGCGGTTTTTGCGCCGTTGACGGGTGTCTTTAAGGGCGGAGCCGTTAATTTGATATCGATGGGCACCCATGAACTCATTATTTTTTTACCCGATGCAAGAATGGCTATCACTTGATATTGAAACTTGACCTCGATGAGAGACTGAAGCGACCAAACCCATGAAGGTTGGGTCACTGACTGAGAGGCGATTTCGACGCCTTTTAAGTCTAATACTCGGACGGTATACGACTTGGCGTCGGGCACTGCCCCCCAATGGAGCGGAATCGCTAGCTGATCCAACGTTTCAGAAGAGCCTAACTGGGTTGAGCCCACCCCACTCCCCGCTTTCAAGCTTGGGCTCTCTAGCCCAGGTTTGGCGATGGGAGCCCGCACAACCACCGCGTTTGGCTTAAACGGAACGGAGGCTTTAGGCCTAATTCTGGGGGTAGGGGTAAAAACAGGGATGGGTACGTCACTTTTTAGATGGGACGGTACTACGAGGGGTGAATCCATCTCTGCATTGCTGGCTAAGCTGGTCGCGCGCACTGAAAAATGAATCCATCCTGACCAATCCGAAGATCGTCCACCATCACTCACTGAACGAACTCGCCATTGATAATCGCCCACCCCAAGTTGAGCCTGATGCCCCGAATGAGAAGTGATTGTCCGCGATGTATTCCACTCAAGCTCAGTCTGAAATGGGGCTCCCTGCCCGACCCAGCTGAAAACCACGGGAGCTGAGGAAGCCCCCACTGGAACCCGAATGACAGTGCCGGCAATGGGACCGGCTGGCCGGGGAGGGATCAAGTTCATCAGCGTGAACTGCCGCCAATTTGTTTCAAATCGGGCACCCTTCTCCCCTTGCACGATTCTCCATCGATAAACTCCAGCTTTGAGCGGAACTTTGACAATCTGCTCTGGACCCGAAATTTTGATCACTTGAGGTTGATCACTCACCGACGCATCCGTAAGCTCAATGGACGCGACATTCATGCCCGCACTATCCCACCGCCAGGTAAACGCCACCGGCTGCTCAGGATTGCGCAAAAGTCGATCCCCGGGTGACGGCTGCCCCAGAGCCACCGAAATAGGCTGAAGCTCAAGGCCTTTGCTTCCCTCGCGAACGAGTGCGGTTTCGCCCGCGCCGACCTCCGAGATTTTTTGACCGGTTTCTTCTTGAATCTGCACTTTTCCGGCCGAACCAGACGAAAAACGCGCGCTCACCTCGCCAGGATTTGCGCCAATGTCGACGGTCACATCGGCGGATGATCCGCCGATGTGCGAACTCAGCATATAGAGTTTGTCTTTGATCTTGAGACGAGTGGGTGTGGCATCTTTGTTGAGGTTGACCTTGGCAGACCCTTTTTCTACTTTTAAAATAGAAGAACTCACGCGCCCCGTGAGAAGTTCACGAAAGGCACCCTTGAGCCAATCGCTTGGTCCGCCTTCCAGTTCGGCCGTACGGCCCACTACGATGAGCGACCCCGGCATGATGTCCGCGGAACTTCCATCTTTCAATAAAAGGTGAGCCTTGCCATCCTCAGCCGTAAAAACCGTGTCGCCCGCTGAAAGATCCTCAGCCCCCACCACTAAATCATGCCAGAGGGGGGACCCATGGGCTTTAAATCGCACGCCCCCTTGCTTGCGTTCAAGGGAACCCATCACCTCGGTCACCCCTTCGCGACTCAGTAATTCGTTCCATAAGACCGGATCGTTAACGGCCCGCAGACCCAGAAGACCCAAAAGGAGGCAAAAGAAAGCCACCACCCAATCAGCACGGTCTGGAGGAGCCGTCACTACTCCGGCGGAACTATTGGTAACTATTGGACGTTTCTTGAACGTTATTCCCAGAGGCATGTCTTTGATTTCTCAATAAAGCCTATCGGAATTTATCAACAAAGACTCAAGCCTTGAACTCGTTCGTCGATAAGAAAACTAAGGAGACCCCCTTTACCATTGAAAACTCAATTATCTATTCGATTCAAAATCCTGATTTTGATCATCGGAGCGCTGGCGATCAGTTTGCTTTCGTACCTCTATGTGGGGACCCATTTGATCATTGAAGACAAGGTTTCTTATATTTACGATTACACCTTAGCAGAGGTTAAATCCGCCGCTGATAAAATTGATTCTCGATTTCAAAAAATTAATTCCGTAGGCCGGATGGTCAGCAATCTCGTTCGAGCAAATGATCCCGTTAACCCTACGCCTGGAGCATCCTCACCTGCTCAGGCATTGTTTAATCAATACTCGAAGGAACTCGGGATTACGGGCGCGCTGGTTTTGCGCCCTTCCGACACTGAGCACTTTGAGTTGCTCGCGCACGTCGGTGATGCTGAAAGTGCTCACTATACAGAGGCGTTAGCGCTCGTTGGATGGACTCCGCAAGCGTTTGATCAAGAGCCGATCCTCATCGGAATTCCAATCCCGGTCGCCAACGGGACTCCGCGCATTCCGGTAGGAGTGAGAGCGACCGACGGAGAGGGCAAGCCGGTGGCGTTTTTTACGCTGACACAACTCGATGCGGGTTTTCTTAAAGATGGAGGCAAAAATTATGAGATCCGTTTGGTGGATCACCTCGGCCACACACTGCTGACCAAACCATCGACCGAGGGGACAATTGCCCCCGAGGCATTTGATGCGTTTTCGCGCGCTCTTACTTCGGGGACCTTTGAATCCGGAGTGCGCGATTGGAATCATCGAGGCAAGGAGTATATTGCAGGTTATCAGCGGCTGGGTTCGAAAAAGCTCACGGTCACAAGTTTGATTTCACGAGATACGGCCTTTGTCGCTGCCAAACAGTTAGTGGCCCGCTCCTTAGTGTTGGGTCTGAGTATTTTATTGCTGGCAACCGGGGCGACTTTGCTTTCAGTTCGGACACTCACCCGTAAGCTGAGAGAAATGTGGCATGCAACCCAAAAAGTGGCTAACGGCGACTTCTCAGTGCGTGTGAACACCCAGGGAATGTCCAAGGACGAAGTGGGGGGCCTGGCTCATTCGTTTAATGTCATGGCCAATAAAATTGATGAACTGATGATCCAAACCGCTGAAAAGGCGCGAATGGAAAAAGAACTCGAGACCGCGCAGACGGTTCAGAGCCGATTTTTTCCAGCAAAGCCTTTTGACAATGCTGCCATCTCCATTGCGGGGAGATACGTCCCCGCCTCCGAGTGCGCTGGGGATTGGTGGCACTACTCGCAGATCGGAGATCAGCTGATTGTGGTCGTAGGGGACGTGACCGGTCATGGGGTTTCGGCGGCTCTGGTGACCGCAGCCGCACATAGCGCCTTTTCGCTACTCATGGATCAATTTTCTAAAAAACCCGAGGAACTGGTTTCAATGGAGATCCTCATCTCGTCACTCAACTCAGTGGTGGTGGCCGCAGGGGGACACCAATCCACCATGACCTTTGTGGCTTCGATTATTGACCTAAAAACAGGTCAAATGACGATGACCAACGCGTCCCACCCACCGATCTACATCTACCGAAAACCCGAGGGTTTCGGCAGCCCCGACAACAAAGCCGCCAGCAACCCAATCAAATGCTTTAAGCCACTTATGGGCGCTCGAATCGCCTCTTTGGGCGAAAATGCCACTATCGAAGTCAAAAGCACCCTATTTCAAATTCACCCGGGGGATCGGGTGTTTTGGTACACAGACGGGATTATGGAATCACGCCCGTCGGACGGAGCAAAAATCAACAAGCCTGCATTTCTGAAGATGTTGGCCTCCCATGCGGGCGAGGCCAACCAACAGGCGGTGCACGCCTGCGACTCCGTGATAGACGAGGCCCTACGATTTTTTGGGGACGGCGACAAAGCACGACCCGATGACATGACCCTTGTGGTGGCCACGGTCCCGGTCCAGTCCGGTTTTTCAAACAGTTAACGTTTTCCGCTACGATTTGAAAGCTGCGACTCATCAACCATCGCGAGCTCAATGATTTTGAGAACATCATCAGGCGTAAAAGGTTTAGTAATAAAATCTTTAGCGCCCAATGCAATCACCTCCATAATCAAATTGTCTTGCACAATTCCAGAAACGACCACAATCCGAGCATCTGGGTCGGCCTTGCAGAGCTTGCGCGTGGCTTCAATACCACTCATTGTAGGCATCACGATATCCATAGTCACCAAATCGGGACGAAGTTTGGCATACATTGCGAGCGCCTCAACCCCATTAGACGCTTCACCCACGATCTGGTAGTAAGCAGAGGTCAAAATCTCAGTCAGCGCTTTGCGTGCAAAAGGAACATCATCGACAATGAGTACGGTTTTGGCCATTTACTTTCTTTTTTTCTCCAAAGCGGCCTTGAGCTGAGCGCCGAGAGCGCCGCCTAAGGTTCCCAGCTCATGATTGGACCCAGAGGCGACAAACCCCTTCCAGTCATCGGCTCCTGGGTCTCGTGGCACACAAAGCGAAATCCGATGCTCGTCTGTTCGTAATTCGCTCACCTGAATAGTCACCGAATCGCCTACTTTGAATTTATCGAAAGCAAATTCAGGACTTTCAAGAGCTTTTGACTTAGGGAGAAGTCCGGTAATACAGTCATCCAAACGGATAAACAGACCATAGGCCTCGCGTCGTTCCACCTTACCGCTGAGAATCGTACCCACCGGAAACTTTTGACTGGCCAAGGTCCAGGGATCAGTCCCTGCTCCGGCCTGTTTAATCGAAAGCGAAATACGGAATTTTCCATCTGGATTTTCCATCTTTAAAATCTTGACCTGCACAGGATCCCCGACACGCAAAACTTCGGCGGGATCATTCACCCTCGACCAGGCGATTTCGGATACGTGCACCAGACCATCCATACCAGGCGCTAATTCAACGAACGCCCCAAACTTTTCCAGTCTTGCTATCTTACCTGGCACCACATCGCCCGCTTTGTGCTCCGTGGTAAAATTTCCCATACTCAGTTCGCGCTCGTCCTCCAAAATTTTTCGACGAGAAACTACGATATTGCGGCCCCCTTCTTCAAATTTCGTAATTCGAAATTCAAATTTCTTTCCGATATAGTCTTCCAAATTGTCAATATGCTTTGAGTCCAGGTGACTGACAGGGCAAAAAGCGAGCTTCCCTTTAATGGAAACGCGAAAACCACCTTTAACCACTTCAACAACCCGCCCTTCAATGGGCATCATCATGTCAAAGGCATCTTCAAGGTCGCCGGCCAGGTTTTTTGAAGTAGCCTTAGGCGAAAGAAAAATCTCCGTGCCTCGCACTTGGGTGACATAGAGCGATAAAATATCGCCCTGCTTATAGGTGAAAAGTCCATCCTGGTTGAGTAGCTCTCGCCTGGACACCACTCCATCATTCATCGTTCCGGTTGAAACGAAAATGTCCTCTTTGCCTGTCACCAGAATTTCAGCCTGGATTTTATCCCCCACTGAAAGACGTTTCTGCTGGGTTTTAAAAGAAGCCTCCAGCATGTGAGCGAATTCATTGGATTTTTTAACTTTCTCTTCGCCATCATCGCCACTATCACCATTATCGAACTGATCAATCATGGGGCACTCTTCTCCGTTATTAGGTCACTAGAACTAATTTTTCTATATATCCCATGCTCTTACGATTTCGGCAATCCCGACCTGACCCGAGTTGTTTCGTCATGTTTGGGGCTTTTTAGGTAATATTTGCCTAAGCGCCTATTATTTTGCTGATTTTACGGTTTTTTGCCTGAATTTGTTTCGACTCAAAGTTAAACTCAGTAAATGCGCAATACCCCAAAGGTCGGGTTCGGAGCCATCCTGGCCTTCAGTCTTTTTGGCGCAACCTCGCCCGCTATCCATGCTCACGAGGTTGACAATTATACGAGCCGCAACACGCTGACGCGAGATGCCCTGGTTGTTTTGGACCAGCGGATTAACAAGATTCTGCAACATGCGATTCATACCGCCAATCAGGAATCCCCAGATCGCTGCAGCCACGTCGGCCTGAGGCAAGAAATTGTCCGATGGACCGGGCCCGATCCCATTGGGGTTTTAGAATTTTGGGCCGTTTTGACGGATGAAATTCAACATACTCAGGAGGGCGTCAACGAAAGTATTTACGCCGGCGTGTCATTTAGGGAGTCCATGGGCATGTGGGTGGGCGGGATTGGTCGCTCGCTCAGGTTAAATGGACATATTGTAGGAACCGATAAACTTGGGCACTTTTTTATGCAAGGGCTTAGCTATTTCAACCGCGTAGATCTCGAAGGGGCAAATCTAGACCACGTGATGCAGTATGAGCACCACGAAGACGGATATTGGGGACTCTCCACGAGCGGCGTCATGTCGTATGCTGATATGGCCGCTAATTACCAAGGCTACCGTTTTTGGCATGAGCTTTACCAAGGGGGACATCCTTACGTTCGTTGCGCAGGTGGTAAACACTGGGTCAAAGCGCGTAATTTTTCCTGGGCCGATTATGTCAATGATGCATGGGATGAGGCCATCAACTGCAGCGAAATGCTCCCCTCCATCGCTACAAGAGTGGAACAAAACCTAAAACGCATGGGCTTGAGCTGCCCCATTGACGTTAAGAAGTGTGCGGAAATTAGCCAACTCGACAAGGCGCGTTACTACGTGAGTCCATACTGCCAAGACATTCTCAAGCACAAGGGCGTTCCAACTACCTTTTTGACTCTCAAATCGCCCGCTGCGCTTACTGCGGGAGGCGACATTCACGGTATCCAATCGCAAACGCCCAGCAATCATCCACTGAAGACTTCCGAATCAAAGGAAAAAGACACCCGAAGCCAGAGCAATGTGGGAGAGTAAACTCCACGAGCAGCTCACCTTGCTCACCGATACGAATATGATCAAAACCCACAGTGCCGCTTCCCCATTTTTCAGCGGCCACCAAAGCAGTCGAGGTAAATCGATAAGGTTCCATCGCTGGGTCATCTTTTAAAACGATTCCACGCCCGTCGGAACTCTGCATAAAGCGGTAGTACGCCGGTACAGAGTATTCTTCCCCACTCTCCTCAAGAGCTGACCAATACCGGCAATCCCAGTCCTCACCCAAGTGAAGATCACGAACGGTAGGCGCTATTGCATCTTTAAACCGTGCTCGAAGTTCCTGAACTTTAACTAAAGTGGAAGATGGCGCGGCTTGAGCGACTGAAGGCCACTGCTGGACTGACAGCAAAAGAACGAGAGAGAGGAGAATGAAAGTCTGAGCGTGTGTTCTTGAGAGCAAGGTCATTGAGATTCCCGCCTTTCAGGAAGGAATCGTTATCATTATTAATGCATCGTGTCAATTACTGTTGCCAGCGGGTCTGTGTTTTTGCCTGATCAACCCATTCTGCTAATCCTTGGGGGTTTTTTAAGGCGCGTTGCAGACGTTGAATCAAATCCAGAAGCGGCTCATCTTCCAGCATTCGCGATTGCCCATTCGTCGCGATTTCAAGCCGTTGAAGATGATCTTTTACGGCAACGAGCCCATTGAGGGCCGGAGCCACTAAAGATCGCGTATCATGGAGTCGTGCAGGGCCGTGGGCCGTTAAGAGCGAATTTCGCAATGATTCCGGCAAAGGTGCCGTTTCAATAAACTCGATATAAAGCCGTGGGTTTTCAATCAAAGTTAAATCAGTTTCCTCGCCTAAGAAATGATTTTTGAGTAAACTTCTCATCTCAGACCAGGACTCTATTCGCCTGAGTAAAAGTAATCTCTCTTCAACCAAGCCGCGCAACTCACTCAAACGATTTAAAGTAGTTTCAGGCCGAATAGTCAAATTTTCAAGACTTTCAACCAGACGTGTGACCTCAATTAAACGTACTTCTTCTTCGCGGGCAACACTCTGAAAACCGCGTCCCAAATCGTATTCGGGTTCTAACAAAAATTTTTGAGCCTGAAGCGCTTCGGCGTTGCCTGATTCCTCAGCGGCACCCCAGAGTGCCGCAGCGGGAGCTGAAAAAGCCCATTCCAACAACTTTGCGCAATACTCTGCGTCTCTTTGTCCCTCTAACGTTGCCGTATTTCCCACCTGCATTTCACTTCGAAGCTCACAGCCCCAATCATGGGTTTTCAAAGCTTGGGTAAAATCAGTGTCAATCCCATTAAAATGGGGGGCAAAAAACGCGCGTCCCTCAGTACTGTTCTCAAAAACCACCTTTTTTTCTAGATAGGTTGCCCACTCGAGAAGGCGATCAGCCCGGTTTTCTGGAGTTTCTTTCGAGACGACTTTGACGTTTATTTCCGGCTTAAGCAACGTCTCATAAAACTTGTTTGCGTCCTTAAAGGCGGTCGTAAACGCTCTGAAGGCCCCGCCCTTTTTCAGGGCTGTCGCGAGCTCTCTTAGACTATTTGCACTAGCCGCTTGGTGGAGTTCGAAGTGTTGCATCAGCCCTTTTCGGCTTTCAAGAGTGGCTTTGACACGATCCTGCCACGATTGAATCCGAATTTTTTGTTGCTCTCCCAAAATTTGCGGACTGCGCCACGAAAGGATCTCCCGCGGCGTCTGGCGGATCAAGTCCATACATCGAAACAGTCGGGCGCATTGAAAAAGACAGGTGGCCTCCGGAAGACCCCATTTGGACGAAAGTTTCCCAAAAAAACCGTGAATTTTCCGATTTCGTTCTAGCCGGCGACTCACTTCATGGATCCGGCATTGCACGTCGATGATTTTGCCACCCTCAAGACCAAGCTGACGTGTCAATGCGATCGCAAGGCCTAGCTGCGCCAATGATGACTGGAGCGCCGAAACCTCAGGAAGAGGCCGACTCTGAATTTCAAGCGTCGAAGCCCTTAAGTCGCCCGCCCGTGAAACACATTCTACAAAGTCCAAAAGGGCTGCGCGCAAAGGAGGTTGCCGCAAGTCCGAAATCAAGCGTGGCTGCAAAAGCACCTCGTGCCAGCGGGGGGTTTGCTGGAACCACTGAAGCAAACGTTCAATCTCACGAATCGAAGATCCCTTCATTTCATTCATGAAAACGGGAAAGGAGTTAATTTCTACCCAAAATTTATTGAGCTGAATCAGGGCAAAGCGAAGAGTTCTGAGAATCCCTTCGTACTCCTCAACCCGATGATCAACATGGGCAAATCCCTGCCAAGGGTTTCCAAAGGGACTCACATTTGGGTTCCGATCCATAGAACACTCCTTCTGGCTAATGAAATGAACTTTTCTATTTAACACCTAGAATTCAAAAAAGAAAAGCCCTCAAAACCTCATTAGTCGGGTAAAAAGACTCAAGTTTGGGTCCAAAGTTCCGATCCTTTAGGTATGGAACTCCTCACACTTCAGTCTGAAGACGCCTTTTACTTCTACCTTAAAAAATTTCTCAAAGCGAAACCCGACGCAGTCCAACTCGATGGGTCAACGAGAAAAAAGGAAAACAAAAAATTCCTTCTCGTTTTTACCTACTCGGTCGATGGGCGAAAATACAAAGTGTCAGGAGAGTTTAGTCGCAAGGCAGCCGAAGCCTTTGTGCACCTCACAGAAGAACATGGTTCTTCCGCGATTGTGCTCAAAGAGTACTCGCCCGATGGCAAACAAAAAGGACTGATCCTTGCGACTTCAAAAAAGCCGGACGGTTTTCATTGCTATGCCTACACAGCAAAGGCGTCGCACCGGCTTGGAAAAGCGGCCTAGAGACGCTCGAGAACTGTTGCGATTCCTTGGCCTAAACCAATACACATCGTTGAAATTCCAAGCCGTGCGTTCTTGGCCTTCATCAAGTGCAAAAGGGTGCCAGTGATGCGAGCGCCTGAACACCCCAGGGGGTGTCCCAAAGCAATAGCTCCGCCATTCAAGTTCACTTTGCGATCAATCTGATCCATCAAACCGAGATCCTTGATCACTGGAAGCGATTGGGCTGCAAAGGCTTCGTTCAGTTCAAACAAATCGATATCCTCGATTTTAAGCCCCGCACGCTTCAAGATCTTTTGAACCGCAGGGACGGGGCCATACCCCATAATCGAAGGGTCGCATCCCGCTGAGGCCAGTGCCCTCACCCGAGCCATCGGTTCAAGACCCAAAGACCTTGCTCGCTCATAACTCATCACAATCATTCCAGCAGCTCCGTCCGAAATAGCCGATGAGTTGCCTGCGGTAATCGTACCTGTCTTGGGATTGAAGGCGGGCTTGAGCTTACCAAGTCCTTCGAGGCTAGCGTCCTGACGAATGACTTCGTCAGTATCAAACACCCTTAAGGCTCCGACTTCGTCGTGACCTTCTAAGGCAAGCGTTTCGGCTTTGAAACGCCCCTGAACCGTAGCCTCCTGCGCATTTTTATGAGACCGAAGAGAAAACTTATCCTGCTCTTCACGCCCAATTTTATGCATTTGCGCGAGCAATTCCGCCGTCAGACCCATTATTCCCGCACCTTTTGCGGCATATTTACTCAGCGCGGGATTGGGGTCCAGTCCATGGGTCATGGGTACGTGCCCCATATGCTCCACTCCACCGACCATAAAAACATCGCCATTGCCGGTTTGGACCGCCATTGCCGCTGAGTGCAGTGCCGTCATCGAGGATCCACAAAGCCGATTGATCGTCTGAGCGCTTGCGGAATGGGGAATGGGAGTCATCAGTGAAGCAAATCGAGCAATATTGTAAGCCTGCTCCAATGTTTGTTGTACGCAGCCCCAAATCACATCTTCAACCTCTTTAGGGTCTACTTTTGGATTGCGTTTCAAAAGACCGTTGATCACCGCAGCCGAAAGATTTTCGGCACGAACATTTCGAAACATACCGCCCTTAGAGCGGCCCATTGGGGTGCGAACAGCATCGATAATGACTGCATCTCTTGCGTTGTAAGCCATGATTGAATCTCCTGAGAATCAGTAAAACCCTTTGTTTTCGTTCGCCAATTTACGCATCTGGGCGGTCGGTTCATACAACTTACCCAAAGCGCTATACCGCTCACCCGCTTGACAAAGATCTTTCAAGCCACGGGCGTCGGAATACCGAAGCGCGCCGCCCCTGAACGGTGGAAAGCCGAGGCCATAAATCAATCCCAAATCGACTTCAACCGGGGTCGAAACAATCTTGCCCTCAAGGCAACGCGAGCATTCGATGATCATAGGAAGCATGATGCGATCCACGATTTCGGCGTCGGAAACGTCTTTAGGGCTTCCATGAATCAGTGGCTTCAATAACTCATAAGCCGAAGGGTCCGCTTCTTTCTTGGGTGGTCCCTTTTTATCCGGAGTGTATTTATAAAATCCAACGCCATTTTTTTGACCGAAGCGTTTATTTTCATACATCACTTCAATCGCAGTTTTGCCTTCGTGCTTCATGCGATCTGGAAATTCCGTCGCCATCACGCTATCCGCATGATGAGCGGTATCAATTCCGACCACATCCAAAAGATAGGCCGGCCCCATGGGCCAACCGAACTTTTCCATCACCTTGTCAATGCGTTGAAAATCCACACCGTCATTCAAAAGCTTCATAAATCCGGCAAAATACGGAAACAGAACACGATTCACGAGAAACCCTGCACAGTCATTCACGACGATCGGAGTTTTTCCCATGGCGGTCGCGTAACTCACTGCAGTGGCCACCGCGGCGTCACTCGACTTTTTGCCTCGAATAATTTCTACCAGGGGCATCCGATGGACCGGATTAAAGAAGTGCATCCCGACAAAATTTTCGGGGTGCTTGAGCGAGTCCGACAGGCGCGTAATGGAAATAGTGGAGGTATTGCTACTGAGGATTGTCCCGGGTTTGCAGGCCGCTTCGGTCTCGGCGAGCACACTCTTTTTGATCTTCTCGTTTTCAACGACGGCCTCAACGACAAAGTCCAAATTCTGAAAGTCCCCATACGAAAGCGCCGGGCGAATCCTGGCCATCGTCTCAGCCATCTTAGCGGACGAAAGCTTACCACGAGTGACTTGTTTATCGAGCAACTTAGCGGCTTCACTCAGACCCAAATCGATGGCCTTGGTGGCGATATCCTTCATGTAAATGGGGATCCCCTTGGAAGCCGATTGATAGGCTACCCCGCCCCCCATAATCCCTGCTCCGAGGACAGCGGCCGTCTGCACGGGCTTGGCTTCTTTTGAAGCTTTTTTGCTCATTTTTTTGAGAGCCTGATCTCCCAAAAACAGGCCCACCAAAGCGGCGGCCGTAGGAGTTTTGGCCATTTTCGCAAAAGCCGCACCTTCAATGGCAAGGGCTTCCTCACGAGTTTTGTTTGCGCCCTTTTGCATGACTTCAATAGCAGCGACGGGCGCGGGATAATTTGGGCCTGCTTGTCCCCCCACAAAGGCTTTGGCTCCTTCGAAAACCATCGTGGATTCAATGGCATTCAATTTAAGCGGTGACTTCTTTTCAGTGACTCGCGCTTTCCAATCCAATTTTCCTGCCACGGCGTCCTTCAACATGGAAAGAGCTACATCGCGTACCCGATCACTCGGAACCACGGCATCCACCGCGCCAATCTTGAGAGCAACATCGGACTTCCATTGCTCACCTGAGGCAATCCATTCGATCGCATTGTCGGCACCAGTGACGCGAGACAACCGTACAGTGCCACCCCAGCCTGGAAAAATTCCTAATTTTGTTTCAGGAAGCCCGACTTTTGTGGAATCCGCCATGACTCGGTAACAAGTTGCCAAGGCAAACTCAAAGCCGCCACCAAAAGCAAAACCATTGATCGCGGTCACGGTAGGAAATGAAAAATCTTCGACATCCGAGAAAGTTTGGTTAACCTCTTTGAGCCAGCTCGCGAGCTGTTCTTCGGTCTGTTTAAAATAGCCCAAAAACTCAGTGACATCCGCGCCGACAATAAAAACGTCCTTGGCGCTGGTGACCAACAAGCCTTGAATTCCTTCGGCAGACTTGAGACTGGTGATAGCCTCCCGCAGCTCACGCAAGGTGAGCGCGTTAAACTTATTGACCGAGTCGTCCTTCAAGTTGAATTGAAGCTCAGCAATACCGTTTTCGCCCGAAATGAGTTGGGTTTTGACTGCCTGTCCTTCGAAAGGTGCAAATTTCATTTTTGATAGTCTCCTTAGGTACCCACCGAGGAGCGTAAACGAAGTTTAAGGTGAAATCGACAAGTTTCTCGTTCGCAAGTGCGCAGTCTCCTCAAAATAGTTGTTTGGCCACTTGCCTGAATGTTAGACAGATAGATCACGGAACACCTCACACTATTCCATGATTTTCTCTTTATTATCGGCAACTTAAAAAAAAGAACACCCTGGCACCTAAAATGCAATTGTGAGTCTCATCAGAGTGAGGTTTCTTTTATGCTTTCGAGTCGAACCCGCGAAATTTTAGCCATTGCGTTGATGACTTCTGTGGCCGCAACTCTCCTCATGACTTTTAGCACCCAAGCAGATGACACGACCCCAGAGGCCAATCCCAGCGTCAGAGAACAGAGTAAAAAGTTTGTACAAAGTTGCGCCGACAAAGTCGCAGTGGGTACGTCAATCCTAGTTAAATATGACTGGACGCAGTTGTGCGCCGCGCAGCCGGATAAGGACCACCCCTATCACCAGATGGGGGACAGTACCGATTATGTGCTGACGCGTGAGCCGGATGAAAACACGAAAACTCTAGAAAAACGAGTGAGCGTCAAGGCAGACCTTTTGCTCGATATCATTTCATCTGAGGAACTCAACTCTCTCATTAAACCTTCAAAATGGGGAAAACCGCCTCAACGACTCAAGGCAGAATTCCGCACCCGAATTCTTGAAACCACTCGCGCTTGCATGCCTACGGTCAATCGCTATTGGAATCATTACGGGGTCAATCTGGTTTTTAGCTTTTCAGAAAGACTTAAAAACCAAACACCCACGGCCAACACCTTAACCGTGGTCAACGGCGCAGGCCGATCCAATTCGAAAATGTTCTTTTTTGACGGGCTCGATGGCGAGGTACCACTCCCTCAAGTGCCCAGTCTTCCCTTTGTCATTCCGAATATTAAAATTCCAGCAGGCCTGACTCGCGCCTGCACACAAACTCAGTGCAAGCCAGGCCAAGCCAAAGGTAAAATCACGGATTTCAATTCGGATTGCAGCACTGCATGCGAACCCGCACGAACCCGCGAGTATTGTAATATGATCGTCCATGAACTCGGGCACCGTTTGGGACTTCCCGATGAATATGCTGAACCGCTATGCCCCAATCGTCCAGGCGTCTCCCAAGAATCATTTCCATACAGCATCATGGCAGTGCCCCAAGCAGGACTGCTCGATGATATTATCCCTGCCGAAATGCGTCCTTCGGGCGACGACACGCTTGAAGAGTTTTTTACGCGTAGCGTCACGCGAGTTGTTGGTCCGCTTTGTGGGATAGAGCCCATTAAAGCACTCCAATAAGGCACTCTGACGCGCATAATTATTTCCTCGTCATTTGGGTTTATTCAATAGACAGCAAACAGCCTTTTGCTGTATTCAACCGCCGAACCTGAACCGACTTCTTTAGAGGAGTATTATATGACTTTTAAGAGATTATTTGTAACATTGGCCACTGCGGCATTTTTGATCGGCAACATGGGCTGCAATATGGTCGTTTCATCGCCTCAGACCTATCAAGATTGCTATTATGATTATTATGGCTACTGGGTTTGTGACAGCTACTACTACAACGGAGATGGCACCAAAGACACATCTCACGACATGATCACCGACATGGCCCAAGCTGAGCAACAAATGCTTCAGGCCCAAGCTAAACACTATGCAACAAAGTTTAGCCTTTCTGAAGATCAAGGCATGAAGATTGCCAAAACGATCAACGACTTCAATACAGTTCAAAACCGTTCAGACAAAGACGTAGCTGACTTCGCAGAGCGTCTCTACGGTGTGAGCCCAACCAAAATTGTGGCCGCCGCAGGAAAAGCCCAAGCGGGTGACTCAACCGAGTTGAATAACGTGGTTGCCGAGGCAGCCAAGAATTTCAACACGACTTCAGACAATATGAAGTCGATCGTCAAGACGCTTCATGGCAAGTTGCTTGAGCAACAAGGCATCCAGCTTTAATTCATCAAATCCCATGTATTCAGTGAAGGCCCGAGAAGAGATTCTTCTTGGGCCTTTTCTTATAGTGTTGCTCGAATGAAATGATCGCCACAAAAATAGATCAAGCTATTGATGGGTTGATCGGGCATTCCCCCTGCACCGTCCCGACCTGTTGAAACCATTTGTATCGGCTCACAACTTCCCTGCTGATCACTGACCCCAAAGAACTTCAATAATGCCGGACGTTGAAGTCCCTGGGTGGTTGGAACAAGCACTTCAGCGGCTAGCGAGCTTCCTTGGCCTTCAGGTAAAACCACGGCGGGACGCCCGTCCCTCCAAGCCGGGAGGTAACGAGTCACGCTATCAAATTGCCTCAGGTCACTGGCAAATGCTCTGCGGCTCAGACCATCGTAAAAATACAAACCAAAACGAGAACGAAAAAAGGCGGATTCTCCCTGGAAAACGCCGAGAACCTCACTCACCCAATCTCCCGCTTGCGGTGCTTCTAGAACCCAAGACTTGACTTGCAAACTTGCGTCGCTACTCGAGCCTAAAACCAGGGATAGTCTCATTTTCCCGGCCGCCCCGTCCTCAATAAATGCCGTATCTCCCAATGATCCCTCCATCGAAAAAACCGACAAACTCTTCAAGCCTGAAAGACGCTGATAAACCTCAAAAGAAAGGCTCTGCGGCTCTTCCCACTTAAAAGCAGCCAGCTGTGCGACTGAAAATTCAGCAACAAAATCCTGTCCCTTCAATAAAAGAACTCTGACACTTCCATTTTTGAATTCAGGGTTCGTAGGCTTCAAAAAACCAACATACCGATAACCCGCTGGCGCCACCAGGGTATGCAGCCCCGAAGGCGACAGATAGTAGAGGCGCGATTCAAGGGGATTGCGCTGCTCGAAGGGACGTTTATCCCAAGGATCAAAGCTGGGGATCTCCGAGTCCGGTAATCGTCCTCGGCCAATCCAAGCGGGCCACTGTTTACCATCAGCGGCTGACAACCACCTAAAATCAGCTGCCAACGCGGCGGTAGCGGCGTCCCATTCTAAGCGATTTTGCCGTCGAAATTTGTCATCATAAAAAGTGACTGCAAATTTCTTTTCAGCCGCATTGAAGGAACTAATGGCAAATTCGCGCGGAACAAAAGGACGTTGATCTAAACAAGAAACAGAAAACAGCTGTTCTTTTGAAGTATCCAAAAGCGCTATGCCTTGTTTTTGGATCATCCTGATCCCAGATGAGGTTTCAGTGTGATCCAAGAGTCGCAAAGCGGTGAAGCGCTCGCCTTTGTTGATCAGGAGCAAATCTTGCCCCCCTCCAGACAAACAACTGATCGGTTTGATCGAATAGTTTGCTGACAAATCAGCCAAGCCTAAGTCCGTCATGATTCGCTCAAACCCGGCCATTGCCGCGATGCTATCCTCTGTTCGCAACGGTCTCACCGGAACCACAAATTCGGCGCCCTTACGAAAATGGTGAACTTCTCCCAGCGAATCGGACACCGTCACATCAAAATAAAAGTTCCCTGGCAACTCTTTTAATGTCGTCCCGGCCCATCGAAAAACTCCCTCAAAATCGCGGTTTTCACCCTGCGGCCATAAGTCCACCTGACTCGTCAATTGCGGCTCTCCACTCACACTCACCTGAATTTGAACGGATGAAGCGGTTTTCCAATAGTTCTTAAGGCTCAACCGAAAACGGGCTTCATTGAGAGCGGTCCCACGCATGCGATCCAGAATGAGAAGTACGGGTTCTTTATTGGAAGGCAGAATCAACGGTTGGGGGTCCACCGCAAAGGAGCGGGACAAGTCGACATTGCCAGAAAGCGTAAACTTAGAATCGCCATTCAGCGGAATCGTGGGTTGGCGATGGGGGCGAACGCCTAAAAGCAAACGAGCGTAGGCCTCTGCTGGCTGAATACCTGCATTCAAAAGTCGGGCTAAGACACCCGTGACAAAGGGGGCCGCCATGGAAGTACCACTTTTGAAGTCGTAGCCCTTTCTTTCGGTAAAAAGCGACGGGAAAAATAGGGTCGGCCAAGTACTCAGAATTTTCTCGCCAGGGGCCGCTACATCAACTGCATCACCAAAGTCTGAAAAGCCCGAAATAGCCCCGTCAGCACTAAAGGACGCGACACAGATGACCCCCGCATACCGACATGGATAAACAGGGATAGATGATGACTCGTTGCCCGCCGCCGCAACCACCAAAATTCCTTCCGCCTGTGCTAAAGCCACCATCTTTCGCATCAACTCCGAATCTTCATGAATCGAATAGCCCAGCGACATATTGATGATCTGCGCATGCGTTCGAATCGCATAAAGCACACCCCTGGCAACCACATCAGCAAAGGCACCGGCTTCAGTCTCTCCTTTTCCCATCACTTGAACGGGTAAAATCTCAACCTGCGACGCGACTCCGTCCACTAACCCCTGAGCGCCAATAATGCCTGCCACATGGGTTCCGTGTCCGATGGAGTCCGAAACCTCATGATCCCCTCCCCCTAAAGCACTCCATCCCGTGCAATCCAAAGGGTAGCCGTTTTGATCGGTATCCTGATTGGCATACCTTTGATGACAAACTGACTTATCCGCATTTTCACGCAAGCACTTTTGATAGGCATCAAGGGCTTGGCACTCAGTCGGGCTATGGTAAATCTGAGCCTGTAACGCGGGATGACTGATGTCGACTCCAGTATCCACTACCGCGACACGAATCCGTCGATGAGCAATTTCACTAGGCGCATGAATCACGCCGACGTCTTCGCCCGTTACCGCATTTACAGTTCGAGAGAGAATATCCGTGACTTCGATTTGCTGCGGGATCCCCGTATTATTGAGACCCCATTGTTCAGGATTCGAGTTGACCTGAAAACGGCCATTTCGTTCAAGATGCCCAAGATGACGCACTTTGACCGTTTTTTGAAGACTCTCGTACGACTCAAAATCCTGAAAGGTGAGACGGAGGGCAGTAGCCAAAGATCCTTCCCCATGCTGAATTAAAAACTCCTGCTCGCCCTTCTGAAAAACAGGTTCTCCACTTAAAACCCCAGGGGCAGCACGGAGTTGCTGCAAAAGGACATCGGCCGAGGGGCCAACTGCCGAGGAAATAAAAAATACAGCTGAGACCGACAATAGAGGAAGGATCACAAACCCTCCGTAAAAAACTGTCCATAAAGTTCAAAAAGTGAAATTCCGTAGCTACTTGCAAATTCGCGATAAATTCCTAACCCGCGTTCGCTGTCGTATTTTCCCACCGTATCTGAAAGATACTCAACTCCCCCGTTGATATCTCCCTTTCGAAAACCATTTACGCGAGTCACAAAAAAGTAACTTTTCGGATCAAATTCCTTCATCAACTCAGAGGGCATCGCTCCGTTGACTAGATCGCTCATGAGGGCATTGTACCATCCCAGCTGTTGTTGTTTATCCTGCGGGAGCCCTTTGGCTCGAAGTTGCATCACCCATTGCACCCAATCAGGCGCACAACCCCGTACTTCACGTCCATAATAAATTTGAGGACCGTAACGTCCAAAGGTACTCTCAGCAATATCGCAGTAAATGCGGGTTTTTTGAGCCCCATTGAGACGCAATAAAAATCCAAAAAGATCCTTTTCGGTCCAGTTCCCTAATAGCCAGTTTTTTGCTTTCTCGACTGCTTCCGGATAAAAAATAAGGGTCGTATCAATTTGGTAGAGCTGTAATTCACGTGTCTGGACAAACTGAGAGCGATCAAAAAGCGCACGCGACTCTGAGGTAAGTGTTGTTCCGAGTTTGCCATAAGTCGCCTCAATTCGATCAAAGATGCGAAACAAACTATTGCGGGATAACTGCCAGCCTCGGTAGGTTTGCTCAAGTGCCGTCATCGGCAGCATCGGCTTATTGGGAGTAATCTCCGCCTGGGTGGACACAGCTTGCGTAAAGCTTCGTCCCCCTGGACTACTCCCAGGGTCACCGCCGTTTGGCAATGAAACTACCCCTTGGGTTAGTTTTCCGATAAAATCCCCTAAAAACCCAAACCAATCCATTCCCGTCCGCGTGACGAAACGACTCATGGCTAAAGTTCGTTTGTAATCGCCCCGATTTCGCTGTCCCTGAGCATCCATGGGGGGGTAGATGTCCACCGTTTCACTTTCTTGGGCCGAGTCTTTTTTCCAAAGGAGAAATTTAAACTTAATAATTCGGGCAAAAAGATCTTGATGAAGAGAATAGGGTTCAAAACTATCGCTGAGGATTTCAGCGTTATTATCGAGCAAAAGAGCCTTGATGGAGCGAATCGTCTTTTGCTTTGTAGCCGTATCCGAATCATCGATATTTAAATTGTAAAAATCCGTGTCGGCTTTACCATGCTCTTTGGCCTTGGAATAGCCAATCACGTTGACAAAAAAATTGAAGTCCACGCCGTATTGCGCGTTATCAAGCCGATTATCTTGAAGGTAGACCTGAAACCCAGTACTCGTTCGGCGAATCATCGTTTGCCGGCCAATTTTATAACTTAAGGCGCCTGAAGTTTGGACTGCCGCTTGGGCCCCCAGAATAGCGGTAATCGGAATCGTAACCGACCCTTGGGTCCCCAATTGAACACTATCCGTGATGATAAACATCTCGCCTACAGCCAGTTGGTCGACAAAGGCCTCGAGATTTTTATCCACAGCTTTTTCAATTTCTGCTTTGCAGTCTTCTTTTCGATCATTTCCTTGCAAAAAAATTCGATCCGCGCTCGTGCCTGAAGCAATCAGCTGGGCTCGAAGCGTTAAGGCTTCTTCTTTGCCAGTGGGGCGGCCAAGGTCATAATTAATTCGGGCAAACTGAACCCCATCGACTTCAGTGCAGCTCGTCCACGGCCCTTCAGAAATCGAACATTCAATACTGGGATTCAGAACTCCAGCCAAATGACTCATGAAGGGTGAAACCACGAGCTTCCCCCAACTGGTCTTAAAAGCCGTATTCATATCTTGAACGGGCCGAACATGCGAATAGGATCGACTCAAGGTGACAGCACTATTCACGCCGACTCCCGCTGGCGCCACGGCATCCCAACCTAAATAGAAACCGGCCTCCACATCGGCGGTGAGTGTGTCGACGAGCTGAACCTGAGAATCGCTCCCCAAATACGTGCCGGCCACGACGTTACGGCTAGCATTGAGATGCGCTCCAGCTGTGGGTTTTGCCCAGACTCCCGTTGTTTTTTGGTAACCGGTGAGATTACCCGTGTGAAAAAGATAACTGGCGAGCCCTTGAGAAACCTCGTTTTGATGTGCAGAAACAGCGGTACCTGAGCTTTGAAGCGTTAAAAGGCGTTCATTCACCTGCCCCAGGAGTGCACCGATCCCAGAAGAAATGGCCTCAATCGCGCCAAATCGCCAAAGCTGTGAAAAGCGCAACGGAGGGAGTTCGGCTTTTTTGAAAAACTCTTGCGGATATCCGACATAGTCGTCCCGCTGGAGTTGTCCATGGATGACGTTGCCGATGTTGACGTCTGCGATGGCCGCAAGTGAAGGGTAAATCGACCCCAATCCCACGAGCCCTACCAAAGCATTTCGACGTGAAATCACCTTTTCAAGCAAAAGCGCCGAAATATCCTCAGGCAATCCGGCTGGGGCGACAAAACTTTTGAAATCCTCGCGGGTCAGACCGCCGATACGGGCCAGAATCCACTTGATGTCATCGAAAGCAACATCTGAAAATCCATCTGAAAAGAGATAATCAAAAACCGCCCCCTCGTTGAAGACCCGTCCCGTCCCCCAGGCGAAGCCGTTGCCCTTTTCGGTAAAACCCAACAAAACATCCGGAATCAAAAGCGCTCGAAAGACCCGCCGATCCGCTTGAAGTGCCGCACTCATCAAGCCCCAATGGACAGCCTGAATATGAATTCGGCCAGGTTCCAATACGACCCCTTGTAAGGTGACTTCGGCTTTATCGGCCGGCAGTTCTTTGATCCATCTTTTGCGTGAAGTGAGAGAGCGATCGGCCAGATCATCCAAAAACTGATTTCGCACGGACACCGTGGCGAAACGAATCGTCAGTGAACGATAAAGTCTGGGATTCGCGCTCTGATAGCCAATTCGTCGTAAAAGACCGGCCCGCATCAAAGCAGCCGAACTACCGAGACTCACGGTGAGCGTAAAAGGCTGAGCACTCTGATCTTCAACCGAGGATCTGAACATGCCTCGGGTGCTAGCCAGGTAAGAATTAAATTGAACGCTCGCACCTTCAGGCGGAAGTGACTCAACCCCAGAAGGCTGCTCCGTACTCGGATTTTTCCAAAGAATGCTTTCTTCTGGATCTAATTGCCAAAGGGCCACGCCATTTTGGCTCAATTGCGCGGCTTCGTTTTCATCAATGCGACGCCCCTGGTAAACGAGGTCCTTTGCAGGACGCTTGGCGTAAGAATTCATGGGAACGGTGATCGTTCCGGCGATGGACTGATGCGCCATTCCAGATAAAAAGAGTAAAGATATCAAGAGAGTCTTTAGAGAATTCATTCCAGACGCCTACGTAACACATGGCGTTATTAATTTCAGCTATATTCCTTTTGCTTTCGGGGTCGGACGCGTTTAGATTGTGGCCCATAATGACTCCTGACCAAAGTGGTATGACGCTGGTTCTTAATCCGAACGCACGCAAGCTTAAGATGGATGCGCTTTCAGTTGAGGACTTTCGGAAGCTTTTGCCTCCTAATTCTGAAATCCACCTCACTCGTGACCTCGATGAACTCAATTTATTGATGAGCAACTGGAAGCATGGCGAAAGAACCCTTTGCTTCTTTGGGGGCGACGGGTCGATTTCCCGCGGTATTACCTCTTTGATCCGCAATCATGGCGAAGAAATGGTCCTCCCTCCAGTATTGGCGGTTCGAGCCGGCACGATCAATATGCTGTGCAATGTGACCGGAAAACGCGAGGGAGCGCAAAAGACCTTAGACCGCTGGTTTGCGGGGGAACAAGCCCATGAACTGAGGGAGATTCCCACCCTTCGAATTCAGGTGAATGACGACCCTGCCCACTACGGTTTTGTTTTTGTCTGGGGCGTGGGCTATCGGGTTTTGACCGAATATTATCGTCGCAACGAATCACCGAATGTCATGGATGCGGCAGCCGTGGCTTCGCAGACCTTTTTACAAGCGATGTCGCCGTTTAATGACACCCTTCCCATCTTTAGGCGGGACGAAATTCACCTGAGAGTCAATGGCGGCGAACCCGTGGGCGCGCCGATGCATAATCTAGCGGCGGGCACGATTGAGCGACTTTCGCTCGGGATTCGGCCTTTTCCACCCGGAGAAATCAAGCCAGGGGGATTCCACTTTTCAGCTAATGGGATGCCTCTAGGCAAGGTTGCCATGCATTCGCCCTCGTTAATCTTTGGAATGAACGACCAGCGAGAACTCGATTTTGGCGACCGTCTGGTCTGTGGAAGTCAAGTGCGTGAACTCGAATGCGACCTCACGGACGGCTTCACTTTAGATGGTGAACTCTTTGATCTTCCTGCTGTTTCTCGAGTTCACCTCAGCGCCGGCCCAGTGGTTCGATTTTGGACCCGTGGCTAGTTTTGATATTTGCATTCTCTTAACAACAAAAACGTTGCTCTAATTAACATACTAATTTAGTCTTGTTTATATAAGGGAGGCGATTGAATGCCAAACCGCATAAAGCAAGTCGTTCATCTGGATGAGTATCATAACCACGGTCCCCCAAAGGCGAGTTAGCGTGAGCGGAGCCGCACAGGCGTCTGCGGAGCTCACGGACTGTCGGGTCTTCTCTATAGGCCAGAGGGGAACGCGACAGATAAGAAACAGGTTTAATGAGAGACATAACCCCGCCGGTAGCTGGGCAAGCTTGCACGGAAGGGTGTTTCGAGACGGGCATTGAGTCCCGCTCGCAACATAAGAAAGGTGTCAGAGATTTTTTACGGACCCGGGGTTGATCTCCCGGGTCCTTTTTTTTTATTGGGCGCCCAGCGCCAGCGCCCCAATCTGCTCCAGCCTCAGCACAGGCCTAAAGGCCTCACGAGAACGCGCCAAATCGACAGTAATCGACATCACCCAATCATTGTGCCCTTCCGGATCCACCAAAACCTGAGAGACTTTCCAGGCTCCCGTAGTTTTAGTGATTTGTGTATACTGAGGCAGGCGGGCCTTGGGGTCTGTACATACGCGCTGATGATCGACACTATACTGCTCTGCAATCGCGGTAAAACCATCCTTCGTCCAGCGCACCCCTTGGCCATCAGGGCCGTCACCCTCGGGCTCAATCAGCTCTAACGCTTCTTCGAACTCCCCGCTCGCCAAGGCTCGAACCAGCCGAAATACCGCGTTTCGAACTTGAACGGTAAAGGCTTTGGCATTGCGAGTAATGTCACTCGCCTCGGCGGCGGTCTGATCTTTGACCTCGGCCGTCGGTGAAACCCAGGCGGGGTTTCGCATACGTTCCCACTCATCCAAAAGACTCGAATCAATCGAACGAATCATCGTTCCGAAGAATTCTTCAATCAGACTCACTTCCCCATGAGCGGCAGCGTCCTTAGCCGATTCTGGAACCGTCTGAACCAAGACTTTATACACTTCTGAAAGATATCGAAGAAGCTGCCCTTCGACTCGCTGAAGTTCGTAGTCTCGAATATACTCAGAAAACGACTGAAAGTTTTCAAACATTTCACGGGCAATCGATTTTGGACGAATATTTTCTTGTCCCACCCAAGGGTGAATTCGCGAAAACTCATTAAACGTATCGTAAATCATTTCGCGGTTGGGTTTAGGGTATTCTAACTTTTCTAGTTCCGCGATACGATCATCAAACTCCATTCCTTGAGCTTTGAGTTCCGCCATCTTTTCGGACTTGACCCGATCCAGCTGCTTCCGCAAAACCATTTCCGGGTTTTCGAGAATCGATTCAACCAAAGTCAGCAGATCCAGCGCATAGTCCGGAATTTGAGGGTCCAGGAGTTTCAGGGTATCCAGAAGATAGAGCGCCAAAGTATGGTTGAGTGAAAAATCCTCCTGCAAATCGACATTCACGCGGAGCGGGTTGAATTCGATAATTTTGCGATCCACTAATGATCTAAACAGGGCAAAAGCCTTCTTTCCATGCTGTTTGCGCGAATGGGGATTTTCGTGACTAGCACGAATCAATCGCTGCATGGCGCGACAGCCGTCTTCGTCGGGGCGACTCAAAACATTCAGTAACATCCCATGATTGACCTGAAAACGTGATTGGAGCGCCTCTGGATTTCCGTTGACAAGCTTTTCAAAGGTTTCTTTATTCCAGGCCACATACCCCTTTTCGGGAGGTTTTCTTTTAACGAGCTTTTTAATCTTTTTGGCGTCACCCGCAGCTTTTTGTTCGTTTCTAAGATTTTCAATCACATGCTCTGGCGCTTGGGCTACCACGGTTCCCTGCTCATCAAATCCCTTACGCCCAGCACGTCCAGAAATTTGTTGAAAATCACGAATACTCAGAATGGTCGATTTTTCGCCATCAAACTTGCAAAGCTTGGTAAAAAGAACGGTCCGGATCGGTACGTTGACGCCCACCCCTAACGTGTCCGTGCCGCAAATGATTTTGAGGAGTCCCTTTTGGGCCAATTTTTCGACCAAAATCCGATATTTAGGAAGCAGCCCCGCATGATGCAAGCCCACCCCATGGCGCAAAAGACGCTGGATGTCTTTGCCATACGGACTCGAAAAACGTGCACCCTCGGCTTCCAGCGCCTCCGCGATGAGCTTCTTTTGCTCCTTCGTGCAAAAATCCGTCGAAAGAATGTTTTGCGCGGCTTCAGCGGCTTCACGTTGCGAAAAATGAACGAGGTAGATCGGAGCCCGTCCTTCCCTGATGAGTTTACTCATCGCATCGTGAAGAGGGTCTTCTGAATACCTAAACTCGAGCGGAACTGGCCGAGTAGTGGACCGGACCGTCACGGTTTCGCGCCCATTGAGACGCGTGAGTTCTTTTTCAAAAAAATCAGTATCCCCTAAAGTCGCCGACATCAGTAAAAAACGCGACTGAGGAAGAGTGAGAAGAGGCACTTGCCACGCCACCCCACGGTCGCGATCCGAATAATAATGAAACTCATCCATGATCACGTCATCTACGCGAGCTTTCGCCCCATCCCGAAGGGCCATGTTGCTCAAGATCTCAGCAGTACAACAGATCACGGGTGCGTTCGAATTAACGGTCGCATCACCAGTGATCATTCCAATTTGCTCCGGTCCAAAATCACGACAAAGCGATAAAAACTTCTCGTTAACCAGAGCCTTAATGGGGCAAGTATAGTAGGACCTGCGCCCTGAGCCGATCGAAAGAAAATGAAGAGCAGCAGCCACCAACGACTTACCTGAGCCGGTCGGAGTATTGAGAATCACATTCTTGCCGCTATAGATCTCGAGAATGGCTTCTTCTTGCGCAGGATAGAGCGCCAACCCTTGTTCCTGAACATAGCCCAAAAAATGATCCATCAATAGGGAGGAGTCGGCTGGGTGTTCGGGAAGACGTTCGAGTAAGCGCCGTTTTTGGGTCATGAGAACGCAGTTCTATATCGAGTTGTGTCTTTTCAGAAATAATTTATGTTATATTCCAGCCAGTGGCGAAGAAATCCAATCCAGAAACTAGGCTCGACGTTTTTTCACGAAGGAGCTTTTTACGCTGGACGGCAGTAGTTGGCGTAGGAGCGACACTCGGCTGGCGATTCCTCGCGCCTTCGCGTGGACCTGAGTTAAGGGGCCTCAAACATCTGAGCCCAAACGAGGCACGTATCCTGGCGGCCGTTTATTCGGTGATTACCGGAGATGATGTTCAGGTCTCAGTCGAAAGTGCGACTCGTTCGATGGACGGTTTTATGACCCACCTTTGCGCCAGGGACCGAAGGGAGCTACGTGCTGCCCTGCACTTGGTCGAGCAGACGCCGCTTCTCTTTCACGGTTTCCTTTCTCGCTTTACTGCCCTCAACCCCAAAGATCAGGCGCACTGTTTGGATGGCTGGCGACTGGGAGCTGCATGGCGCCGCCCAGTTTTCGTGGGCTTGAAGGATCTCAGTTATCTCGCCTTTTACACTCGATCCACAAACTGGGCCTCGATTGGTTACGCGGGGCCAATAATCCCAATGCCTACCCTAGGTATTGGACTAGAACCTCAATATGCTGCGCTGTTGGCACGTTTTTTATGATCCACACTTACCGCCATCTCACAAAAGATCTTAACATCACTGCTGACGTCTGCATTATCGGCTCGGGCGCAGGCGGCAGCGCGGCGGCCTTTGCCTTAAGCCGCAAAGGATTGCGCGTCGTCGTACTCGAAGCCGGAAGTTTTCAAACTCCACGCAACTTTTCTCAACGCGAAGACGACATGTTTCCCAAACTCTTCTACGATGCAGGAGGCAGAAGAACCCGCGACCGCGCGATCCGGATTTTGCACGGCCACGGTGTCGGCGGCTCCACGCTTCACAATATCAACCTCTGTAAGCGGCCTCCAGAATCGCTCATCAACGGCTGGAACCTTAAACACTTAACCCCCTCAACGCTTCGCCCGTACATCGAGGAAATCGAGTCGCGCCTGAGTGTTGCCCCGATCGAGGAGGCGCGCGTCAATGTCGCTAATCGACTTTTCCGCAAAGGCACGGAGGCATTAGGCTACCAAGGAGGAACCCTGCATCATAATCGCCAGGGCTGCGCGGGCAGCGGCTTCTGCGAACTGGGCTGCGCGTTTGATGCCAAGATGAACGCACTCAAAGTGCTCATTCCAGAAGCTGTTCACGCCGGAGCCGAAGTCTACGCGAACTGTCGCGTTGCGACACTTGCCTGGAATGGTCGTCGCGTGCACCAAGCAGAGGCCCTGGTTTTTGCCCCTGGGGAGGATTCTCCGCAAGCGCGCCTCATTGTCGAAGCTAAGATCTTTGTCTGCGCGGGCGGCGCAATCGAGACACCCGCTCTTTTAATCCGTTCATCGGTGCCTGACCCTTACCGATTAATCGGAAGCCGCCTTCATCTTCATCCAGGGGCGGTGGTGGCAGGGGTGTTTGATCAAAAAGTAGAAGCTTGGCATGGAATTCCCCAATCTTTCGAATGCACTGAATTTCTCTCATTCGACGCAAAGGAGGATAAACGCATTTGGATCGTGGGTGGCTCGGCCCATCCCGCCGGGGCCGCGTCGCTTTTACCGGGATTTGGCGCACAGCACGCAGGGATGATGCAGCGTTTCCCCCATTACTTGCCACTCTCTGCAATGGTTCATGACCTGAGTTCAGGCACCGTCTCACCGAGCGGAGCTACAGGCGTGCGGGTCGATTACAAGATGAACAGCGAGGACCGTACGCAGATGGTCAGGGGGCTCAAAGGATGCTCCCGAATCCTATTCGCTGCGGGTGCCAGGAGTGTGCTCATCCCTTTTGCGAACCCTGTCGAAGTCAGCAATGTTCAAGAGCTCGATCATTTACCCTTTGAGATTCACGATAACGACCTCGACATCGTTTCGGTCCATCCGATGAGCACAGTCTGGATGGGGGACTCTCCCGAAAACTCTTGTGCGGACAGTCAAGGACGCTTTCATCAGCTCGACAATCTCTGGGTCGCAGACACCTCAGTTTATCCCACCTCGTTGGGCATCCCTCCCCAAATCACGACTTACGCGATTGGCTTGTACGTGGCTGAAAATCTCGCGATTACAAAAAGTCCCACCCTCAATCAATAACGGGACATTTTTCCCCAGTGAAAAGTTTAAGACAAATCCCCAAATATTCTGATTTTTGTTTATGATGAAAGGAGTATTTCACTATTCAATCTAATCTAGGAGGACTTGAGGTCATGAAAAGAAGTTTGTTACTCGCATTTATGGGGATGGTACTAGGGAGCTGGCTAGGCCATGCCGCCCAGGCAGAATTTAAACCCGCCGATTACTACGCAGAAAAGTGCGCCAAGTGTCACGGCAAAGAAGGCAAAGGCGATGGCCGCTCTGCAAAGAAACTCAACAAAGTCTCAACCCGATTTGATGACGGCAAGGTATTTGCCGACAAAATGGGACTCGACATGACGCCTGAAGAACGCATGTTCAAGTCGATCAAGCTCGGTGGCCCTTCCGTCAAGCAGTCCAAAGAAATGGATGCTTATGGCGACCTTAAGGACGATGAAGTCAAGGCACTCGTCGAATACCTTAAAACTTTTGCTAAAAAATAATGTCTTTGACTTGCCCGGCACGGATCTTTCGTGCCGGGCTTTTTCTTTGCATCCTTCTGGCCCGCGGCTTAAGCCACTTTCTTCTTCTCACCAGGGATAGATGAAAGTATCTTTTCACCCTTTTCAAAAACTTCATGAGCGTTGCCAATAATACGGGTGTCCACTTTGCCAACACGTTTTTCTGACTTCTCGTCGTACTGAAGATGGCTCAAGACCCATCGAATACAGTTGATCCGCGCGCGCTTTTTATCATCGGCGCGAATGACGGTCCAGGGGGCATCAGCGGTATCCGTGTAGAAAAACATCTCCTCTTTGGCACGCGTGTAATCATCCCATTTATTCAAAGAAGCCAAATCGATGGGGCTGAGTTTCCATTGTTTCAAAGGATCGTTCTGACGCTCGTCAAACCGCTTGCGCTGCTCCTCCCGTGAAACCGAGAACCAAAATTTGAAAAGTCGAATGCCACTGTTCACGAGCATGCGCTCCAACTCGGGTGCCTGCCGTAGAAATTCGAGGTGTTCTTCGGGCGTACAAAACCCCATCACTCGCTCGACCCCTGCCCGATTATACCAGGACCGGTCTAAGAACACGATTTCGCCGGCTGCCGGCAAACGCGAAATATACCGTTGAAAATACCATTGTCCCTTTTCTCGATCCGAAGGTTTTTCGAGAGCCACCACAATCGCGCTGCGCGGATTCAAATGTTCATTGAATCGCTTGATGGTACCCCCCTTGCCGGCAGCATCCCGCCCCTCAAAGATCACCACAACTTTCTGACCAGTCTGCTTCACCCAATTTTGCATCTTCAGGAGTTCGATCTGCAGATCGAGCATGAGAGTTTCATACTGCTCGCTCTCCATCTTTTCGGGCATGGGCTGAAGAAAGAACTGATTCCCTGGCTTGGGTTTGACAGTATCAATATCCTGTTTCTTCTTAAATTCCACAACCTTAACATTGGCCGACACTATTTTTTTCTGAGACATGAACCACCCTCGATAAATGAATATCGACAAATGGGCGTCTAACCTTTAATCCCGCCCCATCATCAACCTGAGTTGCTCATCGAGGTCATTGAGCTCTTCAAACCAATACTTATAGGTGTTGAAATCCGGAAACGCATTTTTGAAGGTCGGATCTTCCCAACGTCGCGCGATCCAAGCCGAATAGTGGACAATCCGCAAGGCACGGAGCGGCTCAATCAGGTCGAGCGTGGAGCGATCGAATTCGCGCATGGATTCATATGAACCAATAAGTACCTCGCGTTGGCGCTGCGCCTCTTCATCACGACCGCGCACAATCAGCCAGATGTCCTGAACCGCGGGTCCGGTGACCATGTCATCAAAGTCCAGAAAGAACGGGCTCGTCTCCTGCCAAAGGACATTCCCAAGATGGCAGTCACCATGAAGACGGAAGGTCGGCACGTCGGAAAATTTTGGTTCAATCGTTTTCAAAACTTCTTCAACCACCTGCCGATAACGAACGCGAAGATTTTCGTGGATCAGCCCGCTGGCTTCAAGGAATTCAAGCGACCTCCACCCATAGGTTTCTGGGGTCAACCGCAAGCGATGCGGTGCTGGTTTCGTTGCACCCACATTGTGCAGACGAGCCAGAAGCCGTCCCACCTGTTGCAGACGCGAATCATCGAGTTCTTGTAAGATGCGCCCGCGTACCTTTGGAAAGACGGCGAACAGAAACCCCTCTTCGGACTGCTCGAGCGTTGAGCCATTCGCAAGCATCAGAGGCGGTACCGCTGGGACCTCCGCCCGTTCCAGATCAAGCGTGAAGGCATGTTCCTCCAGAATGGTTTCCCGCGTCCAGCGGCCCGGCCGATAAAATTTCGTGATCACCCGCGAGGGATCCACGCGAAGCAACGGGTTACTAGACGGAGGACTCACCCCTTCGTCCCATTCCATTTCAATATCGTAAACCCGGTTTTCCATACTGTTGAGCGCGAGGGTGCGGCCGGTAGCACGAGCTCCCGCTCCCATTGCACGTTCAACTGCGCTAAGAATGAAGTCTGGCGTCAGTGAAAAAAATTGATCAGTAAGAGTCACACTCCGAGATATAGCAAAATCCGGACGATTTAACCCGAAAATCGTCCCAAAAGTGTTTCCATCAGGGGAATGAGGCCCGCCTCGTTTTCAATCGCCGCCCGGGCGACGGTTTTTTCCTCGGTCGTGAGTTCGGGGAGGATTTCATTCAAGAGATCGTCGAACTGTGTTGCCATCGATGGACCGTGGGCGTTGAGGAAAACGCTTCGGCTCAAAGCGATGCCCCCAATCACATCGATCACGCTGTGCTGCTTGGTCTGCATCGTGGACCGACAAATGTCGATACAGGAGTGTTTCATGGCCTCCAAGCGGAGGGGGTCGATGCCCTTTTCACCCTTGAGAAATTGGAATGACAGCATCACGAACGCCACATGAAGCGATGGAAAGCAATTGGTCGGACCATCAATCGTATGGGTGAAGCGAGTCAAAGGATGATGGAGTCTTTCGCGGTCACGCATTCGAGTGGGGTTGTTGAGAAAAACCCGTTCCGCCTCGCGAATCATATTCATGTAGGCCTCGGTCGCCTTGAGATAATCCTCTTTTGAAAGCTTGTCCATCAGATGCCAGACGCCATACAGAATGTAGAGACAGGCAAAAAGGTACGGATAGATCGCGCGTTCATCCGGAGGAATGCGGTCATCCACAAGCGTCTCTATGACTTTAGCGCCTACGGAATCAGCCTGCTCCTGAGCTTTGAAATAGCTCTTCATCCACAAGAGAGAAATCTTAATAATACCGACGAAACGAAACGGATTTTTTAACACCGTTTCGATCGGATTTTGATAGGGCATTTCGCCGATTCCTCCTAAAGTTCTATTCCTTCCCGGCCTTCATCCCTCTTAGATCAATAAATGGTGTTGACCCGCCGGATACCTGCGGTAGCACCCCATTCCATTTATCGATCGCCTTGCTCTGAATGAGACTCGGAGACAACGTGGACTGAAGCAGTCGATTGGCCTCGGCCTGTGCCTTAGCGCGCACAAGAATAGATTGTGACTCCCCTTCCGCCTTGGCGACCTCTGCTTTAGCGAGCATTTGCTGCTTCTGAAGTTCGTATTCGGCTTGCTGAGCTTGTTGTTGAGCCGCCATTTTCTGCTGCATCTGTGCCTCAAGGGACTGGGGCAAATGGCTCGCGCCCAGATTGACCTTGTCTAAATTAAACCCCATTTTTTCGATTTCGGTGGCGAGTTTCTTTTGAATAGCGTCTTGAAGTTCATTTCGTTTGGCGGAGATCACTTCAGAAAGCGACATTTGCCCTGCGACATTTTGGGACACCGTGATAATCGTCCGACGAATAAAGGTCGATTCGATATCAGAAATGTCAGCCCCCCGAAACGCTTTGAAAACCTGCGCTGCGAGTTCTTCGGACGTATTATAGGTGACCGAAATATCCTGCGTAATATGCTGGCCTTCGCGCGTCGGCAGATCGATGCTGTCATCGACTGATGAAGAACCTTCGCCACTTCTGCGAACCATCGTATAGGTCCTGAGTGCGGTGGGATAACTCTGAACTTGGGTGATCCACGGCATCCTCCAAGCCATCCCTTGCGGTACCGTCCTCAGAGATCCGGTCCAAAGATTAAAAATGACACCCGTGTAGCCAGGCGAAATTACTGAAAAGGAGCTAAAAAGCGCGACCAAAAGGGCCAGCGCAATCGCCGCAGGAATCGCGCGACTGACGACTTTTGAAATAAATTCAGGAGAATTATAATCATAATTCATGATTTGGGGTTTTTCCTTTTGGAGTAGTCGGTGATGTCGATCACGGGCTTGCCGGATGGACGAGTTTTAGACCGAAAAAATTTGTAAAGTCGTGACTCCAGCCGGCGTTGCAAGGGAGTCATCAAGAAATAAAGACCGGCACCAACAGCGAGCAGTAAAAGGATTTCGGCAAAGGTCATATGCAGTTAGCTTCATCTCACACAACTCCGAGATTGTCATAGGAAAGCGGACTCACTCATCGAATCCCAAAGACCTGATAACCGAGGGCCTCAAGTTCCGCTGCAACGCCATCGGTCACGCCCGCTACAAAATAGATCCGCAGTTCGATCAAACGGCCTTGCTGTGCCAAGGCCGCTCTCATAGCCGGTGACCGCTCTATCAGAGCTTTGATGCCCACAGTTTTTCGCGCCTGCTCCATCACCTTGAAATAATTCTGCGATTGACGACTTAAACGACTTCCATAAGACTTGACTTCGCCCCAAGTCAAACCTCCTTCGAAAATCAAATCGAGTTCCTTTTGAAAAATCTCAGGTCGCCCAACCTCAAGAGCCGCTAATTCTGCCCGAGCAGCGTCTCCCAAAGGTCCCTGGCCAAAATATCTTCCCAGTTGCCCGATGCGAAGGCCGCGCTCACTGACTCCAGCCAGCCTCACCGCGGCGCGAAGTTCCCCCATCTCGCCCCTGAGCTTGGATGTGTAACCATTGAGGTCCTCAAACTCGCTGCCGTCCACATACTCGATAGCCTCCAAAGCAGAAGCTTTTTCAGCAAAGTGATTTCGGGCGCCTTCGCTCACCCCTACTTCATGGGATGCCTTTTCAAGCGTCGAGGAAAGAAAAGGCTCCTTGCCTTGATAAACCTTTGAAAGATCCAAGAGCTCACGGGCCATCTCCACACGAGATTCAAGAATGTGTTCGACCATCTGTCGAAGCGTTACCCGCTGAGAACCCGTCCGGATTTTAAGTTCGTCAGCCATTCGACGGGGCTGAAGAAGATGCTTTTCGCGGTAATACTTATATTCAAGCTGAACCAGGCGCTCATCAATCTTGTCACTCGGAGCAAGCCTTGCCTCGATTGACCCTGGCTCCACTGCAAACGAAGCCATAGATCCGGTTCCGGCATTCACAAACGCCGCTTGCGCGGCTGCCAACCCACCTTGTCCGGAAGAAATCGAAAAATCGAAAAATCGCGAGGACAACTCCTCGATCAACGCTTGTCGGTCACCCGCTCCCAACCCTGGGCTGACTCTCAGCCGAGCTTGAAACTCCGACTCGAATTCGAGGATCCGAGTTTCTATTTCCCCCTTGAACTTGACAGACTCAACATCCGGACGTTCAAGCCGGCTTCGTAAAGCTGGCAAATCCCTCGTCACGTCAACTAATCGGCGCCCCAAGATTTTCTCGACGAGCTCACGCCCTAGCGCTGTATCGCGAAGTAAGACTAGGCCAACATCAGAAGCAAAAAAATCATACAGTCGAGAAGCACTTTGGGCGGGAAGGGACCCCCCAAGCAGAAACACCACAACCAAGGTACAAATATTTGAAATGATACTGTTTTTCAACTTAATCATGCGTCCTCCAAAAGCTTTTCGACGCATCCGGTTCTCATGAGCATCCGGGTTAGTCAATAAATTATTACACTGTACCGCAATACTATTAAAACTTATTTTTTCCTTTTGGGGTCATCCTCTGCAATGCTAGCTTGGCGACCATGTCAGTCTCACTTTCCCCCGCGCTGAGCGCCTTTTTAGCCCAGCTTCAAAAAGACACCTTGCCCGGAATTTGGGCTAAAGGCATCGCGCTTGGACGCGAGGGCGCGGTTCAACTCGATCACGCATCAGAACAAGAGCTCACCCTTCGAGTTCTTCTTAAGGATCGTCCTGTCAGCCCCAAAGTCAGTTTGTGGTTAGAGGACCAGGATGCTTATTGTGATTGCGGAGATCGCAACGAACTTTGCGCCCATATCGCGGCTTGTGCCGTCGCGCTCAAAGCCGGGATCACCAAACAGGCCCCGGCAGCCGCCCCAGAAGAGGCTTCCGCTGCTGCGTCGGGGCGGGGAGCCTACCTCGCCTATCGCTTGACTCGCATAGGGAATGCCCTCTCTTTTGACCGATGGATCCTCCATGCGGGCCGCGAAATTCTTTTAAGCGAGACCCTCGTCGCCCACATGGGCGGCATTGCCAGTGGCCGAATTGTTTCACCCCCCCTACCGGCCACCCGAGAGGATTTTAGCATCGATGCCGCCCTTCAAAGACGCCGGCACATTTTGGAACCTGCGATTTTGCGGGCGATTTTTCCCTTTTTAGCTCAAACCGGCGGAGTCACTTTAGATGGCCAACCCATCCAAGTTTCGGCAGTCCCTACCGGAATGAGGGCCCGCCTGGACGACTTTCCAGGAGGAGGGTTTCGACTCACGGGAGAGATGGCCTCTGATATCAGTGAGGTTTTTTCGAATGGAGCGGCTCTTTGCGGCGACACCTTGAAGCCCCTCCAGCTCCCTTCACTCAACCCCACTGAAAGCGCCGCCCTGAGCTCTCAAGGTCGGCTCTTTCGGTCACCCCCTGAAATCCTCACGTTAGTCACCGAAGTTCTTCCTTCCTTAGAAGCCAAACTCCGGGTTGAGATCATCACCCAAAAACTCCCTCAGCCTCGCGCCGCCCATCCTCACATCAGTCTGAGCCTGGAGTCGCTTAAAGATGGAGAGCTTTTGATTATCCCCTCGCTTCAGTATGAGCAAAAGCCCGCCGCAAACGAGATCTGGGTGCCTGATCCCTTTGAAGAAAAAGCCCTGACCCGAAAACTTCAAAGCGAACTCCAATTGAATCCAGGTCAGGCCGTCCGTCTTTCAGGCCTGAGCGCCCTCGAAGTCCTTTCAAAAATTCAAGCATCCCCCAAAAACTGGAAGGTCGAAGGGGACGGGCTCCAGCGCCATGGAATTACGGCAGCGCTCGAAGCCAAGTTTTCGGTGAATGACAGTCTTGCACAGCCCTGGGCGCTCGAATTCCGAGTGCAGGGAGCGCAAAAAACTGCGGATCCCTATCGAGTTTTTCAAGCTTGGCAGCAAAAAGAGGCCTTTGTACCCCTTCTCGAAGGAGGCTGGGCTCCCCTTCCCCTGGATTGGCTCAATCAATATGGTGATCGAATTCAGGCACTCCTGACAGCCAAGAATCTCACCCCAACTACGGTGGCTCCGACCTACTTCCTTCCCTCTTTGAGCGATCTTGCGCTCGAAATGGGTACCCCGCTGCCGGCTCGTCTCCAGGCCATGAAAGAAGCGCTCGACCACCATGAACACCTTCCGCAAGCGTCGCTTCCCGCCGACCTTAAGGCGGATTTAAGAACTTACCAAAAGCAGGGCGTCGATTGGCTTTGTTTTTTGCGAGACCAGTCCATGGGAGCGCTCCTGGCCGACGACATGGGCTTGGGTAAAACTTTGCAAGCGCTTTGCGCCCTGCGGGGCCGCACACTCATTGTGGCGCCCACGAGCGTGCTTTCGAGTTGGACTTCGCAGACGGAGAGCTTTAGGCCCGGCCTCAAACTTTCGACCTATTATGGCCCCAAACGCGCCCTCGACGCCGAAGCGGATATCATTCTCACTAGCTATGCGGTGCTCAGGCTTGATCGGGAACTTTTAGCGGCGGAAACCTGGAAAACCATCATTTTGGACGAGGCGCAAACCATCAAAAATCCTGACAGCCAAGTGGCCCGCGCTGTTCACTCACTCCCCGGAGAGTTTCGGATCGCACTTTCGGGCACGCCCATAGAAAATCGCCTCGAAGACCTTTGGAGCCAATTTCAATTTGTGAACCCGGGGTTACTGGGAACGCGGGATGCCTTCTTAGAAAACTTCAGTGATTATCCCGCACGCCTTCGAACTCGGATCAAACCCTTTCTACTCAGAAGACTCAAAAAGGAAGTGGCCCCTGAACTTCCTCCTCGCACCGAAACAGTTTTGCATTGCGAACTCAATCAGCAGGAACAAGAGCTTTACAACTCCATTTTGGCCGCAAGTCGCCCGGAAGTCCTCAAAACGCTAGAAAGTGGCGGCGGGGTTTTTGCGGCTCTTGAGATGCTTTTGCGGCTCCGCCAAACGTGTTGTCACCCCGCCCTCGTGCCCGGGGGGGCCTCGGGTGAGCAGGCCACCGCAGCGTCGTCTAAGCTAGAACTCCTGTTGGAGACCCTCGACGAATCCATCGCGCTTGGACATCGGGCTTTGGTGTTTTCGCAGTGGACCTCCCTTCTAGACCTCATTGAGCCACTCCTAAACAAAGCAGGCCACTCCTTCTGTCGCTTGGATGGAAGCACCCAGAACCGCGAGGCCGTGGTGAAGGGCTTTCAAAATGAATCCGGCCCTTCCGTGATGCTGATCTCCCTCAAAGCGGGGGGGGTGGGTCTGACCTTAACTGCAGCAGATCATGTGTTTATTTTGGATCCCTGGTGGAATCCTGCAACCGAGGATCAGGCCGCCGATCGCGCTCATCGGATAGGACAAGAAAATCCTGTGTTGATCCACCGTCTCGTGGCCAAAGGAACCGTCGAAGATCGTATCTTGGCTCTCCAGAAACAAAAACAGGCTCTTGCCGCGGCGGTACTGGATGGGGCCAATGGGGCTGCCGCGCTCACCCGCCAAGATCTATTGGATTTGATTTCGCCTTGATTTAGGGTAGCTAGTCAGCCTTCAGCTAACAGGCGTCAGCTAAGACGAATAAAAACAAGAATTTATAAAGCCGTTTGAGACGGCTTTCAAAAAGTTACATCCGTCTAGCAGCAATGCATGTCTTTGAATTCTTTTATAAAGCTGATTGCTGTTCGCTGACTAGCTACGATTTAGGTAGACAAAACCAGTGCTTTATAATACCAAAACACTCGGTTTTTAAAATGTCTGAGTTTATTATGATGCAAATGACCAACGACGTCGTTTATCGAGAAGCGTGCCGCCGTTTTTTACCCATGACCCGCCAAGAAATGAACTGGAAGGGGTGGATGGAACTCGATGTTTTACTCATTTCCGGCGACGCCTACGTGGATCATCCGAGTTTTGGAGTCCCTTGCCTGGGGCGCTGGCTGGAACGCCTGGGACTCCGGGTCGGCATCATCGCCCAACCTCGCTGGGAGACGCTCGAAGACTTTCAAAGACTGGGAAGGCCTCGGCTCTTTGTCGGCGTTTCTTCGGGCACGGTCGACAGCATGATTAATAATTACACTGCAAATAAAAAAGTTCGCTCCGACGACATGTACTCCGAAGGAGGACGCGGCCACCGTCGTCCCGATTATGCGAGCGTCGTCTATTCCCAATTAGCGCGCCAAGCCTTTCCAGAAACCCCCGTTATTGTCGGTGGCGTCGAAGCCTCCTTGCGTCGCCTCGCCCACTATGACTATTGGCAAAATAAGATCAGGCCCTCAATTCTCACGGAGCTTCAAGCGGAACTTCTCGTTTTTGGCATGGGCGAGCGCACCACGGGAGTATTGGTAACGGAGCTACAAAAAGCCGAACAAGAAATCGGCGGCCCCGTCGATCTCAAACATCCGGCCACTCAACAAGCGTTGGCCTATCTAAAAACTCAACGCGGAATGGCTTTCCTTGCCACCAAAGACCAGGCTCGTGCCTTGGAACCCAGAATCACCCTCCCTTCGTTTGAAGAAGTTCGTGACGACAAAAAGAAATTTGCCAAAGCCGCCTATTTTATTGAGTACGAAGCCTCACCCTATAACGGCAAGCGCCTCGTTCAATATCACGGCTCCAAAGCCGTGGTCATTAACCCACCCGCCCTTCCGCTTTCGACTCCTGAAATGGATTCGATTTACGAAATGCCGTTCACGAAAGAACAACACCCCGCTTACACGGCACGGATTCCCGCGGCCGACATGATTCGTTTTAGCGTGGCCTCCACGCGGGGTTGCTTTGGCGGCTGTTCGTTTTGTGCGATCACCTTACATCAAGGCCGAATCGTGCAATCGCGTTCTGAAAAGTCCATCTTGACGGAACTGGGTAACCTCAAGCAAGTGCCGGGATTCAAGGGCCAGGTCTCGGATATCGGGGGCCCGACCGCCAATATGTGGCAACTTCGATGCAAGAGCACGGAGATTCAAAGCAAGTGCCGCAAACTCAGCTGTGTTCATCCCCGGGCCTGCCCCCATCTGCACAAGGATCACAGCCCCCAAGTCGCGCTCCTCCAAAAAGCCCGCAAACTGCCTGGTATTAAAAAAATCACGATTTCTTCCGGCCTCCGCTACGATCTTTCCCTGGCAGACGAACAATCCGGTCAAACCTATCTACGCGAACTGATCACACATCATGTAGGTGGTCACCTCAAAGTCGCGCCCGAACATTTGGATGAAGAAGTTTTACATTTGATGAAAAAACCGGGACTCAATCATTTTGATGAGTTCGTGAGCTATTTTGAAAAGATCTCGGCCCAAGCCGGCAAAGTCCAATATGTCGTGCCGTACTTTATTTCAGGTTTTCCAGGCACCACGCATGAAAAAATGGAAAAAGTTTATCAATACATGAAACAAAAAGGTTGGAACCTGCAACAAGTGCAGGCCTTTATCCCCACGCCCATGACTTTAGCCACCGCCATGTTCTGGTCAGGGATCGATCCGATGACAAAGACTCCGCTCTTTGTCGCCAAAGAGTGGAAGGATCGAAAAATCCAACAGGCTCTTTTACAACCGCATAAACCGGGAAATCTGGAAGTGATTGTGCAATACAAACGAGGCCTCACAAGCCCAACGCCTGGCGAGAAGCGCCCCTCCCTGATTGAGCCCCCGACCGGGAAAATGGGCAAAAAACTCTATTTAGATCAGCGGTAAGTTTAAATCCTCTACCCCCCATGTGGAATTTCCTAGCAATCTTCGCACGATGCGTAGTTTTACCCATTCAACAAAACCTTTCAAAACCGATACGCTGTTATCGCCCGTGTTTTATTGCTCATAACAGGAGAATAACAAGATGCTCGGCCTCTTACAAAAAATGGACAACATGACGCTCAAAAAGCGTATTAACTCACTTCAAATTCCGATCCTACTCCTGAGTCTTGTCGTGAGCGTGATTGCCTGGCGAGCGTTGAGCGCAGACACCTATGATTCGCTCTTAGCCGCACATGGTTCCCGTCTCGCGGTGGAGCTTGACCTCACCAGTTTTAAAATTACCACCGCCTTCGAAAAGATTGCCTTGACGGGGTCCGCGACCAACGACTGGAAAAAAGCTTTCGACACGTTAGAAACAGACCGAGCCAGAATCCTCGACGAATTTTCCATGGTGGTTCGATCCGAGGACGTTTCAAAACGAGTATCTGAATTGACCGTATTCACCGTTCAAAAGCTCAAACCCGTTGAAGACCAGATGATGCAGTTAGCGTTGTCAGGCAAAACAAAGGAGCTTGCATCCCTCTTGGAACGCGATTACCGCCCATTGACCAAGAAGCAGATCGAGATGACCGATCTCCTAGAAATCTATTCGGGCCGCGACACGACCGATGAGGCGGATCGAGTGGCGGATGGGATGAAGCAGGCCACCCGGGTCATCATTTTGTCGCTGATTATGGGCAACGTTTTGATTGCCTTTGGAATCTGGGTTCTTTGCAAACGCACAAACGACTTGCTTTCAGGGGTCGTCCAAGAACTTCGATCCGCCTCCAAAGAAATTACTCAAGCCACGCAGAATGTTTCACTCACTAGCGTGTCCCTTTCCAGTACGGCTACGCAACAAAGCAGCGCCCTTCAGGAGACCGCTGCCTCACTGGAGCAGATGAGTGCCATGGTGGCTAAAACTGCTGACAATGCCAAGAGTTCTCGGGAAGCCTCAGAGTCCTCCCAGAGCTTGGCCACGCTCGGAAAAGGCGTCATGGATGAATTGGCGCAATCCATGGAGCAAATCCAAAAGAGCAATGGATCCATTACGGAAGAAATTCAGGTCAACAATCGCAAAATATCTGAAATCACCAAGCTCATCTCGGAAATCCGCGATAAAACCAGTGTCATCAACGACATCGTGTTTCAGACCAAGCTGTTGTCGTTCAATGCCTCGGTCGAGGCGGCGCGGGCGGGCGAAAACGGCAAAGGCTTTGCGGTAGTCGCCGAAGAAGTAGGAAAGCTCGCGCAGATGAGCGGCGCCGCTGCCAAGGACATTGCGGACATGCTCGACACGAGCATTGGCAAAATTACCCTGATCATCGACGAGTCCACTCGTAATGTTCACGGTCTAATGGTGGGGGCTAAGGAAAAAGTGGACAGTGGTTTTGTCACCACTCAACGTTGTTCTGAAATTTTTCAAGACATCGTAAAAGCAGTGGAGAAAGTCCATAGCATGACCAGCGAAATTACCGTCGCGTCCGAGGAACAAGCCACCGGAGTCCGGGAGATTAACAAGGCAATGGGTGAAATGAGCCAATCGCTGAATAAAAACTCCGTTCTGTCACAAACCACCGCTACCGCGGCCACCCAACTGAACGCAAAAGCGGAGACCTTGAAGGAGTCAGTCTTTGCAATCTCCGTCCTGACTGAAAGGCCAAAGAGGGTGCCTTTGGCCTTGTCCCCCTCAGGGACAGTCGCCGCTGATCATGAACCCACCGACACACAGGTTGCAGCTTAGGAGTCTCGCATATGACACGCCTTATGACACGAATGGTGACCTGTGTGATTGTTTTCGCGATGTCGCTGATCTGGGCAAGCAGCCTCTGGGCCAAACCGAATTATCGGAAGGAACTTGGAATGAAATCTTGTACCGAGTGCCATAATCGCGAAAACATCAAGCAGCACACGACCAAACCTTATTTTCTGAAAGCCCAAGAAATGCGCACCTCGCTCCGCAAGCAAGAAGGCAAATTCAAGGGAAAAACCACTTGTTACGATTGTCACGAAGGCGAAAAGATAGGTTCATAAGTTCGTGCCAAGACCATCGATTTCGAGGGTCAGCGCATAACGTATCAAACCTGCGACGTTATCAATTCCAAGTTTCTTCATGATCCGGCCTCGGTGTTTCTCCACGGTCCGGACGCTAATGCCCAGTTTTTCAGCGACGTCTTTACTGCGAGAAGAGATTGCGATGCATTTTAAGACCTCCCACTCGCGTTTAGAAAGAAGGTGAGTAGTGTCGCGGCCCGTGCACGCAGTGTGCTCAGTTGTTACCTGGCCCTGGCCGTCGATCCCTTCGCTCACATAGGCCTGCCCCGCTGAAACTCTGCGAAGGGCTTTGCTCAATTCATGGGGATGGGCATCTTTCAGAATATAACCCTTCACACCCATTTCGATAAACCGCTGCACGTATTCCCATCGATTATGCATGGTGAGAATGAGAATCTGGCTTTTCGAGTATTTTTCCCTCAGTACTTTTGCCGTCATCAGGCCATTCATCTTGGGCATGCCGATATCCAGAAGAATGACATTCGGATCGAGTTGTGCGGTTTTTTCAATGGCCTCAAGCCCATCACTTGCTTCGCCGACGACTTCGATATCTGAATGAGCATTAAGACTTGATTTGATCCCTTCTCGAAAAAGGGGATGATCATCAACCAATAAAACGCGAATCAAATTTTTGGTCATACTGGAATACTCACTGAAATATGGGTTCCCTTCCCAGGCGTAGAATCGATAAAAGCCGAACCGCCGACAGCAATGGCGCGCTCCTTGATATGGTGCAGCCCCAAGCCTGTGACGAGTTTACTGTTCTGCTCCGCCGCAATAAAACCTGTTCCATTGTCAGAGATATTCAAGCGCGCTACCGACGATTCCACCTGGAGCTCTAGCACTACTTTTGTGGCTTCAGAATGTTTTTCGATATTGTTCAACACCTCTTGCGTGATCCGAAAGATCGCCAACTCTTCTTTATCACCGAGTCGCTCGGGCATTTTGCCAAGCCTGATATTGAGGCTTTTTTGGGTTCTTTCCTCAAAATCAGCGCAAAGCGACTGAATCGCCGTGGCAAGCCCGAGATCATCCAAAACAAAGGGCCGCAGGCGATAGGTGATTCTTCGAATTTCGTCGATCGCTCGAGTCAGTAATTCTTCCGCGGTATGGCGGGATACAGCCCCTACTGGAGCCCGCAGACGATGCAGGGTCACGCCGAGAAGTTGAATCACGCCCTCATGAAGTTCCTGAGCGACGCGGCGACGTTCGGTTTCTTGGGAGTCAACGACCGCGTTAACATATTGATGGAGAGCGGCTTGTGTGTTTTTTAATGCCGTAGTGTCTGTCACCATGGCAAAAGACCCCATAAACTCACCTTTTTCATCTAAGAGCGGACTAGCAGAGATGGCGATATGCAAAAGTGCCCCGGTATCCCTACGATGAAGACGAAATTCGTAGGTTTCCTTTTTTTTGTGTTTCCTGTTTTTTAAACGAGTCACAAGATCTGCTCGGTCACCTTCGTATACCCACTCTAACGGAGTATGACCGATGGTCTCATTTGCATGGGTCCCCAGCATTTCCGCCATAGGTTGATTAACGTAAACTGTCTTGTAGTTGGAGTCGATCTGCCACACCCCGACTAGAGAATTTTCAACGACATTTCGGAATCGCGCTTCGCTTTCCTTAAGTGCCAGGGCGCTCTGATTGCTCTGCTCCTGTGCCACCTCAAGCCGATGCCCTATCCTCCGCGAAACCATGATGATGTGCAAAGCAGCTATCGTCATGATGACGATACTCACCACCGAAAAAATAAGAGAAAAATTCGGATGGGGCTGTTGAGAATGGAGTTTATTGGCAAACCAACCCATGATGAGCATCGCCAGGCAGGATGGCGGCACGAAAGATTTGACCAATAGAAGTTCTACGGGATGGTGTAACCTCAAAAATGCGCGCGATTCGCGGGATTCAAGGATGAACACGGAGATGCCAAGCAAACTGAACAGCAAGGTGACGGGTTGCGCGATTGGCGTGAGTTGACCGCCGTATAATGGAGGCTCATCATAAAGATAACCGACAGTGCCGATAAACCCAAGAAAGGCGACTCCTGCCGCCATAAGCATCGCAACGATTCTCGCCACTTTGTGTTGGAGAGTAAAAGCGCTCCAGAATAAACTCGATATTATCTTTTCTGACTCGTGATCTCAATTTTATCGCGTTTGGCGGATTCCACCCCTTTGGGATGGGGCTTGTTGGATTTTCCGGCTTCATCCCGCAGTTTTTGGACTTCTTCCTCGACCGTATTCAAGAGCGTCTTGAATGTCCTTAATAAACATGCTGTTATCCGTTCGATTTTCATGCTCCTATTCGCTTTACAACCCATTGCCCCGGTGTTATTTTAGGCGCGTGAGACTAAAAAAAGAATCCTATCTGCCTGGGTTTAATTCGAAGACCGCATCCATTTCCCATGGCGGCGAGCACGCCTTGGGTAAACGGAAGACGGTACGCCCCATCGACCCCAAGCAAGCTCTTCATGTTGTCCTGCGTTCCTCGCAGGCGCGAGGGGCGCTTTCAATGCTTCATCCCAGGCACTGCAATCTGATTGAAGAATTCGCCCGCCAATTGGCTAAGCATTGGGGCGTGCGCCTTTATCGCTATGCCAACGTCGGTAATCACATCCATTTGCTCATCCGAGTGCCGTCACGGGCCGTCTGGAAACGCTTCTTGCGCGAGTTTGCCGGCGGAATCGCCCTGATCGTTACTGGCGCAAAAAAGGGCGCCGCATTAGCCCGCAACAAAACTGGGCGAGGGTTTTGGGATCACCTGGCCTTCTCTCGGATCGTTCAATTTGGACGCGATTTCGAAGGCATGGGCCGCTATCTCATCAAAAATCTTTTTGAGGCGTCCGGCATTCCCATGAAAAAGCTCTTGGCTCGTGGCTACCGTGTTTGCACCACCAGCAAAGATGGCGTGATCTGGGGTATGCCCTAGATGGTCTGGTGAGTTGAGGGGGCCACATCCTTGCTTTTACCGCGCTGGCGTAGGAAGCGCTCCATCCTTCCGGAATTTGTCACCACCCGCAGGTCCACCCATCGCCGGCAAAGGAAGCACCTGGATACGAGGGCGACTTTCTTCCTGATGGATGCGATAGCCCGTGTAAAGGCTTCCGCAAAAACTGATCACGACTCCGGCAACGCAACAATAAACAATCGGTGTCAAAAATTTCATAGTTTAGATCTCTCAAAAAAATGGTTCGCCCCGGTTACGGATGGATTTCCTGGGGTAAACGCTTCAAAATTTCGTTGTAAACTTTTTCAGCAAGAACAAGGACTTCTTCGACTTCTGCCGGCTCAATTTCATCCGCAAATCCCGGGTAGCGAGTTGACACGGCATAAGGATTCAAAGATACTGCGTCATCAATTAAAGGCGACAACGTTGGATCTTTGGTTAGTGCCAGGTCTCCAAGGTATCGAAGATCAGTTTTAGCAATGGCCAACCACTCTTGAGTTTCTTTGCTCTTAGGATCAAGCGGCATAAAGCTCTTTTCCCTCGTGCACCGCCGTTTCGGGCAATGAACCAATCACAGCCTTTCTTTCTTCAAATTTTTGTTCAGTAAAAAATACCACATCGATAGGGGCTGGGATTCCACGGAAGGCATGACGATGGGCTTGCTGGGCCAAGCGAAAACCGGGCACATTAGAGACGGGTACAATCACAAGAAGATCGTAATCACTTCCCTCGGTTTCATCCCCCCGAGCGCGTGATCCAAATAGAAAAACGCGGATCGGATCTTGATCAAGAATCACGGTATTTAGCATTGTACGCCCCGGTGCATGATATATTGAATAGGCCTCAACGCAAAGGTTTTCCAAGCTCAAAGTAACTCGGTCCCGGTGCTTCAATCATCGCGCCCCCCAGACATTGCTCGCCCAGATAAAACACGACTGACTGGCGCGGAGTGACAGAGCGCTGCGGCTCATCAAACTCGACGTAAATCCGGCCATTTTCAATGCGCGTAATCACACAGGCCTGATCCGCCTGCCGATACCGAGTTTTAGCCCGACAGCGCAATGGTAATTCCACCGGACCCACTTCATCCACCCAGCTGATTTCGGTGGCAGTGAGCGAGTCCGTATAAAGAGCCGGATGATTAGCCCCTCTCTCCACATAAACGACACCCCGCTTGGGGTCTTTAGCCACCACAAAATACGCCTCGCCCTCGCCGCCTAACCCCAAGCCCTTTCGTTGACCGAGCGTGTAAAAGCAAACCCCCTGATGGTCTCCCACCACCGTTCCATCCAGCGTGCGAATTTTTCCAGGTTTTGCGTGCACATATTGCGAAAGAAATTTCGTAAAATTGCGCTCGCCAATAAAGCAGATACCCGTACTGTCTTTTTTGGTCGCCGTCGCCAAGCCCGCTTTCATGGCAAGCTCTCGCACCTGGGCTTTTGGCAAATCCCCAATCGGAAAAAGCACTTTTTTAAGAATCAAATTTTTCAGCGTGTAAAGAAAGTACGACTGATCTTTGCCTGGATCCACGCCCTTCAAAAGAGAAAAACCCTCTCCTACTTGCGCATAATGCCCCGTAGCCAGACGATCACCGCCGACTTCCTCCAGGGCCTTTTTCATGAACAAATTGAACTTAATCTCTCGATTACACAGAATGTCGGGATTCGGCGTGTAGCCCTCTTGGTACTCCCGCAAAAAATGCGTAAAGACGTTGTCCCAATATTCTTTGACGAATTCCACGCCGTAATAAGGAATATCCAGTCGCTCACAAACGCGACGCACATCCTCAAAGTCCTGAGCAGAGGTGCAGACTCCATTTTCGTCTTTTTCTTCCCAATTCTTCATAAACAGGCCCACTACGCGGTACCCTTGTTCTTTCAGAATCAGCGCCGCCACAGATGAGTCCACCCCGCCTGACATTCCAACAACCACAGTAGTCGCGGAGTTAGCTTGAATGGACGATATGTTTGGTAAAGTCAGTAAACGAGACATCTCCTCAACCCTTTACCCTAAAATCTCTTTCTTTTACATCATCCTGCGTTATTCTCATTTTATGAATTTTCATCTTCGAGCGGCTCAGTCTACTTTTGTCTTTTTTTTCATGACTTTAGTGTCATCTTCCGCCTGGGCTGGCTCCTCTACTCAGCTTTGCTTTGACTTCAGTAAGCCGATTCTAAGCCCACTTCAACCCCCTATACCCTATCCGTCAGGGTCCACATCCTTTCCGGATACCCTCCAATCAGGCAAACACACAGACCGTGGAGTGTGGGCCTCCGCCCGCGCGCAGGTGAAGGCTCCCTTATCTAAAGTCCTCGAAATACTTAGAGACCCGACCACCCTCAAAAACCCTAAGGATTGTGACCTCCATATTGAGCATCTATCACGTGATGCCTTAATCGATTTTGAAACCGTAGACGTGGTTGCGCATCCCATGCCGCTTGTGCGAATCAAATGGCGCGAAGAATGGATGTTTGCCCTTGCCGAAGGAACTTTAAGCGCGCCTAAAAAAGTCGTTTTTTCGTATCAAAAAGTAGCAGGCACTGAGCATATTAAACGCTTTTGCGGCAGCATTGTCTTGACCGCCGTCAACCCGACTCAAACCGATTTAGCGATCTACGAAGAAATTGACGCTACGCGCCGTTCAGCTAACGACGTCGCAAAGGGACACGAAGGCACTTTACGAACCATTCGGGAGCGCTTGAAGTAATTACTCGCCATTTTCGTCCACAAGCGCCGCCATTCCCGTCATCGCTTTCAAAAGTTTTTTGTGAGCGGTGTCTTTGGGGTAAGCTAAGAATAGTCGAGTTGTCGCCTCGGCACCCAGCGGTTCAAACGTAATCCGCTTGCGTTTATGAAGCCAAGCCACCGTATGCCAAGGCAGAACTGAAGCGGCGCCAGGAGTATCTGCAACCCAAATCGCAAGAGCTGTCAAATCCTGCCAATAAAACCGGTATTTGGGCGGAGCGATTCGCTGGCGTTGAACCAGCCAGATGTCCACCGGATTGCGACGGGTCGAATACGTACCCCAAATGTACCGATTCATATCAGGTTCTTTGAGGTCGGTATGGCGAACAATTCCCCAGCGTTCCGTATAAATGGGTTTACAAATATGATCAGGCAACTCTTCACGGTTTTCGAGAATTGCCGCATCTGCCCCGGTTTCAAGCGTTTCGACCGAAACCCGATCCAGCGAAGACACCTGAACCTCAAGCTGAAGCGTGGGAAAAGTCTTTTCATTCTTAGCCCACCAGGGAAGTACGACTTCACGTAAAAAAAGTTGGGGTCCCACCAAGACAAAATGTTCAGGCTCGGTTTGCGATCGTCGAATGCGACGCACGCCGGTTTCCCAAGCCATGCCTACACGTTCGGACAGACGAGCCAACTCTAACGCCTGCGGCAAGGCCCTCAGGCCACGAGGACCTCTTCGCTCAAAAAGAGAAAACCCCATCTCTTGCTCAATAGCCGCGACCCTTTTGGAAAGAGCCGATTGTGTAAGATGGAGCCTTTCGGCGGCCCGTGAAAGATTAGAATCTGCCACCAAAAGCTGAATGAGTCTAAAATTTTGAATTTCCATTTTGGAATAGTATTAGTCTAAAGTGTCGCTTTTGGAAAGGACGACTTAAGAGTATTCACTGACCATGTTTTACTTTCCTTCATTTTTTCGGCTTCCTATCATCCTTGTTTTGGCCATCTCTTCTTCAGCCCATGCGGACCGGCTGTTGAGTCAACTTGCAATCAAAGCAGTCGAGTGCACCCAACAACCATTTTCATTCAATCAAGTGGGCCATAAACGCTATCAGCCCATTGAAAGCCACTGCGCTGACTTGATCATATCAGGCGATCGCGCAGAATTTCGTTTGGATGGGCATTCCTATACCCTAGTGGTCAAAGAGAATGAAAATTCGGATGGCGGAGATCTCAATGACGTCTACCTTCAATATGACTCCCGCGAGGATCAAGAAGTCTTGATTCAACAGGCAGTCTTAGCGTTTAACGATCCGATCGTGGGACTACTCATCACCGCCGGAATTGAACTGGACAAACTCCCTGAAGTACCGCTCACAATTTTCTGATCTTATGCATGACGTTAAACTCATTCGCGAAGGCTTAATAAAAGAGCTCGATCATGCTCCGTGGGTATGGCTTGGCCGCCATGCAGAACGAGACGTTATTATTATTGTCGCTGCAGCTCTCCAAGTCCTTGACGTGGGTGTCGAGATTGCCTGCGATCACACTGAGGTCGTGAGCCAGTGGGTGCAATCCGGCTTACTCACAAAACCTACAAAAGAGCAATTAGCGACCTGGACCGCAGAACCTCTCCGTAAGTTTTGGACACTGGTGGTTCAGCCCTACGTCTTGATTCAAGAAATTCAAATCTAGCAAAACTCAAGGGATCTATGACCTCTTTTCGCGCTGACTTTGATCTTGATCCTCATCTCATCTATTTAAATTCTGGAACGCAGTCGATCTGCCCGCGATCGGTGATTCAAGCCCAAATTTCTTATATCCAGTCCTATGAAAAAAACCCCACCGCTGGTCTCATTGGGGCATTCGCGGCGCTCTGGCAAATTCAGAGTCGCTTGGCGAAGTTTGTGGGTGCCGATCCTCAAGACCTGTTTTTACGCCCCAATGTGACTACCACGATGAACGACTGGATACTGGGGGTTCCACTTGAGGCGGGGGCGGAAATTTTAATTTCTGACACCGAATATGGTGCCATTGCCAATATTTGCTATCTTCGCGCTCAGCGAGATGACTTATCCGTTCGATCTTTTCATCTCCCCGGGCGAGCTGAAGAAATGCAAAACCTCACCGAGGAGCAGCTCTGCGATCAAATCGTTCAGGCGATAGGTCCTAAAACGCGACTTCTCGTTCTCAGCCATGTGATGACGGGACACGGCCTGACACTTCCTCTCCAGAAGCTCGCATCTCAAACCCGGGCGCGCGGAGTCCTCTTGGCAATCGACGGAGCTCATGGCGTAGGCGCCGTCCCCCTCAATCTCAAGCAATTAGAAGACCTCGATTTTTATGGGGGTAACCTTCATAAATGGACGCTAGGCACCAAAGGAACCGCCTTTGGCTGGGTACACCCCCGGCATCAGGAATCGCTCGTAGTCCTCCAAGCAGGATGGACGAGTTTCGAGGCTAAATTCCCCTATGACTGTTTTGCTCCGGGGCATCGGTTTGCACAACGTATGCTGCACTCAGCCTGTATCGACTTTGCGCCCTATATGGCGCTTTCGGCGACGTTTGATTATTGGGAGCAAAAGGGGTTGTTGAACATTCGCCAGCGAATCGCGGAGCTTCAGTCGGAGGTCGAAAATCAAATGTCCCGCCAGCTGAACTGGCCGCTCGTTTCACCCTCTTCGGGCGTATTGCGAGGGCCGCTACTCTCGTACGATCTTCCACCCACCCTCGAAGCTCAAGGAGCTGCCCTCATGCACACGCTTTACCGCGAGCATGGGCTTCAAGTCTCATCGCCCTTTCTTCAAAATCGCTGGATTTTGCGTTTTTCGCCCCATATCTACAATACCGAAGCAGAAATCAGTCAGGCGGTCGAGATCTTAACGCACCTTACTTTTTAGCGGCGGGCTTTGCTTCGATCGCTTCCACCTGTAAATCGATCGTCACATCCTTACCTAACATCAGACCACCGGCGTCAAGCGCCTTGTTCCATGAAATACCAAAATCATCCCGATTGATCTGACCCGTTGCTGAAAATCCTGCTCGAGTATTGCCCCAGGGGTCCGGCGAGGTTCCGTTAAATTCAAGAGCGAACATCACAGGCTTAGTTACGCCATGGAGCGTTAAATCTCCCGTCATCTTAAATTTGTCTTTGCCACCCGCCTGAACCAACTTGAGGTTAGCCAAGGTCATTTCTGGGAACTTGGCAGCGTCAAAAAAATCCGGGCCTTTGAGATGCTCATCGCGCTTTTGATTGTTGGTAGAAAGGCTTGCGATCTTGACCACAAACTTGCCTTCAACGGCTTTGGGGTTCTTGGCGTCGAACTTAAACGTTCCATCAAAATCAGAAAAGCCACCCTTGACCTTACTCACCAAATGGCGAACAGAAAACCCCACGCTGGAGTGCGAAGCGTCAACAGTGTAGTCGGCCGCAGAGGCCGGAACAGCAAAAAAAGCAGCAAAAAAGACACCTAATAGAATATTTTTCAGACGTGTAATAACCATCAATCTACAGTAGGGCAATAGCCCCATGAAGCCAACACAGAAGATTACTTGCTCAATCGAAGCAATCCGGCTTTAATAGAATCGCAACGCTCTTGCAGAAAGTGAGGAATTACCGTCTATGATGAACGACCAGGCCGCCCACTTGATCATCGGTAAAACAGTACTCATTTGTCTCACATTTGATCCAGCCCCTACTGTTCACCCTGAACGAAAACAGCTTTTTGGAACCATTGTTAGCGCCAGCGACAAAGAAGGCATTATCGTACGACTTCAAGGATCTGAAGAAACCTATGCTCTTCCGCCGTTTATCGAGGATCTTGAAAAAGCCAATCCAGGCCAATATCAACTCAAATCAACGGGCCAAGTAGTGATTAACCCTGACTATTTAGCGTTTTGGGTCGTACAACGTTATAATTGAGGGATGAGCACTGGACCTTCCGCGGTCCATTCGTATAATTCGGCTATCCGATCTTCACCCTGCCCCGGCTTAATCCACGCAAAACACTTGCGACCATAAGGCTGCGTGCATTCAACATCACGATAAGCAGGTGACCAAGTTCCGGTGTTCAGATACTCAATTTCGTCGATCCTGACATGCTTTTCGCGATGAATATGCCCCTGACACACCCGCGCTACGCGAGCAATCTGTGCTGCTTGTGGCGCATGTAAAAAGGCTGAAAGCTGTGTCTTTTCGACATCCGACTGGACGGAATTGGCGTAAAACAAAAACCCCGGAAGCAACAACACCACCGGAATAAAAAACCACCAAAGCGATACCGCAACAAACACATGAAGATAGGTGAAAAAACTAAAACTCACAAAAAACACTGACCCTAACAAAATCGCTCGATCCAACCAAAGTTCACGTAAAATTTTGACTGGATCGAAAATCGCAGGATGAACATGGAGTTCTTTCAACGACCACACCATCGACGGTGTAGCATTGGCCCGCCTTGCGATGTCCTCTACCCGCGCGCTGATGGTCATCGGATCGGTCATCGCCGGCAAAAATCCTTCGCTCAGCGAATAAACCAAAGTCACCATAGCGCCCCAAAACCAGGTCCAAAGCAAAATGGGTTGAGTTTTTAATAAATATTTATAATAAAAAACAATATAATCTCTGATCGAGCTCTTAATGAAACTTGAATCTGCATGAGGATTAAAGAGCCCCATGCCGTTCAGCATGTACTTTCCCGCCAAGTTTCCGAAGGGAATCCGGACACTGACGTGACGCCCCTTTTTGATGAGAGGATTAATGGGGTTAGCCGAAAGACAGTAAGCATCATATTGATGGCCATGCTCGATAAGCGTGTCAGCATTACTGATATAGAACCATTCACAAAAACGGACATGATCCTTAAACACCTCAGGAAGATCCAAACGCTCAATCAATAAGGTTCGGACTGAAGTCCACTGCAACTCCATATCGTGATTTCCGATCACGAAAACCACGCGATGACCCTTCAGAATGAAATGACGAATGCCCTCGATCCAAACCGGATGATCATTCACAATCAGGCTCATTTTAAATCGACTTTTAGCTTCTTCGGCCGCAAGCCCACGTTTACGTTCGAGCCAGCTGATCTTCATGTCCGGATCATTAGGCAAAGCCATGATCGAATCAAAATCAAAAATATCGCCGTTGAGTACCAGTTCGATGCGCCCTTCAATCTGGGATTGCATCCGTTCTAAAAATTTTTTGAATGCCTCATCAATAAAATGTTCTTTGCGTTTAAAGCGTTTCCATAAAGGATGCCGTGGATGCGGCGGCTCCGCATCGGCCAGATGAATGTCACTCACCACTAAGGTATGCTTGGCATGTGTAAAGTCGGTATTCATAAGACTCTTTGTTCAGGTTATCATACCCTCCCCCTTGAATACCAATGATTGCCAACTTGACTTTTATGGCCCGGGCGAGCAAAAACTCAAACCTCGAGGTCAAGTTGATGTACATCCTCAAAAAATGGATTGCTCTTGTTTTGCTCCTTCTGAGCACGCCTAGTTCCCCCACCCTAGGGCGTGAACTCAATACTGACTGGCAGTTTCCTAGCAAATTTCTATGGGGGGTTTCGACTTCGGCTCACCAGGTCGAAGGTCAGAACTCAAAGAACGACTGGTGGGAGTGGGAGCAAAACTGCCACGTTGCTCACTGTGATCAATCAGGAGAAGCCGCCGATCATTACCACCGTTTTCGCCAAGACCTTGATTTAGCTCAGAGTTTAGGAATCAATCTTTACCGATTTTCAATTGAATGGTCTCGCATTGAACCCTCCCCGGGGGTGTTTTCACTAGAAGAAATCCAGCATTACCGCGAAGTTCTTCAAGCTGCCCATGCGCGTGGGATGAAAACCATGCTGACTTTGCATCACTTTACGTTGCCTCTTTGGCTCACTCATCGCAATACTCCGGAAAAAAGTGGTTGGCTTGACCCTGAAATTCCGGAACTCTTTGGGCGATTTACTGAAAAGGTCGTTCAAGGACTCGGCGACCAGGTCGACTATTGGAATACACTCAATGAACCGACAGTCAACGCCTTGACCGGCTATGTCGCAGGGGTTAGCCCCCCAGGACTGCAGGATATCCAGAAGGCCCCCTTTGTTTTAGCCAACTTCGTTAAAGCGCATGCCAAAGCTTATCGAATCATTCAGCGCTATCAACCCCAGGCCCTCGTTGGATTTGCGCACCATATGCGGGTTTTTGATCCCTATCGTTCTTGGCATCCACTGGATCAACTCGCCGCCTATTGGATCGATGATTTTTGGAATCACCAGTTTATCAGAGCTATGGAAACGGGTCTCATCGACTTTGGAATCCCTTTTGTTTTTCATTACTCCGAACCCTACTCGCCCGAGTTGGCAGGCTCTCTTGATTTCATTGGAGTCAACTATTACTCACGCGACCTCATTGCCTTTGATTCGCAATCTCCCCAAAGGTTTTCAATCAAACTCAAAGCGGGAGCACCACTCTCGGAGGTAGGCTGGGAAATTTATCCTGAAGGGCTCTATCGGGTCCTTAAATCCGCCTACAAATATGGACTCCCCCTGTATATTACCGAAAATGGCGTTGCGGATGCTCAGGACCGTCTTCGAGGTCGTTTTATTTGCGATCATCTCGAACAAGTCGCGAGGGCTTTGGCGGAGGGTGTGGATATCCGAAGTTATATTCATTGGAGTTTGATTGATAATTTTGAGTGGTCCCTCGGTTGGGCTCCTCAGTTCGGACTCGCGTCGGTTGACCGAGCCACTCAAAAGAGAACCCTGCGCCCGAGTGCTCTCGTATATCGGGATATCATTCAAGGCCGCTCAGGGGTCTGCAAGTAAGCTCTCCTTTTTGGCATGTGAGTTGCGTCTAGTGGAGGTATGGAACTCCCACTGATCATCACATTCAAAGACTTCCCCCATTCAGATGCCGTAGCCACCGCTGTTCGACATCGGGTGGATAAACTTGCCCGGTTTTCGAATCGCATCATATCCTGTCGAGTGACCATTCATGAGCCTCATCGACATCACCATCAAGGCCGGCTGTACAATGTCACCATTGACCTCACCCTGCCTGGGATGGAACTTGCCGTGGGTCAACAAGATAGAACCAACTTCCACGCCCACGAAGACATCTATGTGGCGATCCGCGACTCTTTTCTAGCCATGGAACGACAGCTAAAGGCCGCCATGGCGAAATTACGAGGAGAAGAAAAGCCCCACGCCTCGTACCTCTAAAGTGATTGCAGTCGTTCAATTCGCTGTTCGAGCGGCGGATGCGATGCAAAAAACCGCATCAGGCCGGTTCCTTTGCCCGCGATCTTCAGACTCTGAACGGCGGGTTGAGCCCCTGTATCCACGAGTTCGTAAGTTTGACGCAACTTTTCGAGCGCCCGAATCATATTTTCCCGCCCGGCTAAACGTGCGCCGCCCGCATCAGCTCGAAATTCGCGCCAACGAGAAAAGGCCGCCACTACCATGGAACCCAAGATCATAAAGAGAATCTCAAGTGCAAACTGAACAACGAAATAGAGGCCGGAGGACATCCCTCCTCGTTCTCGTTCTTCACGATCACCCCGCAAGGCTTGCATGATCAGAAAGGCTAAAGCGCGGGAAAGGAACATGACAAAAGCGTTCACCACGCCTTGGAGCAAGGTCATCGTCACCATATCGCCGTTGGCCACGTGAGAAATTTCGTGCCCCAGCACGCCTTCCATCTCGTTTTGGCTCATCCGACTGAGTAACCCACTGGAGACCGCTACCAGAGCTCTGGACTTGGTAGGTCCGGTCGCAAACGCATTGACCTCGGGCGATTGATAAATACCCACCTGAGGCATAGCAGGAAGTCCCGCCGCTCGCGCCAAATGATGAACGGTTTGAACCAATCTCTGAAGATCGTTATCTCGAACTAAGGGATCAATAACCTGCACTCCCATCATCCATTTGGCCATCACGCGAGAGAGCGCCAAAGAAATGAAGGAGCCGACCATCCCCCAAATCAGGCAGTAAACCATGAGAGAGGAATAATCGATCCCATAGTAGTTCAAATAAGGACGGACTCCGAGAACATTGAGAATGACTGAGATCGTCAAGACCACCAGAAGATTGACCGCCATGAACAAAAAGATACGTTTAAACCAAGCCATGAAACCTCCTATGAACCTCGTTGAGTCAGGGTCAAGCTTATGCTGATCGAGTGGGACAAATCCATACCTAAAAAAATCAATGATTTCATAACTTAAAACACTTATTTCGCTCGAATTTTTTTTTTAAAAGTCTATGATCCCAGCAAGGAGCATACCCCTTTGACCCTCATCCAGATTATCATCCTTGCCGTCATTCAAGGTGCGGCCGAACTTCTTCCAGTCTCCAGTTCCGCACACGTCATTGTCGCCGAAAAGCTGATGGGCCTTGATCCTTCATCTCCGGAAATGACCTTTTTTCTGGTCATGCTTCATACCGGCACCATGTTTGCCGTACTGGCCTACTTTGCACCCAGATGGCGTAAAGTACTTTCCTTTTCGTTCGTCAAGCGCATTGCCTTGGCCACGCTTTGCACCGGCGTGGTGGGGTTGGGACTTAAGAAAGCCATCGAAAAAATCCTCGCCGTGATCCTTTTCGATGGGGCTGAGATCGAATCCCTATTTCGCATCCTTCCGCTCGTGGCAGCGGCGCTTTTCGGCGTAGGGCTGTTGATCATTTACGCCGGAAAACACGAACAAGTCGCAAAAACGCGAGAGATCTCACAGAAAAATTCAATACTTATTGGCCTCGTTCAAGGTCTTTGCCTGCCTTTTCGCGGCTTTTCGCGTTCGGGGGCAACCATCTCAGCAGCACTCCTCTCGGGGGTCGAACGAACCTTGGCAGAAGACTTCAGCTTCGCGCTTGCCGTGGTCCTCACCCCTCCTGTCGTGCTGCTCGAGCTCCATCGTCTCAAAAAACTCACCGGCACACTTACTCCTACGACCCTGACCCCCGGCTTTATAGGAATGGCCTTTTCGTTTGCGGCAGGTCTTTTAGCGCTCAAATGGCTATCGGCCTGGCTCGAAAGTGGAAAATGGCGCTTTTTTGGCTATTATTGCATAGGGGCTTCGGCCGTCGTTACCCTCATTTCAATCCTGGGATACTAGAAAATGCTTTCTACCGATGCTTCGCCCCGTTGGCTTCGATTTTTAGAACGTAAACTCGGTTGGCTAGCAGTTCCACATATCGCGGTTCTTTTTATTACCCTTCAGGCCTTAGGGTTTGTGATGGTGAACCTGGACCCACTCTGGGTTGCGCGTTTGGCACTCATTCCAGAAGCCGTGACTCATGGTGAAATCTGGAGACTCGTCACATTCCTCGCGCTTCCCCTGTCCTTGCATCCCCTCTGGGTGATTTTTGCCCTTTGGTTTCTTTATTTCATCATCAATACGATCGAAAATGAATGGGGTGCCTTCAAGACCACGCTTTACGTTTTGATCTCGATCGTCGTGACGATTATCTTTTCGATGCTAACAGGTTATCCCATCACGGAAGTCGCAGATTTTGAATCGACCCTGTTTTTAGCCGCAGCAGCGCTCTTTCCAGAGACCGAAATCCAGCTATTTTTTGTGGTCCCCGTCAAAATCAAATGGCTAGCCTGGTTCGCGCTCGCGGGCATCGGGTGGAAATTCCTACAGGCCGATTGGCTTGAACGCTTTTTCATGCTGGCGATTTACTCCAATTGCCTCGTCTTTTTTGGGCCTTCTTTGATCAGCCAGCTGCGGCAGACGATTCGAAGGGAACAGTTTCGGCGCAAGATGAGAAGGTAGCTAGAACATGTCCACATCCATTCATGACACTCAGGGGCGCACTCCCGGTCTAGGAATCATCGTCCGGCAAATAACCCCCACCGAGGTCCTTCCGCTCCGTCATCAAGTCCTTCGCCCAGGACGTCCCATTCAAGACGCTATTTTTGCGGGGGATCAACTCGCTACGACCACTCATTGGGGCGCCTTTAGCGCCGATAAGAAGCTCATGGCCGTCGCATCCCTATTTAGGGCTGCAAAACCGGGCACTCCTGACCTTGCATGGCAGCTTCGTGGAATGGCGAGTGAGCCGCATGCGCGAGGCCAAGGTTTTGGAAGGGCAGTGCTGTCTGCCTGCACTGAGTGGGTCAGAGCAAACAAATCGGGTGGTATCCTTTGGTGCAACGCTCGAACGAGTGCGGTGGGCTTTTATTTGAAGCAGGGCTTTCAAAAAGAAGGCGTGGAATTTGAAATTCCAGGGGTTGGGCCGCATTGGGTGATGAGTAGAATTCGCACATACGAAAACGGCCCTACCTGAACCAGGTAGAGCCGCCATCGAATGAACTTGAATGCCTAACGATTATTTACGCGAGAACCGGCTTGTTCTCTTTGGCTCGTGCCTGAGCTGCCGATTCCTGAACAGTGAGATTGCTAATGCGCATCCCATAGAAGGAACGAGCCACAAAGCCGCAACCCACGATGAAGAACACGATACCGAAGTAAAGCGCGCGTTCAGGTGCCGAAACCGCGATCTCCACAGCCAAAAGACCGAAGAGAGTCGTGAATTTGATGATCGGATTGAGAGCTACCGATGAGGTATCCTTGAACGGATCGCCCACGGTATCGCCGACAACCGTCGCAGCATGAAGTGCAGAACCCTTTTCACGCAGGTCGACTTCCACCACTTTTTTAGCATTATCCCAAGCGCCACCGGCATTCGCCATGAAGATAGCCTGGAACAAACCGAAAACAGCGATTGAAATCAAGTAGCTGGCAAAGAAGGTCGGATCAAAGCAGGCGAACGCCAAAGTGAAGCAGAAAATCACTCCGAAAATATTGACCATACCCGCTTGGGCATACTGAGTGCAGATCTGGACGACTTTTTTAGAGTCCTCAACCGATGCCTTGGCTGCTCCATCATCCAGGCGAATATTCGCTTTGATGAACTCCACGGCACGATAAGCTCCGGTCGTGACCGCCTGCATCGATGCGCCTGTAAACCAGTAAACCACCGCTCCGCCCGTGATCAAACCCAGCAGAACCCGAGGATCCAAAAGATCCAACTTCAGATTCAAAAGCAGAATGATCGAAAAGATCATCGTGGTTGCGCCAATGACCGCTGTACCGATCAGCACCGGTTTTGCGGTAGCTTTGAACGTGTTACCCGCTGAATCGTTTTCTTCCAGACGATGCTTGCCCTGTTCGAAATTAGGTTTGAAACCGAATTTCTTTTCGATCTCAGCTGAAATGCCAGGAATGCTTTCGATTTGTGAGAGTTCAAACACAGACTGTGCATTGTCAGTCACAGGTCCATAGCTGTCCACGGCAATGGTCACCGGGCCCATGCCGAGGAAACCAAAGGCCACGAGTCCGAAGGAAAACACGGCTGGATAAACCATGATCGTCCCGAGTCCCTGAGAGCTAGTCAAATAAGCCACAAGCATGAGGCCCACAAAAGTCATACCCTTCCAAAAGGCGCTGAAGTTACCTGCAACCAACCCTGAAAGAATGGCTAGAGACGCTCCCCCTTCACGAGAAGCCGAAACTATTTCAGCCACATGCTTGGATTTGGCCGAAGTGAACACCTTGGTGAGTTCCGGAATCACGGCAGCGGCAATCGTGCCACAGCTGATGATTAACGAAAGTTTCCACCACAGCGTTCCATCACCCATCTCTTTGATCAAAACCGCGCTCACCATAAAGGTCACCGCGATCGAAACAAGCGAGGTAATCCAAACAAGGGAAGTCAAAGGAGCTTCAAAATCGAAGTGATCCTTAGCCGCATAAGCTGCTCTCGAAATAGCTCCATTGATCCAATAAGAAAAGATCGAGGTCACAATCATGAGCACGCGCATCGCAAAAATCCAAACGATGAGCCGAGCCTGAAGATCCACACCATTCGGACCCAGGATAAGTTTACCGTCTGCGCCTTGGGTCATCCCCACCGCGAGAACGATAAAGCTGATCAATGCCACGCCCGTCACACCATAGGTCTCAAAACCGTCAGCTGTCGGGCCCACGGAATCGCCCGCGTTATCACCCGTACAATCGGCAATGACGCCTGGGTTACGTGCGTCGTCTTCCTTAATATTGAAAACAATCTTCATCAAATCCGAACCGATGTCAGCAATCTTGGTAAAGATACCGCCGCAAATTCGGAGAGCCGAGGCTCCGAGGGATTCACCAATCGCAAAACCGATGAAGCATGCGCCCGCGCTTTCTTTAGGAATGAAAAGAAGAATGAACAACATCATGATCAATTCGACGCAAATCAAAAGCACACCAATGGACATCCCTGCACGAAGCGGAATATCCATCACCGAATAGGGCTTGCCACCCAGGGAGGCAAAAGCCGTGCGTGAATTAGCATAAGTATTGATTCGAATGCCAAACCAAGCCACACCAAAAGAACCGGCGATACCCAAAACCGACCACAAAAGAATCAAGAGAACTCGAGGGAGCTCCATGTTTTTGAGCGCAAAAAAGTAATAGAACATGCAAGAGCCAATAAAGGCTTCAAGCACAAGCAAAAGCTTGCCCTGCTGAAAAAGGTAGGTTTTGCAGGTTTCATAAATCAAATGGGAGACTTCCAACATCGAATCGTGGGCTGGAAGAGCCTTGATTTTCAAAAACTCAACCAAGCCGAAAATCAGGCCGATCGCACCCACGACCATGCCGAGGCCCAGAATCGTTTCGCCAGAAACGCTCATGCCGAAAACCGTGTAAATCGTGTTCAGCTCCGGAATCGGCAACTCCGCTTCGCTAGCGAAGGCTTGGGCGCCGAAGATCAAGGTCGCAAGAGCTATCCACCCTGATTGCTTGGCGATGTGCCGGACAAAATGCTGCATTGAATGACGCATGCTATTGTTCCTTCATGTATGTAGAGGTTTTCTAACGGTCATAGATGACTCGCCAGAGTGTTGTCAAAGTGTTTGAGTCGTTCAGTGAAGTTTTATATTTTTAAAGATGTTTTCAGATGGTTATACAATTACGCTGGGTGTCGAATTCCTGCGTCTTCGCAAGACCCAAACCACGGCCAAATATAAAATCGCTACATTCAGCAGACTCACCGCTGCTGAAACCTTCAAAAAATCGCCCACGCGACCACCCGCAACATAGGTCCCCATCAAGCCCACCACTCCTGCGCAAACGGCCCGATCAATGAGCGATTCGACCGAAAGCAACGTGGCCCGGTATCGAGAATCAGGGATAGCGTCATTTAAGAGCTGCCTTTGAATGGGAAAAGCAAGACCGACCGCCAACGAGAAGGCACAAAAGCCAACCACGGTTCCTACCTGGCCTGCGTAGGCCAGAGCCCCTAAACTGAGAGCCATCGCCAGGGTCAAAATGAAGACAGAGTTCAAGTCATTCCACCAGCGGCGCATCCAGTGAGGGTAAGCCGACCCCAGCGCTTCGAAAACCGTAAGACCCGACATAATCGCGCCATAGGCACTCAAACTAAAGGCCTTTTGGCTCAAAACCGGCTGAAACAAGTTCACGGTTGCGATTCGAGCCATCACAAAAATCGCGATTCCCTGAAACATGATCAATAGCAAAACGGGAGTTCTCACCAAAACCGCCAGCACAGGGGCAAGCTGGCGCCAAGCTGCCGTCCTTTGACCACTCTCTGAGGAAGGAGGAAGTTTCAGAACCGGAAGGCCAAATGCAAAAACGACCGACACCGCGGCAAACCCAGCAGTCAGCCAATAAGGAAGGGATAAATGCCACTGCATGATCGCCCCGATCCCGGCCCAACAAATAACCCGGCCGATGAGACTATAGGACCGAGCGTTCCCCTCAGCTCGCTTATATTCAGAAATCGCGCCATGAACTTTCAAATAGTCATACAGATAGGCGCTCGAGGCGCCCGAAACCAATGAGCGCGCCAGCGCAATCAACAAAAAGTGTCCCAAAAATCCAAAGTAGGTAGGGGCAAATATGGGCAACAAATTGGCGACAGTCAGGACCAGGGCTCCTAACTTCAGACAAAACCGATGTCCCCCGAAGTCCGCCAAAAAGCCCGTTGGAATTTCCAGCACGCAAAAGGCGATATAATAAAGACTTTGAATGCGAAAAATCTGCGAATCATCGAGCCCGATCTTCTTTTGGTAGTCGTAGAAAATCGGCACCCAAAGCAGCATCGAGAAAAAAAACTGGAACCCGTAATAGAGCCAAATTACTCGACGCGTCTTAGAGTTCATACCTTATTTGGAATACGGGCGAAGCTGCACGATAAACAAACCATCGTCATTGGCCACCCATTCAATATCTACCGGATGGCTGAAAGTATAGTCCGGCGAGAAGTGCGACTGCAAAAGACGCCCGGCAAACGCCAATTTTTGAAGCAGGTCCTTTTGCGCGGGCAGCAGATCTTCCTTCGCGTTCCCTAAGGAGAGCGTGCGTCCTCCGCCCTCGACGGTATTAAAGAGATATTGAAACGGCATGTCCGTGCCTTGCACAATATTGGTCACTGACTTGGACGACACGTTAATGTACACGTTTCGAAAATCACCCGCTCGATTCATCGGATTGGTGGTGACCAAAACGCCGCCTATTTGAGCCTCGACTTCTTCCTGAATAATGACCCCCATGTAACAGTCATCGAGCGAGATCCCGACTTCATGTCGCAACCGAACACTCCGAGGCGAAACCAAAGAAGCCCAAACCTCTTTGATGCTCTGAAATATATTATCGGCGGTGGCTACGTGATTAATGGACTCGTAAATGCCGGCCGCCGAAAAATTTTCGAGATCTTCAGCATTGGAAGAGCTTCGCACCACAAACTTGGATACGCCTGCTAGTTCGTTGGCAATTTGCGAATCAATGTAATTGCGAATTTTCTCGGGGACGCGCGTTTGCCGAATCAACGATTGCAGCGTCAAGCACAAAGCATCCGTTTCACGGGCTTCAAACTCGAGCGCCATTTTGAGCTTTCCGATAGCCTGTTGGATCCGAGGGCTGCTCTCCAAAAACTCTTGCTGCACGGAAAAAGGAATCGCGATCCCCCGAGGAACCTGAACTGTGGTCCGCAAAAACTCGCTCGCTTTTTTGCCTAGGTTTTGAGGCTCGATCTTTTCGGGCATACCCAAAAACTGCGCCAAAAAAGGGAGCAAATTCACTCTGGGCGGCCGCTTAATGCGGTAAAAACCCATTAGGCGTTCGGAACCACGTTCCAGAACATTGCGAAGCTCGCCTAAGTTGGCAGCCTTCGTGCCGTAACGATACCGATCACTCATCCGCAGAGCCTGAAGCTCGACAATCGGGGTATGCATCGTCTCGGGCTCTTCGAGCTTGATTCGCTGAACGCTCCAAGCCGGGCGCTGATTCAATTCAACAGGGCGTGCAATTTTAGAGAGGCCCACTTGCGGAGCATTGGCATCCACCGCGTAATTTACCCACTGGCCATCAAGACCTTGCTCATCCACTTGTTCAAAAATACCGATTTGAATGGCATTGGGGATCTGCCATCCGGAGGCCAATACGTTGGTGTGGGATAAAGGGGTGGTATGATGAGCATTAATAATTCCAGACACCCTCGGAATATCATCGGGCACCCGACGCATCACAATGATGTCGTACCACTCAAGCGTCGCGCGAGCTTGGCGATATGCGGCCTCAGACTTAAAGGCGCGCAAGCGCCCTCGGGCCGTCCCCGTATTGAGCGCGATGTATTGCGCAGAAGCCATCAACTCATGCGAAAAAACTCGCGGCAAGAGGGCTGAGTCGATCTTGGTCATCATGGATTCTTGCTGAATATTGGCCGGCTTGAAGAAAATCGGGAAATCGCGATCAACATGGGTTTTTACGGTATCGTAGAAAAACTGAACCAGGGTGGAATCCATGTTGTCAATTTCGACCGTTTCAAGCGTAAAAAACCGCTCCGCCCGCTGTCCCTCAGTCGTAGGCGCATCCAGGGAAGTCTTCTGAAGTGCCAAAATGCCGAGGCAAAAACGGCGATCGGGGCTCAAATAAACACTGCGATTGAATTCGTCGATATTTTGATCGATCGAACTGGGCGTGACCTGCAAAATCGCCTCAGCAATATAGTCCGAATGAAACTGATACCGCTGATGGTTAATAAAATGAATCTGCGGACTCTTTCCTTCACTCGGTTTTGAGTCGATCACGAGCTTCACAAAAGGGTAACCCGCCAGATTGCCCGAAAGCTGAGTAAAGGCCTCCAAAGTGAGCTTTTCGCCCACTAGGCCGCGGATCATCTCAACATCAGCTAAAAGAGCCTGCGAATTCGGACCCATCGTTTAAGAAACCCCCAAATTTGAATTTTCAGTTGAACGGGGGCTTTATTAACAATGTTGACGCTAAAAGTCACGCAGAGAACGACGACTTGTCTACTCTTTAGACACCCTCAAAAAAGCCACTCAGAAATGGATGGCTCTTTTTTTCGAAACAAATCAAGCGTTCCGACGGCGCCACCCCATCCCGCCCAAGCGGACTATAATTTGCAGCATACCTCCATCGATGGAACTTAAAAGTCTCCCCAATCTTCGGATGAGCTGGATTTGCTCCTGCCTGATAGCAGCTCCGTGGCTAGCGATTTCGGCTCGGGCGGACCTGCCTTCTTGCCCTCCTGTCATCCAAAAAGATTCGCTTCCTGCCATGGACTCGCAGGGCCACCTCTGTTTTTCACCCATTCTACAAACTCTCCATGTCATGCACCTCGCCAGAAGCGCGGCGTTTGCCCCTTTAGCGGCCCCTCACGATGCCCGTACTTTCCTTTCTTTTATTCCGCCCAAATCATCCCATGCCGGTGAAACCGGTGACCTCCCCTCGACCCCAGGAGTTCACCTCACTCGAGTCAATGTCAATGAGGAGCACCCTTACTACAACGTTGAATTTGGCCCTAAAAATGGGCCTGTTCTTCAGGCTGGCGGGGGAAGACTCGTCACCACTGCTCCCGATGGAATGAGGTCAATCAGCGGTGTTTACGCTGGATCGGTCGCGGTCGGAAATTCGCTTACGGCGCGCGGTTATGTCGACCTCACGGATGCGCCCACCCTGGCTCATGATCAAGACATCAAAATCGTCGAATTTCAGGGCCAAACAACCGGCATTCGTTTGATGGCCAATCAAATTTTTCGGATCAAAGAAGGTCATGATGGAATGACCTTCGTCGCGGGAGGGGGACTATCGACCGATATTACCCTCGAAAATAATCCTCAAATCCGCTGGCATTTGGGTCTCGCCGTAGGACCAAGCTTAGCCCAGAGCCCCCAGTTGGGATTGATACCCAGTGCTTACGGGAATCTCCTCCTTCAAGGCGACTGGAAATAACGGTTTTTGCTGGGTGCTATCGCGAAAGCAAACCTCCTGTTTTTACACAACTTCCGCCATCCATGGCTGTTGTGATTTTCGCGATAGCACCCAGCAAAAACCTGATACGTAAAAGGGTAGGACAGTCGTCCACAACATAGACACCAAACCCCCGAATACGCTAATCTAACCCGTTGATTTTACTTAATGATGCATGGTGTCATTTTGGCCCACCCCTTGCTTGATAAGCCACAAAGGGGCACTATGAGCAAACCCACCACTTCGCAAACCTATCTTTTTGAAACCGCTTTTGTGGTCGCAGCCTGGGCTCTTTGGGTGGTTCTGAGCAGCACGGCTCGAGCCGACGAAAAGCTCCCTGAAACTCAGTACCACATCGACGGTGCGGGAATTTTGGCCACGGCTAACATACGCCAGGCAACTTGCTACCGAGATTTCCAGAGTCTTGAAGCCGGGAGGTACCTTTAAAATTTAATCCAGTCTATGTTTAAAAAATAAAGAGTCTCGCAAGGTGATGGATCGCGAACCCGATTGATCTGCTCGACCCACTCAACCACCCGCTTGCGAACTTTCTCGGCATCATCTCGCGAAAGTGACATGGGCGAGCTGTAAGCAATCTCGCTTTCGGATAAGATGGGATGGCGCTCAATCGCCTTTTGCCTCCAGCTCGCGTGATGCCGCCCGATGAACGGCGAATCCGCCTCCAAATGAACATACGTAGTCCCAGGCCGGAGTCTCCCATTCTCCTCGATGCACAGGCCGGTTGAAACGAGGAACAGGATCACGCGGTTGACAAGAAGTTTGGGGAGACCGAAATACTGGGAGATCGCTTCAGAAGTCTGGTGGCCCGGAATCGAGGTGAGAGCCCAAATTCCGGTGTAAAACCAATTGGAATAGAAAATCGCCTTTTCCTCTTCTGAAAGAGTTCGTTTTCCAGGGACCACGGCCGAAAGCTCCCTGCTTTGCTCCTTGATCTTCGCCATCTGTTTTCTCAACGTAACTCGGAGCCGCTCCGTTCCAGCACGATCCAGCTCGACGAGGTAAAGCAAGTACTGGGTCTCCAGCTCGTTGAACCCAAAGTAATCGGCAAGCGCGCAGGCTTGATCCAGAGTGAAATGTTTCAAGCCGCTCAGGACTTGGCTCAAAGTACTGGTGTGGATTTTCAGATGATTTGCGATCTTGAGAAACTCCCCTCGGCCCGCCTTGGGTAAGGAACGCACGGTTTTGATGACGAAATCACGATAATTAGAGAAATCGAAGATCTTCATTCTGTTTATATAATAACCCGTTAGGCTGCATAATTAGATATCCACGGACTTACGTCCGTGGCACTCGGGAACCAGGGGGCAATGCAAGCTCCGCTTGTCCCAGGTCTTCTTTTTGCTGATACTTCACGTACCGCTTTATTATCTCCTCGTCCAAGCCCA
>JBBCAW010000040.1:0-1931 GCA_051382295.1 Bdellovibrionota bacterium FG-1 | reverse complement strand
AAACAGAACAAAACACAGTGGCTAGCGAAAGCCACAGCCTTGTCCCAACGGCAGCTTGAAAAAGAGGTCGCGAAAATCTGTCCTCAAACTGCCAGGCCTGAGCGGGCAAGCTATGTCACCGAAAACCGCGTAAAACTAGAGATCGGACTTTCCGAAAAAGACATGTTGGCGCTCAGACGCGTTTAAGATCTATTGTGCCTAGCCCGTGGGCGCGCCGTATCACTTGAGGAGACGATAGTAACGATGACCGAGGAGCACCTAAGGCGACGCGATCCCGTACGTCGCGCCGAAAGGCAGATCGTGAAAAATGGCGCGCTTGTAGGCGCGCCAAAAAGCGCGCAAGAAGCAAAACCTGTCTCGATACAGGCGCGGCCTGCGAAGCGCGCGCAGCGCGTTCCTATTTCGGCCAACCTGTTGCATCAAGTGCGATTAAGAGACCAAGGCCGATGTACCTATATTGCATCTACCCCTGGAGCATCTACCCATGGAAAACGATGCAATCAAAGCAGGTGGATTGAGATTCATCATAAGATCCCCATATCCGAAGGAGGAGCAAACACGCTCGAAAACCTTGAAACTTTATGCACTCCGCCCCATAATAGGACTCACTCTACGGCATAACGGTAAACGGCCCCGGCACAGCTTCCCCTATGGGTGACTCCTTATTACGTTGCGTGCACGGGGACGCCTTTCTATTGAGAAACCTCAGAAAGTACCCACTCAAGAACCCGAAGATACTGAAATCGATGTACTAGTAGAGCATCAAAAAGACCGCATTGCTCGATTGATAGAGTGCTTGTGAGTCGGTTCAAGCAATGATGAGGGCGCGATTTACATTAAGGAGGTCGTTGAAAAAAACTACTCCTCAGCTTGTAGCGCAGGCGACCGATCACGATGTTACCGTGATCGGTCTCGACAGCCTTTTTAGTGTTTGACTCGCCCGATAACGGACCAGAAGTTTCCGTCCGATACAATCGTGAGGCTTTCGCCAACATCCATTTGTTGTTGGGCATTGATGAAGCCCGCGAGGGTATATACTGCGCTACCATCAATGGTCTGATTTGGAGCGGCCGGAACAATCTTAACAGTGCCGTATCCATGGTTCTTGATCGTGATGTTGAAGTTCGTGGCGTTCGCATTCGGCAGAGTGATCGTCGATATATCGCTGAATCCACCGTTTTTGACCAGCACGAGTGATTCTTTCATCGTCATAGAGTAGTTCGCACTTGGAGTTGTAATCAACGTCGGCTTCTGTGCAAACGCGCCTTGAACAAGAACCAGAGAGTCCGAAATTACGGTGGGTGCGGATATCGCATTGGTTACGATGTAGCCTGCAGAAATATCGATTCCAGCTGTTCCGCCTTTGAAGGTTTGGGTTCCAACAAAAGTTGTTCCTCCAGTACAGGTTGAACCGATGCAGCTGGGGCCTTGTGGGCCAACCGGACCAGGAATTCCATTTGCTCCAGCGGGGCCGGCAGGACCGGCAACACCCATTGGGCCTGCCGCGCCAGTATCGCCTTTTATTCCAGCCATACCTTGTGCGCCCATAGGTCCGGGCATTCCAGCAGGACCAGGAATTCCATTTGCGCCCATTGGACCAGCAGCTCCTGCTGCACCCTGCGCGCCTTGGGGACCAGTCAGTCCCGGTAATCCTGTAGCGCCTTGTGCGCCAGCATCACCTTTGTCACCCTTAAGTCCGGCGATACCTTGTGGGCCAGCGGGGCCCGCGGCTCCTGTGGCGCCTTTTGGGCCTTGCAGACCTGTTGCAGGGCCGACCCAATTTCCTGAATGGTCAATGAGCGGGATGCCGTTTACAGACAAAATGTTCATTTGGCGAGAAGCGGGAGTGAAGTTGACCCCATCAAAATCTTCAATCTTGGGAGGCCTCGTTGAAAAAATATAGGGGTTTGCGTAATTAGCGCGTTCTGCTC
>JBBCAW010000039.1:0-55376 GCA_051382295.1 Bdellovibrionota bacterium FG-1 | reverse complement strand
ATGTTCAATATCTGATGAACTTATTGGGTAAGTATTTTCCGACGCTTCAGTTAAAAACTTCGGATATCCTAAGCGCTTATGTGGGAGTGCGCCCCTTGGTGGGGGCGACTGCTCCGATGAGTGGCGATGAAGGTGCGGGGGGCAAGCACGGCGAAAGCTCAGATCAGCTGCAAAAGGTGAGTCGGGAGCACCACATTGATCGGGGCCCGGGGGGCACGATTATCGTGGCGGGCGGAAAATACACGACTCATCGTAAGATGGGCGAAGAGATTGTTGATTTTACGCTGAAGGCCTGGCGAAAAGATGCCAAAGCCCAAAAGTCGGTGACGCCTCCGTCTGTTGGCCCTTCGCGGACCCTGACGCCGATTAATCCGCATGCGACGTTTGAAGCGATTGAGCGGTGCCGCACGGAGGCCGCAGCCAAGAGCATTCAGATTCCAGAGGAGTTGTTAAGCCGTTACGGCGCGGAGGCGGTCTCGATTTTGGAGGCGCACGTGACCGGAATGGCTTCGGGTGGTGGCGGGAGCGGAAGTGCGATCGCGATCGAGGATCCTGCGGGCTTTCCGCTTTTGAAGGCGCAGCTTCGTCATGCGATGCAATCTGAGATGGTGGTTCATCTTGAAGATTTTTATCTGCGCCGAATGCCACTTTACGCTGCGCGCGCGGATCACGGGTTGCCGTGGGCCGAGGAGTTATCGCGAGTGTGGGCCGAAGAGCGGGGGCTTTCGGCGAGCGAAGCTCAGGTTGAGCTCAATCGTTTGCAGGTGGAGTTGGCGCGGCGCTCTGCGTGGCGTAGAAATTCTAGTTGAGGGCGTCGGGGTCGTTCGTCCATGAACTCCGCGCAAAAACGCGCCTCCTGCGCGCGCGGATCCCCTCGCCCTCAACTAGAATTCCTCATGTGGGGGCATGCGATCGGGGAGGCTCGGTGAGCGCGAACTGCGACCAGCTGATGGTTACATTGTTTTCAATCCAGTGAATCGAGTGGGTTTTCTTTTGATAGGCGAGTGAGATCGTTTGACTGTGTTCGATCGTTTTCTGAAGACAGGTGATATCACGCGTCGCAAAGTTGGGGCGCCGCTGGGGATCTCGGCATGAGGGATATTGAATGACTTTAGTTTCCGGATGAGTTGCCACGTAGGCGTGTGAGGCTTCGTACGATTTTGGATTCGTGATCGCCTTAATATTGGAGTGTTGAGAAAGGTCCATAATCGGTGCGTGTGCTGTAAAATGAACGGAAACCAAGGTGCGCTGACTTGTTTTTGCGAGTTTTTTCATTCCTAGGCGAAACTTGAGAAAATGATAAGCGTGTTCGTAAAGGGTTGTCTCAATTTCCTGGGAGGAGTAGAACACATTTTTCAAAGATCCCGGTGGGCGAAAGCGGGCGGCATAATTGACTCCAACGGGAACAGGATAACGGAACTGAGTCGCGATGAGTTCATGCCATTCGTGATAATAAGGTTCTGGTTTGGTGCGCTCAAGCAGTGATTGAAGTAATTCTGCACGCGTATCAGTGGAGGTCGCGTTGAATTCGTAGATTCGATTTTGATGTTCGACGATTCGATAAGATTGCATGATTGCGCTCCTGCTTAAGCCCCTCGACCTCTGGCAAAGTCGAGGTATTGCCGGACGCTCAGTAGGGATTGAAAAGATTCAGCGATCTTTTGGAGCGGCACAAATCCTAAATCGGGGCGGGAGGTTTTGAGCCATTCGCGTTGGGCATTGGGTGTATCCAGCATGGCTTCTAAATTTCTATGGATCGCAATGAGATGAATCAAACTCTCCGCATCGTTTGAAATGGCATCGCTTCCGAGTGGAATTCGCTTGAGCTTGAGCCAGGAATTGACCGTACTGGAGGGGAGTCTGAGAATACGAGCGATCGCGGAGCCCGAAAGCGCGAGCTGTTTTTGAAGATAGGCCGTGGCTTCGAAGAGCGCGATTTCGGCTTCTTTTCTCTTTTTTTGATTGAGGAAAGACTGCGGCATTTTCTCTCCTAAGATAGGATCGGATGTTCCTGGCTGTAATGTTACCAGTTTTGGTGGAAAAATGATGCAAAAAGATAAAAGAGTTAAAAAACGTTTAAAAATAAGTAGTTATATTTACTGGAAATGGTCGAATTATCAAAAATATTGAATATACTAAGTCATCATTGACGCAGTTGTAAGAAAATGGGGGGGTAAAATTGGGGAAACCTAAAGGGGGAAGTAGGAAATAAATAAACTAAATGTTGTATCAGCGAAAGCGAGGTTGGCGATAAAAACGGACGTCGTAAAGCCAATCCCGCCTAGTGCAGCTGCCCCGTAGAGTTGAGACCACGACAGGTATTGAGGAAGTTCGGCCACTTTAAATCGAACGGCCAGCCAAGAAAATAAAGTGATTCCGATTTGTTTGCCGAGCACTAATCCTAGGACGATGCCTAGACTCACGCGATCTAAAAGGTGCCCCCTATTAGAGGAACCCCTGCAATCGTCGGTTGAACTCCGAATTTAAGAAAACAAAGCCAAACCAAAATCCCGCCAAGCAGATAAATGGCTAAGGCTAATAAAAATACTTTGAGCGCCGGCGGTATGTGATTTCCAACGAGGGCGAGCATGCCGACCGCAAACGCAATATCCATGGCCATCGGGATTCCAAACCCACGAGTAGAAAAAAAATCGTCATCAAACCCTCGTTGACCCAATGAAGGAGTGAGGTATGACTTTTGAAAACGTGGTTTTCTTCAGAGCCAAGTCATTTGGTTGAAGCTCTTCTCTCGTAAATCGAGTACAATGCATTTAGATTGTTCAAATAGGCATGGACCATATCTTGCGTAAGTTTGCCTCGCATCGCTATTTCCTTACGGGAGGCATTGACCTTCGGCAGGATGGTCTTTTCGATGATGCGTTTCACTTCCAGTTTTCGTTGCTCAGAAGTTCGCTTTTTGGGGCCCGAGGAATCTTGGCCTGCCAATTCCTCGATCGCTAGCCATGCATCGTCCGCTTGAATACACTGGTCTTTTCCATCGCAAAATTGAATGCCCTCAAACCCGCTGTCGATTTGTACATGGATTGGCGTTGGGCTGTTTACAAGATTTGGCTTTTTGGGCTCACACCAGAAGTTAAAACTAATTTCACTCGGGTTTTTATAGCGGACTTCAAGCGTATGGTCATCCCCGTTACTCGATGGTCGCCCAAAATCCGGAATACTCGAGACAAAATGCTCCAAGTCTTTCTCAGTGCATGTAAATCCCCATGAAGCTGCCTTGATTTCAATTGAACTGAGGTATCCATTGCGAAGGCGCAATTTAAGATGCTGAATGGTATTTGAATCTCGGTCAGGTAGACATTGGATCTCTTCTAGCAGCGGCGCGTATCTTATGTCGTGAACCTCTCCGGATTCTAACTCAGTTTTTCCCAGGTGAAAGTTTTTCGGGCAACGTAACGGCGAAGCAAGGCGTGTTCCAATTTTGTTTTCGATCTTCTCAATTACCGAAGTGATCTGAAACCCGGGCGGGTAGCTTTTGCTGAGCGAGGTCGCACTGCTGGCGTCCGCAAGGGCCACGCTCACTCCGAAACTAAGAATCAGGGTCGCAGTTCGTGCTGATTGCGTCAGTATTTGGCCCATGTCGAAATTATACCCTAGGTTCTCAATGCTCGGTTGCCTAATCGAGACGTCGGTGCTCGTCCTTCGAGCCAATGGGATTTACTGCCTCAGGCCGGCAGTTGTGGCCACTCACTTTCGCAAAGCCGCCTCGTCCCGTTGGTACGAGTCTTGATGCACTAATGCGCAGGAAAGCTGAAATTATGAAAAATAAAAATACAAACCGACGATCCGCCATTGCAACGCTGCTCATTGGAATCGCAGGGGCGGTTACTGTTCAACGGCTGCTGGCTAAAAAATCGAGTAAGCGTTCCGAGCGGTTAGGTCCTGAAGGACGCGACCGTGTCGAGGAAGCCTCGTGGGAGTCGTTTCCCGCAAGTGATCCACCCAGTTGGTGATCGAATACACCGCAAACCGATTACCGATAATAAGGTTGGCTGCCGGTTGAATGGTCGGTGACGTCAATGACTGCTGTGATTTCAGGAATTTGAGATCGCAATGTTTTTGCGACGCCCTCCTGAAGGGTCGCCTTCGCCGAGCTACAGCCTTGGCAGCCGCCGCTCATCTTGAGGTACACCTCGGTACCTTTGAGGTCGATCAGCTCGATTTTTCCGCCGTGGCTGGCCACACCTGGATTAATTTGTGTATCCAAAACCTTTTGGATACGCAGATTCAGCGGGGTATCACTTTGTGTCTTTTTAGAGGGCGCAGGTGCCGGGCGGTCTGCCGTCGGTTTCATCGTGCGCAGCTTTTTGAATGAATAAATGCCCGTCGAATGACCATCCGAAAAAGCCATCGTCAGCGCGTAGCGGCCAACGGCTTTGACCGAGCGAATGCTGATGTCTTGAGGTACATTTTTGGGGTCGAGAATCGGTTGACCCGTTCGTTCGTCTACACAACTTGCGCAGGCGCACGCGCAGCGAAGTTGGTAAGCTGATAGCGTCGAGCGCTGCTGATCTGGCCATTCCATCTCAAGCTTGCCCGATTCAGCCAGCTTGAAACTTTTGGGTTCGATTTCGTTGGCTGTGGTTGCAAGGGCTTCGAGTTGTTGATTGGTTTGAGTCGCCATTTGGCGAAAAGCTTCTGCACCAGCGGACTTCGGAGCGTAATCTAAAAGCGGGGAACCCATATCGCCGCTCATCATGATTTCGGGATCTAAGGGGATCGCGCCGAGAAAAGGAACTCCGAGGCTGCTAGCCAGTCGTTGGCCGCCACCTTCCTTGAAAACCGCGGTGTCTTGTCCGCAATGCTTGCAGGTAAAGACACTCATGTTTTCAACAATTCCTAAAATCGGAATATTGAGTTGTTGAAACATTTGGAGGCCTTTTTTAGCAATTCCGAGAGCCACTTCTTGAGGCGTCGTAACAATAATGGCGCCTGAAAGACGGGCCTGCTGAGCCAAGGTGAGCTGGACATCGCCGGTGCCAGGAGGCAAGTCAATGAAGAGGTAATCGAGAGTACCCCAGGTCACATTATTCAAAAATTGCTGAATCATTTGGGTTGCCATCGGCGCACGCCAAATCAAAGGACGGTCCTCGCCGATGAGCGAACCCATCGAAACAAAGCTCACTCCATTTTTTTCAAATGGCACGAGCTGGCCATCCGAATTGGTCTTTCCACCCGTTTCTTTGGAACCCATCATGCCCGGTTGGCTGGGGCCGTAGATGTCCGCGTCCAAAAGGCCTACTTTTGCGCCTTTTTTCTGCATCGCGATCGCTAAGTTGGTGGTGACGGTGGATTTGCCAACGCCGCCTTTACCGCTCGCGATGGCAATCACATGGCGCACGTTTTGAAGCGCTTCCGGACTCGGCGCGCTGGCTTGTTGAGGATTTTGAGGGGAGGCGTGATCGTGGTGATCGTCATGAGAGTGGGCTTGAGTTTTTTTGGAACCACAGCCACCTGAGCCGCAACCGCCCGAACCACCACAGCCGCCACCGGCTTCTTCGTGATCATGAGCTCCGTGCTGAAGCCGCGGATTGCCGGCTGAAGCAGGATCGTCATGGAACGATGGGGTGGAGGAAGATGAGTGAGCGCCTTTTTTCTTACGTTTCCAAATTGTCATAGTGTATTGACTGAGGACCTTAGCATGAGAAAGACCGATGGGAAGAAGCTTTTTTCGTAAAAATATTACTCAGCGTCGGAATGACCGGTGTGCCCGTTGTGGAATTCGGAAAGAACTCTGTTTTTGTCAACTGATTCCATCGATTCAGGTTTCCACACAGCTCAGGGTCGTGATGCATGTCGCGGAGCGTAATTTAACCTCAAATTCCGCCCGATTGGCGGTGGAGTCGTTACCCGGCAGCCAGATTCATTGGCGAGGGGGGCATCCTGCTCAAGTGGGGGATGTGCCGGCGCTTCAGGCTGTTGAGGGTGCATTGGTGCTTTTTCCTTCGGAAGATGCCGCGATTCTCACTTCTGAATTTGTGGCGACCCTCAAGCGACCGGTCACTCTTTGGGTTCCTGATGGGAGCTGGAAACAAGCGCGTAAAATGGCGCATCGGGAACCTGCGCTCCAAACGGCTATCTCGGTTAAGTTGTCGCCGGGACCCCCTTCTGAATATCGGCTTCGTGCGGAACCTCATCCGTACCAACTCAGTACTTTTGAAGCCATTGCCCGGGCGATGGGGGTTTTAGAAGGACCGGCGGTTCAGCAGGAGCTTGAAATTTTTTTTAGAATCATGGTCGGCCGTCACCTTTGCGCGCGCGGTCTAATTCGGGCGGCGGACTGTCCATAACTCCGAGAAATTTTCGAAGCCAGGTTCGAAAGTAAGGGCTGCAAAATTTAATGTCTCCGTTGGAATGAAATTCGGCGATGATGTCTTTCTTGATCAAGAGTCCAATTGTTTTTTCGAGAAACTCGGTTCTTCGCTGTTTGTCGTTCTCTTGGTTAAAGCTCGTCGTCATCATTTTTGACGTGAGCTTCTTTCTAGCTTTAGCGATCGAATTCAATACGCCTTTTTGATCTTGCGTCAGGTGATCGTATTTGAGCGCGAATTCAGATGCGAGTTCGTCTGTCTTCCGTTCGATCTCATGGTGAGTCATGAGGAGTGTGATGTCATGCCCTTCGGAGGTTCGTGTGCGTTCGAAAAGCCGGGACATCAAATGTTGAATGTCACCTGAATTGCCCAAGCAGAACTGATAAATGAAAGAAAAGGTCTCCCGCTGAAGGGGTCGTTTTCTTTTGTGGAGCCGCTCTTGAATAAATTTAAAAAAAGTTTCCTCGGGAATTGGATTCAGTTTGAATTTGTCGGCTTGTTTCCAAAAAACTTCGTGGGAATCGTTAAACAATGAATCCAATTTTGTGCGATCCGACCCACAATAGATCACCGTTAATTGCGGAGCGTGCTGAAGGTGGTCCCTGAGAGATTTTCTTACGGACTCGTCAAAGTTCTTAATGTTTTGAAATTCATCGAGAATGAGAACCGGCTTTTTTTTGGACGTTTTGCAAACAGCCAGGGTGTTGATGATTTCTCCGAGAAACTCGTGTTTCTCTTCTTCTGTTTTGGGTTCGATGCGAAGTAAGTTTTGTCTTAAATCGCTGATTCGCTGTTGAAGAATAGGTGGAACCGCAATGGCTTTGTCCAGGGTAACCATGAGTTGAAGCAGGCCGGAAAAGGAAGTGACGGGTCCTAGGTCGTGGTAAAAACCGAGAAGGTTTTTGGATTCCAGAATCGCCATTTTTATAAATGACGTTTTCCCTAGTCTACGTTCTTCCGATAAATAAAAGCGCTTTGCCCCCTGTTCGAGTGCGAGTCGAAAGGCCCGATCCTCTGGACGGGGACAATAATCTTCTTTGGTATCGATGGCAGTCGCGAAAATAAAGGGGTTGTCGTACGTAGGCATACTCTTAATGGCCTCTATATTTAGAGTATGTAAGAAACGACTATGAGTCAAATAAATGGGCAAAAAAATATATCAATATGAATAAAAACAGCTATTTATCAAAAATAAAACGTCACCTACAGGTGACCTAGATCACGTCACCTGTAGGTGACGTTTCCATTAACTCCACTGCGTGTTCAGCTCGTGCTTCGAGGACGGCGTCCAGCCCGAGTTCAATTCCTTCCCAACGAGCAACGACGGCCGTGGCGAGGCAGTTTCCGAAGAGGTTGACGGCCGTACGAGCCATATCCATGAATTCGTCGACCGCAAGAATGAGGGCAATTCCCTCGAGGGGGAGACCAAAAGAGGTGAGGGTTCCGGAGAGCACCACGATTGAGGCGCGGGGAACGGCCGCCACGCCTTTGGTCGTGAGCATGAGGGTGAGCATCATCAGAATTTGAGTTTTTATAGTGAGATCAACACCGGCGGCTTGAGCCACAAAGACTGAGGCCAAGGCTAAGTAAAGGGTGGATCCATCCAGATTGAAGGAATAGCCCATCGGGAGCACAAAACTCGTGATTCGGCGGGGCACCCCAAATCTTTCGAGTGACGCCATGGCCATGGGATAGGCTGATTCACTGGAGGTCGTAGCAAAAGCCAAGATCACGGCGCTTTTGAGTTCTTTTATGAACGGCACAAAGGGAATTCGAAAGAGGCGAAACATCGGAAACAAGCAAAAGACCACAAAAATGGCGAGCGCAAAATAGAGCGAGCCCACTAACTTCAAAAGCGGGAAGATGACCTGCCAACCATGCTCCGAAACGCTGGAGGCCATCGCCGCGCCCACGCCAAGGGGAGCTAGAACCATGATATAGCTCGTGAACTTAAACATGGCCTCGGCCATGGACTCACAAAAAGAGATGATCGGGCGCGCTTTTTCGCCAATCGAAAGGAGCGAAAAGCCTAAAAGAGTGGCGAAAATAACGATCTGTAAAACATCGCCACGAACAACGGCATCAGCAATGTTGTGAGGCAAGAGATGTTCGATGAAACCAGCGAAGGTCATCTTGGTTTGGGCGGCTTTAGCGGCACCTTCAGAAAGTGCGCTGGTTCCGAGATGAATCCCAGCCCCCGGTTTGAGGGTGTTGACCACCCCCAATCCCACGACGAGGGCTAGTGTGGTGGCGGCTTCAAAGTAAATAAGGGCGCGAACTCCCATGATGCCGAGTTGTCGGAAGGAACCCGCTCCGGCAATGCCTGAAATAATGGTTGAAATGATGAGCGGTGCAATGATGCATTTGACACCGTTGAGAAAGAGGCCTCGAAAGGGTTTGATGAAGGGAACCCATTGGGGAGCGAAGGCCCCCACAGAAAAGCCGAGAATCAGTGAAATAAAGATCCACTGAGTCAGAGAGATCAAGCTGAAGGCTTTGAATACGGATTTTAAAAAGGATTTCATGCGATAGGGCCGCCTTTAATGGATCAAATTAACAGAGGAATAACCGGATGCAAAAGGAAATTCCCGATGGAAGTGCACCGGCTTGTCGTGTACAAGAAGCTTAACATGACTAACCTCACCAATGCCATGCATCGAGATGCGCCTCGTCCTGTTCGGGTTATTGCCGGGCTTCTGGTTAACCTCATCGTATTGCCTGGGCTTGGGACTTTAGTCGGGGGTGATCTTCAGCGGCGTCGTGTAGGGTGGCTTCAGTTGGGCCTTTGTGTGATTTTGGCTCCGACGGTGGCACTCATCACAGCGAGGGGATGGGCTCCCTTTGGGGTATCGACGGAATCGGTTCGAACCGGCATGGCTAGCATGATGATGGTGTTAGCTCTTTGGAGCGCTTCTACGAGTGTTTTTGGAATATGGGATGCATGGAAGGCCGATCGCCGTGGGAACCGAGTTTAGGTCTTGGGTTCGCAGCATTGCGGTCGCGGCAGTTCTAGGGGCCCCGGTCATTTCGGCGCTTTCGGCGCCCGCTTTTGCCATAGGAGTGGGCTGGGGTGTTTCTGCGAGCGCGGGCCTAGGTTTTGGGGCCACTTGGCGCGAACGGCTTTCTGATTCGACGGCTACCGTGAGTGTGCTCGGCGGAACGGGGTTTGCGCACGGGGTGCTCGAGGTGCCGGTGGGTATCGACGGGGGACTCAAGATTAAGCCAGGTATTCTGGGTGAGTATTTTCGCGTGACTCAGCTTTGGGATCCGATCAATGTGCGTGGCATGACGGTGCGGGGCGGTGGGTACCTTTTTGGACCTGGGGTGGAGGTCACGGTCGGGAAGTATTCGTTTCTCGCGGCCTATGACCTTTACGGAAAATTGAACAATCCCAACGATGATAATAAGAGTGACAAAGAATTTAATTATTCGTTTCCTCGGGGGCCCCGTATTATCGGAGCCTACGCGATTATGCCGCGAGTGGAGTTGTTTTTTGAATTTCATTGGGTGACGTATTTTCAGAGGCAAGTCGGCGAGGCGGATCTGGGTTTTATCGAAGATCTGCATCAATCCTCCAAAAGCTATGCCCAAACTCTCCAGACTTTTTCTGTCGGTTCGAGGATTCGGGTATGGTAAGGCGAATTGCCGCTCAAGTCCTCGTGGTTTTTCTGGTGTGTGCTTTAGGGAGTGCCCGGGCCGAAGTTCCGTCTGAGTTCAAGAAAATCCCGCAGAAACCTTCCGCGCCTCCGACCTTTTCGGGCAGTCCGCCCAATGATCCTTTTCATTGTCAGCGCATCTACGAATTCGGCGGCAAAACCTATGATTGCGACTCGCTTGTCGCGCGGGATGCTCAGCGCTTGCGCGCGGCTTTGGGGCCCGTGCCCGAGGCCGTGCGGGAATTGGACGAGTACCGAAACGCACGACGCATGACCGAGAACTCCGCCTATGTCATTAGCGGTGGTATCGCGTTAGCGATTTTGGGTGGAGTGGTGGGGCGCGTGTTGGGCAATTCTTTTAAGGGAAGCACGATTCGCGATATGTCCACCTTTGTGGGTTTATGGGTGGGGGGGAATGCGTTTTTATTTAATTTGAGTTTCACTCGGGCCGGGGATGAGCATATTCAGCACGCGGTCGATCTTTATAATCAAGCGCGGCCGGATCAGCCCATGGGGATTCAGTTTTCGATTCCGTTGGGCGCAGGCGCCCTCATTGGCTTGCCAGAGGGCAGTAGCCAAAAGAAAAGTGGAAATCAGTGAGACTCGATTTTCGTTTGGAGGCCATCGCTGAAGGGTCACGCGCGCGCGCCGGGCGTTTTAAGACGCTTCATAATGAAGTTCTTACGCCACTTTTTATGCCAGTGGGCACGCAGGCGACCGTCAAAGCGCAGTTGACGCAATCCTTGGAGGACGCAGGTTCTCAGATTGTTTTGGCCAATACTTATCATTTATTATTGCGACCGGGTCCGGAGATTTTCAAAAAAATCGGCGGGATTCATCGTTTCATGAGCTGGCCTCGTTCGGTGCTTACGGATTCGGGCGGCTTTCAGATTTTTTCGCTGGAGCGCGGGCGCGAAATCACGGAGGCGGGTGCGAGGTTTCGCAGTTATCTGGATGGCTGCCCTGTTTTTTTGAGTCCCGAAACGAGCATTCAGACCCAAATGGCCATCGGAAGCGATATCATGATGGTGCTCGATCAATGTGTCCCCTCGACGGTGGAGCGCGCGCTGGCGCAATCAGCGATGGAACTCACTCATCGGTGGGCCGCGCGAAGCCGGGTCGCACGCGGAGAGTCCCCCCAGGCACTTTTTGGAATCGTGCAAGGCGCGGTTTATGAGGATCTGCGTCGGCAGAGCGCCGAGGTGATTTCGGCGATGGGGTTTGATGGCATCGCCATCGGTGGCCTTGCCGTGGGCGAGGAAAAACATCAGCGCGAGGATCTTTGTGAATTTACGGCTGCGCTGCTGCCGCCCGATCGCCCTCGGTATTTGATGGGAGTAGGGACCCCGATTGATTTGCTCGAGGCGGTTCATCGCGGAGTCGATATGTTTGATTGCGTGTTGCCCACAAAAATAGGGGGTCGGGGTGGCGCCTATACCTCCCGCGGACATGTGCAGCTCAGGAGGGGAGTGTATCGAGATTTGGATGCCCCGCTGGATCCGAACTGCCTTTGTCCGACCTGTCAACGTTATTCGAGAGCTTATCTTTCGCATTTAGCCAGAACGAGCGAAGTGTTAGGTTGGACCTTGGTTGGTCAGCACAATATTTATTTTTACCATCGGCTCATGCGTGAAATTCGGCAAAGTATTTTAGAGGGGCGTTTTTTGGAATTTTATCGGGAACGGCGCGAGGGGCTTCAAGCGGATGATCTAGATTTTCCGATTCAAGTTCCGAAGCGCAATCCGAGTAAAGGTGCGACTGCCTCACGGTCAAAAAAACGGGGCGATTACGAGGTGGTGGTTGGCGACCAAGGGGTTGGGCGAATTCGGCAACTTTCCTCCGGCGAAAGCATGCATTCGAAGGCGGCCCCCTGGGATGAGGCCCGTCTCCTTTATGTTGAACAAGCGCGTTTGGCGGAGCGGTTGCGGGATACGAGTGAAAAATCGCCCGCCCCTTTAGTGATCTGGGATGTCGGCTTGGGGGCGGCGGCTAATGCGATGGCCGCGATCGAGTGTTATGAACAGTTGGCAAGAACAGGGGCTGAGATTCGCCCCCTCCGGGTGGTGAGTTTTGAAAAGGATCTCGATTCGTTAAAATTGGCCAGCGCCCATAAAGCGAATTTTCCTTATCTCAGGCATGGGGCGCCGGCGGCGATTCTTGCGGAAGGGCGTTGGCAATCGAAACGTCATCCAGGGCTGAGCTGGGAGCTTGTGGTGGGGGATTTTTTTGAAGCGATTCAGGCGTCAACACACCCCGCGCCAGATCTGGTTTTTTACGATTTATTTTCCTTCAAAACGCAGGTCGAAGATTGGGCCTTGGGCGCTTTTAAGAAAGTGTTTGCGGCTTGTCAGGGGCAGGCTAGCGTTCTTTTTACTTATTCGTCTTCGACTGCGGTGAGGGTCGCGCTGTTAGCTTCCGGGTTTTATGTGGCCAAAGGAGCTGCGACTTGTGACAAAACCGAAACAACGGTTGCGCTGACGCCTGAGGGGTGGCAGCTCGGGCATGGCGCAGGCTTTCAGTTTTTGGGAACGGAGTGGTTGCAGCGATGGGCCCGGTCCGGGGCTAAGTTTCCGCAGGAGGTCCTTGTTTCCGAGAAGTCTTCGTTTGAACAGCTTATTTTGGCTCATCGGCAATTTGAAACAGTATAACTCGTTGAAATTGCATGGTAAATTTTACCAACGACGATTATCCTAAAATCAGTCACAATTCTAGTGAGAGATGAATGTATTTCACGGGTACGCATTATTGTTCTTGTTCTGGGTAGGAGGTGGGGCTTTAGCCTGGGGGGGCCCGCCGTCTGTTCGCATTGAACCCCAGAACCGAGCGTTAAATCGCGAATGTTCAAAAAAGTTAGGCGCGCTGCCCCCTGTTAAAAAGAATGATCAGTGGCGGCAAAAAGTGGCTAACCTTTGTCGCGAGGCGCTTGATCCCACGGCTGGGCTAGACTCAGCGTGGTTGGATTGCATGGCCTCTGAGATCACAAAAGGTGGAGGCCTCGAGAATCCGGATAATGCGTATTTTGTTTGTAATCCTCATCCCGATATTCAATCCCAAAAAAGTTGTCTAGAAGACTATCTCGGACAAGACGGGACTTTTCATTTTTATCATTTTGATGCACTCAACCTTTGTAAAATTCCGGAGGCGGGCCGGTCTTGCATCCTTGAATTGCTTAAATCTAATTCAAAATTCGATACGTTGAAGGCGCAAAAGGTCTGTGCGGTTAAAAGTCAAACGAGCCGTGCTTGCTTGAAGGATTTTGTTCTTCAGGAAAATGGGTTTGCCGATTCACGGTTGGATTCTTGGGATGAGGTTCAGAAGGTTTGTGAAATAACCAATCGTAAAGATCGAGAGTGTATTTTTTCAGCGATGAAGAAAACGGCTCATCCGAATGCTGCGTCGAAGGACCATGAGTTCAAAAGTATTTGGAACCAATGCCTTTTTCGGAGCGAGGAGAAAGAGGCTTGTAGTCAGCTCATTTTTGAGCGGCTGGTGGGTAAAGAGCAAGAACTCTTGAGGGATGTTGCCCGCGAAATCTGCGGCTTTCCGGCTTTCGAGGTGCGGGCTTGTATCTATGATCGAGTGGTAAGTGGCTCCTTGAATGCCCTCCGTTGGTACGAGCTCCGTTGTTCTGTTGATTTTTATAAAAACCTCGAAGCTCCCTTTCTGGGGGATGCGCACGGGATTGGCTGTGAGTTTAAGCCTTAGCTCGTATGCTCTAGCCCCATCAAAATCGCCGAAATGACCGCGATCCCGACCATCACCGGCGAAACCTCACGTCTGCGCCCGGCCAAAAAATAGAGCAGGACGTGTGTAATAAAACCCCAGAGAATGCCTCGCGTGATCGAAAAAGTCAGGGGAATGAGAACGATCGTCAAAAAAGCCGGAACGCAGTCCTCCGGCGTGGTGAGGCGCAGCCCCGCGACGCTTCGGAACATGAGTGACCCCACCAAAATGAGCACCGGGGCGGTGGCGTAAGGCGGGACCATGGAGGCCAGGGGTGCTAAAAAAAGACAGGGCAAAAAACAAAGCGCAGTCGCGATTGCGGTGAGCCCGGTACGGCCCCCGGCTTCAATTCCAGCGGCGCTTTCAATATAAGCCGTGCCGGGAGAGGTGCCTAATAATCCTGCGCTCAAAGTCGCCAACGCATCGACCATCAGGCCCTCTTTGAGGCGGATGGGTTGGCCGCGTGAATCGACGATTCCGGCGGCCTGCGAAACTCCGACAAAGGTTGAAATGGAATCAAAGAGATCGGTCAAAAAAATCGAGATGATGGTGGGGATAAAGGCAAACTTGAGGGCGCCCATGATATCCAGTTTACCGATGGTGCTGTGAAAATCGGGAGTACTGAGTAAGTGATCAGGTAGGTGCACAAAGCCAAACACTAATCCTGAAACGGTAACGGCAAAGATGGCGATCAAGAAGGCAAAGGGATTTTGCCGTCTAAAAAGATAAATGCCTAAAATCAGGCCAGCCAGGCTGAGTATCGATTTTCCGTCTAAAACCCCCGCCTTAACGAACGTGACAGAATCCGAAATCACGAGCCCAGCGTTTCTGAGGCCGATGAAGGTCAAAAAAATTCCGATTCCAGTGGCCGCGGCATGTCTAAGTTCAGAAGGAATGGCTTCAGCGATGATGACGCGGAAACGAGTGGCGGAGGCCAAAACAAAGAGAACCCCTGACCAAAACACCATACCTAATGCGATCGTCCACGGTATTTTTTGCCCGAGTATGATGCTGAAAGTGAAAAAGGCATTGAGTCCCATGCCGGGGGCGACGGCAAAGGGAAGTTTGGCGTAGAGCCCCATGAGTAATGTCATGCTGAAACCTAGTAAAACAGTGGCAGTCATGACGCCATCAAAGGACATCCCGGTGCCAGGGGTAGACAAGATGGACGGGTTGATCACGACAATGTAGGACATGGTAAAAAACGTAGTAATTCCAGCGATAATTTCAGTTTTGAGATGAGATGATTTTTCGGTGAGGCGCATAACAAAACCTTACCGGATTTTTGCGGTTGTTGCGAAAGGGATTTTCTGTTGTATTCGAAAAATGAATTGCGCTCCCGCTCTCGCTTTGTTCTTTTCATTCATAGGAATCCCCTCAGCGTGGGCTATCTCGCCTTCAACCATGGACGCGCTCGTTTACCGAGGACCAGGGGCTTGTGATGAGGGCTGTTCGGAGGCTGCGGCCAAGGTTGCCCAAATCGCAGGCCTGCGGCCTGTTTTTGTCGGCCCGTCAGAGGCGAATTCACTCATTTTTAAGAATGCCGGAGTGTGGATTCAACCCGGAGGCACGTCCCGCGCGGTAGGTAAAGCCATGAGCGCCCAACTCAAAGGATGGATCCAAGATTTTGTCCGAAGCGGCGGCGGTTATGTGGGGTTTTGCGCGGGCGGTTTTTTTGCCACGGCAAAGATTGGAGATCTTGAGGACCCAGGCCTGGGGTTGCTTCCGGGCGCAAGTCACCCTTATACGACGGTCCCAGATGATGCGATTATTCTGCCCATTCAGTGGGGAGGGGGAAAACCCCGGCAAATCTATTGGGAAGGTGGGCCGTTTTTCACCCTTCCTTCCGAGACGGGGACGGGAGCCGAGGTGATGGCTACTTACTCTGAGGGTACGGCCGCTAGTGTTCGTGCGCCTTACGGAAAAGGGCGAGTTTATGTGACGGGGCTTCACCCTGAAGCACCTCAGTCTTGGCGGGATTATTTCCATCTGTTGGATAGTGATGGATTAGATGAAAATTTAGCGGTGCAGATGATTCATTGGGCAAGTCGTGTCCGAAAGCCATAAATCAGATTCTTATTTTAAAGGCTGGGCTAAGCCAGGGCCTCATGCGCCAGGGGGGCCGGTTGAAAAGTTCGAAGTTCTCGAAGGCGAGACGCTGGATGCGATCAGTGGCCATTTCAGAATTTTCCAGCTCAAGGCGGGACATCGGTTTTCGACGGACGATATTTTAACGGCTTGGTACGGCACGACTTGGGTCGCTTCGGCGAGTCGGGTTCTGGATTTGGGCAGTGGCATCGGCTCGGTTGGTATGATTGCGGCTTGGAGGCTGCAAGGCGCTCATTTTGTGACGGTTGAGGCTCAAGAGGAGAGTGTTCGACTCGCGCGAAAAAGCGCTGGTTATAATGGACTCGAAGGTCGCTATGAGATTCGCCAAGGCGATTTTCGCGATCCCGAAGCACTGGCGGCTGACGAAAAATTCGACTTAGTTTTGGGGAGTCCCCCTTATTTTCCAATGGATGCGGGAATTCACGGAGATCATCCGCAAAAAGTGGCGTGCCGTTTCGAAGCGCGCGGCAGTGTAGTGGATTATTGCGTGGTTGCGGCTGCGCATCTCGCGCTAGGCGGCGTGTTTGCGTGTGTATTTCCGGTGGCGCCGCAGGGCCAGCGCGAGCGGGTGGAGACAGGAGCGCGCCAAGCGGGCCTTACGATCATTCGGCAGCGATCTTTGATTTTACGTGAGGGGGACGCGCCGCTCTTGGGCCTTTTTGCGATGATGCGCTCGGAGCATTTGCCCGAGGCCTTTCGCGCTCAGACTTGGGTGGAGCCACCTCTGACGATTCGCACTCGTGAGGGCAAAATTCATCCGGAGTATTCAGCGGTTAAGCTGGCTATCGGGTTTCCGCCTTAGGCTGGCCCAGATTGCCCAGCGGTGAAGACATAACGTGAGGTTTTATTAAGATATTTTCGCGATTCAGCCGATAGTGGATAGAATGCGCTGCGATTCATTGACCTTTATTTCAGCCCTGGGTCTGCCCCTTTTGTTGGCAGCCCTCAATGCCGGTGCCGACCCTCCTAAAAAAGGGCGATGCATGGCTCAAAGTAAAAATAACGTCATATTGATCACGTTGGACGGAGTTCGGTGGCAAGATATGTTGCCCAATCGGCCGGATCCGAGGATGCTCAGTCGTCTTCCCCCTGAGTTACGGGAGCAGCCGCTGGCGCCCAGTATGCGAAAATTATTTGACGAAAAGGGCGTGATCTTGGGGGACGAGCATTCTTCCACGAATCCCAGTATTTTTCAGGTTTCGAACGACTCCAACATTAGTTTACCGGGCTATCAAGCGATCCTGTCCGGTCGAGAAGGAGGGGCGTGCGTTAGTAATGAGTGCGGTCCCGTGAAGGAAAGAACCCTTCCTGAACGCCTCATTCAGGAGCGGCATCTTCCACCCGAAAAAGTTCCGGTAATCGCGTCTTGGACCAACGTGAAGGACGCCGCGATTTCTCTCGCTACTTCTTCTACGTCGGCGGGGCAGTGTCCTTATGTGAATGCCGGCCCTCAAGAGGCCATCGCCACTCAAAACACGGACCTGGTTAAGACGATCAATGCCCTTCAAAGGCAAGACCCGCCCCCTCATTCAAGAGATTGGCAGGGCGTTCGAAAAGACCGATACACCGGTCTTCAGGCTTTGGAGCGTTTCAAGGAATGTCCTGAGTTTATGTTTGTGTCATTCAATGACACAGACTCCTGGGGACATGCCGATAATTATGAGCAATATATTCGGTCGATTCGCGATTTTGATCATTGGTACCAGCAGTTAGAAGCGAAGATGGCGGTGCATGGGTACGGTCGCAACAATACAACGATCATTATCACGACGGATCATGGCCGTGGCGATGATCCGAATCGGTTTAGGTATCACGATAAGAATGTACCCGAATCCAATCGAACCTGGCTCTTTGCGTTGGGGCCTTACGTCACAAAAAAGGCAAAGTCTCCGTCACCTGCGAAAACGAATTATCACCAGGCCTCGATTCGTCCTAGCATCGAGGCTTTGATGGGACTTTGTCCTACTCAATGCCCAAAATGTGGTGTCCCGATACCAGAACTGGTTGGGGACCTGAATTGGAGAGTGTTTTGCAAACACTAAGTTTTCATTGTTCACGTGCACGGGTGTTTCTCTTGACCGGGTGGCTGCTGATCGGTAGCTCGGCTGCGATGGCCTGTCCTGATTTTTTGGAACATTGGGAAAGCGCTGTAAATCTTTGCGAGCTTTATGATCAATACCATCAGACCCGCGTGAGTCTGAATGCGCAATTGGGACCGAAAAATGAAGATCAAGCGCTCCGTTTGCGCGAGGTGATTGCGCTGAGGTTTATTCAGCCACGCGCATTTTACGCTGAAAAGGCCAAAACGCTGAATTATGACCCCCTTCAGATTTACGAACCCGCGCCAACGACTTGGGTGAATTGGGAAAAAGGGGCCAATCGCGTTGCGAGATTGGCGGGAGAGAGCCTCGCTTTGCGAGCCACAGGTGCAAAGGGCCCCATGCCGATCTCTGAGGCTTTTATCCTTTCGATGAATGAAGGGGTGTTGGACAAGTTGGCCTATAATAACCATCATTATCGAGACCATCGCGAGATCGGCTCGCTCATTCACTGTGGTGAGGCCCAGCCTCAAGGTTTGGTGGATCAACTCAAATATCCCCTTGATGACCTTGGAAACGTGGTTCCGGGTTTGTCTGAGCAGCTGACGCGCTGGCACTCCACTCGTTGCTATGAGGAAATGAGTGCCCCGCAAAAGATGGATTACGATGAACGTCTCAAAAAAAATGATAAAGGTAAAAAATTGACCTACGAGTATATGGACGAACTGGGAAAAGACCCGGGACAAGCCTTTTCAGGTACTTGGCGAGGAACGAATGCTTTAATGGAGTGCGGATTTATTGAATACAGTGATCACGATCATATTCGAGCGAATATGCAAAAGCTGATCACGACGATCAATCAGGAGATTGCAAATTTTTACGACAAAGGCGCCAAACGAAAGGATCCGTTTTTGATTGCGGCGCGCGTGCAACGTTGGTTCATTGGAATCCATCCGTTTACGGACGGAAACGGGCGGGTCAGTCGCTTCTTGATGGATTATGTGCTGATGAGTCTGGGTTTGCCCCCTCCGATCCTCGAAAACATGGATCATGATATTGACCTGACGGAAGAGCAATGGGCGGCTGAAATTGCCAAAGGGGTCCAAAAAACTGTGAAGACCATGCAAAAGTGTCTCACTGAAATCAAAGCGGGGGACAAAGATCCACTGTGCCAATTAACGCCCGCCCTTCCCTAATCAAGGCCCTGATTTGCTTCACGGCAGTAGCCATTGCGCCCAACGCGTTCGGGGCGCCTACCGAATGTATTGGCCGCGCGCTCAAGGATTATAAACAGGATTCAGAACTCTATCGTCTCAAATTTGTGGAGTGTTTTTCGGAGGCCTATCTTCAAAAGGATTTTTTGGGTAATTCGCTAGGTGTGCCGGGCATCTATGATGCTCTCATCGGTGCCTCCGCCTACTCGGTGACGATGAAACAGGAACTTCGCGGGGGATTAAAATCCGTGCGGTCGGTCCAAGACGTGATGAAGTTGTTTGCCCAGGTTTGTGCAAAACTGAAAACGGATACCCAACTCCTTGGCGTGGGGTCTGCGCAAATGATCGCTCTTTGCGAGGATGATATTGCTGGCAAAAGTTCTTTGCAACGTGAGTTTCACGAGAACTTACTTGAGTGCGAAAACGAGTATGCCACTCACTATCAAAGTACCCACGATGAATTGTTTCATGGGGAAAATCCCTGCGTCGAGGCCGCTCGCCAAAATTTGCTGACACTGACTGACCGGATGGATACTGCCGGGACCCCCCAGGCAAGTGGGGTTCATGGTTTTTTGCGGACACTTAAGACTGGCGGGTACACTGATGGAACTTTGGACAAAACGGACCGACGTTATGATCCTCGTATTACGGAATGCAAAAATCTGGCGTCTACGGACGAAGATCTCAAGCTTAAGGCAAGGGTTGCCACGCAGTGTGTTTTTGAGTCGCCTGTTTTTGAATCAGTCAATCAAACACGAATGGCGGAAATCACGGATTTCTTCAATGGGCAAGAACCTCATCTCGCGCGCAATAGCGCAGTTCAGACTTTTCTTATGCAAGTCAGAGGGGCCGCAGTACAACTAGCGGCACAAGCGATTCAAAACGAACAGGCCGCGTTGGGGGAGTCTAGTCCAATCGAGGTGCCCGCTTCGTGTGAGGCAGTAAAGGCCGGCGATCATGGCTTCTTTGAGCAAATCATCACGAGCGCAAAAACTCCTAAGCGCGATTCAAAAAATGGAGCCCGTCACTTGGTCGAGGCGGCCCTGCTTGCCGAGTCCCTTCAGAAAAAATTGAGTGATCTCGATAGTCAGTGCGATGCTATCAAGATGTCGCGGGCGATTACTCAGGGGCGGGGATCGGCACCCCGTGTCGGTGACCCTTGCGCGGGTCTCGTCGAGGAGGCGCAGCTGGATCGGGCCGCCCTCGATTCTCTCGTTTCTCGACAGCCTGCTCTGCTTTTTGGAATTCATCGGGATCACTCTCGGAGTTATTCATCCCTTGGAGGGATTCGCGTTTTAGATCTTCCAGCGCTTGGGCAGATCTTGCGGGTCAAAGAGCAAGGGGAGGCGGAGGAGCAACAGCGGCTCAAACAGGCCACGGAATTGCGTCGCGCCCAACTGATTTTTATGAAAAAAGCCCTGGGAAGTCTTTGTGATGCAAAGACGACTCCGACGATTGAGCTGCTTCAGATGCAAAACTTGGTACAGCCGCTCATGAAAGTGGCCAAATCGGATCTTTTGAGTAGATTCATGACTTGTGTTCAGACTCAGCACACGCCGTCGATGACGGATGTTTTTGCCGATGTGATCGGGCAGATGTCTGTTTGTGTCGGGGCGAGCGTGGCCACGGGCGCGGTGGCAACGCCATTTGTAGGGGCTGCAGTGGGGCTGGGTTGTGGGATTGGGCTTTCGTTATCGGATCAGCTTCCAGAATATTGGGATTCAGTTGCGGAGACTCAAAGACGTCTGCGGGAATTTCAAATGGGGATTCTGAACGAATCTTCGAAGGTGGATGAGGCCATTGAGCGCATGAATTCACGACTTCAAGGTCTGGTGATGACCGGCGCTTTGACGGCTGGCGATGTGGGGACTCTGGTCGTGGCGGCGCGAGCGGCCCGGTCTGCAGCGCGCCTGGCAGAGGCAAGTGCCACGGCGTCAGACGTGGAGGCCGCAAAAGAGGGAGAGCGGCTTCGAAGTAAATTCGGTTATCAAGCAAAAAAAATCTCGGCTGCAACTGAGCAGCGGAGTGTGCGATTACCTTTAGTCGAGGGCCTACCCTCGAAGATGATGGTGCGAGATGTTCGTTTGCTCGAGTTGGATAGCCAGCTTGCAGGGCAGATCAAGCAAGGCAAAAAATATAGTTATGTATTGGATCTCAATGATCGCATTCACATTATTGAGGGCGAAGTGAACTGGCCCGAAGGCGAGTTGATGGCGGTTAAAACTTTAGGAGCCAATGGAAAACCCGAGGCCATTTGGGTGAAGCAAGGGGGACGTTTGGAGTTCGATCCTTCGACCCGTCGGTTCGAGTTGAAACCCAATAATCATTCAATCGATATTGCGCCCGAAGAAATCGAGGCAGCAGTCAGTCATATTGAGTCCGAGCACCCGAATATTCGTTTTAATCCTGGGACAGGTGGTCGAGGGGTCGCGACTTCACGGCTCATTCGATGTCAGGCACTGAAGGCCGCTCAAGAATCGGGGAAGAGTATTATCTTGGGCAACCTCCGGGCCTCGAATCTCGTGACCATCAGCGGAGTCGTGGTGGGGGGGCTTTTGGGAAATATCGAGAACACTCCGTCGGGTCGAAACTACGTGGGTGCAAGTCTTTTGGGTTCGAACATCGGGGCGATTGTGGGTTCGATCGCACAAGTGGCAGCGGACAAGTTTGAGCTTGGTTTTTGGCCGGCGGCGGGCCTGTACTCCGTAAGTGGTTTTGGCGTGGTGAAAGTGCAGGATCAGTTGAATCTGCTTTTTATGGGTAAGGAAGGCAAGAAAACTGCTCGCGATCTCGAAAAGTTTAATCAGAATTACTTTGTTTTTCGGACGACCGAAGGGGTGGCGCTGAATTGGTTTTTGTTGAACAAGCTCCCTGCGCTCTTGTTGGATTCTTGCCTGAAGGGCGGACCCGAGGGTGATCGCCTTCGGGTTTTATTGAGTCCCAATGCCATTCGGATTTATGACAGGTATGCGTCGAGCTTTATTTACATCAGTACCGCACCGATCAGCAAAACGGAGAAAAGCTCGAATCATTGAGGTTGGCAGCCGAGCTGGTATTTTTTGCGGTAGGCTTCGATTTCGGCAGGGCTGGCCTTAACTTCAGCGGGATCTTTTGATCCGAGTTTGAGATAAGGGTGAAGGCTTGCCTGTGCCAGCATTAAGCGTCTGTTCTCAGGTGAAGAGGTCGAGCCTGCTCTTGTGTGGAGATTGGTATTTGTCCAGTCGACATTTTTTGGTGAGACGAGGACAAGCCAGGCGTAACTGTCCCACGCCGAACGAGTGCATTCTTTCATATTTCCTAAGTAGTGAAAGAGATCGATCTTGAGGTCTTGAAACACTTTTTGCGCTAGTTCCCGGCAGATTGGAGTGGAGGACCTTACCAGCGATGTAAGACCGTAATCGGAGCATCCCAATATTTGTAGTTTCTTAACGATGGACCAGTCCGCCATTTCACCGCGTATTGTGAGTATTCTTGTACCTGGTTTCATGGCGATCTCGTAAAGAGCGGGGTCTCCTTTTCCATAACTGTAGGAAGATATTGTGTCGACTGCGACATAAAGGCCTTCACCGGCTGTATTTTCGGGTGCTAATACTTGACTTCCCATTGCTTGATTGGCTCGAAAAGTGACGAAGGTTTTAATCCAGTCATGAATTTTCGGATCCTGAGGATTGTGACGTGTGTCACGGAGAACATAATGATAAAAACGGGTTTCTTGTGTAAGCGTGGTGACGGCGGAGGCGTATTTGTCTCTGAGGGCTTGAGAAAGATATTGAAATGCAAGCGGCCCAAGGGCCAATTGAACACTTTGTTCATATTGATCCGTTTTTTTGGACATGTCATAGGGGTGGGCTTTGTTTTCAAATGCCTCCATTTGAGCGGTTAAACCATTGTTTTCCCAGTTTTTGCGGAAAAGTCTGGGTTCCAAGACCGCTCGACCAAGAGCGCGGGGATCGCCCAGTGTTCTTGGGCTTTGGGTAATTAAGGGAGTCATTCTGAGATGCGAGAGAAGGTAATGGCTAAAGAGTCGAATCTTGCTTTTGTTTTCGGCGGTCGCAGGGAGCCGCTCGCCGAGCTTTTGTTCGAGTCTGGCAACACTCACGATGGGATCTTCTTGCGCGGTTTTAGTGTACCAGGTTTTGAGCAGGACCTGGGCTTCCTGCGCGAGGTCTTTGAAAGGATGGGGTTGAGGCCATAAGTCGATTTGTGAAAAATTTTCGGGTCCAAACGACCTTTGAACGTCACGGAGTGAGAGTCCGAGCGGTGGCGTGCACGCCCCCGAGGTATGTTGTGCTCCCACTGGAATGGGGTCGAGTTCTCTTTCGTGAGGGAAGAGATTTTCGAGGATGACCCCAGCCCCTGGGGGAAGTTGTTCGAGATGGGATAACGATAAATCATCACTGTGAAAAAGCGTGTAGTCGCGTTGTGCGATTTCGGTGACCAATTTATGGAGTTCAAACCAATGGCCAAAGGTCATACCGCCCGAAGGGGGGCGTCTTTCGAAAAGTCTGTCGAAATCCTTGGGATGCTTGAAGGTACGGAGGGTGGGGAGAATCTGCTTTGCTTCGTCGTTATTTCCAACCCAATCTGCGATCAAAACGGGAAGGCTGACTAGAGAGTAATAGGGTGGATTACTTTGTGTGTTTTCGTTTTTCAGTTCAAAATAGGGACTTTCGAATTTTTGGTAGCCCGTATCGTAGTCCGCCCGCGAGGGCGCGCAGTAAAAGGTCACTATCGCAGCGGCGGTGAAAAGGACGGCCCGGCGTAGTCGGTATTCAGATTTCGCCGTCACTCCTGACACCCTAATTGATACTTCTTTTTATACTCCTCTATTTCACGAGGCGAGGATTCAAAAATGGGACCTAAGATTGGAACGTGCCCTAAGACAGAGGTCAGAGTGTGCCCTAGCTCGCCGTCGCGATGGCTTAGGCTCAAAATGAGGCGGCGATGCTTTTCGGACGCAGTTGAACTTTCTTGGGTGTGTAACTGAGTGTGTGCCCAATTGACGTTTTGCGGCGAAACCAAGACGAGCCAATCTAAATCCCCGTCAAGTTCCGAAATAAACCTACATTTCATTTGGGATACGCTGTTGTATTTTAGCGGCATGGAATAGTGGAAAAGGTCTATTTTCAACTCGCGAAGAATTTTTTGAAAAAGCTCACGACAAAAGGATTGTTGTGAAGCTAAGGCGCCTGAAAAAAAAGAAGGACAATCTGCGGCATTAAGCGCCACGATGCTAGCGTTCGTTAAGCGGTTCTGATCATCGATTAAAATTCGGCTACCAGGATTGAGTGCGACTTCGTAGAGGGCGGGGTTTGATCCACCATATATGCGCGAAGAACCGGGTTCTGTTGCTACATAAAGTCCATCACCGGCGGCATTCGCTTGGGCGATCAGTTGGCTTCCCATGGCTTGATTGGCCCGAAAGGTCACAAACTCGCGGATCCAATCCCGAATCTTTGGACTCTTGGGATCGTGGCGTTTGCCTTTGGGCACATAATGAAAAAAACGGGTTTCTTGAGAGAGGGTTTTCACGGACGGCGCGACTTCGTCTTGAAGATGGGATAGCTGGGCAAGCGCAATCGGCCGAATCGCATCCCGAGCCGTCTGCTCATAGTGTGTAGCTACTGCCTGGATCTTCTCTGACCTGGGGAAGGTAGCCTCGTTGACTAACATGTCGCAGCCGTAACCTTCCCAATCATTTTCGATACGGAAGTCTGAATGAAAGAAGTTTGAAATCGCTCGACCCAGCTCCTGGGGATTTCCTAATTCGCGCGGGTTTTTAGAACGCATTGGGTCCATTCCGAGGTGGGATAGAAGAAAACTGGTGAATAGACGAATTTTGCTCTGATTTTCGGGAGTAGTCGGCAGCCTTTGACTGAGTTGACGCTCAAGTTGGGTGACACTGACAATGGGATCTTCGGTGGCGGTTTTGCGATACCAAGTTTTGAGCAATTCTTTTGCTTGTTTCTCGATGGTTTTGAGGGTGATCGGTTGAACTATTTTAGGTTGTGGCCAAACCCCGATTTGCGTGAAGTTCTCAATTCCAAAGGAGCCCAGGGACTTGTCCAAGGGGAGTCCTAAAGGGGGAGTGCACGCCCCGGCTTCGAGTTTGGGAGGAACTGGCGGAACGTCATCGGTCTTCCATTCAAGGGGAAACAGCCGTTCCAGAATGAGTTTTGAACTGGAGGGAATCAGATCGGCATTTTGAACGATCAAAGCGTTGGTGAGAAGTTTTTCTGTGCGGCGTTCTATTTCGAACGTCAACTGATGCAAGTCAAGCCAATCGCCAAAGGTCATCCCCCCTGCCAGGGGCTTGCTAGCGAGGAGTTTTTCTTTATTAAAAATATCCTTTTTATGAGCGTCGAAAAACTTTTTGGCCTCTTCGGTACTCCCCAACCAGCTCGAAAGCGTAGGGGAAATACAGGTAACGGAACTCCTTCTCTGGATCTGAAGGAGGGGGTCTCCATGGTGATCTAAGTACGAGCTTTTGAATTTTTGGTAGCCCGTATCGTAATCCGCCCGCACCGGCGCGCAGGAAAAGGTCACTATCGCAGCGGCGGTGAAAAGGGCGGCGAGCATACAAAGACGGATCGGCAGAGTGGCGGGATTTATTAATGGGTGTCAAAGATTTGACTTGGCGGAACACTTGCCGGCCCGTCGCCTCATCGCAGCCCTGGCGTCGGTGTTTTAGTGAGCCGCAGGAATCAGCCACGAGTCCTGACATCCGAGTTGGTATTTCTTTTTGTACTCTGCGATCTCTCGGGGTGAGGCTCCAAGTAGGGGGCCTAAAACCGGAACGTGCATGAGCCCTGAGGCGAGCTGGTGCATGGGGTTATCATCCCGCATGCTTAAGCCTCGAATCAGGCGCCGATGTTTTTCAGAGGAGGTCGAGCCCTCTTCGGTATGTAAGTGCGTGTGTGACCAATCGACGTTTTGGGGCGAAACAAGGATGAGCCAATCGTGATCTCCTTCTCCGTCTGAAATATATCTGCAGTCCTTCACGGGACCTTCGAAATGAAAAAGGTCCACCTTGAGGTCTCGAAGGATTTTTTGAAAAAGGCCACGACAAAGTGGAGTCTTCTGTCCAGCCAAGCTTTGAAGGTCGAAAAAGCATCCTAATGCACCGAGGGCCTTCAGTGTATCAGGCGTTAATCTGACCTGATCGGCCAATAAGATCCTAGCGCCCGGTTTGAGCGCGATTTCATAAAGCGCCGGATCGCGTCCACCAAACTCGCGCGAAGAAGCCGCCTCGGTGGCGATATAAAGTCCGTCGCCTGACCGATTACTATGGGCGATAAGCTCACTACTCATGGCTTGATTAGCTCGAAAGGTTACAAACTCGCGAATCCACTCGTGGACTTTCGGATCCTTGGGGTCGTGGCGTTTATTTTTTTGGACATAATGAAAAAACCGGGTTTCTTGTGGAAGGGTTTGGACCCCTTGTCCGACTTCTTCTTGGAAATGGGAAAGGTGGGCTAATGCAATCGGCCGAATGGCATCATAGACGGCTTGCTCATATTGAGCAGAAGCCTCCTGGCTTTCTTTTGAACGCTCCGACGAATACCGGTTGATTATCATGTCACAATAACCAGATCCCCATTCTCTCCACAAATGAGTGGCGTCCGAAATCGCTTGTCCTATTTCATGAGGGTTCCCTAATTCTCGGGTCTTTCTAGAACCCAGTGTACCCATTCCAAGGTGGGACAGTAAAAAGCTGGTGAATAAACGAATCTTGCTTTGGTTTTCTGGGGTTGCGGGAAGTCTTAGGCTGAGTTGACGCTCAAGACTGGCAACACTCTCAATTGGATCCTCGGTAGCAATTTGACGATACCAAGTTTTAAGTAGGTCTTGTGCTTGGCGTTCGACGGTTTTAAGGGTGATCGGAAGCGTTGTTTTTGGCTGTGGCCAAATTCCGATTTGCGTAAAATTTTCAATTCCAAAGGCCCCCAGTGACTTATTCAATGGCAGCCCCAAAGGGGGAGTACATGCACTGGTTTCAAGGTTGAGCACCCTTGACGATATCTGATCAACTTTCCATTCGATTGGAAAAAATTTTTTCAAAACTAGTTCTGAACCTGAAGGAATAATTTCAGCATTTTGGAGAATGAGGGGCCTCCTTAAGAGCTTAGAGTTCTGCTCTGCTATTTCAGTCATCCAATCATGAAGATCCAACCATTCCCCAAAGGTCATGCCCCCGGTTGGGGACTTGCTAGCCAAGAGCTTGCTTTTACTAAAGGGATTCAGGGGATGATCTTTAGAAAACTTTTTGGCCTCTTCGTAATTACCGAGCCACTCCGTTAAAAAGGTCGAATTGCAATGAGGCGCGGTCGTCTCTTGCCTGACGAAAGTTGAGCCTTCCTTCCAATCTAAATACGAGCTTTTGAATTTTTGGTAACCCGTATCGTAATCCGCCCGCACCGGCGCGCAGTAAAAGGTCACTATCGCAGCGGCGGTGAAAAGGGCGGGGAGCATACAAAGACGGATCGGCAGAGTGGCGGGATTTGTTAATGAGTGTCAAAGATTTGACTTAAAAGGACACCCACTAAAGCACAATCACCAAATCCTCAAGCTTCTCGATCGCCCGATAAACCTCAATAATGGCATCGACATCCGCCGCTTCAAAAACATAGGTCTTTGAAAGATGTTTTCCCCCCGCGCTTTCGCGGGTGCTTTGATGGGTAATGCTTGGAAAACTTTTTTCAAACAAAACAACCGCCGCCGCAAACCCAGGAGAATTCAAGCCGATAAATTTGTAAGTGAACGGGCAGGGAAAGGTTTCCTGGGCTGCGAGAAGCGTTCTGAGTTGTGTGTAGTCTTTCATATCCCCTTCCTATCAAACAATTTTCGCTGAAAACAGGAATTATCTCTTGTACTTATAAGGTGTCGCGGTGAGTGGTTGCACGAAAATCACAACAGCCATGGATGGCGAAAGTTGTGTAAAAACAGGAGGTTTGCTTTCGTGCAACCACTCACCGCGACACCGCAGAGCCTTATCCGAGTAAAAGGCAGACTTCTTCCCAACGCGCTAATTTTTCGCCCAGCCGACTTTCTAAAAGGCGTTGTTCCTCGGCGATTTTCATCGAGCGCGGTTTGTCTTCATAGGTGGCCGGATCGGCGAGCAAATCGTGGAGCTCGGCTTGCCTTTTTTCGCCTTTTTCGATCTCGCGCTCGAGTTGGTCGCGTTCTTTTTCCCAGGCCCGTTTTTGGTTATTGGAGGGCGCGCCTAAGTGCGCCCCCTTGGATGCCGACGACAGGCCCTCGGACGCCATCGGGGAGGCGTTCACCAATCGAGCGGATTCTACTGATCGGCCTTCTTGCGAGGGGCGTCTTAAGGCCGCCTGCGAGGCTTCGGCTATTTTTCGGGCTAAGTAATCCGCGTAGCCTCCGACCAGTTGTTTGACCTGCGAGCCGGAGCCATCCTGGCTCGGAATGATTTCCAGTACGGAGTTGACCAGCGGTGTGACAAAATCGCGATCATGCGACACCACGCAAAGCGTGCCTTCATAATCCTGAAGCGCTTCGAGTAAAACTGCGCGCGAATCGGAGTCGAGATGATTGGTCGGTTCATCGAGGACCAAAAAATTCGAAGGTGAAAGGAGGAGTTTTGCTAACGCTACTCGCGCTTTTTCGCCGCCCGAGAGAACCCCGCATTTTTTTCCGACCGCATCTCCGCTAAAAAGAAACGCGCCTGCAATCCCCCGTATTTGTGAAATCGGCAGTTCAGGTGCGGTTTGTTCCAATTCTTCCAAGATCGTTTTACGCATGTCCAGCGATTCGGCCTGGTGTTGGGCGTAATAGCCCACTTGAACTTGATGCCCGAGCCGCATTTCTCCACCCGTCGTGGCGAGCGCCCCCGCGATCAACTTAAGAAGCGTGGTTTTACCCGCGCCGTTGACTCCCACAATGGCGACTCGGGATCCGCGTTGAATCACCCAATCGAGGTCGCGAAAAAGGGTTTTGGGGCCGTACGCCATGTGGGCCTTGCGCATCGTGATCACCTCGCGGCCGCTATGAGGCGCGGGGGGAAAGCGAAAGCGGACCGTTTGCCGATCTTCCGCAAGTTCCACCAAATTGTCTTGGATTTTTTCTAGTTGTTTCGCCCGGCTTTGGGCTTGGCGGGCTTTCGTGGCTTTGGCGCCAAAGCGGCGAATAAAGTTTTCGAGTTCCGCGATACGCGCTTGTTGTCCCGCATGCTGGGAGCGGAGCACTTCGAGACGCTCTTGCTTTTGGAGCGCAAACGCATCCAGATTTCCACGATAAGCCCACAGTTTATGCTGATCGATTTCGAGGACCTCATGAACCATGCGATTCAAAAATGCGCTATCATGACTGACCAGGAGGAGTGCGCCGCGGTAGGCTTTCAAAAATTCTTCGAGCCATAAAAGCGATTCGAGATCCAAGTGATTGGTGGGTTCGTCGAGCAGCAATAAATCAGGTTCCATGAGTAAAACGCGAGAAAGCGCCACGCGCATCAACCAACCCCCGCTGAACTCTTTTAGGTCACGGTCCCAGTCGGAGGGTTTAAAACCCATGCCGCCCAAAATTTCCTTGGCGCGCGCTTCGAGGCGGTACTCGTCCATGTGCTCGAGTTCCTCAAGCGTGCGTCCGTAGCGTTCAATTTGGGCAGGCGAGGGTTCGGTTTGGCCTTGGGTGGCAAAAATCGCCTCGAGTTCCGTCTTGGCGTTGATGAGTTCTTCGCGGCGCCCCCCCATGCGCATGACTTCTTCAAGTAAACTTCGTCCTGAAAATTTTGGGATTTCTTGGGCGAGGTGACCGATCGAGAGATGACTGGCCCGTGAAGTCGAGCCCCCATCTGGGGATTCTTGTCCCAAGATCATTCGGATCAAGGTACTCTTTCCTGATCCATTGGGTCCGATCAGCGCGACGCGCGAACGATAGCCAATATGGGCCTCGGCGCTTTCAAAAAGGACCTTTGATCCATACTGTTTACTGATTCCATGAAGGTGTAACATAAGCTAAATTTTCTCTGGCCATGAATGCCGGGGATAACGACGAGACAGCGCCGGTCTGAGTTCAGGGTAGACGCGCTGCCAAAAACCTGCGAGGTCGGTGGTGACTTGAACCGCTCGTCCATTGGGTGCAAGCAAGTGAAGGGTCAGGGGGAGTCGGCCTTGAAGGAGAGCGGGGCCTTGTTTCATGCCAAAAAAATCCTGAAGCCGGCTCTCGATCCAGGGCGCTTGGTTGAAACGATAATGAACTTGAGGTTTTCTGCCCGAGGCCAGAGTCACCTGCGCCGGGGCGAGTTCATCCAATTGGTACGGCGAAAAACTCGGGAAACCGCTTAAAACTTGGGTTCGCCAATCCATTTCGCTGAGTTCTGAAAGACTGGATTTTCCTTGGAGGGCGTCCCAAATGATTTTACTGATCGCCTCGGGCTCGAGGCTAAAATCGGGTAAAATCAACGCAAGACGCGCTAAAAGCGACTCGAGTGCAGCGGGGTCGGTCACGCGACTCAAAGACTGGACCCATTCAGCGGGGCTCATGTTTGAGATGCGCTTCAAATCCAGACCCAAACCCTCTTTGAGTAGAAGGTGCGTGGCTTGGGTTTGATCCGCAGAATCCGCTCGAAGGGGCTGTCGGGTCTCGCTTAAAATCAATTGGTCGTAGGTGAGGCGGGAACATAAAAGAACTCGCTTGCGTGCCTCGTCCCAAATCGGCACTTCTTGGTCTTGGACCAGAGAAGGTGTGAGATCCAATAGCCAATCCTCTTGGATTGCACAAAGGGATTGAACCTGCGTTGTGGCTCGGATTTGACGGAGTTGTTGGCGCTCCCGAATATCTAAAATGACAAAATAATCGTGTCCTGAAAGGGCGCTCGAATTTTCAACCCGGGCCGAGTCGCCGGCGGAAAAGAGGAGCTCAATCGCCTGGGCGTTTGGATCTTGCTCTGGGCGCCTGCGGGCGACGCGATCCGGATAGCCGCAAAGAATCGCGAATCTCAGGCGATCTTCGCGTGAAAGTTTGGACGGTTTTAGTTCGGAAGTTCCCTTTTTTTGCGCAAAAGCCGAAAGTAGGTGCGATCTGACTCGCCAAATGGATTCTTCCATTTTGGCTCGTCCCAAGATGTGTAAGACGTCGATTTCTTGGGTCGAGTCCAGCCGACCTTCCATGAGGTAGGCAGCTAGAGAGGCGGCGTCGTCTAAAACACCGAGTTTTTCGGCCTCTAAAAGCATCCGTGAAATACGGGGATGGGCCGGAATTTCCGCCATTCGCTTTCCGATGGGGGTGAGCGTGGCCTTTAAGCTCGAATCATCGAGTGCGCCCAGGCGGTAGAGGAGCGAGTGGGAGGCCTCAATGGCTTGAGGTTTTGGACTCTCAAACCACGGAAAGGACACGGGATCTAAGATTCCTAAGGCCTTGAGTTCTAGAATGGTTTGCGTGAGATCGGCCCGGACAATTTCTGGCGCGTCAAAAAAAGGGCGTGCTTCAAAATCTCCTCGTGTACAAAGTCGTAAACAAAAGCCAGGGCCGAGGCGCCCGGCGCGGCCGGTGCGTTGAATGGCCGAAGCCCGGCTAATGGCCCGCGTGTGCAGTGCCGGTACCCCTGACCACCAAGAGTGTGAGGCTTGGCGATGCAGGCCCGAATCAATGACGATGGAGACCCCTTCGATCGTGAGGGATGTTTCGGCCACGTTGGTGGAGAGAATGATTTTGCGAAGTTTTCGATCGGGCAGCGGACGAAGGGCGATATCTTGTTCTTCGCGCGAGAGTTCGCCATGCAGCGGACAAATCACCAGGCGGTTGGCTTGAGCCAGCGGCTCTAAGGCAGTCGCGGCTCGGCGAATTTCGCCCATACCGGGCAAAAAAACCAGGACATCCCCTGGCGTCTTTTTAATCATAGTGCTCACGGCGTCTCGAACCGTAAAATCGAGGGTCTTGGCGGGAGCTTGAGGAAGGTATTCTACTTCGACTTCAAATTGAGGGGTATTTGCTTTTAAAATAGGTGCGTCTATCCCCTTTTGCCCTAAATAGCTCGCAAGGTGGGTCGTGTCCAGGGTGGCGGACATCACAATCAGGCGCAAATCCGGACGGCTGGTATTTTGAAGATGCCGCAAAAACGCCAGCGCCACGTCGCTGTGTAAATGGCGTTCATGAAATTCGTCCAAGATGACGGCAGATACCGTTTTGAGATGGGGATCGCTCATGAGCTTTCGCATCAACATCCCTTCGGTGATGAAGCGAAGCCGCGTCTGGGGCGAAGTCATGTTTTCAAACCGAAATTGATAACCGACGGTTTGGCCGACTCCCTCTCCTAATTCCTGAGCCACGCGGCGCGCGGACATCTTGGCCGCCAAACGCCGGGGTTCGAGAACTAAGATTTCTTTCTTGGGGTCGAGATAAGCGGCCTGGAGTAGTGCAGGCGGCACTCGTGTGGTTTTTCCGGTTCCGGGAGCCGCGTGTAAAATGAGCGCCGGTGCACGCTCCAGAATTTGGTGCAACTCAGGAAGAATATCATCAACAGGAAGGTGCAGAAGCGGGGAGGCCACTTATTTTGGTTTCAGTTGCGATTTCATGCCCGCCAGTCCGGCAAAGGCATTGTTAAAGGCTTGGTGCGGTCTGGGCCCTTGGCCCGGTTTTCCACTCGGACGTAGTTTGGGGCTCACGGGTTGGGGTCTTGGACCCCCGGCGACGATAGGGGTGGGGATAGGGCCCGCCGCCGGACGGGGCTGATGGGGTTGCTGAGGTTGATGACGTTCGCGATGGTCGCGCTGGGGGCGCGAAGCTTCGGAGGCCGCTTTGATGGAAAGGGAAATCTGATTTTTCTCAAGGTTCACCTCCAGCACTTTGACGTTCACCCGATCGCCTGGGTTGACGGCTTCACGGGGATCTTTGATGAACTTGGTGGAAAGCTGCGAAACATGCACGAGGCCGTCCTGATGGACGCCGATATCGACAAACGCGCCAAAATTAGTGACATTGGTCACAATTCCAGGGCAAATCATGTCTTTTTTTAAATCCTTGAGCTCGTGAATATCCTCCCGATATTGGAAGGGGACAAATTCTTCGCGAGGGTCTCTCCCCGGTTTTTCGAGCTCTTGAACAATATCGTTGAAAGTAAATTCACCGACCTGCTCTTTGAGTTCGCGCGCATTCTGTTTGACGAGTGCGACGCCGGAGCCCAAAAGATCTTTCACACTTTTGCTGAGCTTTTGAGCCAGGCCTTCCAAAATGGGATATCGCTCAGGATGGATTCCAGTCGTATCGAGGGGGTTTTCGGCACCTTGAATACGCAAGAATCCGGCAGCTTGTTCAAAGGTCTTTTTTGAAAAACGGGGAATTTCCATCAGCTCTTGGCGGGATTTGAACAAACCCTTCGAGCCACGATATTCGACAATGCCTTTGGCGAGCGAGGGGCCGATGCCAGCGACATGCGAAAGCAAGTGGTAAGACGCTGTATTGACGTCCACTCCGACTTGGTTCACGCAGGAGTCCACCACGAGTTCTAGCGAGCGTTTGAGGGCGGGCTGAGAGACATCGTGTTGATATTGGCCCACACCAATGCTTTTGGGGTCGACCTTGACCAATTCAGCCAGCGGGTCTTGAAGTCGTCGAGCAATCGAAATGGCGCCGCGAACGGTGAGATCTAGATCCGGAAATTCCTCGCGAGCCACTTCGCTTGCGCTGTAGACGCTTGCGCCTGATTCGCTGACCATCACGACGGGGATAACGAGGTTTTGCTCTTTGAGTGCCCCACGGATAAAGACCTCAGTTTCCCTCCCCGCAGTGCCGTTGCCAACGGCGATGGCGCTGATTTTTCCGTTTTTGGTGACTTCACCGAGCATTTCTTTGGCTTGGGTTTTCTGTCCGTCAGTTTGAAGATACATGACGGTGCTGGCAATGTATTTTCCGGATTCATCGACCACCGCGATCTTACAGCCGGTACGAATGCCGGGGTCTACGCCGAGGACCGCTTTAGATCCCAATGGTGCGGATAAAAGCAGTGTTTTGACGTTTTCGGCAAAAACCTTGATCGAGATTTCATCGGCGACTTCTTTGAGTGCTTTATGAACTTCGCCATCGATCGAGGGCATGACGTGCACCTTGAGTGCGAGTCTGGCCGCTTTAGCAAGGACTTCTGCTCCTGGCGAGTCCGACACGGTGGAGGAGGCTTCCTCAAAAGCTTTGAGCAGGCGACTTTCAAATTCTGGATCGGCTTGTCCCGCTTGATCACCAGCACTATCGGGAAGCGAAGGGCCGCCAATGTTGAGGCTGAGCTCTTCTTCCATCCAGCCTCGACGCATGGCTAGATAACGGTGGGAGCTTTCAGGCTTGAGGAGCGATTCCACCGGCTCTGCGTGATTGAAGTAGTTTTCGTACTTACTGTTGGGTTTGACCTTGGGCCCTTTGCCGGTTCTAACGAACCCTTCTTTGAAGTATTGTTCACGAACTTTTTGGCGAAGTTCTTGAGTTTCCGAAAGGCGTTCGATCAAGATGTCTTGGGCTCCGCTCATGGCGGCCGCGGCATCTGCAAATCCTTTTTCTTCGTTGCGAAAGGTAAAGGCCCAGAGTTCGAGGGTTTGACCAGGAAGTGGCTGCTCGGTTCCGTGGCCACAGTTCCAAATCCATTCGGCTAATGGCTCAAGCCCAGCTTCACGAGCCAGTTGGGCCTTGGTCTTGCGTTTGACTTTGTAGGGAAGGTAGAGATCATCGAGTTCCGTGAGATTAAAGGTCGACATCAATTTTGCTTTGAGTTCAGGTGTGAGCTTCTTTTGGCGGTCGATTTCTTCCACAATAAATTGCTGTCTTTTGAGGATTGAGTCCCATCGCTCCTTGCCGTCAATGACGGCTTGAATCGCGACCTCGTCGAGATTGCCGGTTTGTTCCTTGCGATAACGCGCGATAAAGGGAACGGTGCCCCCGTCTTCAACCAATTTGAGGACTGCGTGGGCGGATGGGGTAGAGATCGCGGGGTGGAGTTCTTTAAACCAATTCTCAAAATTCACCGAAAGATCACCTCAGCAGCAAACAAAACACAATATTTTGAGGTAATCGAGCGGTAAAAGGTATAGCTTTATGCGTCATTATGAATTTATTCCCTTTGAGCATCCCGACTTGCGCTGGGCCCGATCCCGTTTACAATGGATGAGAATGCAAATATTACGGGGTGGGTTGGTGATTTTGGGGCTTTTTGCAGGGTTGAGTGCCTCCGCATGGGCGGGCGCTTCGGCTTTTCCTGAAATTGAATCGGTTAAGGGTGCGGCGACTGCCTTGCTCCAGAATGGTCTCGAGTTGCGTGAAGTCAAAAAAGGGGATGAGATTCATTACGGCGATCACATTCGCACCGATGCTAAAACTGAAGTCAGTATTATTTACCCGGACGGGTCCAAATTGAAGGTTTTGCCGGGGACGGATGTGGCGGTGCGCGAACCTAACGGAGGGGTTCAGGATAACGAACTTCAATCCGGCCGGGTGATGGGGGATATTCAAAAAGCCCCCGGTGAAGAGGGTTCTTCAAGTAAAAAGAAAATCAAATTCATCATTCGCACCAAGTCGGCCACGATGGGCGTGCGCGGCACTCAGTTTGTCGCTGCTGCTGATGCCGTGAGTGGGCTGGCCCAATTTCATACTCTCGAGGGTTCGGTTGAGGTGGCTTCTGATCCGGGCGCTCTTTTGAGTGGTCATGGGGTGCCTGTTTCGGGCGGAAAATTTATTACGGCAACGGCGTCGGGCCTGAGTGAGGTCAAACCGTTCGTTAAGCCCGACTTGATGAAAAGCCTGAGTGCTCCTTTTGGCTCGTCTGGCTCGACCTCGAGCGGAGCGTTTTCTTCGGGCAAAGCGGTCACGCAAGATCCGGCTGCGGTCACGCAAACCGCGCCTCCTCCTCCGCGAATTCCAGAGACCCCTAAAATGGCTGAACAGCGTGCCGCTCTTGAGGAGAAGAAGACGGTAGAAGCCGAAGAAGAAAGAGCGCGTTTTCACCCCATCGCCTTTAATTTTGGCGCATTTGTGTCCGGCAACCCCAATCCCGATGCGGAATTTTCATCCTCTGATTATTTCCGTGCGATTTGGATCGCGTGGAGTCCCTATCTGCCGCTGCCGATTCCTTTGTTGCGGCCGTATGTGCGAGGAAGTTTAGGGCTTTTAGCCGCGCAAGATGGATCACTCAATAGTAATTTTTTGATTCATGAATTCACGGCTTATGCCGGCACGGAAATCCTCAGCCCTCTTTTTGCCGAGATCGGCGGGGGTGAGCAGATCTGGTTAAGCCGCCATATTGATTCAGGCATTTTGGGTATCAATGCCGGAATCATTTTAAATAAAAATGGCAGATTCAACCGGCTTTTTGTCGGCGTATCGCGGTTTTTTGGCGGAGCCCGGGCGGACCAGGCTCGCGCCGGCATAACCATTCAATTTTAAGCAGCGGACTGCTTAAAGGCATCCATGACTTTGTCAATTTGCGGTTGAATGCGATGTTTGATGCGGGTCACATTCGAGTCAACAGACTGCGAAATCTGTTCACGATTACGCCAAAAGTAATAAAATCCAGCGGCAAGAAGGGCAAATAAACCAGCGCGATAATATCGATTCATATGGAAAGTTCTCCTGCGAGGGAGAACTGCAAGATGGGGGCCCCCGGCAAAAGCTGTCGGGGTCGTCCATCCTTGGACTCCGCGCGAAAAGCGCATCCTGCGCGCGCGGATCCCCTCACTTTTACCGGGAGCCCCCTGTGTGGGGTCGGGGACCAAGCGGCCATAGCTGCTCTAGCGGCGCAGTACTGTCGGATCCAACAATGAAGAATGCAGTGATGCCTGATCGAATCGCGAATAAGTTTCGGCATTGCCACTTTCAATAATACTCATTTAGGTCACGTGGCATTGCCGTCTAAATGTCGGATATTGCCTCAAGCTTGTAGGAGGACTTATCCTCACGGCCAGAACGTTGGGGATTGGGAAATTATGGGATTATCTGAATTATTTAAACAGCTTATGAATCCAGAAATGGGAGGGATTCTGTGGTGACATATTCATCAAATGTGTTGACATTTTCATTGTTTTGCGTTAATCTTTTATTGTGCATGGGAACCAGATGAAAGAACTCACTCGTAAAATTAGGGAGCTCGATCATGTCGGTAAGCTTTTTATGCGGCAGCCTCACATTGAGAAGGAGCGCATCTACCGCGGAATCACGGTTGAGCATGTAGGCCGAGCACTTAAAAATGGGGAGATCACGGCAGTGCGTGATTTCGACTCTTCAGTGATTTGGCACGGCCGGGATGCAGATGGAAGGCTTTTGGAGCTGAACTGTACGCTGAAAGATGACTCAGGAGAGATCACCGTGATCGTGGATGAAGTAGAAACGGTAACGGTAGGAACTGCCTACGAACCATTGGCCGGAGATGACCGAGTGGAGCTCGACTCGGTGGTGAGCTATTTTACAAACAATAAAGCGCGCATGAACTATGCTGACGCTGTCGAGCAGAATTTTGCTATTGGCTCAGGAGTAACTGAGGCGGCATGCAAGGTAATTGTAAAACAAAGACTATGCGGTGCAGGAATGAAATGGGGAGAGCGTGGCGCTGCAATTGTTCTTAGTCTGCGTGCTCTCAACTATTCGACCGGTAGATGGGATCAGTTTTGGAATAAAATCGACCAATATGGATTTCCAGTAGCGGCTTAAATTAGTACATAATACCGAGGTCACACCCAAAAAGAAAAGGTGTTCAAAAGAAGTTGGTCGTCACGCGTATTTGAGGAGAAATCATTATGAAGTGCAGTGTTTGCAATAAAGGCCGTTTGGTAGAAAAGCTGATTTCTGAGCGTATTGAAATCGAGGGCGCGCCTACGTTTGAAATCGAGGACCTCAAGGTTTTAGAGTGCGAACAATGTCGCGATATTTTGGTTGATTCGGTGAACGCACGGGCCCGAACTAAAAAAACACTCCGAAAGCTCATTGAATACTATAGTCCTCGCATGACTGAGGTTCCTGGAAAGGTGACCTACTGGATGCGCCATGCAATCGGACTTTCACAGGTGGAACTTGCGGACGAAGTGGGTGGCCTTAGTCCTTCCACATTCGCTCATGCAGCGACACGAAATACTTTTATCGATCAGTACGCGGCATTTGTCCTTTTGTCTCTGTGTGCGGACTTTGTGACGGGTGGGATAGAAGGCCGAGCGCTCATCGAAAAGACGAAATCGGTAGATAGTATATTAGAGAAACGAGTGGCTTCCTAGGTGCGGCAATGAGACTCTATTTGGAATGATTACATTGCAGTGCGTATGCCAGTTTGACCGGGTATTTTCATTGGGGTTTTCGGCCTAAAAGTGTCCAAGTTTTTTACACCTGAAATGCAACGATAACAGTGTCCGATAATACGCAGGCGCTAGAAATCGGCCAATATTCTCGGCTCAATATTCCGCGTTTTTTAACTGATACGAGTGAATATGAGCCCACTCTGGATAAATTTGGCGAGAGCGCGGTGGATCCAGGTGTTTTTATTGATATTTCTCCAAATATTTATAATGATCGGCAGCCTTGATCCGACTCAGTCAACATACGCTTGGGCACAGCCCCCCCCAAATCAAGGACTGATTCAAGCACTAGAGAAAGGTGATCTCCAAACGCTCAAGAAGTTTATTGAGGAGGGGGGTGACCCAAATGCTAAAACTTCATATGGGACCCCGATTATTATCGTTGCAGCTAGGTCAGGAATTCTTGCAACAGTAATCTACCTTGCTGAGCATGGGGCCGATCTTAAAGCAACCGATCCTTTCGGCGTTAGTACCCTGCACAATGCTGTGTCACATTACGATTTTGATATTGTGAAATACTTGGTCGAGCATGGAGCCGATCTAAATGGGATCACTTCCAGAGGCGACACTGCACTCCACTATGCGATATCCACACGTTATCCGGATTGTATGAAGTATCTGGTCGAACACGGAGCCAATGTCAAAGCTGCCAACCAGAATGGAGAGATCCCCCTGCATCTAGCCGCATACCAGGGAAACCTCACCGCAATCAAGTATCTGATCGAACATGGAGTCGATCCAAGGGCCACCGATTCTTCCAGAAACAACGCTCTCCACATTGTGACCAGATACGGCAATGTAGCCACTATTCAATATTTATTAGACCAAGGGGTCGATCCCAACTCCGTCAACTCCGCAGGGGCAAACCCTCTGCACATTGCGGTCAGGAATTTCAGCCTCAGTACTGTGAAATACTTGATGGAACATGGGGCCGACCCCAAACTGACCGATTCAAATGGGAACAATGCACTACTCTATGCTGCTCAACTTGGCAATCTCGACGTGGTCGAGTATTTCGTTGAGTACCTAATCGAAAAAGGGGTCGACCCATTTCTAGTCAATTACAATGGTCATGATGCACTAGAAAATATAAAAATCTCGAAAGATTTTCCAGAACGTCTCGCAAGAAACTGGATCCATAAAAACCAAACTGCAAATCTCTCAAAGAGCTTCTTCGTCCTTTCACCTAAAATACAGGCCTTACTTCTTCAATCCGATGCCATACCAGTAGTCATCTGGAGAAATTGGGTTTCGAATCATAAAAACCCCACGGCTAAAAGCACCAGCGTAGAAGCTGATTTCAAAAATCTTTCGCCGGAACAAAAAACCATCCTGCTCCGAGGACTCGTAAAGGATCAAAGATCTAAACCGGCTCCGATGCCACTTCCATCCAAAATGCCTGACCCCCTTCAGCAAATCTATACCAACCTAAAAACGGCAAAAGCCTCACCTGAACTACTGACAGCAAAAAGCCTGGACCTGGAAGGCATGGATTCTGAATACTACCGCATCATTCTCGATGGTGCGCGCAAACCTGAATCCGTGCGTGCCCGAAAGTTCAACCCCACCGCCGACCAGGCTAGACGTATTCTAAAAGTCATGGTTGAAAAGTCCACAACGACCGATCGCGATGCGGAGTCAATGACCTGGCTACTGCAAAATCGGGCACCGAGATCGACAGCTCCATTCTTGAGATGTTTAAGTATTCCAAAAAAGAACTCAAAACCGAGATCGATAAAATGCTGAAGACCGAGGCGCTCCGGTATAAAGGGAACCCAGATATCGCTGCCATCAAACTTGTCAAAGCCCTGTTAGAGTACAAGCAAGAATCCGACTACGAATGCACACCGGTGGATCCAACGACCGGCGTGGGCGGCGCCCTTAAAAATCAAAGCATCGCAAAGATTCTGACCTGGTTTGCGAGTTATGGGGATCTCCCAGGCGCGGACCGTGTGCTCTTTGCCAAGCTCGCTAGCGCCATTCTTCATGATCGCAAGATCTGCCCACTGGACCGCAACCTCTTGCTCGCGGCCATGCAGAACTGGAAACAAGGAGCCGCCCCCGTGCAATATCAGCTGATCTGCTCCACAGCCGCAAACCTGGGCTCTGAGCCATTTTCAGGCCAAAGCACCTTTAGCGATGTCCTGCTCATTGCCAATATTATTGGGATTCGGACACCGCTTTCAGAATCTGCGTGGATTGAACAGATTCGCGCCTTTGGCGACATCCGGGGCACGAAGACGGAAGAGTTCAGTCGCGGCGGAATTGAAGAGAACATTCATATTGGATTACTGAAATACGCGCTGGGCTTCCCTGCCGGCGTGCTTAAAGCGGGAGCGACCGATCTTAAAATCAGCGCGGAAGATGCCAAGCCAGGGAAGATCGTGCACCTATGCCGAATTCTTTTTGGGGCTTCAAACACCGATGATGCTTCACTCCTCGCAAGCACGCGCCTATGGCTACAGACTTTGCGCACTCACCTCACCCAGCCCAGGCCTTGGCCCGCGACATTTTCCCGATCGGATGGCGGGCGCCTTCCACTTGCGGCAACTCTCACACAGGAATTTGCGAGCGCGGGGTTAGCTGAAGACCTCAAAGCCATTGAAAGCAATTGTGCAGAGCTTCCGCCAGCACCTCCACATAAGCTCAAGACCAGAGCAGTCCCTCCGGCTGGCAGTACGGGAGCAAGGCATCGGGATTTTAATCCTGCGGGCCGGCGCTAAACGGGCGCTCATCCCGCGACAGCGGCCTAACTCTGCTGTTTAAACGCCCCCGCATCCAACCCATGCTTGCGTAAAAGTCCGTACACCTCCGCGCGCGATTTGGACGCCAATCTGGCCGCTTTGGCGATGTTTCCTTTGGCCACCGTGAGAACGCGTTCCAAATAGTTTCGTTCAAAACTGATCTTCGCCTGTCCAAAAGTGGGCAGGTCCAGCGCCGGTGGTTGATCCGGTGTGGTTTCACCGGGGACTGAGGCATTTAAGTCCGGTGATTCAAAAACGGGCTCGCTCATGCTCTCAAAAGCCAAATCGAGTTCGGGGAAAAGTAATTTGGCCGACAGCCTTCCGCCCTGACTCATCGCGAGGGCTTGTTCAATCCGATTTTGTAGTTCGCGAACGTTGCCGGGCCACGCATGTTTGAGCAGCTCTTCGACGCCCCTTTGGGTAAAACCCTCAAACTGAAGGCTCATCGTCTCCGAAAGGCGGGTCGCAAAAAGTTGACCTAGAAATAAGATATCTTTAGGCCGTTCTCTTAGGGCGGGGACTTGAAGCGGAAGAACGTGTAAGCGATAAAAAAGATCCTGCCTAAATCGACCGGCCTCGACTTCATCTTTCAAACACTTGTGGGTCGCGGCTACCACTCGTACATCAATTTTTGTAGCCGTCGTCGCTCCTAAAGGCATGATCTCGCGTTCTTGCAGGACTCGAAGCAGCTTGCTCTGAATAGAGAGTGGTGCATCGCCAATTTCATCCAAAAACAGCGTGCCGCCATGAGCCCGGGTAAAAAGTCCGAGTTTATTGTCCTTGGCATCTGTAAACGCCCCGCGCATATAACCGAAAAGCTCGCTTTCGAGTAGATTTTCCGGGACCGCGGCGCAGTTAAACGCAATAAACGGCCCCTTTCTGCGGGGTCCGGTTTTATGAAGCGCACGGGCGACAAGTTCTTTGCCGGTGCCGCTTTCGCCCGAGATGACCACCGTGCTGGTGACCTGGGCCGCCGTTGCAATTCGTTTAAGGAGGGGGTCCATCGCGGGATCGTGCGTGGGTATAATATCGCGAATTTCCGTGCTCGAGGCCGCACTTTTAATTCCTTGGATTTCGAGCTTGAGTTTATAAGCTTCAATCGCTTGCCCGATTTGGGCCTTCAGATCCCCTTCTTTAAAAGGTTTTTTAATATAGCCGTTGGCGCCCCAGGTAAAAGCATCCACCGCGGAATCCACATCACCATGGGCGGTGATGATAAAAACCGGAACATTAGGAGCGTGCTCGCGGAGCCGGGGCAAAAACTCGATTCCGTTGCCATCGCTGAGGCGGATATCCAGCAGAATCAGGGCAAAGGCATATTGCTGCACAAACTCATGCGCGCGGCCCAGGGTGGCACAAGTCCGAACCTGATAGCCCTCATTTTCGAGAAGCAATCCCAAAATGTCGGTGATTTGCTCGTCGTCATCAATGATTAGAATCGAGTCTTTCATTTTCCCATATCCACGTTTTTAATGGCCTCCAACTGGCCACTAATATTCTTACATTGATTCTGCTGAATTTTTTGATTTCGCACAAGGTTTCTTAGAAGGGAGGTGGAAACCGTGACTCGATCCGAGTGGATTTTTGAAAGCTCTTGCTCCAGCGTGCTCAAAGGGTCTGGGGTGGAGTCGGCTGTAATGATCGGAAGCGACCGACAGGTCGCTTCGTGTGGGCTTTTGGCGGTGCCGTGAGCACAGCCGCTTTGAGAGAGGCAAATACAAATCAGCGTGATGAGTTTTTTCATCCTGCCTCCGTTTCGTATCGACTGGGAATCCAAAATTCAAACCGGGTTTTTCCGGCTTCCGAGGCTGCGTAAATTTTTCCGTGATGAGCCTCGATGATTCGTTTCACCACATGAAGTCCGAGACCCATTCCTTGTTGGAGGGTGGAGTTCGAACCCCGGTAAAAACGTTCAAAAATACGGCTCAAATCAGTATCTGAGATTGTGCGGCCTTCGTTGATGACCGCCAATTCAAGATGGGGTAGTTCCGCATGTTCAAGACGCCGTTCCTTTTGTTGGACCTGAATCTGAATAGTCGTGTTCTCATTGCCGTATTTGACCGCATTCAATAGTAAGTTTTCAAAAACTTGCACCAAACCATCCCAATTAAAGGCCGCTTGAATCGACGGGTTGCCTTGATAGTGAATGGTCATTCCTTTTTTTTGGGCCAGGGGCCGAACCTCATCGATTGCGGTGTGAATGGCTGAACCAATGTCTTTGAGTTTGAGATCAAAACTAAAGAGTCCAGTTTCCATTTGTGAGTGATGGAGAAGGTTATTGATCATGGATTCTAGACGTTTGGCCGCGATGAGACACACCGAAAACGCTTTGGCTTTAGCTTGAGGCGCCATGGTGTCCCCTTGCGAGGCTAAGAGATTGATGCCTTCTTTGAGCGCGGCGAGTGGATTTTTTATTTCATGCGAAATCGTCGCTAAAAAATCGGTTTTGGCTTGATCGAGTTGTTCGAGTCGTTCGGCCATTAGATTAAAGGACTCGGCCAGTTCTTGCAGTTCAGCTACCCCACTCTGGGTGCGAAGTCGGTAGGCCAGCTCACCACTTCGAATGCGATAGGTCGCATCTTTCAGTTGGGCCAATGGATCTAGTAGCCCGCGATAAAAGAGGGTAAAGATCCATGCTGTAATAATGCCAGATAAAAGCACTGCCACCAAAATCAGGCGAAGCAAACCTAACGCGGCCGCGTGAGCGTGGTTGAGTTTGGCTTCACGTCTTTGCTCGAGCCAGTCGCGAAGCTTATGGATTCCTGAGGCGCTGGGGTCAATTTGAAAGTCTTGCCCGCCGATTGCAAGAGCCTGTCGCAGTGACGAAGCGAGTTGGGTGAGGTCTTTTTGCACAGTGGTCGCTAGCTTCAAGTATTGAGAATCTCGAGTGATCGCGAATTTACGCAATGCTAAATCGAGGGCCGACGAACTATTTTCCATTTGTACTAAAAGCCCTTGGGCTTGGAGATCATGATGGACGAGTTCACTCAGTTCATCGAAGTGTCCCCGTGCTACCGAGTAAGCACGGATACCCAACAATGTGACCAGAAGTAAAAGGGAGAAGGAAATGATAAGCGCCTGAAAACGAAGACCTGGCGCTCTGAAGATACGCCGTAACATCACCTTTAAGTGTATGCAAAGGGAAGGTCCGGGCGAAAGCTTAAACTGAAAAATTATTTAAATTATATTGTATAATATTGCTCTGGCTTATGGAAAAGGCAATAAAATCGGTCAAAATACCCGAGCATGAGATTTTGAGTAGGTGAAAAAGGTGCGGATGATTTCTTGAAGACGATTGCGCCAGGCGATCCAATCGTGAGTGCTGGGGTATTCGTGGTAAACAACGTCGTGACCAGCTTGCCGCGCCACGGTGGCAGCTTGTCGGTTGAAAGTCCACATCTGTTCGGCCTCAAAACTTCCACAATCTAAAAACAACTTGAGGCGTAATGATGGTTGAGTGATGGGCCTTTTGAGCATTTCCAAAATTTCAGCGTTGTTCCACCAGATTGATCCCGACTGCGAGGCCGCAAGTTCAAAAACATCGGGATGGAGGAGTGCGGTCTGTAAAGTGATGAGCCCGCCCAAGGAAGGCCCGACTAATAGCCTGCGGTTGCGAGCGCCTCCGGTACCTGGAAACTGGTGTTCGATGAGATTGACCACATCACGACTCACAAAGTCCGTGTAAGCGGTCAGTAGTTCGTATTCCCGAATGCGATCCTTGGGTGGAATAAAGACAGCGGTGATGGCTGGCAAGGTGGGGTCGGTGGCGAGGTTAGCAAAGAGCGCACGGACCTCTGCTTGGTTCAAGTAGTCTCCGCCATCCTGAAAGTAGACGGTCACTGATTCTTGCTTTCGCTGAGGGGGTGAAAGAACAGTGATGTCTCGTGGGGTTCCTTCCCAATCTGAAAGGGTCAGGTGGGATTCCAGTAGCGGCGTCGAGCCGGGTTGAACCAAAAGCCATGGGTCCTCGTGAAAGTCGGGCACTCGTGCGATCGAGTTCCAACCTCCATAGTGATCAGGAGTGGTGAGCGGATTGCGAGGATCCTGAATCCAGCGGCCATCGACAATAAATTTGTAAGCGAATTGATGAAGCCAGGGGTCTTCGAACTGGATTTCGTAGTGCCCGGGTTTCGTTTCGGTCATGGGCTTTTTCAGCCAGTCATAAAGTTCAGAAGCAAACAGCACTTTTTGCCCGAGGATCTCCGTATCCAGTTGCAGAATCATGGCCTGGGAAGGACGGGATAAGAAAATCAGTGCTAAAAAAAGCCATTTTGGAAACCAGACTTTCATTCCCCGAGTCTCCTACCGTTTGGAAAGGGTAGTCAATACGAATTCGATAGCTGACTCCGCAAAAGTAGCCTGGTTTTGGGTGCGGTTTTGCCCTTCCGGGGCGCGAACTTCAAAAACCTGAGTAGATGACCCTTGAAGGGCTATTGCGATATAGCAGAGTCCCACGGGCTGGGTCGGGGTTCCTCCGCTCGGGCCAGCAATTCCAGTGGTTGAAACGCAGAGCTGAAACGCCGGTTGAGCGGGGCAGCCCATCAGGTCGGATTTTTTGGACAACGAGTGGGCAAGAAGCGTTAGGCCGTTTTCGGCTAGAACTTGGGCCGTCTCGCGTGAAACCGCGCCTTTCTCGATCAGGAGGTCTTGGGAGACGTGAGCGATGGTTTGCTTGGCGGAGTTGTCATAGGTGACGAGGCTTCCCCAGAATACCTCCGAGGCCCCGGAAATAGCGGTGATTTTCTGCGCGATCAAGCCCCCGGTGCAGGATTCAACTGTCATCAATACCCCATGGAGGTTTTTGAGCGAGTGAATGAGCTTTGCCGCAGATGTTAGGGCGGATGTCGTGGCAGAGGTCACGGGGAAGTACCTTTGCGGAGTGCTGCAATCCGCTGGAGAATGGGGGGATGAGTATATTCTAACCACACCTTGAAAGGGTGAGGTGTCAGATTTGAAAGATGATCGATGCTGAGTTTCTTAAGGGCGGACACGAGAAATTCTGGATGGCCATAGGTTTGTGCCGCAAACCGATCGGCTTCGAATTCGTGGCGGCGCGAAAGCCAGTGAGTAAAGATGGAGAGCACTTGAAAGGCCGGGGAGTATAAAAAGCTGGCCAAGATCAAGCCGCCGTATACCGAGGTGTATTGCATTTGAAATGCTTCAAAAAGTGGCCCATTGCCCAAAGCCCACCCCAGCGCGTAGAACATCGCCGCTGACACGGCAATCGAGAGTGCCAAGGATTTGAGAATGTGGCCACGTTTAAAATGCCCGACCTCATGGGCCATGACGGCCGTGAGTTCTTCGGCGGTTTGTTTTTCAATTAAGGTGTCGAAAAGAACGAGACGCCTAAAAGGGCCAAAGCCCGTGAAAAATGCGTTGGCCTTGGTGGAACGCTTGGAGCCATCCATGGTGTAAATTCCCTGGAGTTGAAAATGCGCCGAGTGGGCATAATTTTTGATGGAGTCCTTGAGTGCGCCATCGGGCAGGGGCAAAAAGCGATTGAAGAGGGGCATCAAAATGACGGGCGCCAAAAACACCAAAACCAACTGAAAAGCCGTGAGCGCCGCCCAGGAGATCCACCAGGCGTCCGCGCCCTGGCTTTCAAAAAACCATTGAATCCCGGCAAAAACGGGAGCCCCTAAAACGATGCTTAAAACGAGCCCTTTGATTAGATCGGATAGAAAGAGCTGCGGCGTAGTCCGGTTAAAACCATATTTTTCTTCAATCACAAAAGTATGAAAAATTGAAAAAGGAAGTTGCACCACCGACCGAAGTAAAGAAATTCCGCCGACAAAGATCAACCCGGTGCCGAGGGAGGAAAGTCCCAGGCTTCGGGCGAAAATGTCGACCGCGTTAAAACCACCCGCAAAAATAAAGATCAGCGTCAAGGGGACCCAGATGCATTGCTTCAGGGTTTCAAACCGAATATTTTCTTTTTGGTATTGTAAAGAGACTCGATATTTCTCTGAGTCATAGATGTCCTTGAACTCATTTGGGAGTTCTAGGCTCATATGCCGCAGGTTGAGAAGGTCCGCGGTCGTATCTAAGAGTGCAGTCCCTAAAATGAAAAAAAGGATCAACCAGGAGTAGAAATTCATCTTGCCCAACCTTTGTGCATTTTTAGCACAGTGTTTGCTTAGTCGGATGTGAAAAGTGAGGGGCAATCTGATGCGAACGAGGTTTGTACTTCTGGTGCTGATGGTTGTCGAGGTCTTGGGGATGAAGGTCGTGCGCAGCGCTCAAGCTGAGGAGATCATTGTCCAAGATATTCGAGATATTCAACAAGAGCAGAGCGTCTCGTCAAGCGAGGAGGTAGACAATGATCTCCTGAGTCGATTTTCGCTGAGTTACTCAGGTGTTTTTTACGGTCCATCGATTAAAATCCCGTCCAGTTATCAACCGGATTCTTCCGGTGTTCCGGATCCAAATCGCCCTGTTTTTATGAAGAATTTCTTGAACCTCGGTTATGGCTTAACTGACGAAATTGTGGCTACGGGGTCCGTGTATTGGCAATATCGCCCCGTATTAGGGCAACAAGTCGTTATGATGGATCCTAGTGTGCGGATTTCTCATGCCGCTCTTATTCATACCCAGGAAGGCGTGAATTGGTATGGTGATGCGCGGGTGCATTTTGGCGCGACCGCGCCTTCCCGAGAGTCCGACATGATTACTGGTTTTCAAAGCTTCAATTACCTGAGTTGGGAAATTGCCCAAAGTCGAGTGATGGTGGCGCTGCGTTCATCAGCTCGTTATAACTATTTTGGTCGTCGTGGCGAAGGGAATGATGGGGAGGTCTATCTTGGACCAGAAATTATTTACCAATGGACCCCGCGTTTTGCGTTGAGCGCTCTTTATGAGATGGGAGCCAGTCACGCGCATGGACAGAGTTTTCGCCAATGGAATAATGATGGGACGGATTTGGAGCCCGGGTTTTCATGGGACGTAACGCCAAGCGTGAACATCAATCCCTACCTGACAGTGGCGACTGGCGGAAAAATTAGCTTAGCCTCGACTTCTGTGGGGATGTTTCTGAGTTGGACGATGTTTTGAGACGGCGCGTACAAACCACCGAGGTTTCCTCGTTCCCACTCATAGGAGTTTCCGGTAAAAGTGAGGGGATCCGCGCGCGCAGGCCGACCCCGACACCTTTACCGACTCATATATTAGCGATGGCCTCGGTCGCCACCTGGGCCACCCGGTCCGCGAGGACCCCGTGGCCCCCGATCGCCGCCTCGGTCGCCACCACCGCCTTCGCGGGGAGGCACTCCGCCTGCTGGAGGAGGAAGAAGGGCTTTTCGTGACAAACGGATTTTTCCGGATTTGTCGACTTCGATGACCTTGACTTCAATTTCATCGCCTTCTTTGATGTAGTCCGTGACTACATTCACGCGCTCATAGGCAATTTCAGAGATGTGCAAGAGACCATCTTGGTTCGGGAGGACGCCAACAAAGGCGCCGAATTCGACCACCTTTTTGACGATTCCTTTATAGACCTTGCCGACTTCCACTTCTTGAATGATACCCCGGATGATGTCGATGGCCTTTTGAGCAGCCGCGGCATCATTGGTGGCAATATTGATTTTGCCATCGTCGTTGATATCGATTTTGCATCCTGTTTGCGCAACGATGTCTTTAATGACTTTGCCGCCCGAGCCGATGACTTCGCGAATCTTGTCCACTGGAACAGTAATGGTCGTGATGCGAGGAGCAAATTTCGACATTTCGGTTTTAGGGGCTTCGATCGCTTTGGACATTTCGCCGAGGATATGAAGACGACCTTCGCGAGCTTGAGTCAATGCAGTACGCATGATCTGCTCGTCGATGCCTTCAATTTTGATGTCCATCTGGATGCCCGTGATCCCGTCTTTGGTTCCGGCCACCTTGAAGTCCATGTCGCCGAGGTGATCTTCATCGCCAAGAATGTCAGTGAGAACCGCAGTGCGAGTGCCTTCTTTAATCAGCCCCATGGCGATACCGGCCACTGGTTTTGGATAAGGCACGCCCGCATCCATCAATGCCATCGAGGTGCTGCACACCGAACCCATCGAGGATGATCCATTGGATTCCAGCGTTTCGCAAACGATGCGAACCGTGTACGGGAATTTTTCGAAGGAAGGCATCATGGCTTTGATGGAGCGTTCTGCTAAGGCACCATGGCCGATTTCGCGGCGGCTCTGGCCACCCATGCGGCCCGTTTCGCCCACCGAAAACGGTGGGAAATTATAATGGAGCATGAACTTACGCATCGAGTTTTGGAACATGGTATCGATGATCTGTTCGTCATCCGAAGTGCCCAGCGTGACTGCCGCTAAAACTTGCGTTTCGCCGCGAGTAAACAAGGCGCTGCCGTGGGTGCGAGGAAGAATGCCGGCTTCAACTGTAATTGGACGAACGGTCGTCATATTGCGACCATCAATGCGGATTTTGTCGGTGAGGATCATTTCGCGCATGAGGTTGTATTGAAGAAGGTCAAAGGCGCTTTTTACATCGTCTGTGAGCTTCGCGGCGGCGGCGGCATCCTTGGCTTTAACGGCGTCGGTCACGATGGTTTCGACAGTCGCCTTGCGGGCGGCTTTAGTCATGCCGTAACGCTCGTGCTTTTCCTTAGTGCGTAGGGCCTTTTCAAGCGTTGCTTTGGCCTGTTTTTCTACTTGTGATTTGATATCAGCGGCCACGGCTGCCGGCGTAAATTCACGCTTAGGTTTGCCGCACAGTTTGCGCAGTTCTTCGATCACGCTGACGACTTTTTGAATTTCTTGGTGGCCACGGACAATTGCTTCCAAAATGTCTGCTTCAGGGATTTCCCGAGCTCCGCCTTCCACCATCATGATCGCGTTTTTAGTGCCCGTGATCATGATTTCCATGTCGGTTTCGCCCTTGTCGATTTGCGACCAGGTCGGATTGACGACATATTGACCGCCCACACGTCCCATGCGGCAACCCGCGGTCGGGCCGTTAAAAGGGATGTCTGAAATATGGAGGGCAGCCGAGGCGCCGATTGAAGCGGCTACATCGATATCGGCTTCAGGGTCGACCGACAAGATCGTCGCGACGACTTGGGTGTCGTAATAAAATCCTTCAGGGAAAAGAGGGCGGATGGGGCGGTCAATTAAGCGCGCCGACAAGGTGCCATCGGAAGTGGGCCGTCCTTCACGTTTGTGAAAGCTGCCAGGAATTTTTCCAGCAGCATACCATTTTTCAGCAAATTCGACGGTGAGCGGAAAAAAATCCGCACCCACACGAGGCTCCTTAGCGCAGCAAACGGTCGCTAGCACACGAGTGTCGCCGTAGCTGACAAGGACTGAACCGTCTGCTTGGCGTGCCATTTTTCCAGTTTCGATGGTCAGCGTCTTGCCGCCCATCTCACACGATACACGATGAATCATAAACACCCTCCTAGGGTTCCGGGCAAAGCCCGGGATGAGTGTGAGCGCGCGAATGCACACGACACACGAGTGCCCTGTGTGCCCAATTGAGGGCCACTAGGGACAAGGTCAAACTTCGGATAAAAAATCTGTTACTTTCTGAGCTCAAGACTGGTGATGAGCTGAGTGTAGCGCTTCGGGTCCGAAGCTCTCAGATAGTTGAGTAGGCTTCTACGAAGCCCAACCATTTTCAAAAGACCCTGACGTGAGTGGTGATCTTTTTTGTGAGAAGCAAAATGTATATTCAGCTCGTTGATATGATTCGTAAGAAGAGCAACCTGGACTTCCGGCGAACCGGTGTCGTTGGCCGTACGGCCAAACTTCGTCATGATGGATGCTTTTTTTTCTTTAAGAGCGGTATTTCCTGCCATTAGATGTTTCCTAACGTCTCTGACTATTGAACAGGCATGAATTGAAAAATCAATCAAATCAATGCCTTAATGCTAATATAAAGTTCATTCCGTATTGTACGCAAAGGAACTAACATGACAAAAAGCCGACGTAAAGCGGATTTATCGTAGCGAAGGAGCGAGGAACTCCCTGAGTTTGATCAAGACCTTCGCTTCGATTTGCCGGGCTCGCTCACGAGTGAGGCCGTACAAGTCTGCAACCTCTTGTAATGTCTTAGGTTCTTCCGCCAGAAGTCGGTCTTTGAGGATTCGAAGTTCCTTTTCGTTGAGTTGCTTTTCAAAGGCGGGGAGCTTGGACTTAAGTAAATCGAGGATCTGGTTGCGGGCAAGAATCTCGTCGGTCGCCTCGTGGGGGTCCTGAAGGAGGTCCCGGTGAGTGGCGCCCCCTTCTTCCGAGGAATTGACTGGGGTGTCGATCGACATTTCGACCCCTCGCCCCGAAAGTCGTTGTTCCATTTCAATGACGTCTTTTTCGCGAACGTTCAGCTTTTCAGCTAATAATTTAGGCCCTGCCAGTAGTCCTTGGGCCTCGAGGCGCTCTTTTTCGCGCATTAAATGGTAAAAGAGTTTTTTCTGGGCCTGAGTGGTGCCGATTTTGACCAGTCTAAAATTGTCGAGCAGGTATTTAAGAATATAAGATCGAATCCACCACGACGAGTAATAGCCGAGCCGCGCCCCTTTGGTTGGATCGAACTTAGAAACCGCTTTCATGAGGCCGATATTGCCTTCTTGGATGAGGTCTAAGAGGTTGGAATAGATCGATCGGTACTCCATGGCGATCTTGACGACAAGTCGCAAATTAGCTTGAACCAAGCGTCGAGCCGCGTCCATATCGCCTGTATTGCGGAGTTGCGCCACTAGCGCGAATTCGTCTTGGGCGTCCAAAAGGGGGTATCGCCGGATTTCGTCTAAGTACCGTCGGAGGGGATCAGTCGGTGAAATCGCTGAAACCTCAGATTCGGTTATTTCAATGGGGAGGGCGGTCCGGTTGCGGGTCGCGGGCAGACTGCTGGCGACCTCTTCTTCAGAGGGTTCGGCGTCTTCCGCGACTTCTGTATCCTCTTCCTCATCGTTATTGTCAGAAAGGTCGAGGGTCTCTGGGGAGTCCTCGGCCGGTAAAACCTCGGGAATCCGTGATTTTGAGGCAGCTTTTTTGCCTGATTTCCGCTTCATTTGGTTTCTGGTTGTATAATGATTTGAATGTAGAAACACTTTTTTTTAGCAGGAGATTTTTGGAGGGTCAGGATACGCTAGCAGTATGCGCGCTCAATCCCCTCCTTTTAAAAAAACCGTCTTTTCTAATGGTTTAACGCTCCTGTCCGAGCGACAGACCGGTTTCAGAAGCCTTTCGATCGGGGTTTGGGTCAATACAGGTACGCGTCATGAAGCGTCGCATGAGGGCGGGATTTGTCATTTTATCGAACACATGCTGTTTAAGGGAACCTCACGACGAACCCCGCTGGACATTGCCCGCGAGATTGACCGGGTGGGAGGGGATTTTAACGCTTTTACCGCGCGTGAAGATACCTGTTTTCACATTCTGCTTTTGGGGCGAGATATTCGCCTCGGGGTCGATATCCTGACGGATGTATTACTCAATTCTGATTTCTCGGCGGAAGAGTTTGAGCGCGAACGTAAGGTGATTTTGCAAGAGATCGCCATGGTTGAGGAGTCGCCGGAGGAGATGGCTCATGATCTCTTCTTTGAACGTATTTTTCCCGGGCATCCGCTGGGGCGTCCGATCCTTGGAAAAGAAAGTCGGATTCGTCGTTTGACCCGAGGCGAGTTAGTGCGGTTCTTTAAGAAAAACTACCGCCCCGATCGGATCACAGTAGCCGTTGCGGGTGATGTCGAACATTCGGAACTCGTGAAGTTATTTAAGCCTTTTGTCCGAAAAAAATGGCCAGGAAGGCCATTGATCCGTAAGGGCAAGCAGCCCCTTGTGGCGATGGGAAAGTCTTCTCCCGCTAAACGGGTCTTAGCTGAGTTCAAGCAACAGCCTCCCGAAGTTAAAAACGGGTCTTGGTGGATCGAATCTCAGCTCGATCAAGTGCATTTGATTTGGGGGGTGGCGGGTCCGCCGATTTCATCGCGGGATCGTTTTGCCGCTTTTTTGCTGAACATTTATCTGGGCGGTGGGATGAGTTCGTCATTGTTTCAGGAAATTCGAGAAAAAAAAGGCTTGGCTTATACGGTCTATTCGACTTTTTCACCCATGGTCGATTGCGGTGTTTTTTCGGTTTATGTCGCCACTGGGATGAATCAGGTTTTACTTTGTCTTCAATTGATCGAGGAGAGTGCTGACAAATTGAAACGCGAGCTTTTATCAAAAGAGGAGCTCAAGACCATTCAAGATAATCTCAAGGGCTCGATTCTCATTGCTTCGGACGATGTTGAATCCCGAATGTCTAGCATCGCGCGAAACGAAATGTTTTTGGGGCAATATGTTTCGCCCAGTGAGGTGTGTCGACTGATTGATGAGGTGACGCCTGAGGACGTTCGGCGCGTGGCGCGAAAGCTCTTGAAGGGCGATGAACGTAGCGTATTAGCGCTCGGGCCTAAGCCGACGCGGGCGGTGAAAAAGGGGTTTTTGGGGGAGGGGTAATCTCGAGTTATTTAGCAGCTCAAACCGCAATGTCGAACCCGTCCCAGTTGTATTCCGGTTGGACAGCTTCGCGACCTTGGATTTTTGTGCGTTTCTTTTTTAACTCTAGAATTCCAAGTTCCGCAAGTTCATCCACATCTTTTTTGACATTTCCCGCCGTACGGTCGAGGAGTTTCGCAAGTTGATAAATGCTTTCCGGTTTTCGGTCGCGAACCGTCATAATGAGGCGTATTCGTTCAGGGCTGAATATTTTTGCGAGGCCAGATAGGTCCGGGAATGTCAGGATCAAATCGTAGGGATTTTCACTCAGTTGATTATTCTCAGCAAGTTTCCAGGTGTGGACAAAACCCTGCATTGCTTCTTTGATGCCCGATTCTCGTGATTTTGAAATTTTAATTTTGAATTTACGAACTTTCACTCTGGACCTCCTAGCTTTTTAATCTCTTCGGCAAAATCTTTCGCAAGTTGCTCTTCGGTGACAAAATGATAGGGAAACTCTTCATCTTCAACGTGAAAGTGGTCCTGTTTGCCGTGATGATTGTCGAATAACACCCTACATTTTCCATTTTTTATCCAAGCCAAACGATAACGAATTCCATGGGAACGCCACTGGTCTGGTTTTATTCGATCGATTGCAACGTCAATGTAGCTTCCATCGGTCAAAAGAGTTCGTTCTAGCTTTGGACTCACAGTAGTATTGTATCAGGATAGGCGTTTTATTGGAATAGCTATTCTTAAAACTGGTCCCTTTGCCTAGGTCAAAGGCGTCTTAAGTTGGCGTGACTGAATGAGAATTTCTAGATTGAAGAAAAATTCCAGGAATAATTAGTTTTCTTGTTTAGATTTATGGAGTTACCTCTGATTTACTAGAGTAAAGGACCAGTTTGGAGATGATATATTTGTACCTTTAAGAGTACAATTTACGAAGTGCGACATACCGTATGGAGGGGGGTGAAAAGTTCTGGCAGTTCTGATCCTATTAGGACTAAAATCTGTTAATTAGTCCCAATAGGAGCAAAATCATGAACTACACCAAAACCATCATAAAAATAATAAACAAACAGCGTGTAGTAAACATTCAAACTCTTCGCGCTAGCCTGAATGGCCGTTCTCGATGCAGCGTTTTTCGTGACTTATCGGCGATCATGCACCTGTCGAGTTTCACGCACGCAGGAAGGTACTTTACTCTGCCCAATATTCCGTCTTTTGATGCGGAAGGGTTATGGTTTTCAGGAGAAATCGGATTCTCCAGTTGCGGTACTCTGAAAGACGCTGTTCATCGCATCGTGAGCGAATCGAATTCCGGTTATACCCATGAGGAATTGAAAAGCCTATTTCGCGTCCGCGTTCACAACGTGTTGCTAGATTTGGTTCACCTCAAAAGGATCGGCAGGGAACCCCTGAGTGAAGGCAAATCTTATCTCTATATTCACGCTGATGAACAACTCGGGCGCAAGCAGCGTGAAAGACGTCGGAGCGCTGATCAACAAGTCTCTGCAATTGAGAACTCGATAATGCCATTGCTTGTGATTTACGTTTTGGCGGAAGTCATTCGCGATCGAGCCTTGCAGGTCTCGGCAAAAGAAATTCAGGACCGATTAGCGCAACAGGGAGTAATCAGTACCATCGAACAAGTAAATTACGTATTTGGTCGCTACGGCATCAGTGTAAAAAAAACTCCACGTTCTCGGTAGTCGAACTGTTATGCCGTGAACTGAAGCGATTGCAGTTGAAATTGACGATGAAACAGCTATTTCCAGCCGTCCCCATGGTCAGGTTTGAGCCGGATAGTCGTGAATGCCGCTGTGGCCGCGAGCGGCGAGTACTCAAAACACACGCTCGCAC
>JBBCAW010000038.1:0-64328 GCA_051382295.1 Bdellovibrionota bacterium FG-1 | reverse complement strand
GTGGCCGCCGCCGAAATTCCGGTCTGCGCGAGCGTGAACGGCGCACCCCTGGCCGAGCAATAGGCGCGTAGTTCTTGGGCAGAGGTGGCCGCCACAAACGAAAGCGTGACTGTTGTTGAAGTGACCGCGCTCGCCGCTTCTACTCCCGAAAACGAAAGCGTGGGCGTCGGAGTTGGCGTCGGTGAATCCGTGGGTGTTGGCGTAGGAGTAGGCGTCGCACTCGCCGAAGCACTAGGCGTCGGAGCTGCCGCCGCGGCAACAGGGGCCGCATCGCCGCCACCGCCGAGCTTACAGCCCGTTACACTGATCAGCAAAGAACTCCCGAGCATGACCCACACAATGTTTCGCATTCTTAAAGTCTCCTTCATCCAGTATCGGTGGTTTCTCAAAATTTATGAATGCGTCGGTAACAACCCTGTGTCATGCATGACTTTACGCATTGCGCGTCGTCAACGCTTCTGTAAAAACACCCACTTATCCCACCTCGTAATAAATTCCATTCCCCTCCTTGATTTTGTCGTCCGCTCATAAGACTGTGTTCCGCGCGAACGTGGATTCTTAACCAGGGGGAAGAGATGGGTAATCAAGGTAACCAGAGCAGATCATGCTCTGCCGTAAAAAACTGTGCCTTGAGCATGGTGCTCTTCGCCGGCTTCTTTTCTACATGCCCCGCTCGAGCTTTTCAGCTCGAGGTTTCTGAGGCTCCCACCACCACTTTATCTCTTACCGTTTCGGCCATTCGAGGCGCGCAGCACGATCTCCTCTTGAATATTTACGAACTGAGCTCCTCAGACGTCGCTGATGCCCTTTTGGAGCGAATTCGGGCAGGTGTTCACGTTGAGATCATTGAAGAGGGGCAGCCCGTCGGAGGCGTCTCTGCGGCAGGCCGCGGCATCCAGTCTCAACTTGCTCAAGCCATGCGCGCAGCCAGCACGAATGACCATTTCTATGAGATGACTTCGCATGCGCGTGGAAAACGTCGTTTTCGCTACGATCATGGCAAATACGCTGTGATCGACGGAGCTCATCTGCTGATCGGGTCTGAAAATTATTCACCGACCGGAAACCCTGAACCCGGCACCCAAGGAAATCGCGGCTGGGAAGTCTTCATTCACGATGCAAAGATTGCCCAAGATTATCAGATGATCTTTCGAAATGACGCACGTATGGATGCAGGTGATCTCTTAGACCTCACCCAGGACCGTCCTTTGGGTCAAGTAGATCCAAGCAGTTGGGATGGACTTTGGGACTCAAGTGTACAGAATAGCGAGAATTGGATCGCTCTTGCCTCGTTCGAGCCGCCCTTTGCCCCTTGGGATCAACCCATCACTTTAGAGGCTCAGACCGTCACTCGGGTGACTTCACCGGATTCAAGTTTATCTGGGCTTTTGGCTCTGATTAATGGTGCTAAGCAATCGCTGGACATTCAGCAAATGACTTTCGCTTCAGACTGGGGAAAAGACGGTGGTCAGTCACCTCTTTTAGATGCCGTGGTCGTGGCAGCAAGAAGGGGCGTCAAAGTCCGAGTTCTTCTGAATGATGACACCGTTTTTGACCACCCCGATCATCCCGGAAAACACGGTAATGACACCACGGTAAGCTTTTTGACCTCAGTGGCGCGAAGCGAAAAACTCGACTTGAGCGCTCGAATCGCAAATATCCGACAGATGGGCGTGTCTTATATTCATAATAAGGGCGCATTAGTCGATGGGGCGCGTACCCTCATCAGCTCGATTAACTGGAATGAAAATTCGGTCAATCATAACCGCGAAGCCGCTGTTGTGATTTCGAGCGCGGACGTCAATCGACACTACACCACCCTTTTTGACAACGACTGGATTCGATCGGCGAGCAAAACCGCTGTCGTCGGTCAAGTTCCAACGGGCTTGGTTCGCGAAGTCGAAAGCGAGACCTGTCCTGCTAAAATTCATGTACTAGCTGAGATAGGGGAGCTTCAAATCCCCACTGCGGATCGAAGTTTTGCCGCACTTTCGAATACCCATACTGAAGGGGACTTTGCGAAAATGCTGGGCAGCCACGGCTGCATCTTGATGGAAGTCGGGGTCAATTCCAAAACCACTAAGAACCGCTACATTCAATTTCGCAAACGCGCAGGGGGCTCTTTTAGTGTCGCTTTAGAAGGGTATACCAGCTTGGGTCAGCTCTACTCCATTCGCGCTCAAGTCCCTGGAGAAGCTGACTTTGAGGGCCGTTTTAATGGCCTCGTTTATGACGGTTCAGGACCTACCCGAGAACTGCTCGGGATGGCAAACTTGATGATGGAGTTGAAAGAGTAGGGGAGAGATTAGTGGTCGTCGGGTGGGATGACTGGCTGAGAGGGCTCCCCTCCTACGTCCTCGCGCATTGCTCTGATGATATAGCCTTCAGCATCGGCGTTATCGAGGGATGACGACCGATCGATCGTCTCATTGGGGTTTTGCTGTTTTGGCGGAATGATGAGTTCATTTCCTGTATGTTGAACGCTCTGGCTGGTCGGGACACGGTTGGATCCTGATGACGCATTTTTTAGGGCCTTGCCTTTGCCCTTGTTTTTAACGTTAGTGTCACTATTTATTTCATCCACGAGCTCAAAACGATTTTCGATAAAACTCGTTTTACTAATGCTGTCGAGGTTGATTGGATCCGCTGGCTTCAGTTTGGGCGGAACTGTTTTGAAGGATTGGGCCATCTTATCTCTGTCATCCGTCAGTAATTTTTCGCCATCTTCTAAATTAAAACGTTTTGCTTCCTCATCGTAGGCTTTCTTGGCTAAAGCAAATTTCGCTTTGTCCCGAACTATTTTTCCATCAGGGCCAGTCATCACCACAGTGAACGTTCCCGCTTCAGGCCTGCCGGGATCTCGCAAAATCTCTTTTGTGCGAACAAAATCATCTTCACTCGGGCTTGTGGGATAGCTTTTAAGCCATTCTGCAAACTGAGGTGTAATCCCGGCGCTCATTCTATTTTGCGTTTTGATCTGTTCTTTGCGAATAACGATCAGCTCATTGTAGGTGGGGAAATTAGGGAGTTTTGGCTTGGGAGAATACCCCTCTGGCTTTTTTGTTTCGATTTCTGGGATGTCATCACCCCAGGTTTTTGCGCCGGGACCTTTTTCAACTCTTTTACTGTTAAGCTGAGCATGGGCTGTTTCGTTTTCAGTGACCCTGAGGCGAATTTGGTTCAAATACAGTAAAGTGTAACGCGAGTAGCGAGGCCAACAGTTCGTGGGGTCCGTGGTATTTCTGCAAAAATCGCCCATGGCCTTGAGTGCTTCATCTTTTTGATTCGGGTTGGCGCTGTTCATGGCCTGTTTGACATCCTCGTATTTAGTCGCCGTATATTTGGCCAAAAGCAGGAGACCTTCATTCGCCTTGTCATAAGTGCAGCCCTGTTTGCACATGGGATCGTTGGGGTCATACCACGGGTTCTTGGCCACTGATCCACCAGTGACCCCACCTGCCGTAGACACCTGAACCTGAGGCGAGGAGGGGTCTTGGATCGCAGAACTGGGCTCAGCCGCCCGAGCAGACAAAGATCCCAAAAACCCGGCCGAAATCACCAGGATCAGATTGAGACTGAGTTTGAAAAAGAGGTCTTTGACCATCTGACACCCCACAAAACGAACACGCCCACCTCACACGGGTGATATTATTGATTATGAGATAAATGTACTAATTTAGTCAACTTATAATAAAACCAGTAAAATCAAACAAGTCGGTTGCGGCGCCGCAAGTAATGGTGCGTTAATGTTGACCCTAGAAGTTCGGTAGCTTATCCTTACATGTAAGGAGGTAAGGATTTATGAAACCCCTCACTAGCCGCCTTACTGCCAAAGGGCAAACCACCATACCGTCTGAGATTAGAAAGTCGCTGGCACTTCATGAGGGCGATTTGCTCTTTTATGAGGTTGAGTCAGAAAATGTAGTCCGCATTCGGAAACTCGAAAAAGTGGATATGGAATGGTCCCGCGCGATCGAATCTACGTTATCTGAATGGAAAGGAACCGAAGACGATGATTTGTGAGCAGTTTGACGTAGTCGTTGTCCCTTTTCCATTTAGTGATTTGCCCAAGTTGAAAAAAAGAAAAGCAGTAGTCGTTTCAAGCAAGAGTTTTAATAAAGCCAATGAAAGCAGCATCCTTTTTATGATTACGAGCGCTCTTAAGAGTCAGTGGCTTTGCGATGTTCCAGTTTCTAGTCTTGCCGAAGCCGGCCTGAATAAAGATTGTGTCATCAGAATAAAAGCGTTCACTTTGGATAATGGACTTCTACTTGAGCGCGTGGGCCATTTGGGTTCAAACGACTCAACCAAAGTGATCGAAGCCTTCAAAAAAACTTTTTCGTTATAAGCTAGCATACAGAAAATCTACGCAAAGGGACCCGCTTGATGAAAATCGCTGCCATTCAAATGACCTCAACCCCCGATAAATCCGCCAACTTAGCCGTTGCCCGCGAACTCATGCTCCAAGCCCTGGACCGAGGGGCTGAAATGGTCGCTTTCCCTGAAAACTTCAGTCTGCTCACGGATGATGTCGCCCAAGTATTCGAGCAAGCAGAAACCCTCAAGGGCCCGACTGTCGAAACCCTCCAGGAATGGGCAGCGGAGTTTGATCTTTGGATTTTGGGTGGCAGTATTTCACTCAAAAGTAAGAAATCAGGCAAAGCCAAGGGTAGGGAGCGCATCACCAATACCAGCCTTTTAGTTTCGAGTGATGGCGAAATTGTCGCTCGTTACGACAAGATCCACTTATTTGATGTCGCACTTTCGGCGGACCGCGTTTATCGAGAATCCGACACTACCGTGCCAGGTAAGACGCCAGTCGTCGCCGAAACCCCTTGGGGGCGCGTTGGACTTTCGATTTGTTACGACCTGAGATTTCCGGAGCTTTATCGAACGCTTGTTGAAAACGAGGCCCAGGTCGTCTTTATACCTTCGGCCTTTACGGCCGTTACCGGCAAAGCCCATTGGGATGTCTTGACTCGAGCGCGCGCCATCGAAAACCAAGTTTTTGTCGTCGCGCCCGCCCAAACCGGTCAGCCTCATTCCGGCCGAATGACCCATGGACATACAAGAATCATCGACCCTTGGGGGCGTATTATTGCCGAACAAAATGCGGGTCCTGGAGTGGTTATGGCTGAACTTGATTTTGAGGAGCTAAAAAGAATTCGCAAGGAATTACCGGCACTTCAAAATCGCCGACTTTAATGGAATCATAAACTCCGGATAGCATAAACTCCGGATAGCATAAACTCCGGATCCTGGTTCTATTGGGTTTTTTGCCTTCGCATGGACGAGGCTTGTGAGGAGTTGTTTCACGAAAATCACAACAGCCATGGATGGCGGAAGTTGTGTAAAAACAGGAAGTTTGCTTTCGTGAAACAACTCCTCACAAGCCCAGTTAACATAATATACATTATCAGACCCTGGATTAACACCCGGCGGGGCCCTTGGGCCGATCATAAACGGCGAAAATCATCGTCCCCATTTGTTGCAATCGAAACGGATGCAGCACCCCACATTGATCGCACTTCAAATTAACCTTGAAGCTAGGCAAAGGCGCATTGCCCGGGTTCTCCTGAACGTCCACATCATTGGCACAGGGAGCATTACATTGGGGGCAAAGAACCTGAATCTGCATGATTCAATTCTACTCCTAAATGATCTGTTTTGCATCTGATCGGCAAATCCCAGCTAAGTCATATTCATAGGTAGCAATACTTCGGTAGTCCTGGGGCCTGGCGGTCAAGATCAAGATCTGGAGATTTTTGGATGCGTCTTTTATGACCTTAAGAGCCCGTTGCTGCCTGCCGAGATCGGCATTGACCAAAGGATCATCTAAAATAACCAACTGAGCTTCGTGCCTGAGGAGCTTGGCAAATGCGAGCCTAAAGGACATGAGCAATTGTTCCTGCGTCCCCAACGAAAGCACATCAAACGCTGATGAACTCCCACGAGCTTTGAGAGTGCGCAAATCTGAATCCAAAGCAAGATCCAGTGAAACAACCCCTTCTTGGCCACGAATTCGTTCAAAGATCTCTAAAAGCTCTTTTTCTACGGGCCGCAGCAAGTCTCCATTCATCTGATCTCGCTTGCTATGAACCAGTGTTCTTAAAAGTTTTATGCCCTGCGCCTCTGATATTTGGTGCTTCAAATGATCTTCCGCGAGCGCACGCTGCTCTTCGGCCGTGACAAACTTTGAGTAATATCCCTCTGCTTGAGCGTGATCCAAAAGTGCCGAGGTCTGGTTAAATTCCTTCCGCGCGGCCTCCTCTTTTTGGAGCGCGTCCGCACGTTGCCGCGAAAGCAAGGTGAAAAGCACCGAAGCCCTTTGCTGGGGAGGTGGTAATCGTGATGCCAGCGCCGCGCATTCCTGTTCTAATGAATTCTTTGAAAGCACCCAAGTACCTAGTTCTTTTTCAAGGTCTTGACGGGATCCAAAATCTACCTGCTTTGCTTGAAGCTGAGATTGCAAAAGCTCAGCCTTTTGCTTGGCCCCCTCGAACTGTGCGCGAGATTCAGCCAATCGCTTGCGAAGCACCTGAATGCGCACGCCAACGTCTTTGGACTCGTCGTTCAGTCTTCCCTCAATCACCGCATCCAGACGCGCAAGTTCGCTCCGTGCGGCCTGGGTGGACGCAAACCTCGATTGCAAAGCCGCATTCAATGCGGCTCTGAGTGCTTGGCCGGAGGTCTCAATTTCGACCGTTGCCATGCGAAGGTCCTGAAGTTCTTCGATACTCTGGACCTCAAAGCGAGCCAACTTGGACGTCAATTGCATCTCATCATTTGCCAGCTGAACCCTCAGAAGCTGGGTTTCAGTTTCGCTCTGGGTCCCCTTAGCCCGGCTTTGGACCAAGATCCGGCCTACGGAGGGAATCCTCAATTCCCCTGAATCGAGACTTTGAAACACCCTGCCTTCATGCGGAACTTGTTCTTTTTGAGTTTTTTCGGACGTTTGCCACTCCACTGTCAGCGGCGCCAGATCGGGCAAAAACCGCAACTCAAAGCCCATACCGGCCATACGCTCCCGCAGTCGTTGAACACCGAGAGCCAGCGACCGCGCCTCTTGAAAATCTTGTTCTCTCGGGCGTTTTCGTCGGGCATGTTCTTCGCGCTTGGCCAGTAGGTCGGTTTCAATTTTAGTGAGATTTTCCACCAACAAGGCCAAACCCTGTCTCTCTTGTAGAATTTCTAATACCGCGAGTTCTCGCTCCTGCGCCTGAATTTGAGGCAAAAGTTCATTTTGTTTTTCGGTACTGAGCTGGAATTGACGTGCAAAATTCCCCAACTCCAAAGTCGTTTGGGTCAAGGACTGCGTACGAGCTTGAGATAGAAGTTTTTGCTGCTCTTTTACCTTCAACAAGTTCTCAAGTTCAATTTCCTCGCGGGAACGATGATTCAGGTCCGCGAGTTCGCCATCCAACTGCTTTCGCCGTTTTTCAAAAGTCTCCAACCGACTCATGGCCTGGGCCGCAAGCTCATTCCATCCTGAAACCTCGTCCCATTTTCCCTTCCACAGCGCGAAATCCTGCTCGGCGCGGGTCAAGCGGTCTCGAGCCTCGGCAAGCGGGCCGCCCTTTTTTTCGCCGGCTTTGGCTACCGTGTAAAAAGCTTCATAGGCTTGATCGATTTTTTTGATGAGTCGTTGCTCTTCATCATTCAAAACCCCTGATCCTAGAATTCCTAGAATATGTTGCCTGAGTGTCTCATCCAAATCGGGCAGCGCCCGTTCAGTCAAAACCTGTGGCATCCACAAAAGCCGGGCTAATCCCCAATTACTCAGATTCGAAGCGCCACTTCGCGAGACCGAGCCCAGCCAAAATGAGCGCACACGATCATCGGCTTTGACCGAATCAGCGATTCGCTCAAAACGTGACCCATTCCATTCGGAAAGAGCACTTGTTTGTTGGTCTAAAAATCTTTTTTCAAGTCGATACACCTTGCCAAACGTCTCAAACTCTACCGTAATCTGCGGCGCAAGATCGGTCCCCCAAGGTCGGAGGTCTTTGATTTGCTGATCCTGAGTATTATAACGATCAAAAAAAGCGCGCGAAAGCGCCGAAATTAAGGTTGATTTGCCCGTCTCATTGGGCCCGTGAATGAGGTAAACTCCCAAGCCGAGGTTTTTGAGTTCCACTCGATTGCGTAAAACCTTGTAGCCTTCGATTTCAAGCCTCTTTAAAATCATGGTTCAACCAAAAGCTCCGTCAGCATTCGTCGCGCGGCTTCGAGCTGTTCTGTCTCTTGAGTCATCGAAGACGAAGGGTTCCAGAGACTTTCTAGTAAGCTTGCGATGAAGGGGTTTTTAGACGCAACTTCTTGAATTCGACCTTGAATTTCGTTGGATGACAGATCTTTTCGTTCCAACTCGAAGTATAAAAACTGGGAGTTCCATTCCTCTTCGAGACGTCGGAGTAAAATCTGACTGTCGGGTGTACACTCACCCGTGGTCCTCACGCGTAAAAGCACAGATTGTCGAACTTCAGTATAATAAATCAACTCTTGGCGAAGTCGCGCGACTTCGAGTTCGGTCACTTTTTCCAAATGTCCTAGATTCAGCTCATGGGACAACCAAATTAAATCACCACTGCGAAACTCGGTAATTCGAGGGGCGCCAGCGGTGATCTCAACCATCAACGCTAGTCCTGAGTTGCTTTCGCCAAATTTGGTGGTTTCAAAAGTCCCAGAATAGGCGGTACGATCGCCATGAATATAACGGCCATGCCAATGGCCCAGAGCAAGATAGCTCAGACCCAATCGTTCAGCCGAGTCCAAAGCGATCGGAAAATCATCGCGTCCGTACTTACCTTCGATTTTCAGTGAACCATGAGCGACGCCAATCCAGATTCCGGAAGCGCCATTTTCGGGCAGTTGTAAAGATTGAAGCGGATCCAGTTCAGACTTTTTGAGCGTGAGCGGCGCGGGCAACAGGAGCGCTTGGCCACCCGCAATTTCAACGAAATCATGGGTTTCTAGCAAATGAACGTGGGCTGGTTTTTCTCGCCAAGCGTTTCGTCGATAAACCGAGTCTTGCGATAGCGGATCATGATTTCCTGGAAGAACATACACGGGGACTTGCGAGGTTGAAAGGATTCGCACGGTATCGTAGACTAGACCGTTTTCAACATGATTATCCTCAAAGATATCTCCCGCTAAAATCAAAGCATCCACGCGTTCATCGTTCGCCTTTTTTACCACCTTCTGAGCCGCATTGAGTCTCGCTTGTCGAACCCGATCACTCACCCGTGCCACGTGGCTTGCACGAAGTCCCATTTGCCAGTCCGCGGTGTGAAGAATCCGAATCATGGGAGTGGCTCCTCAACCGGCAGGCTCATTTCAACTTCGTCCACGATACGAATCAATTCGGCGGTTTGGGTTAATAGCCAGGGGTGATCATCTAAGTAAATAAAATCTTCTTCAGAACTAGGGATCGGTATGGGGAGAAACCGATTCAGGCGACTCACCCAATCTCCATGCCTAAAAAGTTCAAGCGGGTTTTTAAAAGGTTGCCACACCTGATTTCCTCGGTGAGCGGGTGATGTCGCATCCATGACTGGATGGAGTGCCATTCCCCTCTCGAGGCAACTTTGCGCCTCTGAGGCCCGTGCGAAAATACGGGCATTGACAAAATGTTGATCGATAAAGTCCCAGCTCAGCGTTGAGGCCTGTGCGTCGCTTTGATCTGGGCTGCTGCGCATGGCGTGCATATAGGCCTCGGAAGAACCTTGATGTCCATCCACCTCACGGCTCCCCTGCTTCATTCGGGCAAGACACAAAAACGACTCACTCGGAAAAGCGAGGTCAATCATCAGTTCATGAACCGATGTGGCCCAAGGAACGAAGGCATGACCGATATTCGGATGAACAGCCAAAAGTAGGACTCCCAATAGAAATGCGGTACTTTTAAAAGCAGAGTCATTCTTGAACATTCGCAGCGGAAAAGCAATTACTGGGCCAAATTCTCAAAACAGATAAGGATCAGTTTGTCCGTGAGCAAAGGACTTGCGAGGCGGCTTTCGAAGTTGAAAGGTATAAAGATTGCCGGCCTGAGAGAGAAAATAAAGTCGCCCGTTGACGGCATCATAAGCGGGTGAACCTGAAAATCCGGAATCGTACCCCACATTGAAGCGATAAATCCCCTTACCGGTATTTTTGTCGATCACATAAAGATATTGAAAACTGGACCCCACGATCACATACCGATCGGTCACCAAAAGCTGAGTTGGAACCCCTTTGTCGAGCTCAAATTTCCACAGAATTTTGGCATTGTTTTTCTGGAGGGAATAAATCGTCCCGTCACTGGAAGGGAGATACAAATGAGTATCCTCGAGCACAACTCGCTTGCTGCCTCCAGCATCAAAACGCCAGACGATGTCGCCGCCTTGACGTTTGAGTGCATAGAGAGCGCCATCGTAAGAAGGGATGTAAATGAGTCCGTTCTCAAGTTCGGGGTGGGCATCGACGTCCGTAAACTTAGATCCCGTATGGAGTTTGCGTTCCCATTTGAGCTGACCATCTTGGAGGGACAGTGCAATCAAAAATCCATCACTTAAGCCCGCGATGACTTCGTTTCCGTCCACCAGCGGCGAAGAAGCCCCTAAAATCGACGAACTTTGAGCAGAACGGCGACGATAATGCCAAAGCCATTTTCCAGTGCCCGCATCGAATGAATAAATGGTGTCATCCGTCGTGGTCAGAAAAACTCGACCACCGCTCACCACGGGGCGCGATACTAAGGTGTTGCGCAAGTCGTAACGCCAATTGACTCGGCCGTTTTCGAGATTCACCGAATATAAAAATCCATCGCCCCCACCAAAATAAATGGCCCCTTTGTCAATGGTGAGCTCACTGATCACTCCGCCCTTGATGGGCAATACCCAGCGCTGCTGATTGAGATTGGGGTAAAGCGCGATTAACCCGACGCTCCGACTTCCAAAAACCAAGGTGTTTTCAACGAGGACAGGGTTGGAGTATTCGCCACTTCCTCGGTCTCCAGCTTCAAAAGCAGGATGAGTTTGGAGCGTCCATTTGCGCACTAAAACCTGGGGGTTATCTTTAAGGTCTGAGTGAATATTGCGCCCGGTGCAAGCCACGCCAGCGACCATAGCCAGTCCGCTGACAAAAAGGAGGCGGCCAAGGAAGAAAAGATAAGAAAAACGGAAAGGTTTAAACAAGGGCTTACAGCTGAGTCTTAAGGGTTTCAGCAGTTTTGGCGGCATCGGTATTAGGAAGTTCCGCGAGAATTCGGTCATAGGTGCTCCGTGCTTTAGGCGTATCATGGAGTGCTTCATGGCACCGGGCAATCGCCAGTAACAGATCGCCCTTAATCCCTGCCTCACCGATATTCAAAGCCTTTTCAAAGGCCAATAAAGCTTCGGCATATTTTCCTAAATTTTCTTGGGAATAACCCAGGGCCGAAAGTGCCAGGGCCTTCTCAAATCCGCTGGGCGCCGCGTCAATTGCTTCCGTTAATAATGGAAGTGCTTGAGCCGCCCGACCGTGATCAAAATAAACACTTGCTAGACTCATCCGAGCTTCATATCCCGCGCGGGTGCCAGAATATTGACTTATTACCATTTTGAACTTCTGAACAGCATCTGGAAACCGAGCATCGACGTCCAGGGGGGTATAAGCTTGCTCTTCGAGACGTTTGGCAGCAGCAGTTGCCTCAACGTCTTTTGTTCCTTTTGTCGCCTCAGGTGTCGCCTCAGGCTTTTTAACGCCCGCCAGCGACTTCATTTCATCATCGAAGGTTTTTTGAGCGATAAAAAGAGCATTTTTACCCGCCTCGCTTTGAGCATCGTGGCGACTCATCAACATTGTGCCGCCAACGCCTCCGGCGATTGCCAAGGCAATCACAACGGCCATTGCCGCCCTGTGTTGAGACAGACCGTCAAAAAAACGATAGACGGCCGAAAAAAAATCATCCCGGTTCCGAAGTACACTAGGATTGAAGTGAACATTTGATTCTGGAGTAGAAGCCATAACCTCACGTTTAGAAGACTCTTCGGGGGTTGTCAAAAAGAAAGGTCGGCCTTACGCTTAAAGAATCATGTTCTTTATGCACCGCGCTCTTTTAATCTTCTGGCTGACCTTATCATTACTCCCCTCATCAGACGCCCTAGCGCGCGATCTTCAGGGGCGATTGGGGTTGGGTTACAATGCTGAATTCGCCAACTCCAGTTTAGGCGCCCGTGTTCCGGGGATCAGTATTAAATATGCCCTCACACGGGATATTGCGAGCGAGCTAGTCGCTGGAATCGCCACGACAAGCCCGATCAATACCGTGACTGGGGTCAAGTTTTTTAAGAATATCTTTTTAGAAACGAACCTCAATTTTTATTTTATGTTAGGCGGCGCACTGCTGAGCGCCAATTCTAATTCAGGTGCCCAATTCATGGGCGGATTTGGCGCTGAATTTTTCATCCCCGGGATTGAAAGCCTGGGATTTGCGGTCGAAACCGGAGGGTCGTTTGATAACTTGAGCGGGAGTTTTACGCTCAGAACCCTGGGAGTCAGCTTCCTCGATGCCGGGATCCATTTTTATTTCTAAGTGGTCACTCTTATTATTAGGTGCCGCGTCACTTACGTGGGGGCCACTCGCGACTGATGCCATGGCGGCTGAACCCACCTCCGCAAGCCCAAATGGGAATGCGAGTTCAGGAAAAGCCGGACTTCCTGAGGAAGATGATTTTAGTACCACGCCTTTCACTGAATACGGTGAATTCAATGAGGACAAAGACGAAGAAGAAGACGCCAAGTACTTTGCCTATGGTCGATTTTTTGGAGTGAGCCTGGGTTTGGGATTTGAGGGAGTCACCGGAAATCGCGGGGCTCTTTGGCAAGGGGGGATCCCCCTGGTCGATTTCAGACTCCATTATTGGTTTGATTTCAATTTTGCGATTGATCTCGGTGGCTATTACGCCGCCCATAACTTTAACACAGCCCCGGACCACGGCGGGCATGTGGACGTCAACCTGTTTCATATCGGGGCTGATGTAAAATATTACTTTGATACCAAAAACCTCTCGGCGCCGATTAGCTTCGCTAATCCCTATGTTCTACTCGGCTTTGGTTCCTACACGAAAACGGAATCGTCCTATGTCACTGCCGCGACCAATCAGCCCTCAATGACAGCCATCGGCCTCACTTTCGGTGCCGGCCTCGAATTTGCAATCAAGCCCAAGAAAAGTTATTTTGAATTCGAGGGCAAATACCACGTCGTTAATTTCAGTGATAACGGCTCGGATTATTACAAAGATACGAATCACGTCCCCGATCTCACAGGGGGCTTTTACACTCTCGAGGCCAGTATCTTATTTACGTGGTGAGCCCTTTTGAGGTCGCGTTGATTTGGCAATCGGCCTCGGCGACCCGGGTTTAGGCATGCTTCGACGGTTTTTACCTTCGACAAATAAAAGCCTGACGGGGCTGCCCATGAAACCCCACCGTGCGCGAAGCGAATTAACGAGGTGACGCTTGAGACTGAAGTGAATCAGCTCTGGATCATTCACATGAACCACAAAAGTCGGCGGATGCCGACCGGATTGATGAGCCAGAAAGAATTTGGCATTCTGTGGGTTGTGAATGGTCGCTTCATGGCGAACCCATTCAGTCAGGTCGTGAGTGAGAATTTTCAGGCGCCGTTGATGAAGAATGTCATCCATTAAATTGCCCAATTCATCGAGCCCCCAGCACTCTTTGGCGCTCATAAAAACGATGGGAGCATATTGCAAAAATCCCATTTCCTTTCGAACCGCCTCTGCCGCGATGTCTCTCGTAAAGTCCTTGTTTTGGCGTTGGGTATCCCATTTATTCACTGCCAAAACCACACTGACGCCCGCCTCTTCGATCAGACCGCCGATTTTTTCGTCTTGATCAGTCATCCCCGACTCACCATCGATCACCAAAATCGCGATATCCGCGCTCTCGAGCGCCTTGCGACTTTGAAGGACCGAAAGCACTTCCACACCGGCTTCAGTTTTACTCTTTCTTCTAATTCCAGCGGTATCGATGACCACAAAGGGCTTACCATTCATCTGGACCACTGAATCGATCGAGTCAATGGTGGTTCCGGCAATGGGACTGGTGATCATTCGTTCTTTACCCAGGAGCGAGTTCACCAAAGTGCTTTTGCCGACATTTGGCCGACCCAAAATTGCAACCCGAGGCACCCGACGTTCGCCCAAATCGGGTAATTCGGATTCCTCAGCGTCTGGGTCTGATTCGTCACTGAGTTCTTGATTCTCGTCTTCTTCGGCTTCTCCGTCTTCGCTCAGAAGGGGCGTATCCAAAAAAGGATAATTGACAGCCTTGGCTACTTCGGCTCGCAAATCCTCAATCCCGCGCCCGTGCTCCGCGGAAATAGTGATGAGGTTATCCAGCCCCGTCTCGTAAAATTCACCCAAACGGTCCTCGTGAGTTTCGATGTCCACCTTATTCACGATGCCAATAACGGGTACACGAGTTAAAAGGCCAGACTGAATCAATTCACGCACCAATTGTTCATCAGCGGGAGTTAACCCTGCCGCACCGTCAAAAGTCATCAACACGCAATCAGCCTCAGAAAGGGCTATTTTGACCTGTTTTTCGATTTCCTCGGCAAAACGATCACCACCCACGCCGCCGGTGTCGACCACCAGTACTTCCATAGATCTGGCGCGTACCCACCAAGTGGCTTGAACCTCGAGGCGATCGCGAGTGACCCCTGGGAGATCGTGAACAAGAGCGCGGCGACGTCCCACAAGGCGGTTAAAAAGCGTACTTTTGCCCACATTAGGGCGCCCCACAATCACGACACGTACGGGTTTTGGGGCCGTCATTTTTTGTCTCCGCCCGGACGTTTGGGCAATAGATAGCCCATTCGTTTCATTTCCTTGGCATTCTTGGTCCAGTCCTTTAAAACATTGACCTTTAGGCCAAGAAAAACAGGATGACCTAAAAACTCCTCTACCTCACGACGGGCCGCCGTTCCAATTTCTTTGATTTTCTGTCCACCCTTGCCAATCACCATGCCCTTTTGGGAATCACGCTCGACATGGATCACTGCTTCAATTCTGGGCGGGGTGACTTTTTCGTCAAAACGCTCGATTTCGACCGCGCAAGAATAAGGAAGTTCGTCGCCCAAACATCGAAAAAGCTGCTCCCGCACCTTTTCAGCCACAAAAAAACGAGTGGGTCGATCCGAGAGCTGCTCCGTATCTGGAAAAAAATGGGGATGCTGAGGAATCCGAGTCCAGGTCGCCTCAAGCAATCGTCCCAGTTCCTTCTCTTTCTCAGCCGAGATCCTCAGTGTTTGCTCAGGCGGAATCGCCCGTTTGATCATCTCCGCCCCGAGCAAAGCTTCGAGCTTTTCAAGCTGCTCCAACGAGTAGATTCGTCCTTTTAGGTCCCATTTCGTGAAAAGGAGAAAAATCGGGCATCGAGGTGCCGCCTGTAAAAGATTGAGTACCGTAGCCTCATGCTCAAGTCCCGAAGTAGGATCAACCAGATACCAGACTACGGAAGGACCATCGAGGGCCTCTTTGGCCTCGTTGACCATATACTCATTGATACCACCGGCTTTGGCTGTGTGAATTCCTGGGGTGTCCACAAAAACGATTTGGCCCTTTTTATCGGTCAAAATCCCCAGCACCCGTTCTCGCGTCGTCTGGGCCTTTGGGGTCACGATCGAGACCTTGACTCCCAAGATAGAATTCAGCAGCGTCGACTTTCCCGCATTGGGGCGTCCTATAATAGCAACAAATCCAGCTTTATTCACCGTATTACCCTACTACTGCTGGGATCGCAGCTCTTGCGGCGTTTTGTTCCGCTTCTTTTTTGGAATTTCCTACCGCCACTGCGAGTCCCTTGCCATTCATGCGGACTTCAACTTCAAAAACCTTTGCGTGATCAGGACCATTAGCACTTAAAAGATGATAAGTCGGAGTTACTTTCCATCGGGCTTGAACGACCTCTTGAAGCTGGGTCTTGTGATCATAGAACGCGAGTAGTTCCCGATCTTCCATAAACAAGGGGGCAAACAAGTGCCGTACCACCGGGTAAACGGCATTGAACCCTCCATCCAAATAGATGGCGGCAATTAAGGCCTCAAACGCACTTGAAAGAATCGAAGGTTTATTGTGCCCGCCGGTCTGAAGCTCACCCTTGCCCAAACGCAGCGAGTCTTGTAACGCAACGCCCCTAGCCACCTGGGCGAGGGTTTTCTCGTTAACGACCGCAGCGCGCATTTTTGATAATTGGCCTTCGTTTGCAGCGGGGAAAGATTCGAGTAGGATATCCGAAATAACGACATCCAAAATAGCGTCACCCAAAAATTCAAGACGCTCATTATCACGAAGCGCAATCGACTTTTCTTGAAGAAATTCATGCCCATATGACGTATGCGTTAAGGACTGAAGGAAGATCGCGCGATCCCCAAAACTGTAGCCGAGTCGTTCTTGTAGGCGTTCTAAACTCATGGAACTCCCTGGCAAATTCGTACCCAATTCGAACGTGAACCTCATATAATACTAGTCAAATCCTGTCAACATCATCAGCGGTAGGCCGTACCTTTTGATTGAAATCCCTTGGCGCTCGGCGCGGCTTGGTCTAAGTCCTAATGAACAGTCGACTATCCGGTATCGTCCCTTGGGGGGAATCATGCTGCTCAAAGTCCTTTGTTTTCATTCCATCCTATCGTTTGTTATTTTGAACGGACTAATGACTTCGCCTGCTCAGGCTCAAGCAGAGCCAGTGTCCGTTACTCTTTTACACACCAATGATATTCATTCTCATTTTCGAGGCGAAAACACCCCCCTGGGCCTGGGCGGCGTCGCTCGCCTCAAGACAGCGATCGACCAAATCCGCACCTCAGTTGATCATTCTCTTCTCATCGATGGAGGAGATTGGTCCGAAGGAAATGTTTATTATATGGAAGGGGCCGGCCGCGAAACCCTTCGAATGATGGATTTCATGGGCTATGATGCCGCAGTCGTCGGCAATCATGACTGGCTTAATGGCCCCGATACCTTGTTAGATCTTGTCCAGCAAGCCAACCCATCCCTTTCTTTGTTAGCCGCGAACATCCAAACTACTCACTTTGATCGAGAGACCGAATTTCGACGCCGAATCCCCCCTTACGTCATTAAAAATATCGGAGGCGTCAAGATCGCGTTTATCGGTGTGATCACTTACGAATTCATCTATGATCATTACTTTAAACCCATCAAAATAGTAGAGCCCTTTGGAGTCACCCGAGATCTCGCCAAGGCCCTCAAAAAACAAGTCGATGCGGTAATCGTAATTTCCCATAATCGTATCAAAACAAATCGCGCCATCCTCCTTGCCGCGCCAGACGTAGACCTAGTCATAGGAGGTCATGATCATGCGAAACTCAACCAGCCCATTGTGGTGACTCGGCCAGGTCATCCCGCTGCTTGGATTGTAGAAGCGGGAAGTTGGGGTCGGTACCTAGGACGGGTGGATCTTCGCATCACGCCCCGAGATTTAACTCGCCCCGATAGCCCCCCTCAGGTCGAACTCGTTCAAGGGAGGCTTTTACAAATGGACGCTTCCATCAAAGAAAACCCTGATGTTTTAGAGAGAATCACAACCCTTGAGGCCCTGATTGAAACCAACCACGGCCCCATTTTCCATGATCACGTGGGCGATAGCGAAATTGAGCTGAGCCGGAATGGCCTGGAACACCTCATGGGCGATTTTTCGACCGATGCCTATCGGCAAGCCACCCGTGCGGACTTGTCCATTGACCACACCAATTTCATTGCCAACGAAATCCATCGCGGAGCGGTACGTTCTGTGGATGTATTCAACGGTAATCCTCAAGTCTATAATTTAAGCACCCAAAAAGCCTGGACGCTCCATATTGTTCCTATTTCTGGACGCGCTTTAAATTGGATTCTCAACCTGCTTTATTCCTCGAAGGCCTTCTCCGAAGGGGGATTGAGTTTTTCAGGAGCGGAAATCGTATTTAACCCGCTTTTTAATAAATCTTCGGCACCTGATCTCGCGTCAGTATCCCCTGAGCTATTCGGATTGACTCTGCCCGAAGATCGAGCAGAGGGGCTTTCTATTCGAAGTATCAAAATTGGCGGCCAAGACCTCCAAAACGATCGAGTTTATCAGTTAGCCGCTCCGGGCGGGATTGTTCAAGCTGTAGAATTCATGAACTCAATTCTGCCTGGCGCCGTTCCTTTAGACCATATGATCGATACGGGAGTCGAAGACTGGCGAGTGATCGCCGATTCTATTCGTGCGATGTCGCCCGTGACCTTAAATAAGATCAGTTTTGGAAACAGAATCCACACTGCACAGCCCGATCTGGGGGTTCTTTCAGAAGAGGTCTCTTGGATTCCACAGCGTATCGAGCCTAATGGAACTGTCAAGTCTGCTATCCATGCTCGAGTGCGTAACATCGGACAATCAAGTTCACCCGCCGGAACCGCGTCTTCGGGCCCCCGAGTTGAGCTTGTTATCAATCAAAACGGAGTCAATTACGCGATAGATTCTGTCAATCAAAACGTTGGGCTGGCCCAACCTGTACCCGCACTCGCCTCGGGAGAGGTCTATGATTTTTTTTGGAGCGACGTAGAAATTCCGCTCACCTTGGGAATTTACGCGCTCACAACCCAACTCGTCGGAACGGAAAACGAACTGGATCACGCCAATGACTCAGTGACTCAGTACTTTACGGCAGACGAGCTAAAAAAACAGCTTCACCCGCTGCCGCGTCAATAAGGACTGACGTCGGCACTACATCTAGAATTTGATTACGAAGTTCTTGCGCCCTATCACGGGGTAAAGGAATGACGACACGCAAATAATTTGCAGTATATCCATTGGCCCAAATAACGCCCTGCTCGCCCGTACTCCAAGCCTCGGGTACTCGATCCATCGGGCGTTCAAAAAGTACCCCTTTAAGGAGCCCCTTTGAACTCATTTTGCATTGTTCAAGTGCTCTTTCATAGTGCCGCTGAATCCGCGCAAAACTGAGCTCGCCCAACTTTTTGGAACGCCTCATTCGCTCTTGATGGGAAACACTGCCCGGCAGTCGCGTGGCAGGCGTCCCCTCCCGCTCGCTATAGGGGAAAACATGAAGACGGCTCCACTCCAACTCACTCAATGCGGCCAAGGTCACTTCGAAATCTGTGGTCTGCTCACCCGGAAATCCTGCAATCAAATCCATCCCCACAAATACCCCGCCCGGAAGCATGTTGAGTGAGGCGATTTGCTTTAAACATTCCCGAACTTCGACTGGTCCATACTTTCGTTTCATGCGTCTCAGAATAGCGCCGTCGGTAGCTTGCAAAGAAACATGGAAATGCGGGCAAAGCCGGGGATTCTTAGCCATGAGCTTTAAAAGTGCAGGAGTAATCTCTGTCGGATCTAACGAGCCTACACGTAAACGCTCCAACGGTGACTCATCTAAAATGAGCGCGAACAACTCCGCTAGCGCAGTTTGGGGATCCATACCCCAATCCACGCCATAATCACCCACGTTAGTACCCGTAATTACGATTTCACGAACCCCTTCGTTCACAAGGATCAGGACCTGCGAAAGAACCTCTCGTGGTTTTAAGCTTCGAGCCGGCCCCCTACCGTAAGGAATAATGCAATAAGTACAAAACGAATTACAACCCTCTTGGATTTTCAAAAACGCTCGCGTCTTGCCCGCGTGTCCATCCAAGCCCACGGGCGGGGTCACAAATGAGGCTTCCACCGAAGGCCATTCGCGATCCAAGGGGTGACGCGAAGTCATTTCAGAATACCCGCTGACCGCGCCTAAAATCTCGCCTGAAGTGGAGTTATCTTGCTGGTTCATTTTTTCTAGGATCAGCTCCACCATTCGTGGCTTATCCTGATTACCGACCACATAATGAATGCCTACTGAGCGAGCCAAGCGCTCGGGATCTATTTCGGCACCACACCCCGTGACGACAACACGCGCCTGAGGGTTTTCCCGACTGAGCCGAGAGGCCAGTTTTCGCGTTTGGCGGTCAGCCTCGTCCGTGACTGTACAACTATTCACAATACAAAGCTTCGGGACGCCTAAACATCTACTGTCTGCGTCTGGCTCAAAGGGACACCACCCCCGGCGGCGCAGCTCCGCCTCGATTAGCTGGCTATCATAAATATTGGATTTGCATCCCAACGTCTTCAATACATAATAATTCGACTCATTCGTCACGCGGCTGAATTCCTACGTTTTCGACAATTGCGCCACCTAAAACTTCATCCGCCTCATAAAAAGCAATGGCTTGCCCCGCCTGAAGAGTTGCGACTGGAATCTCAAATTCTACGCGAATATTTCGATTTTCAAATGAGAACACCCGACAAGGCGTGGCCTCCTGTTGGGACGGCGTGATTCTTGCCTCGCAATGAAGCATTTTGACTCCATCATGGGGTCGCACCCAGGATACCTTTCCCGCTCTCACTTCAGTTTGAAGGAGATCTGGCTCGAGTCCCACTACAGCAAAGTGTTGAACCACATCCAAAGCCATAATCTTGTATTTTTCCTTAATCGACTGATGCAGCTTAGGCTCTTGCCCCACCCGGTATTGATACAAGCCAGAATGCCCTCCCACAACATCTCCATTTCGCTTCCGAATATTACCATGAGCGCGAAGCGATGCGGCCGTCCTGTTTTCAATCAGCACTTTGTAGGAATCTACCTCGATTGAGCAAATCCTCTGTTGCTGAGGCGCTTCAAGAGGCGGTAAGTCAAATTCTTTAGCTAACCTCAACAACATGGTCTGACTAAAACCTCCCGAGGGCGTCATCAGCCTGCAGAGTTGGTCCTGTGTGAGGCCAAATAAAAAATAACTCTGATCGCGATCTGCATTGACCGCTCTCAATAAACGGGCGAGCGCGGGCTTTCCGCCAATAGAAACCCCGTGAAAAACCTGCACATGATGCCCGGTGGCTACATAGTCAAATCCCAGTTCCTTGGCTTTTTCAAAAAGACCATAAAAGCGAATATCCATATTGCAAGGAATACAGGCAATGGGCAGTTTGCCCTGAAGTTTTCCATGAATAAAATAATCCACCACCTTATCCTGATAACGCCCCTCCAAATGAACCACATGGAGAGGCATATCCAGCTTTCGACAAATCCGCTGAGCCGATTCGAGACTTTTACCTAAACAACAGCGAGACTCAAAGCGAGTTTCGACCGGTTCTTTCGGATCGCAAACATGAAAAAAAACGCCTTGTAATTGGTGTCCCTGACTTTTGAGAAGTGCTGCCGCGACCGCGCTGCTAGGCCCCCCGCTCATGGCGATCAAGACTTTTTTTGACTCCGCCGATCCGGTTAAGGGAGACTCTTTTTGTAAATTTTTTTGATACCCGCCGGTGCCACTCATCCTAAAGCCCTCAGTCGCCCTACGACCTTTTCAAGTTCGCAAACAAAGGCGTCAATTTCTTCTACAGTATTGCTTAACGAAACAGAGACCCGCAAGGCCCCAAGCGCCTGTCCATTCGAAAGACCCATGGATCGCAAGACATGCGAAGGCTGAGCAATACCACTCGAGCACGCGGATCCTGCGCTCACCGAAAACCCCGCAAGATCTAAAGCCATCACCAAACCTGGTTTTTCGATTCCATTAAACCCGAGACTACTCGTATTACCCACTCTTAAGGCCGATTTCCCATAAATATGCGCCCCTGAAATTCGACGACAAACCTCAGACTCGAGCCTGAGTTGAAGGGGTTCCACCGACTTTACCCATGAAGCAGGATTTACTTCCGCTGCCGCGGCTCCCAGCGCAATGGCTCCAAAAATGTTTTGAGTTCCCCCGCGCCGCGCACCTTCTTGTTTTCCCGGTAAAATTGAATTTTTCCGCAGCCGTTCGTCTAAGGTTTTTGCTATCCAAAGAACCCCAATCCCAGCGGGCCCTCCAATTTTATGGCCGGAAAAAGTGGCTGCGCTTGCGCCTGTCGTTTTTAAATCCATTTCGAGCTTGCCCCAGGCCTGTGCTCCATCTAAATGCAACGGTATCCCAGCTGGGGCCAAAATTCCTTTCAGCCTTTCAATATCTGTGATTACGCCGGTTTCGTTATTCACCCAAAGACAACTCACCAGCGACGTTTGAGGGCAAAGAAGTGAAGCTAATTCGTCTAGGCAAGGCGAGCCATCAGGGCTCATGGACCATAAACTGACCCGCCCACCCCGACGGTTCAGCCAGTCAATCATTTGGAGATTGGAGTCATGTTCTGCCTGAGTCAGAATCCAGTGCGGACATTCCCTTTTTTGCAGCGGCGGTTCAAGAAAAGCACGAATGGCCATCTGATTAGCTTCACTGCCCGAAGACGTGAAAATCACTTCATCTGAGGTTTGCAGCCCCAAGGAGCGCGCAACCTGCTCTCGAGCCTCAGTTAAAAACTTGGCAGCTAATCGTCCGTGGGAATGAAGACTGGAGGGGTTGGCTAGAAAATAAAAAGGGTGCGAGTGCTTGAGCGATGATTCCATCGATTCTTTTGCACTCGCACCTTTTAGAAAAGAAAGAAGCGCCTCTTGAGCCCGAAGACTCAGAGGACAGCCTGCATTCGCATCAAGATAAATCGCGGCCCTTGCCAGCATTTGTCTGAGGGGCGGGGACTTGGAATCCCGAAATATCGGAATGCATGGAGGCCGCCTTTGGAAGTTCTTGAGTCCCACGAGCCTTACGAATGAGGTCACCCACCGACGTGGTGGTCAGGTATTCCTGCATGATCAGTCCGAGGTTTTCAAAGTAGCTTTTGGTCAACACAAACTCAACGGTGTCGCTCTTAATATCGCCCGCACCAATCAAATCACGGGCCGGGTTAATATTTTCGCCCACGCTGAGAAGGACGTCCTTAATCGAGATCTCATCCATCGAGCGGGCGAGCACATAACCGCCACCAGGCCCGCGTACGCTCTTGACTACTGAGCCTTTTCGAAGACGACGAAATAGCTGTTCCAAGTAATGAAGCGAAATTTTTTGACGCTCCGAAATTTCTTGAAGCCGAACGGGACGACCGTTCGAATTAAAAGTCAGATCCAGAATGGCACGAACGGAATACCGTCCTTTTGAAGTTAAGCGCATATATCTTTCTTCTCCCTTTTCCTCTCACAAATCCTATATAGGGCGTATCATGCTGTATCTGTAACGTCAACTACTGTTCTAGATTTTTTCATACTTTTTTGGTCGCATTAAGAATGAGGAGCTCAGGTTTTATCTCAGGGCACCGAAAAGTAAAGGGAAAGGGGCTTCACCTGAATGGCAAACGATCTGAAAATTCCACCAAAAAAGCCCGGAGATCCCTTCACAGTCGACAACGACGAGAGTGAAATGATCGATGTTCCGAGTGTTACTCGGCTATTAAATAGAAAAAAGCTCTCAGTTTCAGACAATTACAAGCAACAGCCTGCTTTAGCCTTAGATACACTGCCACCCCCGACCCGAGAAATAGAGCTACCTCCCCCCACCCTTCTGCGCATTCAGCTGGCCAAACCCCGCAACAATCGAAAGACGGCCCCCTCCTTGATCGCCTGGAAGGTTGAACAACTTAAGGCGGGCCCGGACCCCTTAGGAAAAGGTCTAGCCTTGGCGCTCGACCGAGGTGCCACTTGCGCCCTGTTTTTATCCATCACCACACCCCCTGCTGGCAGTCCTGTTCCACATTTTATCGGCACCGCAGCATTAGCGCCGCCACAAAAAACCGAACTTTGGTCCGGACTCAAATGGGACCCAATGCTCGTCCCCGAGTTATGGAACCACTTTGTGCGAGCGGGTTTTGTCGAACTGAGTCCTCCCAGCGCCAACACTTACATTAAAAGCAATCGAAACGTCGTGCGTGCGGCATTTGGAATCGACCCCCAGGAATGGCTCTTACTGGTCCGAGCCGGACCGCCCACCGACTGCCGGGGCGTGCTTGCTCTCGTTTCTGAAACAAGCATCATCACTGAATTAACATCGGCTCTCGCACTCATTGGATCTCCGATCCCTGCCGCCAATTTTAGCAAAAAGCCAGTAGCGTGATTTGAATCTCTCGAAGCTCCGGACTGCCAGTTGTGAACCCAAGTGAGACAGTCCAATTTCGACCTGAGGCCATCACCGCACACTCGAACTGCGGCCACAAAGAGGTCCACTCCGCAAGAACGATCACGTCGCGCTCCCAAAAATAGGTTTCCAGTCCTGCTTCCTGAATTTCAGTCTCAGATCGGATTCGATAAAAATCCATATGCGCAATCTGTCCTTGAGGGGACTGGTATTCATGAACAAGCGCAAAGGTAGGACTCCCCTCAGAAGGTTGAATCACGCCTAAACCTTCGAGAAGCGCTCGTGAAAAAGTGGTTTTACCCACCCCCATGGGTCCCTCCAAAAGTACACGATCCCCACAACGCAGTGCCGGGGCAAACGCTTTGGCCATTTTCTGAAGATGTCCCTCAGAGCAGGCGGTCGCGGCCTTCCAAAGCTGAGACTTTGGGGAGCGAGACTGTTTGTTCCGAGATTTTGATGTCTTTGAAGGCATTGCTGATGTTCTCGATAATATCTTGAGCAGTCATACTTCGATGCCCCAGGGCTTTAGCGGCAAAATCTCCCGCTAAGCTATGCAAATATACACCCAAAAGAGTACCGGGAAAAGGATCCATGCCTTGTCCAAGCAGTCCGCCAATCATTCCCGCCAGAACATCACCACTCCCCGCCGTCGCCATTCCATCATTAGGATAGTGATTTAAATAGAGTTGATCCTCCGGCGACGTAATAATCGTGGCCGCCCCTTTTAAAAGCATAATCGAATGAGTGGCGGCCACGCCCTCTTTAATCATGCGAACGGGATCCTGCCGAACCTCTTCTTTGCTAACCCCCATGAGACGAGCCATTTCACCCAAATGAGGAGTCAACACCGTAGGCGCTCGACGTCGAATCAAAAGCTCGTGGAGTTTGTGGTCGGCAATTAAATTGAGAGCATCCGCGTCCACCACCATGGGACCGTGATAGCTCATGAGTAACTCTTCAAGGAGCTTGCGCCCTTCGGCGCGCAAGCCTAACCCTGGACCCACGACGATACTCGAATAGGTGGGAAGGTTTCGCAAGTAAACATCGTACTCTGGCCCAGAAAACTTAAGCGGCACCGCCATGGTTTCGTTCGGAATCTTAAGAAGGAGATTGTTAAACGAATCCTCCCAACTTGCGATGGTGACCAGCCCCGTGCCGATCCGATGACATGCCCGGGCCGCCATCACGATGGCCCCCAGACGTCCGGGACTCCCACCGATCAACAAGGTATGTCCAAAAGAATTTTTGTGGCCGTAACGATCCCGCTCTTGCACTAAATGAGCAATGGGCTGCTTGAGAAGAAGAAATTTATCACCCTCTTTTCGAAACCGCGCGGGCAGCGAAATATCCACATTAATCAATTCGCCCCGCCGTGCAGCCCCAGGTGGCAAAAAATGCCCCAATTTTGGAAAACCAAAAGACACGGTCATCGAGGCCATCACGGAGTTACCGTGAACCGCACCGGTATCCCCACTGACGCCACTTGGAATATCCAGCGAAACGACTTCAGGCGAGTTTTGAGCGTTGATCATTTCGACGACTTCGTAAAACATCCCTTCGAGATCACCTTTGAGACCAGTCCCAAAAATTCCGTCAACAATAGTAAAGGGTCCTCGAGAGCTATTAAAAAAATCCTGCAAATCAGAAGAGGCCTCAAGACAGACCAATTTGGCTTTGAGCTTCTTAAGGATTTGAAAATTCTTTAAAGTTGCCCCGGTATACCCGCTTTCAGGCTGAAGATGAAAAACCCTCACCTTTCGATCCATGCACAACAGTCGTCGGGCCACGACAAAAGCATCTCCCGCATTGTTGCCTTTTCCGGCAAAAACGAGGGCTTCCGTTTCACGCCCCGCATGGGGGTAGCGCTCCAATAAAATTTGAGCGGCCGCGCGGCCGGCGTTTTCCATCAAAAGAATGGCATCCAAGCCATACTCATGCTCCGCAATCGAATCAAGTTCTCTCATCTCATGACTCGTACAGATTCTGAGTTGAGGATTTACCATTTTTCCAGGCATATTGATCATCTCGTAGCCTCTCATTTTAGGGAGCGCGAATTGCGGATACCATTTCTCTCACTGCCCGCTCTAAGCCCACGAGTGCGGCTCGGCAGATGATGGCATGGCCAATATTATATTCTTCAATCAGGGGCGCCTGGACAGCAACGGGACGAATGTTTTGATAATCAAAACCATGCCCGGCATGAGGGTGAACCCCCAGGTCTCGCGCCAAAAGGGCCGCTTTTTTAAGGCGTTCGAGTTCAACTGAGGTTCGAGTTTGCGCCCGTGCCCCCGGCTGCTGAGTGGCCAGACAATAGCGCCCTGTATGAAACTCCACGGCATCGGCCCTGAGTTCATGACTCAGCCGAACGATCGAAGGCGATGGCTCGATAAACAAGCTTACGCGAATGCCAGCCTTCTGTAGACGCGTCACTGCCGACAAAACTCGCTTTTTATTGCCCTGAATATCCAACCCACCCTCGGTGGTGAGTTCTTTGCGTTTCTCGGGGACCAGACAGGCCCAGTCCGGCCTCAGTCGACAAGCAAACCGAACCATTTCATCAGTCGCAGCCATTTCTAGATTCAACGGGACTCGGAGTTCAGCCTTCAGCCGTTTGACATCATCGTCCTGAATATGACGACGATCTTCGCGCAGGTGAACGGTGATCTGTTCGGCTCCCGCACCTTCAGCGATTTGGGCCGCCTCAAGAATATCAGGGTAAGCAGTCCCCCGGAGTTGTCTGAGCGTCGCGATATGATCAATATTAACGCCAAGCCGTGCTACGGACATGTTCAGTTACCCCAAAATCCGTTGAATTGAACTAGCAATCCGTTGTGAAAGAATAGCAATCTGCTCGGCATCCTCGCCCTCCACCATCACCCGTGCCAAGGCTTCCGTACCCGAATACCGCACAAAAACTCGGCCTTTATTACTCAAGGCCTCCTCGGCCGCGGTAATCGCTTGAATAATATCTTTATGCCGGTCAAAAGGTTCTTTGCGAGAAACCTTCACATCATTGCGGACCTGAGGAAAAAGTTTAACCACCTTTTTAAGTTCAGAAAGGGGCTTCCCTGTCCGTCTCATCGCTTCAAGCACCTTGAGCGCGGCGACAATACCGTCACCCGTTGTGGAGTTTTCCAAGAACACGATATGTCCAGACTGCTCCCCTCCTAGGGAATATCCGTTTTTTCTCATGGTATCCACGACATACCGATCCCCTACCTGAGCACGGACCATTTCAATCCCGTGCTCATTGAGTGCCACCTCAAGACCGATATTGGACATGGGCGTCGTCACAACGGTCTTTTTGCGAAGAGTTCCTTCTTCGGCCATTTGAAGGGCGCACAGTCCAATGATTTGATCCCCATCGACGATTTCACCGTTTTCATCGGACAAAATACAACGGTCCCCGTCTCCATCAAGCGCTATCCCAATATCCGCGCGATACTCGCGCGTAGCGCTGGCAATGCCTTCAGGATAAAGCGCTCCACAATGGTCATTGATATTTAGACCATTAGGAGAAACTCCACGACGAATCACCTCAGCTCCTAATTCCTCAAATACCAACGGAGCTACCTTGTAGGCCGCGCCGTTAGCGCAATCCAAGGCCACTCGCACTCCTAGTAAATCCATATCGCGAGGAAAAAGAGCCTTCAGAAATACGACATATCGACCATAAACATCATCGATTCGTTGAGCTTTTCCGACGAGATCCCCTGTGGGCCGAATCTTGGCAATTTCCTGGGTCAAAACCAAACGTTCAATTTCATTTTCCATTTCATCCGGAAGCTTGTAGCCATCGGCAGAAAAAATTTTAATACCGTTATCGTAATAGGGGTTATGAGATGCTGAAATCATAATCCCTGCATCCGCGCGCATACTTTGAGTAACAAACGCCACCCCCGGCGTAGGAAGGGGTCCGATCAAAATCACATCAGCCCCCATCGAACAGATTCCGGAAGCAATCGCATTTTCGATCATATACCCCGATAGCCGCGTATCCTTGGCCACCACAATTCGCGCACGCCTGATCGGCTGATTGGACTCCAAAGCTTTGAGGCCAATCGGTATTGAACTTTTGGTGACGGTTGGAAGACTTCGAAGCACATGGGCCACGGCACGGCCGACGGCCATCGCGACTTCTCCGGTCATGGGAAACTCATTGGCCAATCCCCGGATGCCATCGGTTCCGAAAAGCTTCTGCTGTTGCTTCATATCTACCCTTTTCAATAAAGAGTCACATTGATTTTGTCTGGAATGACCTTCACCAAACCAATCCCTTCGGGAAGAGTCACTTTGACAAACTCCTGGTACTTTCCTTTAGGTTTGCCGGTCAAATCCACAACTCCATAAATGTGGCTATGATTCAAGAATTTGAGGTCTTTTGGGTCCGCGCGTACGAGGACACTCACAGACTTCTCATCCAACTTGACGTTATAGGAACTGAGAACTCGGATGTCCACATTCTTGATTCGAAAGTTTGCCGACACCGGCTCGATTTCGACGGTCACTTTGGGAGCAGGTCCATCCACTTGAACACCATACCGCAAGAGGTCAAGACCCACCTCCCGCTCATGAGTTTGCCGAAGGCCAGATACATCAAAGGGGAGCGTCGGTAACTCAGAGACGCTATCAACGCGCGTCTCGGCCCCCTTAATCCTGACCATTTCAGGATGGACAGTCGCGCGAACAATCCGATAGCCGTCTGGAACACTTCCCCTTAACTCAATCTTGACCGGAACCTCTCTGCGTTTAAGCGCTTCGAGCTTCACTAAAACCGCCGTAGGATTGATAGAAAGCACCTTTACACCGATGGGAACTCGAATATTGTCTGAAAAAAACCGATAGGTCACCAGGCCCGGCTTCGCCCCCGTCAAATTGACTCGAATCGGTTCTTCCTTTCGGTCTAATACCGTACGCAGAAATGCCTTGGGCCCCGACAAACGGAATGAGATTCGATCTGGAATCTCATTACTGGGGATTGACTCGGGCGACGTGACGACTTCAAGAGGAACTTCTTTGGTCGCTTCCACATTTCGAGACCCCAAAACGATCATCCAAAGGACGATCGCGATCGCGACGGAAATCAACTTGGTCCCTAAATTGGTTACCAAAATACCGATCAGTGAATGGGGCGTCGCATTTTTAATCTTCACCAGGCCGTCCTCTCCAATGGGGGCCCCGGGGACGAGCCTGCCCCACCTGGAACAACCCTCGCATTCGTCGCGGCAAATTCACCGGTCCTCGCGCTAGATCCAAAAGCGCCGCGAGACTCTGTTTGAGTTCCTGCTCATTGAGATTTGTTGTTAGCTTTCCGTTTTTGACGAGATGAGCCTCTCCGGCCTCTTCAGAAATGAGCACTACAATCGCATCCGAATCCTCGGTGAGTCCCAATGCCGCCCGATGACGTGTCCCATAGCGTTTATCGATATTCGGATCTCTAGAGAGTGGCAAAAAGCACCCTGCAGCGGCAATCCGCCCCCCGGTAATAATCACGGCACCATCATGAATCGGCGAAGTAGGAACAAAAATTGCGTACATCAACTCGGCCTTCACCCTTGATTCCAGACGAGAGCCCGTATCAATAAAGTTTTTGAGCCCCGTTTCGCGCTCAATCACAATCAAGCCGCCAATACGTTCTTTAGCTAAACGAGTGGCGGCGCGAGCAATCTCATCCACCATTTCACGTTCTTGCTCAGCCGAGGCCCCCGTAAAAAATGGGTTTTTACCTACATGAGTTAGCGCTCGTCGTAAATCATCTTGAAACAATACGATGACGATCAAAATGAAATAATCGAAAAAATACGATAGTAACCAATGTGTGGTAAAAAGCTCAAATTTACTCGAGAGATAAAACCCGATCCCCAAAATTCCAAGACCGGTCAACATTTGCATCGCCCGCGTACCCTTGATCAAAAGCAAAACGCGGTAGACCACAAAAGCAACGAGCCCGACATCCAGCAGGTCGATTACTCTCAGGCTAGAATGTAGGTTCAGTAACAGATCACTCACGGTTTACTTAGGCCGGCATCGGCGCCGGCGCAGGACCTCCACTGGGCGTATTGGTTTGGCCACCCGCAGTCACCGGAGCAGTGCCCCCACCTTCGGGAGTTGTATTCATCGGGACTGGAATAGGTCGCGTGATTTTGCGGCCTTGGACAATCGTTTCAACCTCATCCCCATCCAAAGTCTCATACTCCAACAATGCCTTGGCTAAGTCATGGAGAAGATTGAGTTTGGTCGAAAGAATCTCCCTGGCCCGACGGTAATTTCGTTCGCAGATGTCACGAACCTCACGGTCAATCGTTTGCGCTGTTTGCTCTGAGTAATCGCGATGTTGCGCAATCTCACGACCCAAAAAGATGGCTTCTTCTTTTTTACCAAAAGTCAGGGGACCCAGAACGTCACTCATCCCCCATTCACAGACCATCCGGCGAGCGAGATCAGTAGCTCGCTCAAGATCATTTCCAGCACCAGTCGTCTTTTGACTCAACACCAATTCTTCAGCAATTCGCCCCCCCATCAGGAAAGCGATATTGTTTTCAGCACGATCCTTGGTGAGGCTCAAACGATCTTCAGAGGGGAGCGTTTGAGTGAGGCCAAGAGCCATTCCCCGAGGAATGATCGTCACCTTATGAATAGGGTCAGTGTCTGGCATGAACTTACCCACCAAAGTATGACCTGCCTCATGATAAGCCGTCGTGCGCTTTTCCTGATCGGTAATGACCATACTTTTGCGCTCAGCACCCATCAACACCTTGTCTTTAGCATTTTCAAAATCAGCCATTTCCAAGAATTTCTTGCCCTGCCGAGCGGCAATCAAGGCTGCTTCGTTCACCAGGTTTTCAAGGTCAGCCCCAGAAAAACCAGGAGTGCCACGAGCAATCACCCCGAGATTGACTTTGACATCAAGGGGGGTTTTTCGCGTATGCACCTTCAAAATCTGCTCGCGCCCTCGGACATCCGGCGACGAAACTACGACTCGACGGTCAAACCGACCTGGACGTAAAAGAGCAGGATCCAGGACATCCGGACGATTGGTCGCGGCAATTAAGATGACCCCCTCATTGGACTCAAAACCATCCATTTCAACCAAAAGCTGATTCAATGTCTGCTCACGTTCATCATGGCCACCGCCTAAACCAGCCCCTCGGTGACGCCCAACGGCATCAATTTCGTCAATAAAAACAATACACGGTGCATGTTTCTTCCCTTGTTCAAAAAGATCGCGCACGCGAGAAGCCCCGACCCCAACAAACATTTCGACAAAATCAGACCCCGAAATTGAGAAAAAGGGCACACCCGCTTCACCGGCTACCGCTTTAGCCAGTAAAGTCTTACCCGTTCCAGGAGATCCCATCAAAAGCACGCCTTTAGGAATGCGCCCGCCCAGACGGGTAAATTTTTTCGGATCCTTCAAAAATTCAATAATTTCTTCCAGTTCCTGCTTGGCTTCATCTGCCCCGGCGACATCTTTAAATGTCACGCGATTACTACTTTCAGTAAGTAGCCGCGCTTTACTTTTTCCAAAGGACATGGCTTTCCCACCACCCACTTGAATTTGGCGCATAAAAAGAAAGAAAAAGACAAACAGCAAGAGCATCGGAAACCATGAAATGAGCACCTGCTGCCAAAAAGGTGTTTTCTCAGGATGCTCGTAATTCGGAATGATATTGTTCTTTTCAAGGATTTCGAAAACTTTTCCGTTTTCGGTATCACCCACGGTTTCAAAGTATTTGTGACCATCCGGTCCAGCATCCTTATAGGTGCCAGTAATCAGATTATCGGCTTTGAACGTAACCTCAGCCACTTTGCCATCTCTGACCTGAGTGATAAATTCGCTAAATTTGAGTTCTTTGCGATGTTTAGTGCCTGGATCAAACACTTTAAACAAACTTGCAAAGAGCAAGATCAGCACGATCCACAAAGCAACTGTCTTGTGTGAAGGTTTCATTCTCGATTTCCGACCTTTCTAACGCCGACCAGCTGGCGAACGACGAGTACTTATGTCTCACTATACTCACTTTTTTGGGCACTGAAGCAATCCAAAAACTCATCTATCGTGCGAAAAAATTTGGGATCAATCCTCACACTGAATCACCCACCGCCGTTTGCCTTTTTTTCGATCACATTTCACTCGCCACCCTTTTGGCAGATAGAGCTCTGTCTCCATCTTGTCTTTCAGCGCTCCCGGCTCCGCTTGGTGATTCAAGGCGTCCCAGTGTCCGCGTCTCAGTTTTAATCCTACAGCCCCAAAAAACGAGGCAATGACACTGGGCGCATTACTCAAAGGGCTGCCCTCGTCTCCGTAAATACCCGCTTCCTGTGCTTGTTGAGCTAACGAACAAAGGTGATTGATTCCCTTAGGAAAAATACGTTCCAGTGCCGGCATGAGGTCTCTCCGCATTTGGGACCTCATGAACCGCCCCTCACTATTCGTAAGATCCTCCCTCCACTTCTGCCCCTCTTCGATCAGGTAATTCCGAAGCTCCTCTTTGCGCACCGCAATAACTGGGCGCACCTCCACCCCATGACGCACTGCGATTCCACCCCCATGCGTGCTCGCTGCACCTGTCAAAATCCGCCAAAGTACCGTTTCTGCGACATCGTCGGCTTGATGAGCGGTCAACACGATCCCATTTTTTTCTTGAGATATTCGTTCGAAGATCGCCTTGCGACCTGTGCGAGCGGTTTCTTCCCAAGAGTCTGAACCCATAGCTGGGGTGTTCAATAATTCAATGCGAGCCGCAACTCCGAGTTTTTTACCCAATTCCAAAACCCACTGGGCGTCTTGATCAGACTCACCCCCCCTCCACCCATGATTGACATGAAGAAGAGTGATTTGTCCTTGGGTGCCCACGCGTCTTCCGTAGCGGGCCATAATGTGAGCCAGTGCGACGCTGTCGGATCCACCTGAACAGGCGATAAGGATATCCGAAGTTATCGGTAATTGCACGCCCGCCTTTTGAAGTGTGGCCACCATCTGCCGAATCAATCTGCCACCAACACTGCCAGGGCTCGGGTAATGCGAGATTAAAGCAGGAAACAACTCATGGCCTTTGGATGGGTTCGTCGACATCGAGAACCAGAACTAGCCTTGATTGCCAGGGAAAATAAAGAGAAGAATTTTGCTGAGCGGGATTTGAAATGGTCTCAAGGGGGAGATTTGAACTCCCGACCCCGGCGTTATGAATGCCGTGCTCTAACCAACTGAGCTACCCTGAGACGAATGAAATACCCTGATGATCGAACGCTCTTTTTATGGCCTAAACAGTCTATCGTCAAGAGTTCTGTCACCTTTATCTTAACGCAAAGGGTCATGAGCACGGTAATTGAAGTCCTACTGATTCGGCTCAAGCTAAAAACCGTCCTTTAGCCTAGAATAATAAAAAGGATGACTCTCAAAGAGGACCCAACGAACATGAAGTTTGTTCCCCCCCGCTGGCCAGCCCACCCTAACAAACCGATTCAATTCTTCTTATTCGTTGCCGTACTGATGGGATCCCTGACAGCCTCCGCGGCCCTCCTTCCCCTCGGAACCCGATGGGCACTTGAACGAAATAACCATGGCCGAGCTATTTCAATCTTTGACTTGTCCTTTCCCGGTTTTGCCACCCGAGTGGCACTTTCTGAAACCCCACCCCTCGAACAATGGAGTACCGCTCAAAATAACAAAACGCTGGCAACCACTTCAACCGACTGGTGGCGTCAGATCCCATGGAAAGACGAACGACTGACGACATTTCAAAATGAGCCGTCCCGTTTTTTGCTTTCAGATATCGACTTTCTCCGAATAGCGACCTCCCCACGACGCTTTGCACGGTATTCAAAAGCAGTCGAAAAAAGGCACCCCCACTTCTTTGAGCAAATCGAATTTATCCGCAACCCCGATGGACATTATACGATTTACTGGAATCCATCCCCATTAGATGTCAAGGCCGCCTCACTCTATTCAATCGCCAATCTGCGAAAACCCAAAGCGCAATTGACCGAAGCGATTGCCAGAGAACTGATTCGAGCCGGTTTGTACACCGCGGTTAGCTTTATCCCTGTACCCCTGGTCGGAGCGCTTTTTGGTACTGCGTTAGATCGATTTTTTCGATACGAAGATCTATTAATTTACAGCCATCAAGACGCCTTTTTAGAAATGATGGAAGACTCCCTTCCTGAACTAACTCCGAACGAAAAAGGCCGAGCGGTCACTTCTATCCTCTACTTTCAAAGCTCCCTATTGGATATCCCTCAGTGGATTTGGAAAAAGCCGATTTCAACTTGGCGCAAGGCCTTGAAAATCCAGAAAACCGCCACAATTCTCACACGCCGTTGGCTCCAAAAACAAGGTGAGCCCTACAGCACATTAAGTGAACACTTCGATTGGACCTCAAGCTGGGATGCCCCGTCGCCGGGACGAATCTACTTGTCCTCCTACCTCCGTTTTGGCGTCAGCTCTTTTTCGGAACCTAAATGGGCGTGGGACGCGTCCAAGCCCCATTGGATCTACGGCACTCGGGTTGCGCTAGAAATCGAAAGTGCCGGCGTGATCTTTGCGGCTGCCTGGATCCCCTATGTGGGGATGGCCGCCACGGAAACCTACAAAACACTCGTGGAACGCCCCGATGATCACGCTCGACGTTGGGAAGCTCGTCTGATTGCGCGTCTGGAATCGCTCCAAAATGAGTCCCATCAAGATTGGGAACCCATCTTGGAAATTCTTCAGCGTCAAGCCACCAATCCTTTTGAGATCTCGCGAACTCGGGCAAAAGAACTCATCGAAAAACGACGGCAAACCGTGTTGCCCTAAATTATTTAATCGTAGTCTTGAAACAAGATATTGAGGTCAAGCCACCGCATCCCTTATGGCTCGACACGCAGGTCGCATTGTTCTTGCCAGGTAGAAGATAGGCTGTGATATCAAACTCGCTTTGTTGCGTTTCAGCCGGAACCACGGAGGAATATCCATTCAAGAGACAAACAAGTTCCGGCACAGTCTTAGCAATCAGCGCACAAACCGGAGACTGATCTGAACACCAAGTATCCAGCGGAAAAGAATTTCCATTAACGCTCTTTTTTATTCGATCATTAGTAATGATTTCTTTGGTAATCACGGCCTCATGAAAGCAAGAGGCTGTCACTGCCACTGTCGCGGTTTTAGTCGGCAATTTATCCGCAGCTACGTTGAGCAGGACTTTACTGCAGACCAGTTGAGTAAAACCACTGCAACCGCCCTTATCGGACACGCAGGTCGGGTAAAATGGGAACACATAGGCCGTGATGTTAAAGCCTTCAGACTTTGACGAAACAGCAGTCTGATAGCCCTTCATGGAACAAATAATATCTTCGGTTTTTTTACCATCTGCACAAAGGGCACTCTTATTACTGCACCAAGTATCCGTCGGAAACCGATTCCCATTCACCGACTGGGTTAATTGAGCCGCTGAAAAGGTTTCCTTCTGAATGACAGTGTAGGATAAACACTCAGTCGTGCTCTTGGGCACGTTAGGCTTCATATTGGCCGGAGCCAAGGGTGAACTCAGGTTACCCACCATACCGGCTACCACGTCCTTCACGGCAGCCGCACTGATAGGTAATGTAACTGTAGTCGGATGCGGCATCGTAGCCGAGGTCCCTGAACCTCCTGATCCTCCGTCACTCGTTCCTGTCAGAACGGGATATGAAGTATCCGTGGCGGTTGGAGTTCCTGCTGAACTTCCTTGCCCTGCGCCAGGACTAATCGTCCCGTTGCCCTGCTGTAAATCGAGAGTTGAACCACACCCTCCGCTGATTAAAACCAAAACCACTGCCATGGAAACAGTGAGCGGAGCTTGATTCATGATTCGTTTTTTATTGAACAGGTACATATTTACTCCCATCGTCTCAAATTTAGACAACAAGAGTGCAATGGATATACCAATGCCATTTTAGCTATTATATCTGGGTTTTGTTGAAGAAATATCGTGCAAAACTGCCCAAGAATTAGACAGTCGTACAGACCTAAATAAAAGCGTCTCTTGAGAAAGGAGGGCTAAACCTCGACTCTCAAGAGACGCCGATGTAGATGCTATTAATATGAATTAATGAGAATCCTTATCGCCAGGATTCGTACCCACATTGATTTCGTCCAGATTGGAGACGCCATCAGCATCAGAATCGAGTGATTCAATCGTCTTGAAATCAAACTTTCCGTCTGCGGCTTTGGTCTTTTGCACATCCAGACCATAAGGGTTCAACTGCGGCGGGGTTGTATGGCAAACCTTACAATTCACTGCAAGCTTAGTGGTTGGATAAGTAGCCTTGAAAGCCATCATAATAGGAGGCTTAGCGAAGGATGCAGACGGAACCAAAACAAAAGCCAGGGCCAAAATAGCAATTCCATTTTTCATAAATCATTCTCACTTTCGTGGCGAGGTATCTACCAAATAAGATTTTGCCGCACAACATAACTTTGTTCTTTTTTTTGGGAGTTTTTGTCCCATGAAATTAAACACGCGGGCCTGTTGATCCTTTTCTACTGACCTATGTTAGACAGAGAGCCATGAGCCCCCACATCAAACTTCCAAAAATAGCTTTGGGGTGCGTGATAGCCCTCCTCCCTTTTCTTGGACTATTTTTCTTTTCAAACAAACCAGAACCTCCACTTCCCACTCCTGCGCCCTCCTCGATCCATAGCCCTTTCAGCGCTAGCCCTCTGGAGCCATTCAATACCCCATCAACTGCACCTCCCAGCTTTTCCCCGGAACCCACCGGTAACCCAAATTCCGCCATAACCCAGCTTGAACTTTCCAACTTACTAGCTGAAATTCAACAACAACTCCCCACTGAGTTGGACTTAAGGAACCAGCCCGTCGAAGAACCCAGAGACACCTCCGAGTGGCTGGATTACGCAAAAGCCTACCTCGATCAACTGGACGAGGTCGTTCAGGAAAGCCCTCAGTTCAAAACGCAAATCATGGAGTTCTTGAGTCGCTGTGCCCAAAATGGGGACATTCTCCCTCAGGTAAGAGATCTCTGTCGGGAAAAAATAAAAATACGATAGCCGGAGTCGTAGTTTTATTTCGCAAAATATTTTTGCGGAATGCTTTTCTGGTTAATTCGATATTTCGGGATGAGTGCAGTTCATGCTATGGCAGTAAAAACCAAGAAAGCGAGTACTCCATTGTTCGTCTCCAAGTATGGACGCCATTCTCTAGCTGCACTCTTATTTTTTTTGGTGAATACTTCAGTTTTGGTCGCCGATCCAAAGACCCAACTCAATGTCACCCTTGATTCTAGATCAAAAGCAACCGCAAATGTGACTTGCATGACTTCGAAATGCCACACCTCAAGACTCGAAGGTGCATATATTCACCCCCCGGTAAAAGCCAGGAACGGGTGCATTATTTGCCATGAACCGGGTAATCCACTCAAAAAGGTTCCTGCCGGCCATCCCGCTGTCAGTATTCGGCAGCCCAGCGACCAAAACAAGCTTTGCGTAACCTGCCACGATAATCTTGAAAATTTGCTGATCTCCAAAAACGCCCATGCTGTAATCGAAAAAGAGGGATGTGTAGGCTGCCACAACCCCCACTCGTCCAACCACCCGAAGCTCCTCAAAAAATCCACCGTGGCTGAGACCTGCACCAGCTGCCACGACTTTGTCGACATCACCCCATCCACTCTCGCCGGAAAGCATGCGACATTCCCTAAAGAAAAATGTCTGCACTGCCATAATGCCCACAGGCCCGCTCAAAAAAGCTCGGTTAAAAACGACCCCGATGGCACCTGCCTGGGCTGCCACGAAAAAGCCATCAAATCATCAGAGGATGGCCACATGCTCCCTGCGATGGCCCCATGGAAAGATGGCTCCATGATCCGTCACGGATCGACCGCAAACTCGCACGCCCCCCCCCGTCCTGCGCCTCAATGTATCGGCTGCCATTCCCTCCATGAAAGCGTTGAACGGCCATTCCTAAAAGGCCACTTTACCGATCAATTCTATGAAACCTTCAATGAAAAGAATTTTGCACTCTGTTTCAAGTGCCACGACTCGAAACTGGCCACATCTGCCAACTCTGCTGACGCTACGGGCTTTCGAAACGGCCCGAGAAACCTCCACTGGGTGCACACCAACCAAAACCCCGCGCGAAATCGCACTTGTCGAGTCTGCCATACGGTTCACTTCAGCGCTAACCGGTTCCTGATCCAATCCTGGTCGCCTTACAAAGGAATGAAGCTTCCCATTCACTTTGAACCCACCGCAACAGGAGGCAGCTGTGCTACGGCTTGCCACGCAACGATGAAATATGACCGCATGCACGAGGTGAAAAATGAACGCCGCTGGTAGGATCCTCGCCTTTGGCATCGGCCTAGTTTCCGCGACGACCGGACTGACATTTCCCTGCCAGGCCGGTCTTTTCAGACTGGAATCGGAGACGCTCACCTCGGCCCGAAATGGCGACGACCTGAAATTCGAACTTCCGAGTTATGAATTTTTGTCTGCCACCTATGTTTCCACCCTTCGTGACTTTGAGGTCAATTCAGATCTCAATGTCTATGCCGACCCAGTCAAATCTCACGACACCCTCAATGTTCATCTTCTGAATCTTTCCTACAGCCCTGTCCATGATGTCCTCAATATTACGGCGGGCCGTGTTTTTGATATTCAAAGGTCAGTCAGATCCTCGGTCTTGGACACCGCAGCGATTGACCTTTTTCTCTTTGAAAAACAAATCAAAATCGGAACTTTTGCGGGAAAAGAACGCCATCTAGAACTCGCGCAATGGACTCCCTCGGCAACTCTCCTGGGTGCCTATGCGAGCTACATGGGGGCAAGCATGTTTCCCCTCTATACCAAGGCGAAATACCAGCATCGCATTTTCGAGCGCGACCTGAACAGCCAGGAGGACTTAATACAGGTTTCGGCTCAAAAACCCTTTCCTGGAGGATGGAGTCCTGAGTACTTGGCGGATACTGAGATCAACCTTGGTACTAGCCACCTCAATCGGCTCAGTGCCGGCATCAATTTATACCCGACGTACCGCACCTCCCTGAGATGGAGAGCTGAAACCTATGAGTTGCAGCCAATCGATGGCGTCGAGCAGCCTATATTTTCAATTTTTTCTCAGGGCAGGCTCTACGAAACATCGGTTCAGGCTGAGTATCGGTTTAGTCCGCATTTTTCGACCAGCTTTTCATTGGCCTATGACAATTACGTCAATCAGTCGCCCGATAGGACCGATGGAATCAAGGCAGAAGCGGACTTCCGTTATCGCCGGAATCACTCGAGCGTCAGTAACTCTTTTTATGCCTTGCAGAGCTATGGTGGTCAAGTTTACGGCGATCGACTCGTCCTCACTCAAAAGCTTACGGACCTCTTAGAACTCGCGGAAGCCGTAGACTTTGCCTTTTACAACAAAGTGACCTCTTCGAAGCGTGCCGCATTTAGCTCCCAACTTGAACTCACGCAATCTCTCTCGAATCGGCTTCGCCTCACGCTGGGAGGGGAAATGAACAGCAACAATAGCGTGACTTATGATGCGCGCGCTTTTGCGGCACTGAAATACCTGATGTGGACGGAAATATGAAATTCTCTGCTCTTGTCATTTCAATCAGCCTTATCCTGATAGGGCTACTCACCCCCCTTGGCCGCTCGGTATTCGCCGCTACGTCGATTCTTGCGGAAAGATACAATCACGATTTTCATGACGCCAAGGTTTTCAAGCCGCTCGGTTTTGAATGTGCTAAATGTCATAATTTCGCATTAGATAAAGTGACAAAACAACTCACGCCGACCAATGATCTCAAAAAATCCATGTTTCGGATTCCACTCAAAGAAGTCTGCCATCAGTGCCACCGAAGCACTGATCCAAGATTCGTCGACGCTCCCAAGACCTGTTACACCTGCCATTATAATCCCGCAGGCCTGAGTGCAATCATGCCCCCTAGTCACAGCAATGTCGTTTGGAAAAGTACTCACGGCGCCGAGGCTCGAATCGGCGGCGATAGCTGCCTCAATTGTCATGTTACATCACAGTGCGTTAAATGTCATTCTGAACGAAACGACATTGAATTGCGAAACCATCCTCGCAATTTCCGGTTTTACCATTCAGTCCAAGCCCGTCTGCAGCCACAGAGATGCGATACCTGCCATACCAAATCGTTCTGCACCAACTGTCATCTGGGGATCAAATGAAACGTAGAAGACTCATTTTTTTGCTCACACTAATGCTGATGGCTCTTTCCATCACCCTTTTTACCGCATGCGGCAAAGCCAATCGGGACACCGAAAATTATGGCGACACAAGCCAAATTCCGATACGTTTGACGACACCCGAGCAGCATAGAGGCGGATACGGACGAACCGAGTGCGCCCTTTGCCACAATGCTGCCCTCAACATTCATCGAGATGTAGATACGATGATCGATGCAGACCAGCTCCTTACCGATATAAAAAATGGGTCCCGCAGATGTCTCGATTGCCACGGGCCAAACGGCACTGAATAAAGGGACAAATATGAAGAATCGTTATTTCAAATGGATAGCTTCAGTTCGTTTTGCAATCCCGGTTTTATCTCTATTCGCGATCGCCATGAGCGTAGGCACAGTTCTCGAAAGCCTTTATGGCACGGAATACGCTAGGCGCACTGTCTACCAGAGCTGGTTTTTTTACGGGATCCAGCTTTCCATCTTGTTAAGTGTCCTTTTTGCTATGATTGACCGCCTTCCTTTCAAAAAACGCCTCAGCGGCTTTTACCTCATCCATACCTCGCTGATCATCATCATGGCGGGGGCTTTCATGACCAGATACCTAGGAATTGATGGCACCATCGAGTTACGCGAAGATGCGCCGACCCAGAAAATCCGGCTCAGCGAAGACTATGCTTACTTCAACGGGACCGGCCAACAGTCCTCATTTCAGCTCCCTGACACTGTTTCAGCCACCTCACTCAATCACTCGTTCCTTTTGGCCAACGGGGCAAAGCTCAGCCTGATCAAATACCTTCCGTATGCGAAAGAAACTCCGACCTGGGTCACTTCGGTTGGCGTTTGGTCGAGCACCTGGTTAATTAAAAACGATCGTGTTAGCCAAGAAACCACTCTGGTCTTGGCCCCGGGCGAGCCGGCCTTAGCTGAGCTAGGCCCCCTTCGCGTCGAAGCACTCCCCCCTCAAGTTTTTGCCATCCTTGAAAATGGGCTAGCCACACCAAAACCTGGAACAACATCTCCGAGCCGTTCGGTCAAACCTCAGTTCGTGCTTTTTGATAATAATACACAAAAATCTTTTTTCATCCCTGAGGTCACCCATCGCCAATCGATCCTAGGTTCAAAGTTCTTTATTAGCCGACAGATCGGGAAAAAGGCAGCGGTCGAATTTTATCAACTCGACACCCCTACCGGACCTCTGCGATTTTTCCCCCGATTTTCCGCGAAGCCAGCAACCCAACACCTCCAGGTTGACCTGACTTCGCCCTATAGCCTGATTGACTTGACGAAGTACTCCGAGTCAAACCATGTTCTCCTGAGCCGCCTCCCCGACTCTTCGGTTCATATCGCGATGGTGGACAAATCGGGACAATGGATTTTTTCACAGTATAATGGTGGAACACTGACCCTACCTTGGATGGGCTTCACCCTGACTCGTCTAGCGGATCACCCCAACCAAAGACCCAAAAGTGGCTATGACGCTGCTCAACCCAATAAGGAAGATTCAAAGAACACCAAAGCCTTACTCGTCCACATCGAGGCACCGGCTAATCCAAAAGATTCACAAAAGGGCGCCGTCCGAGACTCCGAAGATGTTTGGCTCACCAACCGTGAGGCCACCTCATCTCGACTCGGCCTGGAAGAAAGCTTTATAAGCGCAAAAGAAATGCAGCTCCCCTTTGCCATGCAGCTCGACCATTTCAAAATGGAAATGGTACCCGGCACGATGGATCGTCCAGCCAGTTATGAGTCTTTTGTCAAGGTGGGATCCCCCGAATCAGGGAAGCAAACAACGGCTCATATCTATATGAATCATCCGCTCAAAAGCGACGGATACACCTTTTACCAAGCTTCCTACCTTCAGGATGATCAGGGAAAGTTCCACTCCATCCTGTCCGTTAATAAGGATCCAGGGCGCCCCGTTAAATACCTGGGATCCATTCTCCTGATCGCAGGCCTTATTTTCCATTTCTTGGTCATTTACGGGTATATCACTTTTCGTTCACGCGAGGTCACATGAATCTACCATCTCCCGCTCGTTCAGCCCTTGGAATTTTTCTCACTTTGACACTGTTACTTGGACTGGCGCCCAATGCGCAGGCCAGTGACCCGTGCCTCAATCCAGAATTATCGAGCCAACCTATTCTGGCTGAGGGCCGTGCGATGCCCTTAGGCGTTTATGCGCAAAAATTTCGCAAGAATGTATTTTCTGGCAACGCCTGTACTGAGATTAGCGCTCCCGCTCTTTACTGTTATCTCAACCTCGGCAAACGCGCCTGGGTTGAAAAAACCTATTCGTGCCGCCTTCTTTTTAAAGCAGATCATGCGGCGACCTTTGAACTACTCGGGCTTCCCGGGCGTCAGAGCGAAATCTCACCAGAACTGGCCATGGGGCAACACGACAAGCTGCTGGATACTTACCATGCTCTTGAAAACAAAGGAGCAGGCACCAGCGGCCCTGCTCGCGACCTAGGCAACCTGCTTCAGCGCATCGAGCGTTTTGACAAAGCCACTCGCGGCCAGGATTGGCAGTATCTCACGGGAAATCACGAATGGCGCCCTGCTGAGACACTAAGGACCTTAAATGATACCGATCTAGAGAAAACGCTTCTTGGCGGCACAGCACTTCTTACTGGCGATGAGCTTCGCGGAATGCGCGCTGAAAGCCTCTACGAAAGTATCAAGCCCTTTAGTCTTGCCATTCTCCTCTGCATTTTAGGATTCCTTGCCTCGATTTCCCCACCCTTCGGACGTCTCGCTGGCGTCTGTATGGTCCTACTATTGATCATTGAGGCCTTTGGCATCACCTTGCGCGTGATGATCTCGGGCCGAGCCCCGATCACTAATATGTTTGAAACGGTGATGTGGGTGGGCTTTGTCATTCTGATTCTGTCTTCACTCATGGGCTTGCGCCTCAAGAACAAGCAAATTTGGGCAGCAGGCTTTGCTGGAAACACCATCACACTTTTCATGATGACTTTTGCCACGGGCATGCTCGACGGCAATATTCAGCCACTCGTACCAGTCCTTCGCGATAATTTCTGGCTCAGTACCCACGTCACTTGCGTGACCTCTTCCTACGCCTGTTTTGCCTTTGCCTGGGTGCTTGCTAATTATGTTCTTCTTCGCCGCTTAACCGGGCACCGCTCCTCCGAGTTTCTGGACCGCTGGAATTACGTGATCCGCATCACCATGCAGGTGGGCAGTGTTTTTCTCGCTGCTGGCGTTATTTTAGGCGGGGTATGGGCGGATTATTCTTGGGGAAGATTTTGGGGATGGGACCCTAAGGAAACTTGGTCCCTCATTGCCCTCATCGTCTATCTCAGTATTTTGCACGGAAGATATGTCGGATGGTTCCGAGGACACCTTTTCACGGTCATGAGTGCATTGGCTTTTTTGTCGATCATCATGGCTTGGTTTGGCGTCAACTATATCCTCGCTGCGGGTCTCCACAGTTACGGATTCAGCTCAGGCGGAGCTGCTTTTATTACGATTCTGACGCTCACCCAGCTGGTGATCGCCGGCGTTTCTGGGCTGAATGAAAGAAGGCAAATAAGTTCGAATAGTTAAACATTATTCGTTTTAGACTAGGCATATTTGATGCAATATGCCATAAGCGTGTGAGTTAAAAATTAACCGTTTTCACTTGAGGTGTCACCGTGACTTCCTTAGCTAGTAAAAAATCAGTTTTAAACACTTCCCATATAAATTCAACATCCTCCATCCCATCGAGGCTCATCTTCAGCACCCTCATCCTGGCTATTTCCGTGGCCATTACAGGTTGCGCTCAAAGCCGGGACAACACCCCACCACTGTCTAAGGATACGACAGAAGAAGGGGCAGATTACACTTTTCCTCACAGTGCCAAATGGTCAGTCCTTCATGCCGAATACGTGGCTAAGAATGGAAAAACGATCGCAGGCACAGGAAAAGACTGTAAGTCCTGCCATGACGGTCTGAATCTTAAAACACCGGCCCTTTCAAACGTTTCATGCGCCACCTCTTGTCACTCAATCAAGTCCGCAGCGCCCGCAGGCACAGCCCCAGCAAGCATTCTTCCGGTCGCCCCTTCTGCTCCGGCAGCTCCGATCGCAGTAGTGGACAACCAATGCTCCAGCTGTCATGCAGACCATCAACATCGACCTAACGGCCACTTTCCAGCTGCAGCGGGCCTTTGTAAGGCATGTCATGATGTCAAGCCCGGTCACCTCACTGATCCTAAAGGAAATAAGGTCACCAATAAGTCAGTGGCCGATACCTGCCTAGCCTGTCACGGCAACATGCAGGCACATTCTGTGATTCATCCGGCTTTGACACAAGATCCTGACTCTTGCATCACCTGCCACAATCCTCATGGTTCGGATCAGATCTTTTCTCTCCGTCTCAACATTCAAGACACCTGTCTGCAATGCCACGATATGATGCCCGATAAGAGCAAATCTATCCACGGCGTCATTAAAAGTGACTCCATGAGCTGCGTGAATTGCCACTTCCCTCACTCAGGCGATAACAAGAAGATGCTCAGAGGCAAACCACGCGAGCTCTGCTTAAGCTGCCATAATCAAGAAGTATCGGCAGTGGTGAGTAATGACCCGCGGACCCTTCCAAATATTGGACAAAAGGTCAATGACGCTGCCTTTATTCATTCGGCCGCATATGATGATGATAGCTGTATCAACTGTCATAATGCACACGCCGCCAAGAATACTCGGCTGCTCAAAAACAACTATCCTAGCACCTACGCCACTAAGTATGATGCTGGTTCGCCTGCCGTGGGAACAGCACCCGCAAGGCCAAATAGCTATGCGCTTTGCTTCCAATGTCACAATCCATCGATGTTGAATCAGAACATCTCTGGGGCAGAAACGAACTTCCACGACGATAAGCTCGTTAACGGAAAAGTAGTAAAAAAGAACCTTCACTGGTTCCACGTTGTGGATGCCGCGGGTTCGATTGACAAGGACCGGGGCAAGAGCTGCTTTGTTTGCCATGACCCACATGGCTCCGAGCAACCGTTCCACATTAAGACTGAGTGGAAGATGAACCCAGGCGCACAGTTCTCTGTGACGGTTCCTTTCACCCAGAACCCCGACGGTGGACAGTGCGCTCAGACCTGTCACACGGTAGAAATGCGGGATTATAAGCGCTTACAGCAACAGTAAGCTCCGATTACTGATCGAATAAAAAAAACCCCGAGTTCTCTTGAGACTTACCCGGTTTCAAGAAGGACTCGGGGTTTTGCTTACAAAAACTTAAGACCAAACGAAAGCACGCCATAGGGAGCGCCAGAACTCCGAAGTCCGAGATCAATCTGAGGATAGAGGATCGAAAAAAACCGCTGACCGTTGGGGTCTGACCCTAAAATCCGTGCGGATAAAGCGGCAAAGCCAGTATTTTCGCTATAGTTCATCCCCAACCGTGGCCCCAGGAATAAACGAGGAAGCGTTTCAAAATAAATAGCCCCAGAGATGTCCAAAGCGGTGGTGGCAGCCTTGATCATATGGACGCCGATCGCCTGAATATACGATTTATCCAGATTCCAAGACTCCAACGCTCCTCCTACGTAAATTCCGTAGCCTCCCCCGGCCCCATAAGCAAAGGGTCCCACATCGACATTGATCTTGGTCTCTGGCCGACCGCGCTTAAATTCGACCACCGTATGGGATTCATCTGATCGCAATGACACGGCTGACTCTCCCCGTGCCGCGCCCTGCGGATTATCCGCAGCCCATGAGTAAATTCCATAAAACTGGGTCAAAGCCGCAATCGAAAACACCCAATAACATACCCCTCGCGTTGTCATCACAGAGCCCCCTTCATTCGATAGGCAATAAAATAGGAATATTTTTATTTTATGTATTTTTTATACTAGTTATATAGAAACTATTTTGACGATTTTTTTTTGCGACAAAATACTGGCAACCTCGATAACAAAGATATTTTTTACTCGGCAAATTTTTCTCTCTGAATTTTTTTTTAGATCCTCCGATAAGCAGAGCAAGATGACCCAATCACAAAAATGTTGGACAAGTCCTCATCGCCCCTCAACCCTCTGGATCGCCCCGCTCTGCCTCATATTATTGGCCGCGGCAGGGTGCTCTCATAGCAAGGAGGCAAGCGACGAGGCCACCGATGCGGCAAGCGCGACTGCCGATGGGAACGCCCCAGTAGCGGGCACTGATGCTGCTCCGCCAGTCAACCCAGATGGAGTAGCTCAAGCAGCGGCCACCACGGAGACGCCCGAAGTCTCGGTTAAGAAAACAGTGCCAAATCGGGCAAAAAAGCATGTGGCGATCAAAAAGAATACGACCCAGAAGGTCAAAACCCTAACGGGCTTGGCAGCCAAAGGGGCGAGTTTATCACCGCACTCGCGGCAGCCTGCTTCTTCTCAGCCCCCGAGCTTTGCCCAGCAGCCGATAACGCGCCCTAATCCTCCGGCACCCCAAGCAGCCCCCCAGGTCACGCCTCAAAACCAGCAAAATAATCAACTTACGGCAGGGGCGGCCAGTAGTGACACGGTAGCCGCTGAGGCGAACAATCGCACGCCAGCATCGAACCATTCAGAGGATACCGTTGAGGCCGAAAAAACGAGCCCATTAGGACTTCTTAAAACGTACCGTACTGCCTTTATTGCGGCGCTCGCGCTTATTGCCCTAGGCGGCGGCGGCTTTGCCTATTGGAAAAAAACCACTCAAGTTTAAGTCAATTGCAAATGTTTCGGCCGGGAAAATGACATTTCTGTCATCAGCCCAGCCGAAAACCTCACTTGGGCCCTCTTTGTTCGCTTAACCTAGGGGGATGGTAGCACCCAATGAGGCAGACCAAATCCGGTTACTCCCCCCAAGTGTCACGTCCGGACGAGCGATCAAAGCGACCGATCGGGTTAACTCCACTTCAAGATCGAGCCCGATATTAGGATAAATCGCCCAAGAAGAACTTGAAGAAGTGTCTGGATTCGCACCCAGGGCAAAGGAGCTCGCAACCGACCGATAGTAGATGTTTCCACCGCCGTGAATGGATGGGCGGAATTTCCCATAGTTCATCCCCACTTTCAAATCGAGGGGAATGTAAAACATGTTAGTCCCCGCATCGCCACTGGCGGCAATATCCGAGGGCTGGGCACCAAAGAAATTGGCAGTCCCCGAGCCAATATGTGAATAAAAGAACCCTACTTGCGGGCCTATAAATAAATATTTGAGATCCGGCATATCTGTCACGTTAGAGATGAGAGTGGATGCGTTCATATCCGACGTTAAGCCGATCGTCCCTCGGTTCCCTGTATTACCGAGCATGTCGTGGTAATTCACCATCCCGACCTGAGGCGATACGCCAACAACCTCGTCGTGCAACCCACCGACCTTCAACTCACTCGTTTTAGCCTGACTCATGGCACCACTATCGGTTGCCGCCGTGCCCGGCTGAACATTTACCTCCGTTGCTAAAGCCCAACCTCCTGAAAACATTGAAATCATTAAAACCGGAACTATGAATTTTTTCATGATTAAACCTCCCTAAACGGTCCTTTGTGTTTCACCTCCTATCTCAGCAAATTAGATACCGTTTCAATCAAGCGACTTTATTTCCATGATCAAGGATCGAACCCACGCCTAGGCCAAGCGCGAGCCGCAAAACATCACCCTCAGTTTCGATAAAATCGATTTTAAGAGCCTTCTTGATTTCATCAGGCACTTCAGTCAGATCACGCTCGTTCCGCTTGGGTAATAGAACTCTTTCGATCCCAGCTCGATGCGCGGCAATGAGCTTTTCCTTAATTCCTCCCACTGGGGTCACTGCCCCTCTCAAGGTAATTTCACCCGTCATAGCCAACTTAGGATTGATACTCCGACCGCTAAAAAGGGAGGCGATGGTTGCCAGCAGGGTGACGCCCGCAGAAGGCCCATCTTTGGGTATCGCCCCCGCAGGCACATGAATATGTAGGTCTTTTTTTTCAAATTCAAAACCCGGCATTAAAACCGCTAATTTTGAACGTACAAGGGAAAGTGCAATCTGGGCAGACTCCTTCATGACCTCACCCAGCTGACCGGTGAGAATCAAGCGACCAGCGCCCGGCATAAGACTCGCCTCGACAAACAAAATCTCGCCGCCCACTGGGGTCCACGCCAAGCCCGTCACCACGCCAGGAGGAGTAATCCTTTCGGCTACCTCAAACGTAAACCGCTCCTGACCTAAAATCTCTTCGAGCATCGCACGATCTATCCGCACTGGGAGCGGGGCATTTTCAGCTAAGGCCGCCAAAACTTTTTCGGTAGCCGCCCGGCAGATAGCCGCAATTTCTCGTTGTAAGCTCCTCACGCCCGCTTCGCGGGTATAATGGGTAATTACGCGCAAAAGTGCATCATTTTCAATTTCGAGCTGCCCATTTTGATAGCCAAATTCTGCGAGTTGCTTAGGAATTAAATGAGTCTCGGCGATGTGCATTTTTTCAGAAGTCGTATAACCAGAAAGTTCAATGACTTCCATACGATCTAACAACGGACCAGGGATCGACTCCAGGGTATTTGCCGTCGCGATAAAGAACACTTTCGAAAGATCAAAAGGGACATCCAAATAATGATCGGTAAAACTTCCATTTTGCTCAGGGTCTAGCACCTCCAAAAGGGCTGCCGCCGGGTCGCCCTGAAATCCCCGCCCGAGCTTATCAATTTCATCCAGCATCATGACGGGATTGTTTTCGCCTGCCCTCTTGATTCCTTGAATGATCCGTCCAGGCATGGCACCCACATAAGTTCGACGATGACCCCGAATTTCGGCATCATCCCGAACCCCACCCAGCGAAGCGCGAACAAACTTACGCCCGAGCGCCCGGGCAATGCTTTCGCCCAGAGAGGTCTTTCCTACGCCCGGCGGACCTACAAACAACAAGATCGAGCCGCGGGCACTTTTTTTGAGCTTCATGCCAGCAAGATGTTGAACAATGCGCTTTTTAATTTTGTTCAATCCGTAGTGATCCGCTTCCAAACTTGCGCGAGCAGCGTCTAAGTCGAGGGCTTCCGGATGGTCTCCGAGTACCGCTGATTTGGACCAAGGCAATGAGCAAAGAAGGTCCAGATAGTTTCGAATAACATGAGTTTCTGGTGACGCATTTCCTAAACTTTCAAACCGTTTAAATTCGTCAAGGGCGACTTTTTTAACTTCCTCAGGCATTCCAGTAGCTTCGATCTTGGCGTGATAATCGTCTTGGGATTTTTGCTCATCGGTCTCGCCTAATTCTTCTCGTATCGTCTTGATTTGCTCTCTCAAAATCGCCTCTCGTTGCATTTTCCCCATTTTTTGGGATAGGCGATCGCGAATATCACTTTGAACTTGTAGCCCCTCCTTCTGCCCCTGCATTAATTCAAGTAGCTTCAGGGCTCGATTTTTGATGGAGGCTATTTCTAAAAGCTCTTGTTTATTTACGGTTGGGACCTCTAGATTCCCCGCGCATAGGCTGATCAGAAAAACGGGGTCACTCACCCCTTGAACCAACTGACTCAGTCCTTCGGTATCCGCAGGCACCAACCTCAGAATTTCTTGCGCGAGCAATTTAATGCTCGTCATCAATGCCGAGGTGGTTTCCGAATCCGCATCCTGAAGATCCGGCTCCGTCTCCCCCATCGCTGAAATTCCATTTTGCTCCTCAAAAGTATGAACTTTAAAGCGAGCTACTCCTCGCACAAAAACCTCATATCCTTCTGACGCCGAGCCACGAATCTTTTCGATTTTGCATAGTGTTCCTACACGAAAAAGATGTTCGGCTGCGATGGGAGCATTGCCCTCTAAATCACTTTTTTGAGAAACCGCGACGATCCAGTTCCCCGTGGAGCGGGCATACTCAACGGCCGCTACACTCCCCGGCCGGCCGACCCGCAATGGCAGGCCGATATGGGGAAAAACAACGGTGTTTCTGACTGGAAGCACTGGCAACAAACCATGGGTAGGATAGTCCATGAAATGAACTTGTGCCCGTATTAAACAATGTCAAAGCAACCAGGAGCTTTTTTATCAGAGCGGTCGAAAAGCCAGCCAAGGCAAACCGATCAACTCTAGATTGCGCTCAATGGTCGCCCAAATATCGATACCTTTGATTCCTGTCGTCATTTGTCCATCTGCCATCACTGAAACTCGGTCGCCCATCACACCTGCTTCGATTTGCAAATCTCCAGATTCTAAGTGCGCCGTCAAGCGACGAACCCAAATAGACTCCGGCAGCAAAGGCATTTTGATTTTGAGGATAAGCGCATCCGGCTCTGCATCCAACCCGGATACCTTCAATATGCCGTCTTGCATGCGAATCGCAAAACGAACCGCATGAGGAACCTCAATACGATAGGGCTGCCAATTGGGGGTGGCCGTTCGGTCTCGTAAATCTATCGAAAAGGATCGATCAAAATAGACTCCGACCATCAAAGAATCGTGCATGCGTGTCAGACGAATTCCAAGTGCGCGATCCAATACCGTGGACATTTTCTCACCGGCATAGTCCCGCAATGATTCCAGCAAATACCTAAGCCCCTCGCCGTCCACCCAAACTTCTTCACCGTCATCCGAAGGAAGAGGAAGATCGGATAAACCTCCGGCCCCTGGAAAACTGTCAATCAATTGAGCCCAGGCGACTCCTTTCACTTGATCCACCAACGCCTGTGCCGAAGGGATGGCGTCCGAATCCAATTGCGCTTGGGGAATCATCCCCCCCAAAAGCCCAATGGCAGCCTGCTCGAAAGAAGTATGAGGATACCCAATGAACGAGCCCAGCAAAAGATCTTGGGGAACCCGTGTTAACGAGGATGTTAGAAAAACGCCCTTTCGAGACGTCAGAGGTTCGATTGTTAAATTTTTCCCGGGAAAAAGATGTCCATTTCGGTCAATATCAACGCCACCCATGACCGGTTCACTTCGCAAAACCCCCGTATGATTCAATAAAGTTTTTTCAACAATAAATGATGAAAGAAGTTCCGCCGTTCCTTCCGCAAAACGATAAGCCTCGTCGATTGCATCTCGTGCACTCCTGCCTTGAGCCCAACGCTTTAAAAAACGAGGAAAAAAGAAGCCAGGCAAACTGTTGATCTCTTGGTGCCCGATTGCCACCTGAGCACCGGCGGCACGCCAAGCGTCCACCATCGACGCCCCATAACACGCCATCATATAAACCATCCGAAGTCGTTGAAACGGACCAGCGGCGCGCACATCGGAATCCGAAATATCGCCCGCCCCCAAATTGAGACGTTTGGGTGCCCCATGAGTCAGGATCACAAGGTCGACAACCCCCTTAGCTTCACGCTTTTTGATTTGGGCAAACAGGGCTTCGCGAGTCGCCCGATCACCTGTCAAAACATCGATATGGTCATAATAGCGGCCCAGATTATTGGCCACGATGAGAGCACCCAAACTCTCCATCACATTTCTGTAATAGGGATTTGTGCCGCCATTATCCTCGAGAAGAATCAACGAGGGTGCCGCTTGAACATTCGACGAAGCTAAGCCCAACGTACCAACAAACCCCAGTATTCCGACCCCAACCCAAAGCGCGCGAAAACCCATTTTAAATCCCCTGGCCCGCTTTGGTAACGCATCGCAAGAGCTAGTGCAAGTACTTCCAGATCTGTTCGAGCAACCGAGTCCTTTCGTTTCTACTCAATGAGTCATTCCCTACTTCGGAGATATGATCCAGATCATATTGACCCAAATCATCTCCAAAAAGCTGACTTTCTTTGCTCACAATCCCGTCTCCGTGGCCTTGCCCTATTCCCTTGTTGATCCAACTGGATAGAGCAACTAACGCCCAGTGGCAATGAGTTTGACATACCCCCTGCGCCGAGGCATAGCGAACTCCTGCCTGCTTTTCGAATCGCGAATGGAATTTTTTTAAAAACCGGGGGGTCATTTCATCCACAAATGACAACGCCCTGAGATCATAGCCTGCAAATACTCTGAAAAACCAATAAAGGAAACTCCCTCGATCGCGGTGATCCACCGCCCACTCAGCTACCGGAGTCCCCAGATGAGGCGCCCCCACCGAGATCAGGGCCTCCACCTGAACAACCCCGAGTGTTCGAAGGGCAAATCGAGCATCCAATGCGCCTTGGCTGTGAGCAATAAGTACAGCTTTGCCGGCCCCCGTCTGAAGAAACCGACCGAGCTGATCTTTGAGAACCAATGCACGCTCCTCAATGGAAGCATCCGGTGGAAAACTAGCTGTTTTCACCGCACAACCCTTAGCCTCAAAAAAACTTCGATACTCCGAAAAATAGGCGCTCTTTGCCAAAAACAAGGAGCTAGTCCCCTCCCCAAACGCCCCAGGCACAAAAAAAATCCGACAGGGTAAAACCGCGGCGGCCACCCCTTGAACGTGTAAGGCTAGAATCACAAGGAGAATCATCCGTCTCAAGAGAAACTACCCAAAACGAATGCCTTCTAACGGAGAAATCCTCGACGCCCGCCGGCTAGGATAGAGACAGGCACCAAGAACAATCAAGAGGGCCACGAAAGCAACGACCACGTAATAACGAGGATCAAACGTCACTGGCAAATTACGATCATAGTAGACATCTGGAAGCGTGATGACGGGGTACCTTCTTAAAAATGAACAAATCAAACCCCCAAAACACACGCCGCCCCCCACCCCCAGCACACCGATCAGAAGACCTTCTGCCAGAAAAACCGCTGCTACTTGCCCATCTCGGGCCCCCATGGCCTTCATAATTGAAATTTCGCGTTTTTTCTCAAGCACCATCAACGTGAGCGTGGTCACAATATTGAAAGAAGCCACAATCACAATAAAAGCCAAAATCACAAACATAGCCACGCGCTCAAGCATGAGAGATGCAAAAAGATGCGCATTGAGCTGAATCCAATCCTGCACTTTGAACCGAGGCGCCAGTTTTCTAATTTTTGCGGCTATGTCAGGCGCCTGCTCAAAATCTTGAACACTGACCTCCCACTGGGAGACGACATCGGATTTACGCAAAAAAGAACGAACCGCCCCCTCCGAAGCAAAAACGGTATGAAGCTCCTGTTCAGGCATTCCCGAATGATAAATGGCCTCGATCACATACCGCTTGAGACGCGGCACTGACTCCAGGGGTCCCTCGGTTTCAGTGGGCGAAATAAAGGTCAATTGATCCCCCGGAATCAAGCCCATTTCATAGGCAAGCTCTTGCCCAACCAAAACCCCAGGGAGTCGCGTGGTCTCAGGCCCCTCTTTTTGCACAAGAAGTTGCGGGTCGGCTGTTTCAACCACTTGGGCCTGGATTCTCGCCATCCGTTCAGGGGTCACCCCTTTAAAAACCACCCCCGTTACTTTTCGTCCTGCCTTGAGAATCGCCTCGGTCGATACGATTGGCCAAAAGCTCACCACCTCAGGATGCGACTTCACAAACGTCCGAAGCTCCTGAGCACTCAGGGCATCTTTAGGAACAAAACCGGCATCAAACCCAGATACCTGTGAGGAGGGCGTAATGAGAATGTGCATATCCGAAGACATCAGACGCTTCTTGAGCTGAGCCTCAAATCCGTCCATGACTGAAAGCACCACGATCATCGCCGTAACACCCAGACCTACGCCAAAAACCGAAAGCAAGGTGATAAAGCTTAAAAATCGCGAATTCTTCTTGGACTTGAGATATCGAAACCCAACCCAGGTGGTCCAGGGACTCCGCCACAAATGCCAAACTGAACCCTTTGATGTAAACTCTTGGACTGTCATCAACGAACTCAGTAGAAAAGCTGATTGCGCTCAGCGCGCTCTAACAATACGGGAGCCGGTGTGTAGCGGGCCCCGAACTTCCTTTCGTACTTTCGGAGACGATCCACAATGGTTCGAGCACCCAGCGAGTCAGCGTAGCGCAGAAGGCCACCTCTGAAAGGAGGAAAACCGGTTCCCATGATCATGCCTAAATCCACCTCGGCAGCGGAAGCAACCACACCTTCCTGCAAACAACGAGAGGCTTCGTTGATCATCGGCAATAGACAGCGCTCTAAGATCTCTTCAGAAGAAACAGACTTTGAAGCGGGCTTGACTCCTAAAAGTTCATAAACTGCGGGATCGAGCACCTTATTGATCTTTTTCCCCTCTAACTCGTATTTATAAAGTCCCTGATTATTCTTTTTCCCCAACCGCCCAGCCTTCACGATTTTCTCGTTCAGCGGACAGGGAAGCATCCGCTCTCCAAAAGCATCGTGAAGAATATGCGCAACCTTCGCGCCCACATCCACCCCCACCTCATCGATCAGTTCCATAGGCCCCATCGGCATGCCAAACTCAAGGAGCACTTGATCGAGTTCATCCATCGGAACGCCTTCGGCGAGCAAATAAGTTGCTTCATTCAGATAGGGCGCCAACAGTCGATTCACTAAAAAACCAGGTGCATCTTTAACAACAATAGGGGTTTTCCCCAACTGTTTACTCAGTTGAAACACAGTCGACACGGCTTCATCCGAACTCTGCTCTCCGCGAATCACTTCCACCAAAGGCATCTTGTTCACGGGGTTGAAAAAATGCATCCCCGCAAAACGCTCAGGATGACGAAGGGCTTTTTGCATCTCAGTCACAGACAACGAAGAAGTATTTGTCGCTACAATACACTGATCACGCAAATAGCCTTCCATCTCGGCAAGAGCCTTTTTCTTGATATCCATGTTCTCGACAATGGCTTCGACGACGATATCGGTAGAGCGAAATCCCGAAAAATCCAGGGAAGGCGCAATCAAATTCATTTTCTGCAAATATTGACGTTTATTGATCTTCTTTCGGCTCATCTGCTTGTAAAAAATCTTAGACGCAGATTGAAGTCCAGTTTGTAGGGCTGCTTGGGTCAAATCTTTCATGCGAATGGGAAGATCTTTATCAGCAAAGAGCTGCGCAATCCCGCCACCCATGACACCAGCTCCCAGCACCCCTCCCACCCGTACGGTATGAGCCTCGGCAGTCGCTCCGCTCGAAAGGCCTTTGGATTTTTTCACTACTTCGGTCATGAAAAAAATTCGAATGAGATTTTTAGAAATTTCGGTCGTAGCCAGTCTCCCAAAACCTTTTGCTTCTCGAATCATCGCTTGATCACGCCCAGCCCCCCTGATTCGATCGCCGTAAGCGGCATGGCCATCATCCAAAACAGCAATGGCCTCCAGCGGTGCTGGATAATGGCCCCGAGTTTTACTGAGCACACCTTCACGGGCTTTTTTGAGGATCACACCTCTCCCCATGGGGGTCTTTTCCATAAATGTTCCCAGAGTACCGCCCATTCCGCCCAGTTTTGGCTCCTTGGCCAAGCGCTCTCCTTCTTTGAGAGCCTTGAGATTGGTCTTGGTCCAGCGGAGTGCCGATTCCTGAAAGTCTTCTTTAGGGAGGAACGCCTCTGCCAACCCGGCCTTAACAGCCCGCTCAGCAGTCAGAGTTTTACCCGTTAAAATTAAATCGAGCGCGCCGACCAACCCGATTTTTCGAGGAAGCCGCACACATCCGCCCATGCCTGGAATAAGCCCCAGCATCACCTCGGGAAGACCAATGCGAGTCGCAGGATCATTGGACATAATCAGGACGGAACTGGCGAGCGAAAACTCGCAGCCGCCCCCTAAAGCAGCCCCCTGAATCGCTGCCACAGTGGGGAAAGGAAGATCTTCCCAGCGATCCATCAACTTTTGACCCATTCGCGAAAGATTCTCAGCATCTTCAGCACTTCGAGTGGCCTGAATCAACTCGATATCAGCCCCAGCGATAAAGTTACCTGGCTTGCCGGAAACTAAAACCAAAGCATCCATTTCACCTTGTTTGCCCCTGTTTTCAAGATCATCTAAAAGCACCGCAAACTGCTCCATCACGCGACGTGAGAGTTTGTTGACCTTTTCCCCGGGTAGATCAAAGGTACAGGTCCAAATCTTTGCTCCAAGCCTTGCTGAATGATCGGCTAAAGAAAAAATTACTGCTTCGTTTTCAGACCCACCTGAGTTTTTCGTGATGCTTGCCATTTTTGTTTCCCGCCTAAGTTCACTGACCTTAAGCAAGAGCATAGCAATTAGAACGTAAAGGTGGCTACACCCAAAATCGAGTAAAAGCTCGCCCGGGCAAGCGATCCGCCAGCTACGGAAGTATCCGTACCGGTGTAGGGATTCACGCCAGAGTAAGCATTATAGCCGTTGTAGGCACCACCGTAGGCACTTGGATACATCGCGCCATAATAATTACTGAAATTATTATTTTCACGAGACGAGAGCACCGCGTAATACTTAAATTCGGCACCGACTGAGATGCTTTTGGAGATCTTCACATCCAAACCACCCGAGAGGTAGCCCAAGAAGTTAGAGACTTCGTAATCCGGCGAAATGCTGCGACCATAATAGCTATTCATGTCGGCTAAGATCTTAGAATCAAAGTTGATATAACTTTTGGCGTACGAGCCACCCGCCCCTATAAAAGGACGAAGCTTTGAATCCGGACCTAAAAGGTGAACTTTCAAGCCAGCATCGAACACATTTTGTTTCATGGCTACCGATTCAATCGAGGCAGGGGTCCCCTGCATCATGGCCGTTGCTTGACGAGCGAGCACAAAAGGATTGGAGGAAGTCATTGCTACGCCATATTCGTTAAAGGTATAACCCACTACAAAGCTAAAATTGTCTGAAGCGCTGACTTCAGCCCCTATTCCGACCGCAAAGTGAGGTCGAATATCAAAGTACCCGCCTTGCCCAATCAGATTAGAAAGACCGCCATGAGGCGCTACCGATATCCAGGTTTTATCGGTGACACTCGGTTCGGCAGTAGTCACTGACATCCCACTAGGTGCAGCCACTGGAGCGGCTCGGGATAACGAAATCGTGTCGACCATAGCCAATGGAGAAGGGCCCCCCGAGGTGACGGGAGCCATGACCATTTCTTCCTTCATCTGCACTGGCATCTGCACCGGCATCTGCGCTGCCATTTGCGCTGGCACAGGAGAAGGAGACTGAGAAGGGGCAGCGAATACTTGATCCAGTCGCTTTCGTTCGTCGCGAAGCCTAAGATCTTCAAGCCGTTCCTGAAGAAGATCTTCATTCTTAATTTCTTCACGCTGCCGCTGCCGGCGCATCAATTCAGACTTCGAAAAATTTTGAGCTTCAGCGACAGGGGCTGGCGCAACCGTCTCCTCCACCACACTAGGCGCCTGAGCCTGAATCGTGGCAGCAGCCTTTTCAGAAGCTCCAATCGCCTGCCGCATCGTTGAACGATCTTCAATTTGAACACTATTCGAATTTTCATTTAACGGGGCCGAACCTTCATAAACCAGCTCACCCCACGCCTTGGGCAACAATGAAAGTGTGGCCAGCAGTCCTGCCCCCACCGCCGTACCCAATCGGGTTGAATTTAAGTTTTTCATTTCCGTACTCCTTCGATAAAGCAGCATTAAGACACACTGCGTTATAACAACAAGAAGTACTTTTGTACAGTACTTATTTATCTAATAATTTCAACATGTTATAACATAAACTAGCAATTTTTCTTTTAGCGGCCTATCCGAAATCGATGAAAATCACCAAAAAGCATGTTTTGGAGCCGGGTGGCGATCGCCTTTTGGAGGCGAACCATGATGGGCTTCAGCATACGCATCACGATCACAAAAAGGCCCACCGCAATGGCCAGCATCAATATATACTCGGTGGTGGCCTGCCCTTGCTCGTCGGAAAAAAGATTGAGCTTGATCGCCCTCATTTGAAGCCGGCCTGGACGAAAATCTCATCCACACTACGAAGCTGGTATTTCATCGAAGCCAGTTCACGAATCTTGACCTGGGGCAAGCGGGTGGAGACTTCGGGATGTTGACTCAGGAGCGCAACAAAATCAGCGCGCCCCTCGAGACTTTCAAGGGCACATTGTTGAACCCATGAGTAGGCCTCTTCGCGAGTCGCGCCGGCACGGACCAATTCGAGCAAAAAGTGTCCTGAAAATACCGTATTGCCTGCCTTTTTGACGTTAGCCGCTACCTGATCCTCACGGACGACCAAGCCCTCCAAAATCCGATTGAGTCGGTCCAAAGCATAGTCCAAAAGAATGGTCGCATCCGGAAACGTGATCCGCTCAACCGAAGAATGGCTGATATCGCGCTCATGCCAAAGGGCAACATTCTCAAGCGAGGCCTGAGCATAGGAGCGCAGCAAACGAGCACAGCCCGTCAAATTTTCTGACGAAATCGGGTTGCGCTTATGAGGCATCGCGCTTGAACCCTTTTGCCCCTTTTGAAAACTCTCGAGTACCTCGCCGACTTCAGAACGCTGCAGATGTCGAAGTTCCACGGCGATTCGCTCCATCGATGAGCCACATAAGGCCAGCACCATCATCAATTCGGCATGACGATCCCGCGGCACGACTTGAGTGCTCACCGGCTCACGCTTCAAACCTAATTTTTTGAGTACCCGAGTTTCAAATTTCGGGCCCCAATGAGGATTGACTCCCACGGCTCCCGACAGCTTGCCGTAGGCCATATTGGCCAAGGCACGGTCCAAACGTTCTAAATTGCGCTGCCACTCGCAATACCACCCTAAAAACTTGAGCCCAAAACTGGTCGGTTCAGCAAAAATACCATGTGAACGCCCGATCGTCGGAAGCCTTCGATACTGGCGCGCCCTCTTGGCGAGAATCTTCAATAAACGGACAATCCCTTCCCTCAACAGCGCCCCCGCCTCGAGCACGGAAATGGAAAGGGAGGTGTCCACCACATCCGAGGAGGTCAATCCAAAATGAATATACCGCGAAATCGGCCCAATTTGTTCCGTCACAGCGGTGGTGAAGGCGATGACATCATGCCGCGTGACCTTCTCGTGCTCATCGACCCGCGCAGGATCGACCCCCCCTCTTTTGAGCAATGCCTGAACTTTGCTTTGAAGTTCACGCCATTCCTTTTTGGGAATCAGCTTGAGTCCGACCATTTCTTCGCAAACCGCCAGCTCCACGCGAAGCCAAACTTGATAGCGACGACGGTCATCCCAGATTTGAGCCATAGCGGGCCGTGAATAACGAGCAATCATGATTCTCTCCAACGATTCCAATCGGTAGCCACGGGGGCGTTACTTTGCAACGACTCTCCACTGGTCACCTTTTTATAAGCATTTTCGTAGGCTTCCGCCATTTTCAAATAATGGAATCGCTTAAGCGCCCAGTTTCGACAGACTTCAGGATCCCAAATAGGTTGAGCTTGAGACGGATTCATAAAAACTTTCTGCAAACATTGATGCCATTGATCGCCAATCTGACCAGTCGGGCCATCGATCGGCGGAGGTAAGAGTTCGCCCACCTCTGGCCCGACCAACTCGGGCAGACTCCCAAGCCGCGATGCCAAAACCGGCGTGCCTGACATCAATGCCTCGACCACAACGAGACCAAAGGGCTCGGGCCACAAAATCGGAAAAATCAAGACCCTAGCCTCGGCCAACAAACGCGCCTTTTGCTCGCTTGCCACAGGCCCAGCCCAGCTCATTCGGGAATTGAGTGCGACCCGAACGCGAGCTCCCAACGGGCGACGGCCCCCAGCCACCACCAGCGGAACCTTTGCCTTCTGGCAAAGCTCAATGGCTCCACCCACATTCTTGACGCTCCAACTCGTCTTGGACAAAAATAACGCCCAAGGCGCCTTGGCTCGTCGAGGAGCAAAGGCGTACTCCCCCGGATCAATCCCATTATAAATAAAATAAGTAGCACCATGCCTGCGTGCGTGATTCGCGCTCAAAAACACCGAATTCAGGGGGAAAATTTCGCCGTTTTTTCCGTTTCCATGAACCGTGAGCACAAACGGAAAGGGTAGCTCGTTTAAAGCGCCGGCCTCGGGAGGAGCCATGAAATGAATGACCTCAATGCCCGCGGGTAACACACGAATGAGGTCATGAACTGAGGTCTGCTGAGGCCTCATAGGCAAAAGATGAGCACCTCGAGGAAGGACACTCCCTTCGAGAGCGGCCACCCAAACTTCATGCCCCCGTTCTTGAAGCCCTTTAGCCAGCCAAAGTACAACACGCTCCACCCCGCCGTAATCTTTGGGAGGAAGAAGCCTGGGATGGAAAAGACAAATTTTCATGATTGAGCCACCTTAGGCAAAGGGACCCGCGAGACCCGCACGATGAGCAAGCCAAGACACCGCCTCAAGCGCCGCAACGGTTCCACCCAATGACCCCAATTCAGGAAAGGACTCTCCGGAGGCTACAAAAAGCCCGTCAAGGCCAGAACGTGAGCCCACACCTTTCGCTTGATCATCAGCCAGGCAGCGAAGGTTTTCGGGAATCTGCTGTAAATCCGAAAACGAATAAACCTCTTGCAGCTCGCCCGCCCTTCGAGACCCCGCCTCGCAGCGAAACTCAGGAAAAACCCAATCCAGGTGTTGTTCAAAAAATGGAAATATCTCGGCCAGCTGACGCAAAATTCGGGCGGCCACGAGTCTTTGATAGTCGGGATTCAGCGTTTCGGCGCGATAAGGAAGCATCGCCCGTGCAAAAACCACACGGCCCTCCTGCTGACGAGCGCCGTAAGCCAACGGTTCAACGATCTCGATCTCAATCGAAGGAGCACCAGGCTCCTTCCATATCATTCTGGCAGACGCTCCCGAAGGAATGGCTTGGGCCCCGACAGAAAACGCTATCGTAAAAAACCAACCTTCAGGACGAGGAGAAGTTTTCAACCGCTTAAACCCCCAAGAACGGCCTCCTTGACTCACTAAAGTACGAAACTGAGAAAGAGAGCATCCAACAATCGCGCCCCCCCCTGAAACCATGGCACCATGATGCGCTATCTGAACACCTGTGAATCGACCCTTCTCAACAAATACCCGCCGACATTCCGCCTTGGTTTCCACATGTGCCCCCAGCCGCTTGGCCAACCGCAAGAGAAAATCGCGATAAGGGCTAAGTCCCCCTCGAAACGAAGCCCCGGTTCGCCCGAGCGCCAAAAGATGCAAGAGTGCCGGCAGTTCGGGGCGATCCACTTGAACGGCAGAAATCCCAAATCCTAAGCCGCTCAGGAGTGATTGAACTTCCAACCTCCCGATGCTTTGAGCAAGCTGTTGAGAGTGAGTACGCCCTTGAAGCCACTTAAGAGCTGAAGGGTCACCTCCATTTTTTAATATTTTTTTTCGGATATCGGATAATTTAAATCGCGTCCCGACTGCTCTTTTTTGCCCGGGCGTTAAAGTCAGTCGCTCTGGAAGCTGAAGCCAAAACGACAATAATTCAGCCTCAGAAAGCCCGAGCGCCGCAGACAATCCCATTTCCGTGGCCTTTGCGCCGCCTAACTCTCTTTGAAGTTCTACAGACAAACCAGAATCTGCGAGCCCAAAATCCACGCGTGATCCTGGAGTAAGAACTTGGGGAAGAGGATGAGTCCCTTGAATCAATTCGAGTTCTGCGGGTAAAATACCAAGTCGGTTCAAACACTCGACCAAAAGGCCACTAAAGCGCGGCGCCCGCCCCAAGCCTAAAAGATAATTGCTCTCGGGATCAACGAAACGCCCCTCTTTGGATTGAGTCAAAGATTTGCTCGAAAAAATAGGCAGCACCAATACCGAAAGCCCCAAACGAGCGGCCAACCCTGCGCTCAAAAGCGCCCCAGGGTGATCTCCTAACACCATCCAATCGTATTGATCTCGCAGCTTCATCGCGTCCAGAATATCATGGATTACTGATGATCTCGACTATGAGTTCAGTAGCCCCCAAACGTTTATGGGCTTGTTCCAGCCATTTTTGTCGTTCGTGAGCCTGAGGTTTTGATTTTGAAAGCCAGGCATCCAAATCATCTCCATTTCGGATAATGGAAAGCTGCCCTGTGGCAGTGAGTTCTTCGATTTCAGAAAATTTATTAGCTCCACTCGGTCCACAACTCACCGGAACTCCAAAAATCGCGGGTTCAATGGCGCTATGCATGCTGACACCAAAACCTCCCCCAACAAAGGCCCAATCGGCGGCGGCATAGAGATCCAGCAGGATACCCATCTCATCTACAAGAACACAATCTACTGAACTGTTTTGATTCCCTTGCGCCAAAGAAGAGCTCCGACGTGAGCTCGTGCGCTCAACGCGCAGACCCGCCGCCACTAAATAGGCTTCAATCGCCGCTACGCTGGGGGGATCAACCCGATGGGGAATAACCCAAAGAGTGCCCCCGCCTTTGGCAAAACGCCCTCGCCAAACATCCATATCCTGCGGCCACACACTCCCCAGCACCCCCCATGGTCGCTTAAGGTACTGATACCATTCAATTAAATCACTTGCTCGCCGACTGATATTTTGAGACCTCTCAAATACCCTATCCCAACGGGGTTCACCCACCGTTTGAATTTGTACTTCGTCGCTTCCAAATATTTGCTTCAGTGGCCCCTGGTCCGGCTCCGACACCGTCAACAAACGTATGCGTGGCAACCGTCCCCCTAGACCTCGGCAAAATATCCGCCCAAGCTTTAAGGACCGCCGCGCTTTTGCGCTCACAATCACCAAGGGAACCTGAGCCCTTTGAAGGGAGAACCAAAGCTCGGGCCAGGCTTCATACTTTGCCGTCACAAATACCGAAGGGGCAAGAGCTGCCAAGGCGGCTGCCCAACGACCTTCCCAAGGTGCGTAACCGCTATAAATCAAAGCCCCCGAAAGCCCCGCCAAGGATTTGCTGAGCTTTTCAATCGAGTCATGAGCCGACTCACTCAAAACTGTGACAATACATTCTCGTCCCAGCCCCGCCCAAGCTGTAATCACAGGAGCCAGAGACTCCAACTCTCCGACACTTGCCGCGTGAAACCAGGCTCTGAGCGTTGCCCCTCGCTTGGACAGGGAGGCAACCCCAGCCACGCCTCGCTCGGCCTCATCATCGATTCGTTGCGGAGACATCCAATGAGGAAGTATCCACTTCTCGACCAAATCCCGCTGAAAATGCCGATAGGCCCATATCCGCAAGTTCATGGAGACTTCTCCAGAAGCTGTTCAAATTTTTTGGCGACGCCCATTGGCTCGATATCCGTCATACAACGGTATTTCTGAAAAATCCGATAACAACGACGGCCATCTTTTCCGCAAGGTCGACACCCAAGTGCAACCCCCACACTGGTACTCTGTGATCTCCAGGGCGCAAAACCCAACTCAGGAGAAGTAGGGCCAAAAATGACAAGAGCCGGAACTCCCAGCGCCTCAGAGAGATGCGCCAGGCCCGTGTCATTACCCAAATACCCCTGAGAGCCTGCCAAGACACTAGCCACCTCAAGCAAATCCCAACGTCCGATGCCAGACTCATGGGGCTTTTGGTCCTTTTGTAAAAACGTTAACAACTTGTCGGCCTCTTGATCCCTCTTCCCTCCTAAAATAACGGCCGGGCCCGCTTTTAAAGAAAGGAGACGAATAACCTCCAAAAATTTTTCAGCAGGCCAACATTTGCCGGGCCACTTTGAACCGGGCATCACACAATAGTAAGGATAACTTCTAATCGGCGTCGACTTCTGCTGAACCAAGTGGGTCAGATTGGGCCTTTCGCAACCGGTTCCGCCTGCAAAAATGGCAAAGCGTTCAACAAAAGCACGCGGCGCCCACACACGGGGCCAGCTTCTCCTAAAAAGACAAACGCCCCACATTTTCCAGCGTTCTTTATTAAATTTTTTCCAGCGCGGCGACTGAGCCATAGAAATTTTTGAACGCGCAAAATTCAGGTACCCAATAAAACAAAGCCGCGCGATCCGAGTCCTTATTGTGACATGAAGATCCCAGACCTCTTCGTACTCCAACAATGCCAGCCTTCGACAAAGGCGCCACCATCCCCAAAAACCCTCAGATCGATCAAACGCCCATACGCGTCCAATAGCAGGGTGCCCTTCCAGCAAAGGCACAAACTCCTTTGAAACCACCCAATCGAACGAAGAGGAACCCCGCGCGACTTCAAGAACTGTAGACGCAAGAACCACGTCTCCCAAGCTGCTCAGGCGAAAAACCAATTTTCTTCTCGGAACATCACTCATACAGATGATGACAAGCTTAATCGAAATAAGAAGATAAAGCAAAAAAGCCCCGCTCACGCAATCAAGGTGAGCGGGGCTTTTGAATTAAATGGGGGCATCGAGCTAGCTTTGCGCCGGGCTTCCCCGGTACTAATTTTGCCGTGGGCGGGCTTAACTTCTGAGTTCGAGATGGGATCAGGTGTAGCCCCGCCGC
>JBBCAW010000037.1:0-2797 GCA_051382295.1 Bdellovibrionota bacterium FG-1 | reverse complement strand
TTGGTGTCAACTCATAGTCAATTCAAAATGAAGCAGGCTGGGAGCTAAAAAACCACTTCCGTGTGGTTTCCGTCAGCTCAGGCGGAGCCGACTTTTCGTAGCGGCGTAACCGTGCCTTCTTCCTGCTGTCTTGGCTTTGCCTGTGTGGGAGAGCCATTTAATAGACGATTTCCAGCAGCCCCCGTAATTCCTAAAATTAGTCCGGTGACCGCCAATTCAAGGAATCGCCCCCCGGCTGAGATGGCGGTATCTTGCCATGTGGACTTTTTTGCTCGAACCTTCGCGGTTTCAGTGGTTTCAGACATTTTTGTTCTCCAGTTTATACATGCGACCCTCGTGGGTCGCGGTTTGATCACCGCCAACATGGCGATGAAAGTTTAGTTCCAGGTAATTGGGGTTGGGCGAACGAATGCCACAATCGCGGCTCCAAGAAAAAGTGCGATGAGCACTTCTTTCTGCCGAGTGGTGAGCAGTGGCTTTTCTACGGGTTCATTTCTCATGTTTTCTCCTGACGTTGAATGACCTCTCGCGAGGTCGGTTATTCGCGGCCAAGTGGCCGCAAAGTTTTACATCCGCTCGATTAGATCTTGCTCCTCAGTTTCCGTCAGCCCGGCATACCGTTCGAGATGCCGCAAAGAGCTGTGGCCAAGTCTTTTCGCCGCAAAAACATCGCCGTGAACGCTGCGCGCCTTGTAAGCGTGCCGGTGACGCAGGAGATGGGGCCGGAGTTCGATTTTATCCCCGGCTGGCAGGTTCACACTGGCGTGACTGGCGAGCCGATGTAGGGCTTCGGCGATCCCATTCCGGGACAGATGCTGACCGTACCGATTGCTGAACAGGAAGTCGGAGCCGGCGGTCCGGTGATGATCCACGTAATCACGCACCAGATCCGCGGCTTCTGCCGTAATGAGCACTGTCCTGACCTTGGATCCCTTGCAGTGAACATCACGGAGTCGGCGACCTTCAAGTTGGCTTATCTTGAGGTTCAGGACCTCGCTAATTCTGAGACCGGATGCATTAAGGATCGCAAGCATCGCCGCATTTCGGTGACCTTGTGAATAGGCTTTTGGCGGTCGCATCGCAACCGACTCAGCCGTCCTCACGATCCGGTACCAATCGCGATCCCTGACTGCCTTTGGTGCCAGTGGGGCAAGTTGAAGATCGCGGACACCTTTGCAGGCATCCAAGCGCGAGATGTTCGTGGCGACCAGCCACTTAGAGAATGTGCGAAGCGTGGCCAGCATCCGATTGATCGTCGCCGGCTTAAGTCCACCTCTGACCATGTCCGCCAGAAAAGTTCTGGTATCGATTGGCATCCACTCATCAACATCAGGGAGTGCCCCATTCTTTTCGGCAAGCCACCCAAGGAATCGTTTGAGGTCATACTTCTTGGCCTCCATCGTCAGCGGCGACCTGATGCCGATCACTTCTTCCCGGAAATAGAGCGGGATTAAGACTTCAAAGCTCTTATGGGAACCAATTTTCATAACTTCTTGGGTCAAAAAGGCCTCCTTTCCGCCTATAAAGCGGGGTTTTGGATCGGATAAGGGATATTATGGGAAGTTACAGGCCGGAAAAAAACAGACATCATTGGCCCCCAACCCACAGTGATTTGTAGGTTGGGGTAATGCCCAGAATTTATCCGCCCAATCCCCTAACGCGGCTCCAGGGCGTGTCGGCCCGAATGACTCGGAGCCCAGGCTGTGAGCGTGCCGTGTGATCGGAGGCCTCGGTGTTATGATCCCGGATGATCAGCCGCTCCTCGTTCATCAAGCCGGTCATCCCCGGTAGGTGAGAACGATAGGACCAATACACTTCTTCGATTGATTCTAGGTCAAGGGTCAGCTCACCATTCTGAAACGCACTCAGGAAAGCCCTGGGCCCTCGCAGAAGCAAGTACACGAATCGATATGCCTCGCCCAGCTCCGGCGACTCTGGCACTTCAAGCAGCTCGTCTCGAAGAATCGGAAACAGCGTTTCAGCTCTTCGTCGAATCAGGTCTCTTGTCGATGGATCCATAGGTTTTCTCCTTTTTATGTTTCAAAATACGAGGCTGAACCCCTCGTGTTGTTTGTTCTGGTTGGCTGTGCTGGTGGCACGTTCATGTGCCCGTTATTTGGGCAGTTTACGAGTGCCTCGGGGAGTGAACCCGCCATCTTCAGAATGGACCCCACGGAAACCAGTAATGACGCACATGCGCCCATCACGTAGCCGACCAATATAAGGCGGTCAGCGACGCTCATAGCTCCGAATTGTTCATTGCGAGTCATTTTGCATCTCCTGGTTGTGGGTTGAGTGAAAAAATAAAGGGACGACAACGCTGGTTGATCCCAACGTGGTCGTCCCTCTGGTGGGTGGTTTGCTATAAAAAGACGGAATACTTCGAGTGAGTTGGCTTGAAATTGAGAGGCGGTCTTCGGTTAGCCGCGAATCAGTTGAATCATTTTTGCACGGATATCTTTGCCCATTACGAAGTCTTCATTCGCAATGAACTCAAGAAGTGTGCGGCCCATAACCGCGCCGAGGCCAGGCATGGCCCCAGCCGCTAAGAGGAGTTCGGTGCTCTCGAGGCTTCCCGACAAGGCAGCACAAATAAGCGGTGTTCGATTATTTGTCATATAATTGATCCGCGCCCCCTTCTTGATGAGGAGTTCAACGAATAATGGCAATGCTACCGCGAGCATCAGCGGAGTTTTACCCACGCTACCGGGATCATCAATCGGGGCTCCGGCGTCAATCAGGGTTTGCGCGAGAGTTGTTCGCCGGTCTCGAAGCGCCCAATGTAACGCCTGATCTC
>JBBCAW010000036.1:0-1314 GCA_051382295.1 Bdellovibrionota bacterium FG-1 | reverse complement strand
ATTTATCACCCAATGTGTTGGGACTGACCCAGGTCTGGTATAACACCGACACCGGCGAAATCATGGAGACCGATGTGGTCCTCAATGACGTGGATTTTAAATTTACCACTAACCCCCAAGACACCTCGGGGTTTGGAACTTCCACGAGTAGCTTTTCATCTGGAAAAAACAATGTTTTCATCGAAAACGTTCTGAGCCATGAATTTGGCCATGCCTATGGCCTTTCGCATAGCGGTGGCTTGCAATCGACGATGCTGTACATGGAATCGCCCGAACAAGCGCACCTCTCCTGCGACGAACAAATCGCGATTCACGCGCTTTATCCCGATACTCACGCGGGGAATCGGGGTGCCATTACCGGCCAGGTCGTAAGCGATGCCGGAAAAGGGGTACTCGGCGCGCATGTGCTCGCGATCTCGCGCCAACGCGGCACCGTCCTGGCGACCGGACTCACGGATTCGAGTGGACACTTTCAAATCAATGCCCTCGAGCCGGGGGATTATTTTTTGATGGTGGAACCCTATTTTGCGGGGTCATCCGCGCTGCCCAGTTATTACTCGGCCATGACCGCAGCCGTTTGTTCCGGATCGCTCGATTTTGGAAGAACCCTTTTGACCGACCCGGCAAGCCTTCAGCTCAGCAGTATCGAGGTCAAAGAGGGCAGTACTGCGAACGTGCCCAAGTTTGTCGCCCACTGCTCCTCTGCCGGCGGCGCAGCCATTACAGCAATTTCGGGCACAGACAGCATCAATCACGCATCGATGGCAACCCTGGCCCCAGCGATCTATGATTCCGCTCGGAATAGCCGGGGCTTTGGCTTGGCCGACCGCTTGAATGGTTCTAATCCCAGCTATTATCGCCTTCAAAAGGTTTCAGGCCATCTCGAAGTTCACGCTTTAAGTTATAGCCTTTATTCGCCGATTCATCCTCAATTGGAATTGCTCGATATCAACGGCAAAACAATTGCTGCGGCTAAATCGGTCGCGAGTGTGTATTCGGGCGATTCTGGTTTTACTAATTTTGACGGAGCCCTCACGGCCGACGCGCTAGAAGCGGGGGATTATTTCCTGAAAATCACCGCATCGACCCTGGATTCCACTCGCTATCCGGCGGGCCCGGTCGCGCTGGATACGGTACCCTTTGTCGTGGTGACCGGGTCGGTGAATGAATCCCCTCCCCCTCTTGCCACCGATTTATCACTCAATGCTCGGTGCCGTATGGACGAAGCTTTTGCGAGTTATTCTAGCCCCGGGGGGGATCCTCCTCGCCAGGCCACCTCAACCAATAGCACCAACGGTGCGGGCTTTTGCGGCA
>JBBCAW010000035.1:0-24091 GCA_051382295.1 Bdellovibrionota bacterium FG-1 | reverse complement strand
CCCCAAGGGTGTCAAGATCGCGGATTCAGAAATGAAAGCCCTGCGCATGGACCTCCATCCAAATTTACCCAAATGGAACTACACCATCCGTCCTCAAAAAATGTGAAGTTATTGTTGGGCGGCCCCTAACGTCTGGTCAGATTACAAAACGGGTAAGGCACTTACTCGAAAACGGCGGCTTGGCTGCCGTCGCATATATTGGACGCTCAGCAAGCAAGGCCCTGCCGAAACACAAGGTCACGCTACTTTGCAATTTTGATTCAATGGGTACAAACCCTGAGGAAATTCTAACCCTTAAGAAAAAGCATTTTCGAGTCCGCAAGATTAAAAATCTGCATGCAAAGGTCTATTGCTCATCGCGTGGCGCAATAGTGGGCTCTGCGAACTTGTCCACCAACGGCCTGGAGTTATACGAGGGCGTTCCAGCCGCCCTGATCGAAGCAGCCGTGTTTATTTCTCCAGATGAACCTGCCTACCGAAAAATTAGGCAATGGTGCAAAACTAAAGAGAAGCAATCACAGAGCATTAGCAGTGCCGAACTGAAGAAAAAGATTGCATGGTGGCGAGCCATTGTGCATTCAGGACACGGGAGCGGTCCCCGCAAAGACACGCCAGCAAATGGGGCCATTGGCAGCCACCGAAAGCAGGCGGTCGAATTGTCCGACATTTTGAAACATCCTGATGATTATGTATTCTGTCTGTACACAGAATTTTCGGACATTCAGCCAAAAAAAGAGCGTCTTGTTGTCGAAGGTCAGCCTGTTGTAATGAAGGAATTTCAACGACGACAGGGTTCTGACGACTTCATGGAGGACACGGCATTATACGATAAGGCCTTCGAAAAAAAGCTAGGGAAGTTCGCCGACACACTTCATGCGCGTAATCCGGTATTTATTATCATACGTGCGTCTGAGAATGGCGACGGCGTTAAAGTACGCAGCAATTCTCGCGTGTATCTGGCAAAATTTAAGACCTATCACCCACACAAGAAGAGAAAAGCTGTTTTAATGTTTTTTGACACTCGGGAACCGTACAAGACCCGTTTCCTTTCATCTCGTGGAAAGAAGGATCTGCTTAAAGCATTTTCCACAGTCCAACAAACCAAGCAGTGGGATCATTGGTCTAATGGAAAAATGCAGAAGGAATGGTGGGGAGCTTCGTATTATCTCACCGGCAGAGGTCTGAAAACATTGCTGTCAGCCGCTGCCGCAGGATGAAATCTCATCTCAGCACTCCTTCTTCCCCCTAGCGAAACACCCCTCTCGAATGAGACTCCCCGAGACTCAGTCTCACGCTTGAGACTATCCAAAACACCAAGACCATAGCGTTTTCCGCAAGATACCTTCCCGACACTTTTCACTCCCCGCTGGCACGCCCTTGCATAAGTGGTTCTCCAAACACGCGGCCTGAGACTCAGGACGCACAACAGGAGGACTTATGCTGAAGAAATGGTTTGGAGCGATTCGTAACTGGTTAAAGCAGGTATCGGAGCAGCCCCCGACAGATTGGCAAGGCGGCGAGGGAAACCGCTATCAAGACAACGCCCGAAAACGCCGCGAAGAGATCCAGCTCGACATCCGCCGCTGGGGGAGCTTTCGCATATGAGCATGCTGACCAATCAGGTGTCTCTCGTGGGCAACGTCGGCGCCAACCCCGTCGCGCGAGCGCGAACTCGCGACGGCAAGCCCGTCGTCGGATTCGCTATCGCGCAGTCAGTGCTGGGGAGCGAGCCAGAAACCGGAAAACTCGTACAGAAGAGTACGCAATGGTTTCAGGTTTCGAGCTTCGGACGCCTCGCCGAAAAGATTCTTGGCAGCGTCAAGAAAGGTGACCTTGTCATGGTCAAGGGTGAGCTGCGGATGTCAGCTTACACCGGGAAAGAAGGCGAAAAGCGGTCGGCGGTCGAGATCGTGGCCTTTGACGTGTGCAAGGTCGAGCGCCTGCATACCTTGAAGGTAGCCGCCGAAGGATGGAACAACCTCGGACTACCGACCCGCGACGTTCCGCCGGGACCGGCATTTGACGAGTGGGATGAGGCAACCATTGCTCTCGGCGAACCAACGCCCCCAATGGAAACGGAGGCCTAATCCAATGTCTAACGACTTCCTGAACCCCGCCGCGCGCAAGCCCGACGTTCCTCTCTCCGTCGCACTGCTCGCTGCGGCTGGCTTCGGCCTGCTCTTTCTCTGGCTCAAGGCACCTCGTGAAACCGAAGCACTCCTCCTTCGGCTCAACCGCTTTGGAACCCTCAATCTGATGCCCCTCAGTGTTGCAGCGGCTTCCCTCGCGTTTAACGTGCTTTGGGTTGGTACTCTTGCACAGCGACATTTCAAAAAGATGGCGTTGCGCTCGAAGACAGGCCGAAGCGTTCAGGAAAAGACCGAACGACCGTCATGGAAGACGGCTGTCGGATTCAACATTGGCGCGGTGGTTGCCGCGTGGATCTTGGCGCGGCAGTTTGTACTCGTCAGGATCGGGCTGCTTCCGTTCGCGCTCACGACTACAGCTTGGATTCAGGGGCTCGCGGTATGCTTTTTCTTAACCGGGATTGGTCTCGGACTCATTCTCCGCCATGCCTCGACCTGGGTTACCGTCGGCTCCCTGAGCTTTCCATGGCAGAATCGTCTGCCACGGGCGCCCGAGATCCAGGACGGCATCGTCCTCGGTGCTATTCATGAGTGTGGCCTCACAGGTGATCCGGCGCCACCAGCCGGAAAGCCCACCGAATGGCGCTGCCAGGGTCTCAAGGGGATGACCGGAAATATTCTTATCACGGCCGCGATCGGCTGGGGTAAATCGCAGGTGCTCCTCCGCCTGATCAAACAGTGCCTGCTGAACTTCAGCGAAAGCCCGACGCTCTTGGCGATTGACCCGAAGCGCACTTTCGTCCGCGAGCTTCGACGGATTATTGAGAGCCTGGGCATGAAGGATCGACTCCTGTGGGTTTCTTTAGAATCCGGCGCCGCGACGGTTCGGTTCAACCCGATCTGGCGTGAGGGGATGCTCGTAGAGTCCAACTTTACGGCGGTCGCCAACAGCCTGCGCCTGGCATCCATGAATTTTATCGGCAGCTCATCCGATAGCCGATTCTGGGAGCAATCCAGCTTCAATTTGCTCAAAACCGCGCTGATTTATTGCGCGGCCAAACATGACTATTTCACGTTCAAGGAACTGTATCGCGCCCTGGTGGACGCGCGTGACGGAAAGATTGTCGAGGAGCTGGTGAGCTACCTAGCCACGCCCGAGAGTGCAAACAAATGGAATGCCGAAGAACGCGGCAATTTAGAGATGGCGACGAACTATTTTCGTTCGGAGTTCACCCAAATGGACGAGAAAATCCGAACCAGCATTCTTGCGACCGCTACGAGTTTTCTCAACGAATTTTTGGAATATCGAGTCTCCCGCGTACTTTCGCCGGAACGCAGTGAAATCAATCTCCCCTCGATGACCTGGGCGGTTCGCGAGGGCAAGATGATCTGTATTCATATTGAAAACGACGCGCTCGCGCGCTCCATCGGCACGCTGCTCAAGCTCCTCTATCAAGAAGCCATTCTCGCCCGTGTCCGGGGGCCAGAGGCCCAAACCTTTACCCGTCATGCGCTTTTGATCATGGACGAATATCAGGATGTCGCCACCAGCGGCGGCGGCGCCGGATTGGGCGACGATCGCTTTCTGGCGATGGCCCGCGAATCGAAGTCGATCACGATCGCGGCCACCCAAAGCGTCAGCTCGCTCGAAAACGCGATTCGCAGTCCTTCGGCCACGGCTGAAATTTTACAGAACTTCAGAACCCGGGTTTTTGGCAATACGACCGACCCCAAGACCGTCCGGCTCTTTCAGGAGCCCCACGGCCAGGTCGAGCGCGAGCGAAGCTCTCATAATTTTTCCGAAAGCGCCCAAAACGCCAAGACCGATGTCCTATTCGGCGGCTTTGACGGCGGCAGATCGAGCATCAGCGAGGGTGTGTCGACCCATACAATCCAAGAGTTCCCGATCACGGCGCGGGAATTCGCCCGTCTACGGGCATTCGAGGCATTCGCCCAGATTTTCGATGGCCTTGAAACGCAATTCGAAAAGCTCTTTCTCAAGCCTCACTACCTCACGGACATCAGGACGCCCCACCGAAAGGTGTTGGAAGACCTCCGAAAGGCCGCCGAAGTCGGGCGCGCGCCCCACAAGCCTAAGACTCGCCGTAGATTCCGTTTTGGCGTGGCAATGATGTTAGTCAGCTTTCTCGCCGGAGCTACTGAAGGCCGCGCAGGGCTGTTGTTCCCGAACGTGTGCTCGGTGGTAAAGGCTGGCGAATTCTCATCGTGCCTGGATTTTCAGGTAGGTGCGTGCATGTGCGGCTGGCCGATCCCTCGGCCTTGCGCCCAAATCAGCTATTACGTTCCGCAGACATTCCTTGAGGTCTGGCCAAACCCGAGCGAGTCGTTCTTCAAGCAGCACCCGGCTGCTTTCCAACTTGGACTTCACGCCGGTGGCCTGCCCTTCGGCGCCGAAGATGACAACGCGACATTCAGCTTTCATGCTCACTCCATCGCGGTGCCTCTGACGGGGGAAACATTCTCAGAGTTGCCCTGCGGTGGCGCCCGAATGGACAAACCGTGTTTTGACATGATGAGCGAGGACGTCAGCGACTGGAAAACTGGCAAGGCCGATCTGCTTCAACCCAGCTTTCTTGCTTGGCAGCTCTCTCCGAAGGCCTGCATTCTTAAGGGGGCGGCAGAGGGAGTCTTGGGCGGTGGCTCCACGCCCTCGATCGGTATGGACTCAGGCGGGTGCAGTTTTCCGCTACCGCTTCCGAAGTATCCGCCTTCGCCGCGCGAAGCCTGTAACGGTTGGGGCGTTTTTTATCCCCGATATGGTGTCTACCACGGCGCTTCACAGGCCGGGGCGGCACTCATGATCGCGGCAAGACTCAAGAGCTTGGGCGCTGAAATCACGCACACCATTCCTGGCGACCTGAGTGAAAGCTGGCAGATGCTCTATCCGCAGAGTTCATCCTGCTTCAAGGAAGGACAATCGCTTGGCCTGCTTGAACCCTTGAAAGGCGTTCGCGAGGAACAACGGATGCTCGGCAAACTTACGGGATACCTTTTCGTCGTATGGAAGAAAGTGAGCTGTTGCCGCGACATCGCCGAGGCACCGGCGGCCTTTATCGCGATTCAGGCGCTCAGACTCGCCTGCGTAGCAGTGCCCAGCGGAGGAATTTAGGCAATGGGTATCGAACTTGGCCGCGAAAGCCCTTATGCAAGCCTCTATCGAGACATGATCGCCAGCGCCGCTGCCGCAAAAGCCTCGGACATACATATTCAACCCGAACGCGAAGGTGTCGAGATCCGCTTTCGGATTCATGGCGAGTTGACCCCGTGGAAGTATATTCCAGCGGCGCACAAAAGTGCCATGCTCCAAGAGGCCAAGCAGCTCTCGCAGTGTTCGCTCGCGATCGCCGGGCGCGCCCAAGACGCGCGCCTGTCGATGCCCGACCTCAAGCTCGATGTACGCGTCAACCTGGTGCCGTCGCTTCATGGCGAAAAACTGGTCTTGCGCCTGCTGGACCAGACACGTCAATTTGATCTGAACTCGATCGGGCTCAATACTGGTGCCGTCCAGGCAATTCAGCGCGCGTTAGAGCACCGGACCGGAGTGAACCTCATTAGCGGCCCCACGGGGAGCGGAAAAACCACACTACTATATTCCGCTCTGGCCGCGCTCGATCGGCGGCGGCTGAACATCGTGACGATCGAAGATCCAGTTGAATACACCTTCCCCGGTATCACGCAGGTGCAGGTAACTTCCAAGCTCGCCTTCGCCGACGCGCTGCGCGCCATGCTCCGGCAAGATCCAGACGTCATCCTCGTAGGTGAGGTTCGCGATTCAGTGACAGCAGATCTTTGTTTTCAAGCGGCCGCGACCGGCCACCTGGTGCTTTCGACCCTCCACGCGAATAATGCCTCCGAGGTCAGTCGTCGCCTGGCCGGTCTTGGTGTTCGCGAGGATCTGGCCGCGTCGTGCCTGCGATTTAGCTCGGCCCAGCGCCTCATGGGGCGCCTCTGCACGCACTGTCGCCAACCCCTGAGCGTCGAGGACCGCCGCCGTGGTATCGCGCTCCTCGGACACGCGGACGGATTTAAGAAGCGAAATCCGGAAGGATGCGCTCATTGCACCAGGGGAATCGCATCGCGCGTGCCGGTTTTCGAATATCTTGAGTGCTCCCGGACGTCCGGCGATCGGGCGGCACCTACCCAGCCGTTGCGAGACGCGGCAATCGAGCTGGCTCGCCAAGGTGAAGTCGACGTTTTCGAGGCATTGCATGTGGAGTAGATTGGCGACGTTTGTTGGATTAGCGTCGCTCCTGACGTCGGCGTCCTACGCTGACGATGAATTCCAGTATTTCTCCAAACCTGACATCGACTATTGGAGCCGCGCAGACCAGAGCACGCCGCCGACCCCGATCCTGCCTAAGGTGTCCCGTCCAGCCGGCGTTCCTACCAAGGGTTTTGCCTGGGACAAATACCTCAATCCCGCGCACGACGAATTCTTTCGCGAGGGCGACTACACGCCCCCAGCGCCGTTCGTCGAGATCGCTCGAAACCCCACGAACGAGAATATCGAGCGTTGGTATCGCTATATCGAGCTGAAAAACACAACGCTTCACCGACTCCAGGAAAGGCTCACAGAATACGCGCAGCGAAACCCGTCCAAGGTGAGTGCGCTGCCGAGCCCCTACTCGACAGGCCTATCGGACAACCCTGAAATGATGGCAAAAGTGGCGGCGCGGGTTGAAAAACCGTCGGCGGTGGCACCGGATGCAAAGCGTTTTCGGCTGCGGCTTTATTTTGATTCCCACTGTCCGCATTGCCAGCGGATGATTGGCACCATGTCGGAGCTTGCGGCACGAGGGTATTACGTGGAGCTTCGGCAAATTGACCAGGATCGCTCGATTCGAGCGCGCATCCCTTTCCCAGTAACGGACGCGTCGCCGGAGGAGCTGAAAACCTATGGCATCCAGGCGGTGCCGGTGTTGTTGGTTGGGGATCTCAAGGCAAAGTCGTTTTTCAAGATGCAGGGGTATCAGCCGGCGCCAACCGTCCTCGCTGCCCTTTCAGAGAAAGCAAATACGCGAGAAATCCCGCCGGCCCCTGTCCAAAAATAGCCATCCTGACTCCAAAAACATGCTTCCGAGGACTGAAAACGGCCAAGATGTCCCAAAGTCAAGTAACGCACCGCTTCGGATGTGGCACACACCCATTCCCTCACCCTTGTTTCGAGCGGGTTAAACACGGATGAAAAAGCAAGAACGTTATCCGCAAAGATGCCCGACAGCTCCTGTTTACGCTGTTTTAACGGAACAAATTGAATTATATAGCACGCGGGGTCTGCGCGCATTTTGCCCGGCCTTTCGAGGGTTTGCATGGGTTCTAAAATTGCACATTATTGTTTTCGAATGATGCCTCACCACGCACCATCCTCGCCTAACGATGCGATCAAGAACCCCATTGATCCAATAGTACCTCAGGAGGCCAGGTTATGAGCAAACTGGTCATCCGAAGCCTTCTTGGAATTCTAGCCGCAGCCGTTGCCGCTGGTCTTCAGTGGGTATTGTGGCCGTGGTTGGGGCCCAATCAATTCATCCTGTTCTATCCAGCAATAATCGCATCCTCACTCTTAGGCGGTGTGTTTGCTGGTGTTGCATCTATTGTCGCCAGTGGTCTGTTCTCGGTCTATTTTTTCGCTCCGCCTATTTTTTCATTTGCTGCAAAAACACCACACGCTTGGCTTTCTGTCGGCGTATTTGCTGCGATTGGTGTTTTCATTTTGCTCTTCGCCGGATCATTTCGGCGACGTACTCGGGCACTCATGGGGTTAAAGGCGCAAAGGAAGTCCACTGATGAACTCAAAAACATTATAGCAACCATAGGAGAAATGCTGATCGTTCTAAGCCCCGAAGGAAGGATCACGACCGTAAACCAATCGACCTGTGACACCCTCGGATACTCCACAAACGAGCTAATTAATGCTAAAGTCGGCATTCTTACTGACGAAAACGAAAACGAAAACGAAAACGAAAACGAAAACGAAAACGAAAACGAAAACGAAAACGAAAACGAAAACGAAAACGAAAACCGGCTACTCGCTGATCTCGCAAAATACGGATATACCGGGAAAGTAGAAAAGACCTTCAGGACAAAAGACGGTCGCAAGATACCCGTCCTCCTCTCGGGCAATGTCCTGCGAAATGACCTTGGCAATATTCAAGGCGTTGTGTGTGTAGCGCGGGACATCACCGAGAAACATAAGTCAGAGCTGGTGCTGCGAGAGAGTGAAGAGAGACACCGATCCATCCTCCAGACAGCCATGGATGGGTTTTGGCAGGTGGACTCGCGCGGCCGCCTAATGGAAGTCAATGAGGCCTATTGCCGAATGAGCGGTTATAGCAAGCAGGAACTTGTTGGCATGGTTATTCCTGATATCGAGTCAATCGAAACGGCTGCTGATACGGCAACTCACATACGAGATATCATGACCAAGGGTGGTGACCGCTTCGAATCTAGGCACCGCCGCAAGGATGGAACCACGTTCGACGTTGAAGTCTCTGTTCAGTACCAGCCCAAAGCAGGCGGGTTAATGTTTGCGTTTTTACGTGACATCACCGCGCGCAAGGAACTCGAAGAGGAACTCAGGCGATCCTATAAGGCCGTTGAAGCGAAGGTCATCACTCGCACCAGTGAGCTGAATGAGGCAAAAGAGGACGCAGAGAAGGCCAATCGCACAAAAGACCTATTTCTAGCGACGCTTTCGCATGAGTTGCGTACGCCGCTCACCGCCATCCTGAGCTGGGCGCAATTACTAAAGAGAGGTAAGGTCGATCCCTCGAAAACAGAAACCGCTTTTCAGGCGATTGAAGATAGCGCCCTTTCGCAGAATCAGCTCATCAGTGACCTTCTGGATATTTCCAGAATAGCCGCAGGAAAAATTTCTATTGAAACTCAGAATGTGGAATTGCTGGATCTCGTCGGAAAAGCCATCGACACGGTTCGTGGCATGGCTGAGAAAAAGTCGATTCACATCACCGAGCAACTGGGATCGACGCCGCTTTTTGTGTTGGCGGACGCTGGGCGGCTAAAACAGATCGTGTGGAATCTGCTTTCCAATTCGATCAAGTTCACGGCGCCGGAAGGTAATATTGAGGTAACGCTGGGGGTTTGCGATCACCCATCGGGACGCAACTGTCACGTCCCAGATTTCCGACGGCAGTATCGTCCCACATATCCGACGACACCTGATTTGAGTGCTGTCAGTTAGTGTTTTGTGACGATCTCGTCAACCCCCTTTAAATCCTTTGCCTGAATTCGTCCTTTCAGGCGGTAACTCTCGCCTTTGAAAAGCACGATGCGGGCCCGATCGAAGATCCGGTCGACCGTGGCGTTGGCGATGATCTGATCGGGGAAGACCTGTGCCCATTCGCTCACGTCGCGATTGCTGGTGAGGATCATGGCCGAGCTGTGTTTACGGCGGTCCATCAGATCAAAGATCTCCTCGGCCACTTCGCGACTCATCGAGACGACACCCCAGTCATCAATGATCCAGAGGTGGGCCGAAAGCAGGCGTTTAAAAACCAGATCAAGAAGCCCGCGCTGTTTTCCCAGCATAATTTCCTGGGCCAGGCGCTTGGCGCTCGTGCAATAGACCCGCCGGCCGTCCTGCACGGCCAAAAGCCCGATGGCTAGCGCGAGATGGGTTTTGCCCACGCCGGGAGCGCCCAGAAACAGCGCGATCTGATTTTGATCCATGAACTTCAGGGTGGCGAGGTCCCGGATTTTTTCCTCGTCGATGTCCGGGTTGAAGCTGAAGTCAAAGCCCTCAAGTGTCGTGATCTCAGGGAAGCGGGCGGTTTTGAGGCGGTGTTTTAGGCTCTTTTCACGCCTGAAATCAATTTCTCGGCCCAGGAGGTCGGACGCCCAGCCGAGGCTGACCGCTTTCTTCTGATTGGCGAGCACGGGTTCCAATTCGCGAGCCGCGGTATGCAGGCGGAGGTCAGTCAGGAGTGATTTCACTATTTCTGGATTCATGTGGGTCCTTTTTTGTTTTTGATTAATGAAGCAGCCTGAGCTGCTCCTCGTAGACCGACATCGGCCTGACGAACTTGTTGGAGTTATTTTCCCGATGGGACTCCGGGAATGTGCCGGCGTCCGCCGCCCCCTGACCTACGGGTTGGGTCGGCAAGAGTTTGAGCAGGGATTTGACCATGCGGTAACTCAACGTGCCCAGCGCCAGGGCTTGCCTGCAGGCCTCGTTAATTTGGGCCGGGGTGAAGGATTTATCAAAGCTGAGAACGCCCCAGATTTTTCGGGTGTCGATGAAGCCATCGCCTTGATTGAGAAGCTGTAGAACGAATTGATCCACATCGGGCCCCAGCGCCTGGGCGCGCCGCCGGTAGAGCGAGCCGTCTTTCATCTCCCGCTCCCAGGGTTTGAGATGATGCGGCTTGGTCGATTTCGAGCGGGAGGGGTCATTTACGGGAATCCGCTCATGAACCTCCGCGAGCTTGCCCTCGTGGTAGAGCGAGACCTGGGAGGCGGAGGCCAGGATTAAGACCGTTTTTCCGATGAAACTCTCGTCGAGCGAATAGTACTTGCTGTCAAAGCGAACGTGCCCGTCGCGCCGGACCTTGCCGTCAGAAACTTCTTCTGGCGCGTAGGCAAGCGCGGGCAAGGGCTTGAGGTGCGCGGCCTCGACCTGCAGCAATTGTTCGAGGGGCTTCATCCGCGTGGTGCCGTGCATGCGCTCATTGGCCAGGGCCACTTTTCGGTCGAGATAGGCTTGAGATTCGTCAATCCCGTGCCAAGCCTCGCCGTGGGCCTCATAGAGCCTGCGTACATAGGGCATGAGTCGCTCAACTTTGCCTTTTTTCTGGGGATCTGCCGGCGGAAGACACTCGATGCGCATCCCGTAGTGGCCGGCCATCCGCTCAAAGGCGGGATTCAGTAGCGGCTCGTATCGGGAGGCTTCGAGCGCAAAGCATTTGGGATTGTCGGAGGTCACGCGCTCGGGAACGCCGCCGATCTCGCGCAGCATGTCCTCAATGGCCGTGAGCGTGAGACGGGTCTCATTGGTCCAGACCAGCCTGACCATCATGAAGCGCGAGTAGCCCAGCACGCCGACAAAGGCCCAGAGCGTCCTTTTCTTGCCGGTCGCGGGATCAACTACGTCACGGAGTTTGCCCCAGTCCAGCACCAGCGCCTCGCCCGGACGATGGCGGATCTCAGGCACCACACGCTTGCGGGCGTTATCGCCCAGCTCGCACAGGGCGTGGCGGTGCAAAAACCGGTAAAAGCTCGAGCGGCTGACCGGGATACCCAGTTCCTCGTACACCGTGATGGGGTGCCAGCCCGCGAGCAGGCGCTCAGCGATCCATGGCCGCCGAGCCAGGATCAGGGTGTTGGCCTCTGATGCCTTGCTGGCGCGGCCATCGGGGCCGTCCGGAAACAGCGCCTCCGGATACGGCGGCAGCGGTACTCCCGGAGTGCCCGTAGCGCCTCGGCGCAGCAGATACCCATACTCCTCGGCCAGGCATCGCACCTTGCTGACGCGGCGGTCTCCCGTCCCGAGCTGCCGCATGATTTCGCGCGCGCTCTTGCCCTGTAAAAATAGCTCCACGATCCTGCGGTCCATCAACCTTTTCCTTGTCTGCCGTGTCATCCGATGATCCCCCTCTCGTCGAAGGGAACACCGCCGCACCGCAATGCAAAAGAAATCAGGTGTCGTCGTCTATCTGGGAATGGAACCCCGGAAAGTGTCGTCGTTTATCTGGGAATGACCCCATCCCAACTGTCGTCGGATATCTGGGAATGGGGGCCCCAAAAGTGTCGTCGACTATGTGGGAATAACCTCAGCTAAACTGCCGTCGGGTTGCTGGGACGGAACACGCAACGCACAGATCCGCGTTCGGGATACTGGAAAGGGAATTTCGGCCGATTTCCTGCCTCATATTTTTGAACAGTTTTCTCAGGCCGACTCTTCGAGCGTTCGTGTGCACGGGGGTTTGGGGCTTGGGCTGGCACTTGTTCAACGCTTGGTAAAACTTCAGGGCGGAATGGTCGAGGCACAGAGCGAGGGCGAGGGAAAAGGCGCGACATTCATAGTAACATTTCCGCTCGGTGCAGCCTCGCGCTTCACTGGGGATGCCTACGATGTGTCCCCACCAACGCCAGCCTCCGGTTACACGGATAGAAAGAAACCTTCAGACCGAATTGATCTTTCCGGGGTTCGTGTGCTTTTCGTGGACGACGAAGCAAGTACACTGACTTCGATAAGGGAAATGCTTTCTTCTTTTGGAGCACAGGTCAAATTGGCCTCGTCAGTGCCAGAGGCGATTGCAGAATTCGAAAAGTCCAAGCCTGATGTGATCGTGAGCGACATTGCGATGCCGCTGGAGGATGGCTACAGCCTGATCCGAAAGATTCGAAAACTCAGTCCTGAAATGGGTGGCCACACTCCAGCCGTAGCTCTGACCGCCTATGCCGATTCGCAAAGTCGGGAGTTGGCTTTGTCGGCTGGGTTCCAGGCGCATCTGGCCAAGCCCGTGGACTCGGACGAACTGGTGCGAACCATTCTGATCGCCAGGAAAACAGCCTGATCTTCACCTCTCGCTCCTTTCGGTGCGGTTGCGTTGAATGAGACTCCCCGAGACTCAGTCTCACGCTTGAGACTCCGCGATCACCGCTGATCCCAAACAAAACAACGCCTTATCAAACATCACCAAAACGCCATAAGTTGGCACGCCCTTGCACATATCCCCCATCACAGGGACCGGATGAGACGTAAACACACCGGCCCCCGTGAAAGGAGATTTCATGGATCAGGTGATCAGGAAAACAACGACCACGATCGAAACGGCCGCACCGCCCACGCCGAGCGATGCTTATAGCGATTCTCAGTCGGAACGACTCACGGAGGGCCTGGAGCGCTGGGCGCCGCTGTTCTTCTATTTCGTATTGGCAGCCCTCTCAGCCTTTGTGCTCTTCCACACGGTCCCGGCACTGGCCGATGGCCGCCTCCCCGGAGAGGACATATCGGCCAAGATGGAAAGTGCCGGAACGCTGCTGCGTTTCGTGGACACCGGGATCTTCAAGTGGACGGCGCGAGTTCTCGCCGGTCTTTGCATCTTCGGCGCAGGCTGGAGCCTCAAGGAAATGCGCTTTGGTCCGGCCGTCATTTCTATGATCGCCGCCATTCTGTTTGGAACCGCGCCGACCTGGGTGAAAAACATTTTTTCAATCGGCGGTGCCGACAGCGTGTTCTCGATGCAGGAACGTGAGACCGGCAACGCCAGGCTCGCGCTGCTTCGTGATAGGGGCCGAACCGATGCATGATTACTCCGAGCTTCGCCGCACTCTGGGGCGTCCAGTGAGTCAGACCCTCGATTCCCCGATCACGCTCTTTGATGTCTGGGAGCTTTCCGAGATCTTCGTTGCGCTATTCCTGATCCTGGTGCTCGGCGTGCTCTTTTACGAGTGGTTTCTGCTCTGCCTTTCGCTTGCCGTTACGCTGATCGGGCTCCCCTACGTGCGGCGCAACTTCAACAAGGGGATGGCATTTCATTACCCCTATCGGCGCTTCAAGATGCACCTACCTGGCCTGGTCAATCCGGGAATGCGCCGTCGCGTATCAGACTGAGGAGCAATCATGGAAATCAAAACCGTAGCAAAAGAATCGCTCAAGACGTTGAACCAAGAGGCCTCGCGCCTCCTACACAGCTATGTCATCGGTCCCATGGAAAAGGGCTTTGAGGCTGCGAAACTCCAGACACCTCCGGCGCATGTGGTGGACGGTGTGGATCTTCGCGTATTGCCCAAGTTCATCTGCTACAAGGCGGCCCTACTGCGAGAGAAAGTCGCGCTTCAATTCTGGCTCGCGATCCTGGCGACCGCATTTCTAGTCGTTTTCCTCGGCTCGCGCTGGGAAGTCTACAGACTCAATACCAAACTTCGCGCCAAGGAATACATCCTGGCGCCGGGCGTGCAGGACTTTATCGCCGTTTCACCGCAAAGCGTGCCGGATTCGCACGTTCAAAACGCCGCGATGGAATTTCTTCAGACCTTTGGCAACTTCAGCCCGACCAACATCGAGGAACAGTACCGTAGACTGACCGACAGTATGAGTCCTGACCTACGCGTCCAGTTTGAACTTGAGGCCGCGCCCTGGCGTGCAAAAGTTAAAGACGAAGGGATCGCGCAGATTCTTTCGATTACAGAAAAAGAGATCCGCTCCAGTGGCGATGGATATTACCACGTCACGGCGATTGGTCGAAAAGACTCCTTCGTCAACAACGAGCACATTGGCGCAACAGACATCGTGATCGAAATGGTGCTTAAGCTCATTCCGCCGCAAGCCGGACGCCGTTGGTATCTCGAAATCGAGAAACTTGTCAGTCAAGACGCCAACGCGTTTCGCGTTAAATCAAAAATGTCGGTGCCACCGCCGAAACCCAGCGTGGAGGGCTCCCGATGAAACGCGCCATTATTTTTTCAAGTCTGCTGATTCTATTTTTGGGACTTCCTGAAACTGCCAGTGCGCGCCTTGTTGTGTATGGAAAGGCCCGCGAGACTATCCCGGTAGCCTTCGGCGTGGAATCGTTATTCCGCTTTCCGATGGAAGTGAAGACCGTCACCGAGGCGAGTCGCTTTGAGATCCGACCTTCCAACTCTGACGAGCCCGACTACAGCGTTCTTGCCGTGAAACCGCGCATGAGTGAGGGCGCTGCGGACGTGACATTCATCCTGTCGAATGGAAGCGTAATCCGAACTCAGCTTGTCATTGCGAACCGCCCCAATCTCAGAAAAGACTCGATCTACGACTTCAAGCCGAAGGATGACCTCGCGGCCGCCAATCCGAACCTGGCAGAAAAACACGATCCGATGGTCATCTCTGAGCTGGATCTCATGCGTGCGATGATCCGCAGCGAAAATGTCGCAGGCTTTGACCTGAGTCATCGTTCACAAGCTATCGGAGTGGGTTCGCCACACCTATCGGCCACGCTCGTCAAGGTCTACTCTGGCAAGGACGTCAACGGATACGTCTATATCCTCAAAACCGATAGCTCGGATCACGCTTTCGAGATCGACCTCAAGGGCCTTTCAATCGGCCAGCCCAATCTCGCGGTTCTGGCCGGGGTCGACCAATTCCAGATCGGCGGCAAGACTGCCGAAGAAAGGCAAACCGTGCTTCGAATCGTCGCCAAGCCCGGAGCATCGTCCCAGCGGATCATTCTGCCAGTGGCAATCCGAGGCGAAGGAAAAAACGAATCCAAGGGAGGTGATTCCAAATGAAACTTCAATGTGCCCTAAGTGTAATGAAACGCTCAATTGCCCGAATGACCGAACGCAATCTCGTCGAAACGATACGCAAAAAGCCCGGTCTCTGGATCGGCGGTGCGGCGGGGCTCACCGTGGTTCTGCTCACTGCTGCGAACAGCCCCGACGAGCACAAAACCATTTTTCAGCGCGAGGGAATTCCTGACTTCAAGAATGCGAGCATCCTCGGAAATCCCGGCAAGACAATCCTCAAGGGCGAGGAACAACAGTTCTCCCAAACCCAGCGCGATCTCATCGCCGGTCAAAAGGAGCTTAAAACCGAGGTCGAAAAGCTGCACGCGGAACTCCAACTCGTGAACCAAAATCACGCACCAGCGGCCGGGCCGTCAGGCGTGCCCATCGCTGCCGATACCAGCGCAACCTACGGTCCACCCGCACCAACTCCGAGTGGCGATCCAGCGAAGGCCATGACGCAGGTTCAGATGAGCAATCCCGCTGAAGACTACGGCGGCACCCAAATAAGTGGAGTGAAAAAGCCTGCCGCCAATTCGGACACGACCCACACTTCACAGGCCGGACCCTCCCGCCCACGATTTGGGATGGATGTCATCGACCGGCCACGTTCAATGAAGCCAGGCTCGCCGACGATCTCCTTTCCGGTCAAGACCACAGGGCGAGTCTTTCTGCACGAGCCCGGCATCGTCCTTCCGAGCGGAAGCTATGTGAGGGCCAAGCTCCTGACCGGCGTCGAGGCCCCCGAGGGGAAATCCTACCCGGTGCTCATGCAACTCGACTTTGCATATGTCATCCCCAACCACAAACGCCTCGATCTGGCGGGCTGCTTTATCATCGCCAAGGCTCAGGGCGACTTGTCGACCGAGCGCGTGCAAATGCAGGCGACCAAACTCTCGTGCGTATCAAAGAGCGGCGGCATGTTTGAGCGCGAGGTCAACGGCTTCATCGCCGACGACGCGGACAACTCGTTTGCGGTGATGGGCTCTGTCAACACCAAACAGGATCGCGTTGCCGCTACCGCGTTTCTGGCTGGCGTCGTCTCCGGGATTGGAAAGGCGATCCAACAAGCCCAGACCACGCAGCAGACCACTCCGCTTGGTGGCAGCCAATCGGTTCTCACTGGCGATCAGGCAAAATACATCGGCGCCGGTGGTGCCAGTGAAGCCGCAACGATGGTGACGCAGTGGTATCTCAAACAAGCGCAGAATTTATTACCGACGATCAATGTGGGGTCCGGCCAGGACGTCTGGATCGTGATGCAGGACCAGGTGGACCTGCCGCGTGACTATTTTGCTCAAAACGAATCAGGAGGCGCAATTCATGCTTCAGTCTATTCGCATTTCACAAAACTCGTGGACTAACGTCATTTTCCTCGCCTTAGCTTTTTCAATGGCGGGATGCCAGAATCGGGCTCCGTCGCTGCGAATGCTCGACAGCCGAGCTGCTTACAGCGCCGACGCGGAGGACGAAGAGGTGGCGCTCTATCAGCGCGCGCGCCACAACCCAGATTCATTGGTGCGTCGTTCCTCGCCTCGGATCGCGAAAGTTTACCTCTACCCGCATGAACTCCCAACCAGGGATTATTTCTGGGGAGGCTACGTTTCTCTAGTTGTCGCCGCCGACGAGTGGACCTTCGAGAAGCCCGATGACGATTCCGACACGCCCGCTGCGGTACGCGCAATTCACCCGTCCAAGCGGCGCGCAAAGGGCAAACCAAGGAACGTCCAATGAAACCAAACCTTCCCGACTTACCCGATGTCCTCAAGGCGGCACTTGCATCACAGGAAACCTTTGCTCAGGCGCTTTTCAAGCGATCCGAGAGTCTCAGCCGATATCTGCCCTATGACGAATACCTGCCGCAGTTTGGCCTCTTTCGTCAGAAAGATGGGAGCCTCGGCGCGGTTTACGAGGTGGCGCTCTGTGAGCACGAGACCAAAACCGCTCAGGAGATCGTGAGCCTTCTTGGGAATCTAAAGAGCTGGTTTCGGATCGGAGACGATCTGGTCTTGTCGCTACTTTTTGATCAGGCGCGCCTGTCTCCCTACGATTCCGCCTGGGATCATTGGGTTTCGCCCGAGGACCAGCACCGCGGCGACATCCCGGCGCAGCTTCATCTGGCGAACGTCGAGCGGCAGCGAAAGCAAGAGCCCTTGCGTAGAAGGTTGCTGCTGTCCGTGCGAAATTTCCCCAAACGGGACTCGCGCACGCTTCGGTTTCAGAAAATCGCAGGAGAGCTGGCAAACCCAGATCGGACCCTCTCCAATGAAGTGGAATCGTTCTTGCGGCAGCTACGCGCTTTCAATCACTCGCTTTCGCAGTTCGAGCTGAATTCTCCGCTGCGCTTGCAGCGCCTCACAGGTGAAGACCTGGCCGACGTCCTGCGCCGCACCTTCAACCCTGTTACCTATTACCGCCGCCCATTCGCCAAGGTGAACCCCAATCTTCCTCTCTCGGAGCAGGTTATCTATTGCTCCAGCACCCTGGATTACCCCGGCATTGAGCGCGAAGGTGTCCGCACCCGAACAATCACGCTCAAAAACGCGCCGTCATTTGCCTATCCCGGTGCGATGGCCTACTTCCTCGGCCTCGATTTTCCGTTCCGCATCTCTGTGAACGTGTCGTTCCCATCATCAGCCGCCATCAAGCGGCATTTCGGCGTCAAAGAGTTCTTCCTTCAAAACACGCCATCGGCTCGCTCGCGGCGCCAAAAAGCCGAGGTCGATGAGCTGCAAGAAAAACTTGTGCGCGATGATCGCGTGATTCAGATGACATTTTGCGTGCTCCTCGAAGGAACCGATGACGAATCCCTCGACCGCCAGACCAAAGAATGCCTGGCGCGTTTCCAACAGCGTTTGGAATGCGAAGCGATCGTCGAAAGCGAGATTGGCCTGGGACTTTGGCTAAACGCGCTTCCACTGAATTATCATCCGATGGCTGACTGGACCACCAAGCGGTCCATCCGCATCTTGGCGTCTGATGTCGTACAGTTTTGTCCCGTATTCGACACATTTCGCGGAACCAGCAGCGATCCGGGCTCGATTTTTAGCTCGCGAGAAAATGGATTGGTGCCATTTCGCCTCAAATCCGTCGGCAATTCCCATCACGTCGCGGTTCTCGGCGATACCGGCTCCGGCAAGTCAGGGCAGATCATCAAGATCCTTCTCGGCGAGCTCCGGCGCGAGCCTCGGCCACTGATCTTCGTGATCGACTACAAGACAAGCTATGGAATGCTCTCGCAGTATCTCCCATCGGAGCTTACGACTTTTGAGCAGGGCAAACCCATGCCGTTCTCGCCTTTTCGCGGTGAGCTGGACGAAGACAAGTTGCGTTTTCTCGTGCAGCTTCTCACGAGCGCGATGCAGCTCAGCTCCGCACAATTTCAACTTGATTCTGAACACCGCACCTGCCTTACGCAAGCGCTCCGCCGCGCCTATGAATCAAGAAGCCAATCAGCCGGGGTGACCTACCACGACGGCAAGCTGGTCGATGGCGCGCAAGACGACGTGGCAACTGTCATGCTCGATGACGTGATCGCTCAGCACGGCGGCCTGACCGGAGATCCCGAATACGAAAAATACGGGCAATTCGTCGAAGAGATCACAAAAAAACTGCGCCCATTTTATGGGGATGGCATCTACGCGTCTTTTTTTCGCCAGACTGAGGCAAAGGCAAGCCGCGCGCGGGCGGACCTCCACGTCTTCGATTTGGATGGCCTGGCCGCTGATCCGATTCTCCAGACTCTCGTTACGATGAGCGTGGTCGACGAGATCCGCCGACGTATCAAAACCGACGAGGCCCGCACCCGTGGCGGCTATATTGTGATTGAGGAGCTGGGAATGCTCGGGCGGAACAACCCGGTCGCGAAGGACTTTGTCATCGACGCCGCCGAGACCTTCCGCAAGCTCGGCTTTTTCCTGATCGGACTCACACCTAACCCGCGCAACTATTTTGACCTGTCGGCCGGCCAGGCGATGTGGTCGGTGGCCGATCACTTTCTGTTTCTCGCGATGAAGGAAGATAACGTCGATTTCATCGCCAAGAACTCAAACCTCCTCGATGAAGCATCAACTCAGATCGTTAAGAGCTTGCGCACTGTGCGCGGGAGCCATGCCGACCTGTTTTACCTCCACAAGAGCAAGGCGGTCTCGGGGGCGTTTCGCAATATCCCCTCGGGACATGAGCTTTGGCTGATGCCAACCCACATGCCAGATGCCCTGGAGGCCCAGAAGACGTTGGCGCAGTTTCCGGGTGAGCCAGGCCGTGCGCTCGAAGATCTCGTCGCACGTTATCCGCTTGGTACCAAAGAGCCGCCAGAAGCAGGGGGAAGGTCATGATTAAAAAATGGCTTTGGCCTTTCGCGGTGGCAGTCACGATGTTGCTCTTGTGGCTGACCGGAGATGTCCGAGCAGATGGCTTCGGATTTGGATCCGATTTTCACCAATCCGCGCGGCTCAAGCCCCAGGATTACCTTTTCGCGCCCAATCCCGAGCGCCGCAACGATCTTTTCGAGACGCTCACGCCCGTGGATCTCGGCGTGAACCTCGCGGTGGGCTCCGACTGCGGAAAGATCAACATTGAGGGGACGTTTCGCTCGACGTTTGGCAAGTTTCTGAGCGGCGACTACTTCAAGGGTATGGCCCAAGACATTCTTGGCAGCGCGCCCATGCTCGCGGCCTGCTATATGTCGCCGACCTGGTGCGCGATCCTCAAGCACACGCAGGTTTCCGCCAATCTCCTCACTCAAGTTCGACTCAATCAGTGTCAGATCATCGACAAGTACACCGACTCGCGCGTGGAAGACTACTACCGCGAACGCCAATCCTGCGTGCAGCGCTCAATCCAACGAAATGGCGGCGACATGGAGTCGGCCCTTTCACAATGTCAGAATGGGGTTTTCGAGGCCAAGGCGGGAAATTGGGCGGGTGGGTCTAACGATCCAAATAAACCCAATCGTCTGCTCGCTGACTCGGCTCACTGGGCAGGGTTCCAGGGCGCCGAAGGCGAACGCGTGACGGGGCTCCTGCAATCCCTGGTGGGCGATACCGTCTTGGCGCAAGGCAATGTGCGGGTCGAGTACGGGCCGCGCGCCAATGCGTATTCACCGCGCTCGTATCTGCTCTCGCTCGAAAACCAGATTTCAGCCGAGTTCTGCGGCAAGCTCCTACCCGCGATCGCAAGCGGCCGCGACTACGTGACCGATGCCGAGATTGCGCGCCGGATGAAAGCACTTCCGTCCACCGGCACGGAGGCCGAGGCGCCCATGCTCACCCCCGATGTGGTTCGCAATCTGGCGTTTTTGCCACCAATACGGCGTGATCGTATTTGCCTAAAGCTCGCGCAGGCAATGGCGATGCAGGGATTCACCCGCGACATGAACCGCTCCATCGACGTCCTCACGGTGGCTGGCCAGAATCCAAACCTTCCGCCCAACCGCAGGCAGGAGATCGAATCCAAGCGCCAGGGGCTCAAGGACCAGGTGGAGATGACCCTCCAGCTTCGCCAGGAGCAGGCCCGGCCGATGGGCGAAGTGATGAAATACATCGCCGAGGAGGGCCTTGCCGCGCAGGACGACTCCACCCGGCAGCGGTTAGAGAACGAAAGCGCTGGCTATGCAGCGCGATCTCACGCGCAACGGATGAATGACTGCGCGGATGCTATGTGGTGTGAAAATAATGTTAAATAAATCCTCTTTAGCCCCGAATTGGTAGGGTTTTTGGGGTCGCCTCTGCACATTATTTGTCATCGGTATCATCTTAAATTCTCCAGCCATTTCAGTACGTCCTGATTGGCACTCAGGAGGGATTGGAAGTTATGGGGTTTGAGATCCTTCCTGTGTTTTTGCAGAGCCTGCTCTTTCATTTTCATGTCGATTTCGATGTAGGCATGAGTCGTATCGATATGAAGATGGTCGAGCCAAGTTTGAATCACGGCGAGGTCAACTCCGGACTGAAGCAAGTGCATAGCTGTGGTGTGCCGGAAGGTGTGGGGTCCGATCCTCTTTTTACGAAGCGACGGGCATGTATCGGAAGCCTTTTCGATCCATGTCCGAACAATGTGCCTAACTCCGAAGCGAGTAATGGGGTTGTTGTTGGCATTCACGAAGAGGTTGGAGCCGGGCGAATCTTGAATCCCCCTTTGATTGATGTAGCGGATAAGCGATTCGACAGTGTTCTTCCAAAGTGGAATGACTCGGGTCTTTCTGCCTTTTCCGGTCAACGTAATCGAGAAAGGCTTTTGTAGATGCAGATGCTCAACTTTCAAATCGCAGATTTCCTGGACGCGGGCGCCGGTATTGTACAGGGTTGCAAGCAACGCGTAGTCTCGCACTTTGGTTGGGTCCGGCCCCGCGTTGAGCTTCAGAAGGGCTTCGATTTCTTCCTCGGTAAGATACGTCATCGGTTTATGCGAGGTTCTCTTCATCGCGATCCTCGTAATCCGTTCGTATTGACCGACTCTGCTCACATCTTGAGCCATCAGGTAGGAGAAGAAGGACTTGATTACTGCAAGACGCTGATTTCGCGTTCTGACGCTGCTTCCTCGCTCCTTTTCAAGAAAGTCCAAGAACTTTGTGACGTTCTCTGCGGTAAACTCGTCAAACGTGATGTGCTTCACTCCCGCCTCTCGCCCCTTAGCCAGGTAGAGGAAAAAAAGTTTGATGACGTCTCGGTAGGAACTGATCGTGTTCGGACTCAATCCTTTTTCATGCTGGAGATGGCTTTGGAAGAACGACTGGACATGCTGAAAAAGTTTATCGTTTTTCATTTTCGATCACCCTTCATGGAAAAGGTCTCAAAAAGCTCCGACGCTTTTAGGAGGAGGTCAAAATTTGGATGCAAGTAGTACCCAGTACCAGACACCTTCGCGTGTCCGAGGTACGTCGATAGAACCGGCAAGTATGCTTGGGCCGGCATTCGCTTTTCGTAGAATCGTTCGAGGCTTCGGGTTGCGAATCCATGCCGCAGATCATGCAGCCTGGGTGAGCGCCCGTTTTGGGGGAGCAAATGGCATCTTTGAGCTATGATCTCGAATCGGGCAGTCAGCGCCCTTTTCTCCACTTTTCTACCCATCGCATTGACGAAGAAAGGAGACGAGGGAAGCGTTTCAAATCCAAATTTGCGCTTTCGGTCGACGTAGTCCATCAGAGCCCTGGCGGTCGATCGGCTTACGGGAATGATTCTGGTCTTGTGAAACTTGGTCTCCCTAATAAAGAGCGTGTGCCGCTCCAGGTCGATATCCTCATGGGTCAGATTACAGACTTCCATGCGCCTGAGCCCGGTACACCAGAGAAGGGCTATGATCGTGGAATAGGTGGATGGAAGAATGGTGCTCTGCCAGCCACCGTGTTTCGCCATCGCGATCAGCTTCAGCACCTCTTCCTCTTTGAACCGATAAAAGCGAGAGGTGCGCGGACGTTTAGGATAAAGGGATTTTTCCGGGACGTAGCTGGTGAAGCCTCTCGCAATCAAGAACTCGCAAAACGGTTTCAGACAACTGAGAATCGCTTCCTGCCCTCTCAGGCTGATGTCCCGGTACCCATCAAGAAACGCGACAATGGTTTCTCTACGGATATAGCTGCACTGCTTGCATCTCAAAAATCGGCAAAATTTACGGAGATAAAATTCATTTTTCTCGGACTCCAAACCGACAGATCGGCGGAGCGAAAGGTGTTCATTTATGAGTCTTGTTAGTGAACGATTCGGTAAGGACTTCATCTCAAGCAACCTCCGGCCATTCAAAGGTCAGCTCGGAGAGCCTTTCAAGGTCCACCTTCGTATAGATGAAGGTCGTCTCCACGGAGCGATGCCCAAGAAGGTCAGCAATCGACTTGATGGAGTTTTTCTCCGAAAGAAGTTTGCTAGCGACCGAATGTCGAATGGCAGAGGGGCCGCCGCGCCACTGAGGGCCGGAATAGGGAATTTTTTCGAGATAGCGGTCAAACATCCAATAGAAGCTGGTAGTGAACGGCCCTTCGTGTTCCCGGCCCTTGCACAGGGTCAGAAAAACTTCCTGAAGCGCCGGACTTGCCGTCATTCTCCCCGCCCTGAAGTAACTGAGGAATGCTCTCGCTACGTCTTTGTGAAGAGGGACAAGAACATCCTTTCCTCCCTTGATGGCCCGAAAAAGGATTGTCCGGCGCTTCCAGTCGATATCGGACATCTTGAGGTAGATCACCTGACGCGGTCTGACGCCATATCGGCTCAAAAGCAGCAAGATCGCGTAGTCCCTTTTCCCCTGAAGGGTTCGCCTGTCAGGAGAGTTCAAAAGCTCATTGATCACGTTCCACGGCAATCCCTTGGGATAATGAGCGAGCTCGGCCATCCTGATTTTAGGGACGAACTTCGAGAGATCTTCCTGGTGGTAGCCCATCAGGAAGACAAATCGGAAGAAATCCCTCAGGCTCGAGGTCAAATGTCTCTTCTCCCCAACCGGGAGCTTACTCGCGGCCCGAATCATGTAGTCGTGGACCTGTTTAACGGAGAGTCGTCCAACCGACGAGGGGTGCCACTTTCCTGGAAACATTGCCAGGAACTGGATCAGCCACTTTCGTCGGATGCGCAGGGTGTATTCCGAGAGCCCTTTTGTCTTGGAGCAATACTCCAGATACTTGATGTACACGCTCGGAAGTTTCCCTGCTTATCCGGTTGTCACTTAATTGATGTTTTTGAAGATTTCGCGCTGCGCGCAACGCTGTAGACTTCTCGATAGGTTAATCCAGGCCGGAGAGTTCCAAGTCCCAGTAAAGTTCGAAATGATAC
>JBBCAW010000034.1:0-5403 GCA_051382295.1 Bdellovibrionota bacterium FG-1 | reverse complement strand
AATTTCTTCCCAATGTTGAGCTTCAAGATGAGGGATCGTGGCCGGAAGCATAAACATGGGTTTCGAGGGCGCGTAGTGACTGTCCAACATTCCGGGGGCTAACATTCCTGCAGCAATGGGGTTTGAGCTCGGTTGTTCGATTTCAACGGTCCAGGGTCCGATTTTTTCTATTTGGTCGCGAGCAATGCCACCGGGTCTGAGTAAGGTGAGTCGGCCATCGACCTCAATCCGAAGCACTGTGGATTCGACGCCCACTTGGCAATGACCTCCATTGATAATCCAGTCGATTCGATCACCCAGTTCGTCTGCTACTGCTTGAGCAGTGGTCGGGCTAATTCGTCCAAACCGGTTGGCACTGGGAGCCGCTAGTGGAGTTCCTGCGGCGGCAATGAGCGCTTGTGCGACGGGATGAGCCGGCATGCGCAGAGCGACCGAGGGCAAACCGCTCGTCGCGAGATCTGGAACTGCATCTTGCTTGGGAAGGACTAGAGTCAATGGGCCCGGCCAAAAACGTTCGATTAAGAGTTCAATTCTTTGATAGGCAATGGGACTGAGCAGCGAAATGTTGACCAGGCGAAGTTTTTCTAATTCTTTGAGATTGCGGGCCTCAGTGCCTACATGCACAATGAGAGGGTCGAAGGTCGGGCGTTCCTTGGTTTCAAAAATTCGGGCCAGAGCTTCGGGCTGAAACGCGCCGCCCGCAAGGCCGTAAACCGTTTCCGTGGGCATTCCAACCACTTCGTCGTGTTGAATGGCTTGCGCGACTAGGGCAATATGATCAGGGGTCGAGGATAAAATGCGGGCGCGCATGGCATTCCAATCGGTCTGGGCCTAAGGGGTCTTAGGTTGGGGAACCAGTTTTAGGAAGCACGTTTTGAGCACGAGCGTACTGCCATCCACCCTGCATTCGACAGCCTCCGGGTCGCCGATGAGGTGGATTTTTTTGATCAGTGTGCCGCGCTTGAGGTCGCTTGAGCCGCCTTTGACCTTGAGATCCTTGATGACTTGAACAGAGTCGCCCTCGGCAAGGGGAGTGCCATTACTGTCTTTGACAGTATCGGTTGCCGCGTGTGCGCCAGCTTGTTTGGCTTCGATGATATTTAAGATCTGGCCGAGCCAGGCGCGGGCCTCTTCGGCTTCGCCAAACCAGCGGTTAGCTTCCGTGCCTAGTTCTTCGATCGGAAATTCAGAGTCTTTGAGGAGCAGAGTCGCTTGCGCGATGACTTGCTGCTGACGCTCAGGGGATGAAGCCGCAATGAAAGCGAGAGTCGCTTTTTCATCCTCCTCCATATCGGCGTTAGCAATGTAGGTCGATAGAAAGGCGAGCAATTCAGGCGTGCGTTTAAAATTCATGATGGGTTGGACGAATACCCCATTTTGATGCAAAAGAACAGTCTAAGCGGCCACAGGTAATTTCAAAACGCGTGCGGACTTAGCTTTTAGCACTAAAACGGGACAGGGGGCGTGGCGCACGACTTGTCGGGTGATGCTCCCGAGTAATGTCGACGCGACTGGACCACTCTGAGCTTCCATCGCGATGAGGCCGATGTTCTTCTTATTGGCGAGCGATACGATGTGATCCCAGACTCCAAGCCCCTTTTCATCAATGACATAGGTCAGGCGAATGCCTCGCGTCTTGGCTATTTCCTGCCAGGATTTCGCTTTGCGGGTGGCTAAATCGACCTCCCTTTGAACGTAATCGATAAAGGGGGCAAGCGCACCAGGCGTATAGAAGGTGGTCCAGACTGGTTCGACGGGATGCCGAACAGAGTGAAAGAGCGTTACGTGGGCTTTGAATGGTAATGCAAGGTCGATGACGCGGTTCAGTTGAGCTCGCGAGGTATCCCCAAAGTCGGTCGGAAAGAGGATGTTATGAAAGCCTCGAAACGATTTCATCTCCTTGCCAATGAGCATCACCGGAACTTTAGCCTGAAAAAGCAACGTTTCGGCGAAGCTCCCGAGGAAGAGCCGCTGAAGGCCCTTTCGACTGTGGGTCTGGGCGATGATCAGATCTGCCCGCGTTAGCGATGCGTGGTCCGCTAAGGCATCCGCCGCACCTCGGGTGGACATCGAGTCGTGAAAGATGACTTTGGGCGGAGCAACATTTTCTACCTTGAGTTCATGAGTGAGCTGATTGATCATCTTCTCGGCAGCAGTGCCGTATTGGGGCCTCCATTTAGCAGAAAATTCACCGGAGATTTCGGGCGCGATTTTGAGGATATAGACCGGTTCGATGATCGTATCCGCGCTGCGTGAAAAATAACGCAGAACTTGAGAGATGCTTTTGGAAAAAAGTGCCGCTTGGTTACTGGGATCTACGGCCCATACAACGCGCAAAGGTCTTTTTTGGGTGTCCATAATCTCTGTTTAAGCATTTGTCATACCATTGGGCGGTGCTCAGAAGCGATCACCTTCAATCGCGGAGCCTCTTTGATCTTGCGCGACTCGATTGACGCCATCTCCAAAGGTGTAAGAAAGGCTTCCGTAGGCATTGACCCCAAGCGCCGAGGCAGAGCTGGATTGTGCTGCGAATACAACCTCTTGGTTGGCAAGTTCTTGGGGAGAAAGTCCCTCAAGCGAGGGGACGTATTTTGAAGATGCGGTGGAAATGGATTTAGTTTGCCATGAGAACACCACAGTCGGGGCAAAGGTGAGACGGTCGGTTAGGCGAATATTTGCCGAAACCATGGCGCCGACTCCAACTACACTGGGCGCATTGACAATCCAGTTTTCAGCGATTTGACCCGTGACCGAGGTCCCGCGCCGCTTATCGAGGAGGATCGAACCGACCACGGCGCAGCTCTGGTTAATCGCGACGAACTGTTGTTTTTCGAGCACGTTAGGGACACTGAAATTATAGTAGGTCGGGCCGACGTTACAGCCGACGGCAAAGCTATTGGAATCCTGAGTAAGAAAGGGCAGCGGATTGTATTCGATGCCGACATTTGTGCTGGCGCTGACATTGATGTTCTGGAGGGGGGCGGTCTGAGCATTCGCGCTAGCTCCAAAATTAACATGGTTGTGTTTGTCTAAGCCGATGATCATCGCCGTCGCAGCGCTGGCCGAATGGGTGTCCACTCCATAGAGTTCTTGAGTATTTCCCGTCGTGACTGGAACGCTTTGTCGATTGTATCTTCCGTTAATTGAGGCCATATAACGATTTTGTTCACCTGAATATTTAAAGGCCGCCGCACCTGATAGGCCAAGGGTCAAGGGCGTGGCACTGTATTTAGAGAGTTGAATATCTGCACTGGGTTTCAAAATCCAACGGCCGTCGAATTTAGGAGCCACGGGCTGTTTTGATGGATCTCCATAGGTCATGGATGCCGTGTCGAGGGTAGTGCTGGCTTCACCGTTGGGTCTGGAGAAAGTCAGAACGCCTTTTTGAATCGTGGCATTAATTGCTTGCAGCGCGGAGGTGGGGTTTGTGCCATCGCTTAAAAAAGTGACGAGTTTCACCGTGCTGGAGGTCGCTTTCTCAGAGATGACGGTCTCGTAGTTAAAGCCGTTTTGGACCGGTAAGCGGCTGACCGAAACATGGAGTTGATGAGCGGGAGCGGTCGTGCGGGTTGAGTCCTTCACGAAGGGGATCGCCTTTTCTTTAAAGAATCTTTGTTTAAGGAGATTGCAATCAAAATCGCTGGAGGCCGGTATGGACGCTGGTATGGTGCACTCGAGGTCCACCGCAATATCCGCACGGGCGGTGGGAATCGCGAAATACAAGCCAAGGAGTGCGATGGCCTGGGCCCAATTCGGAGCGAATTTTGACGACATTCTCGTTCCCTCTTTTTTGGATAAGAACTTCAAGGAACATGCCGCTGGGAGTTGGCGTTGTTGATGGCTAAAAATCAATGGTTTCAGTTGGTTAAATGGTTATGGCAAACACAGGTCGCGCGAGGCACAGGGGGGGATGTTCAGCAAGTGACTAATGTTGAGACAGAGAGTGTTTAAGGAGTAGGTAGGTGTTTAGGTTCCCAGCGACTCCAATATCCCCATCAGGCATTTAAATTTGTGGGTGATTCGCCTTCCTTCAGGGGTATTCACCAAGTCCTTTGCGATGCGGTAGGCTTGCTTGTGTCCGACGGCCTCTACCTTGAGTCCTTTTTCTCGCAAATATTTAGAAAGATAAAATTCAAAAAATGGCTTTTGAACCTTCTCGATCACGCCATTCTCGATGAGCTCCGAGACGACCGCGCGAAGTTGGTTATTTCCACATTCAGCTAAGGAGGTGGGCCATTCGGCACTGAGTGGATCAAGGATGTTCCCGTTCTCACGTTCAAACCAGGCCAAGTGTTGCTCCTTCATTTTTTCCCAAAAACGACCCATTCGCGTGGCCAGGGGTTGGTCAACTTTTAGCTTCGACCAATTTTTGATGATCTTCACGTAAACCTCGGCTTCACCGATCTCCGAAAGCGCAATGGCCGTATGATGATGGTCTACTAAGTAAAAACCGCCATAGGGCCCGATGACTGCGGGAACTATTTTAGCTCTTTTGAATTTCTCGAATTTTTCGGTCCCTTCTTTCCGAAGCGCTTTGAATTTTTCGCGCTTCGAGTCGACCTCTCGTTTTCCGACCTCGGGCTGGGTGGGGTGCAGTTCGTTAATTAAGCCAAGGCACTCGGTGCCTTCTGCCATGTTCGCGTGACAACGCGGAAGTGTCTTGGCTAATGACGGTAGCGCGCCTAAGCCAAATAGAAGTAGGAATACAAGATAGGCCAGATGACGTGGCATCCGCTACTTATCGGAGGCTCTTTGGAAAGTTCTTAAGCCTGTTTTTGCGGAATCTTACAAATTTAATTTTTTCAACGTTTTAACAAGGCGTTCGATTGTCGCGTTTTTCTTGCGCGTGGCCCAATTTAACGCTTGGTTTGAGCGTAGAGTGGCGACCGATCCCGCCCCATCAGCCAGATCCAGTATGGTTTTAATGGTCGATCGGCGCGTGAATCCGCTGTCGTAGTGACACGCCTGTGCTTCTGAGTTGTCGACTTGAATCAGGTGCAGGCAGGCAGAATCCGGATACGATGGAAATTTGACGTAGGGTAGGCAGGCTGGACTGATAAAAGTGAAGCCACAGGTTTGCTGGGCGATCTTCTCGCAAATCGCGGGATCAACAGGACAAGTAACTTTGAGCTGGCCCAGCGCTTTTTTAACGGCGGCTCCTACCGAGTCACTGAATTCGGAGCAGTTGATACCCTCATCCCAGGAGTCGGAGGCATATTCAGCCCAGTTGAATTTGCGCGCCGTTCGCACGAATTTGCCATCGGTGCACGCAAAGTAGGGGTTGGTCCCGCCTGCGACTTCACGCCAGAAAAGATAGCCACTAAAGTTGGTGGCCATGTCGGCGTAAGAGCGGATGCCGTTGCCCTTCATTCCGTTGACGTCATTTTCGTCATCAAAGCCCAT
>JBBCAW010000033.1:0-70469 GCA_051382295.1 Bdellovibrionota bacterium FG-1 | reverse complement strand
CCCCCCCCCCGTGGCTATCGTCATTTTGGCATCTTCCTTGCTCATTCTCTGCATATCTCGGAGAGAGAAAAGGAGTTTTTTTATGATCAAGAAATGTTTGTATTCGAGTCTCGTGCTGGCCGCGTTTGCAATGCCGACTTTGGCAAGAGCGGATGATTCTGAGCCAAAAACAAAAAAAATGTCATCATAAAACCCGAAGCCGGAGTGGTTGCGAATACCGAAGTCAAAAGCGGTGAAGGTGGGGTCGGTGCGCAAGCAGGTTTTTCCGTTGAAATCGGTAAAGTTCCTTTGAGTGAGGGCGGCTCAATGCCTGCTCAAATTTCTGTCTCAACCGGATGGGCGGGGCCGAAGGTGATTGGTTCGGGCGCGGTCGACTTTGGAAAGGCCTCTCCTCAGGGGGATGGGAGCCTCGCTCTTGCAGGGCATTTGGGCCTTAATGCGAGTGGGCAGGTAGTGCGACTCGACTTTATGCCAGGTTTGACTGGCGCCACTCATGGAGTATCCACTACGGTGAGTTGGCGGCTTCCTGTGTTGGGCGGGTTCATTGCTGATCGACAGACCGGCACAGCCTTGCTGGCCACGGGGCTTAAGGCCGAAACTTTGTTCCCGCTAGGAAAGTCCATCATGGTTAATGCCGCTTTAGAAGGTGATTTTCTTTGGGGGAGTGAGGATGCAGGTGGCGTCTATTTAAATCCTTCCCTCGGCGTAGCAGTTAAGGTCGGCGAACATGTCAGTATCAAGGCGGTGGGTGCCGCTGACATTCTCCAATACACTTCCACGAGTACGGCCAAAGATGGATCAAGGACTGAAGAGGGTACTGAACGCATCGGTATTACCGGTACTTTAGTCGCACAAGGCGCGTTTTAAAAAAATCGCAAAATCTTAGACTAACCCGAGGTGAGTCATCTGATGAGGGTGGCTCACTTCGCTTTTTTTGCGGCCTTTTGGACCTTTTTTGCTGGTAACTCGAGGTTTTTTAGGGCGGGGCGAAGCGTCGGTAAATCGTTTTTGGCTGTATTCCAGACCACGGAGGCTCGAGTGTGGCTGAGGTATTGTTTGGTCGGCGACTGTAAAGCGACAGGGCACGAGTGGCCTAGCCCCGTGCATGCCGTGGCCGTTTCGCGCACGGCGGTCTTTTCTGCTTCAAGCATCTCAAGATCCCGGTCAAGCAGGATCTCCCCGGTCTGCCCCTCGGAGATCAGAACGTTTGTTTTTTATGCTTATATTCGCTTTACATCCCATTGCCCGACTGTTATTTAAGGCGGGTGAGACTAAAAAAGGAATCCTACCTACCCGGGTTCAATTCGAAGACCGCATCCATTTCCCATGGCGGCGAGCACGCCTTGGGTAAACGGAAGACGGTACGCCCCATCGACCCCAAGCAAGCTCTTCATGTCGTCCTTCGTTCCTCGCAGGCACGAGGGGCACTTTCAATGCTTCATCCCAAGCATTGCAATCTGCTTGAAGAATTCGCCCGCCAATTGGCTAAGCGTTGGGGCGTGCGCCTTTATCGCTATGCCAACGTCGGTAATCACATCCATTTGCTCATCCGAGTGCCGTCACGGGCCGTCTGGAAACGTTTCTTGCGCGAGCTTGCCGGCGGAATCGCGATCATCGTCACGGGTGCCAAAAAGGGCGCCGCATTAGCCCGCAACAAAACCGGACGCGGCTTTTGGGATCACTTGGCCTTCTCTCGGATCGTTCAATTTGGGCGCGATTTCGAAGGCATGGGCCGCTATCTCATCAAAAATCTTTTTGAGGCAGCCGGCATTCCCATGAAAAAGCTCTTGGCTCGTGGCTACCGTGTTTGCACCACCAGTAAAGATGGCGTGGTCTGGGGTATGCCCTAAATCATCGGGTCCTTAAGAAAGTTCCGCATTCCAATTTCTAGGCGGCACGGGTTTTTCTCCCCTCAAGCCCCGTGGCACTTCTTATACTTCTTGCCGCTTCCGCAAGGACAAGGGTCATTGCGCCCGGCTTTGGCCACATCCGAGCCCACTGCAGTCGTAGGGCCGCTGCCGCCACCGACGGGGCCACGGCCCATGCTCATTTGGCGAGGACCTCTCATGGCGCTGAGGTAATCGACGGGGGGTTGAGCAGGAGCTTGTTGCGGAGAGGGTGAGCCCGCCGGAACCAGATTGCCATCGGGGCCAATGCCGTACATCATCTTTTGGGGGCCCGCACTGCGGGCCGGTTCGGCGGACGGCTGAGCGTGAGGCGCCCCCGCCACACCCAGTCCCATACCTTGTGCATCAGGGTGCATTTCGGTGGCATTGCGGAAGGGGTCTAAAAAGATTTCTTCTTCCAAGTCTTCCACGGTTTCTTGCGGTGAAAGTTGGACGGCAAAAAGTTTGCGCGAAACATCGCCGGTAATTTGGTTCATCATCATTTCGAAGAATTTGAAACCCTGCTTTTTGTACTCAATGAGGGGGTCCTTTTGGCCATAACCCTGAAGGCCAATGCCTTCGCGCAAATGGTCCATTGCGAGCAAATGATCTTTCCAGAGTTGGTCGATCGTCGTGAGTAGAATCATTTTTTCGAGCTGTCGCATGGTTTCCTCACCCATGGACTTTTCTTTGAGCGTGTAGAAGTGCTCGGCAAGTTCGACGATGAGTTTGCGCAGCCCTTGATCATTGAAAGGCGCAATATCTTTTTCTTGAATGTTCGACGGAATCATCAATGACGTATGAATGGCGTCATTGAGTTCGTTGGCGTCTAAGCGGGCCACCCCCCCGGTTTTACGAAGTTTTCCACTTGGGAAAAAATCGGTGCCAATCGCGGTCGCGAGTTCATTGATCATCGAAAAAGCCATGGGCCGTAGATTCGGGAGTGAAAGCACTTCGCGCCGCCAAGCATACACGACTTGGCGTTGCTGATTCATGACGTCATCGTATTCGAGCAAATGCTTACGAATATCGTAGTTGTGGCCTTCGACCTTCTTTTGGGCGTTTTCGATCGCTTTGGTGATCCAGCGATGCTCGATCGGCAGATCCTCTTCCATGAAACGTGCGATATTGACACCGCCGAAAATCCTCATTAAATCATCATCGAGCGAAAGATAAAAACGACTTGCGCCGGCGTCACCCTGACGGCCGGCCCGGCCACGAAGCTGGTTATCAATGCGGCGAGATTCATGGCGTTCAGTGCCTAAAATAAAGAGGCCACCCGCCTTGCGGACTTCCTCCCGTTCACGCGAACATGTTTCTTGCCATTTTTTGAGTGTCTCGATGAAATCTTGCTGATGAGCTTCATATTCTTCAGAGGTCGCATCGGCTGGGATTGGGCCTGCTTCCGCCCTCGCGAGGGCTTCGGGGTTGCCTCCAAGTAAAATGTCCGTTCCGCGACCGGCCATATTGGTGGCAATCGTGATCGCGCCTTTACGGCCGGCCTGTGCGATGACCTCGGCCTCGCGGTCGTGCTGCTTGGCATTGAGCACATGGTGGCGGATGTTGGCGACTTTGAGCATCTGCGAAAGAACTTCCGACTTTTCCACTGAAACCGTCCCGACTAGGACAGGTTGGCCTTTTTCCCTGAGTTGCTTGATTTCTTCTAGGATGGTTTTGTATTTGCCCGCGGCTGTCTTAAAGATCACGTCGGCTTGATCGAGGCGGATCATGGGCTTATTAGTCGGGATGACCGTCACATCCAATTTGTAGATCTGTTTGAACTCCGTGGCTTCGGTGTCGGCGGTCCCGGTCATGCCACTGAGTTTTTTGTACATTCGAAAATAATTTTGAAAAGTAATCGTCGCGAGGGTTTGGTTCTCGTTTTCGATGCTGACGCCTTCTTTGGCTTCAATGGCCTGGTGAAGCCCATCTGACCAACGCCGACCTGGCATCAAGCGACCTGTAAATTCGTCGACGATCAGGACTTCGCCTTCTTTGACCACGTAATCGACGTCGAGTTTGAACAGGACGTGCGCTCGTAAACCTTGGTTGACGTGATGCAGAATCTCAATATTGGTGGGGTCGTAAAGGTTTTTGATTCCGAGGCGGGCTTCCATTTTGTCCACGCCGGCCTCAGTCAGAGCGGCGGTTTTGGATTTTTCGTCAATCGTGTAGTCGGTCTCTTTGATGAGGCCGCCAGCCTCTCGAATTTGGGCGTCAATTTTGTAATACAGATCAGTGGTGTCGTCAGTCGGGCCGCTGATAATGAGCGGAGTGCGAGCTTCATCGATCAAAATCGAATCGACTTCGTCGACAATGGCAAAGTTCAACTCACGCTGAACATAGTCTTCGAGGCGAAACTTCATGTTATCGCGGAGGTAATCGAACCCAAACTCGTTGTTCGTGCCGTAGGTGATGTCGCAAGCATAGTTTTGCTTGCGCTGGGTGTCTGTCAGGCCGTGAACGATCACGCCCATGGTGAGACCCAAAAATTGATGCACCTTGCCCATGGTCGAAGCGTCACGTCGGGCGAGGTAATCGTTGACCGTGATAATATGAACGCCTTTGCCTGAAAGCGCGTTCAGATAGGAGGGGAGGGTTGCTACGAGGGTTTTGCCTTCGCCCGTCCGCATTTCAGCGATTCGTCCGCGGTGGAGGGTGATCCCTCCAATGAGCTGAACATCGTAATGGCGTTCACTCCGGACTCGCCACGCAGCCTCACGGACCACGGCAAAGGCTTCGGGGAGGATATCATCCAGGGTTTCGCCTTTGGCGAGACGATTTTTGAACTCGTCCGTCTTAGCTCGAAGCTCGGCATCGGTGAGTTTTTTGATGGCGGGTTCAAAAGAGTTCACTTGGGCTACGATCGGATAAATCGATTTGAGTTCCCGATCGTTTTGGGTGCCAAAAATTTTTTTTGCGACGTTCTGCAGTGCTTGCATAATCTTTTCTTCTTTACCTTAAACTGAGGCTGATTGCTCTTTAGTTTTCTAAAATATAGGACAGAGGGTCAACTGGAGTCCCGTGGACTCTGACTTCATAATGAACATGGGGTCCTGTGGAACGTCCACTATTTCCGAGCATCGCGATTTGGTCCCCTCGATGGACTTGTTGTCCTTTATGGACAAGAACTTTGCGCGCATGGCCATACAAGGTTTCTAGGCCATAGCCATGATCCAAAATGACGGTTTGTCCGTATCCTGATTTTGAGTCAGCAAAAATCACCGTTCCATCCGCCGGGGCGCGGATCGTCGTGCCTGGCCGATTAGCGATGTCCAACCCCTCGTGCATTTTGATGCGACCCCCGTAAGGGGATTTGCGAACCCCAAAGCCCGAGGTGAAATATCCGACGGCAGGTTTTCGGGTGGGAAGGGCTGCTAAAAATGCTTTTTGGTCGGCCAGCAGTTCATATTGGTCTTGAAGCATTTGCTCGACGTAGAGCGTATCCCGATTGAGTTCAGTAAATCGATCATCGAGTTGTTCATACTCGAGCCTGAGTTCAAGATCATCCGGACTTTCGAGGGTGGTCGTATTGGCATGAGCCACGTTGTTGAGAATGGAGGGCTTAGTCGGGGCGCCAATATTGGAAGCAGCATCAGGTAAGGGGTGCTGGTTGAGCGTTTGAAGGAGTTCACCGCGGTCTTCGATATTGGTGATTACTTTAAGACGTGTTGTAAAAGTCTTAACGCGATCCATCGTATTTTCAACGGTGGTCATTTTGTTTTTAAAAATTTGGACTTGCTGTCGAAGCTTGCGATTATCCAGCTTAAGCTGTTTATTTTCGCCAATCTGGCTCATGACGTACCAATAGTCGAGCACCATGACAATACCCAACAGTGTCACAAAAGCGATCGTGATAGCCGCTCCGCGTAGAACCCAGGCGGGGATTATAATTTTGCGAACGTGGTCGGTTTTTTCGGGAACGATCATGAGCGTGTAAAAACGGTTAGACATCGGCTCAGTGTCCTTTCATGACCTGAATCAGGATGGTCGAAATATTATCATCCCCACCATGAGTATTGGCAGCCTCAATGAGTCGTTCGACAATCTGGCTAGGAGGCTGGTTTTGTTTTTCGTTTTCTGCAAAAATGTTCAATATTTGGTCATCCTCTAAAAGACCTGACAAGCCATCTGAGCAAACCAAAAAAACGTCGCCCGGCTCGGCGTTCATTTCAAAGATTTCGACGTTCACTTCGAATTCGAAGCCCACGGAACGAGTGATCACGTTTTTCATTCGATCTGTTTTGAGTTCCGCCCGCGTGATCAAGCCGGCTCGAAGTTTTTCTTGAACCAAGGAGTGATCGCGCGTGATTTGCCATATTGCGCCAGGTCGTAAAAAATAACAGCGTGAATCACCGACGTGTCCTATGGTCAGAAGCCCGTTTTTGAAAAGCAGAGCGACCGTCGTCGTTCCCATGCCCTGAAGAGAGGAGTCTTCGAGGGCTTTTTTGTAAATAGTTTGGCTCGCGGCTTCGATCGCGCGTTTGATCGTTTCTTTAGGGTTCCAGTCGGAAGACTCTTGCTGGGTCTGTCTCACTTGCTGTTCGACGACTTCGATGGCCATCCTACTCGCAGTTTCGCCACCCCGATGACCGCCCATTCCATCAGCCACAATAAAGAGCCCGAGGTCAGGAAGTGCGGCGACGTGATCTTGATTTTGTGACCGTTTGCGGCCGACGTCGGTGGCGCAACCGACATTTAAGTTCATTTCAGGAAGTTCCCCATGCCCCACTGGCGATGATTAGGCTCCACCCACGGATATTTCGCAGATGCGCACCGAGGGTGCGCCCACGTTTCCAAAAAAGCGGAGATCATTACTAATATCCGTCATTTTCTTAAAAAGTTCCAACACATTGCCAGCAACGGCAAAACCTCGCACGGGACGGGTCAATTTTCCGCCCTCAATTAAAAACCCCGAGGCTCCCAACGAAAAATCTCCCGTCACAGGATTGGCGGTATGCAAACCCATGAGGTCGGTAATCAGGATTCCGCGTTCAATTTCTCCAATGAGGTGTTCAGGGAGGTTGGGTCCCGGTTCCATATAGAGGTTGGAAAACGAAATGGAGGGCGGCGATTTAATTCCACGCGAAGCGCTGCCGGTAGGTTGGACTCCCAGTTTTCGGGCATGGTAAGTATCATACAGGGCGCCGCTGAGTTTTCCCTTGTCGATCAGGGTTGTTTTTGTCGAGGGCACGCCTTCGCCGTCAAAGGGTGACGTGGCGTAGCCCCCGGGGAGCCGTCCGTCGTCAATGAGCGTCACGCAGTCAGAGAAAAGGGGTTCACCCATTCGGCCGGCGAGCATGCTTCGACCTTTGTCGATTTCTTCGGCCGAAAAACTGGACGACACAAATTCGATGAGTTCGGCGACAACGCTATTCCGTAGAATAGCCGGACAATGCAGCGTGGGCGCGGCTTGGGAACCTAAGAGTTCGGTAGTAAATACCGCCGCTCTTTGAGCAATACCGTGGATGTCCAGTGCGTCCAGCGTATGGCTGAAACCAAAATCGCCACCCATTTGACTGTCGCCGTTTTGCTCGGCTTTGGCCGTGATGCTGGCAGAATACAGCGTATTCGCAAAGGAAAGAAAATTTTGCCGAGAGTCGATCATCTGAACTTCAAGCTGGGTTTCAGACAGGGCGGCTGCTCGGATGCCCTTGATCCGGGCGTCTGCTTTGCGGCAATGGGCTTCAAGCTCTTTAGCGAGCGCCACTTTTTGTGAAACCGGGGTAGCTAAGCCTCGGGTGTCATAGGCGTCAATCGATGGATAGGTCGTTTGAGGGGCAAAGGAGAAGAACCCCACATGGGGGTCTTCGGGCATATGGGCGGTAACTTCAAAGGCTGTTTTTACGGCCTTTTCGATCGCATTTTTTTCGAGTGAAGTCGTAAAACTAAAGCCGACACGGTGGTTTTTGATCAGGCGAACGGCCAAGCCCACATCCTCGGATCGAGAAAGTGAATCCACTTGGCCCTCTTTGACATCGATCTTGGTCGACTGTCGATGTTCAAAATAAAGCTCAAACTGATCCGGACCTAAATGCTCTAAGCTCTGAATTGCGTATTGAAGGGCAGGGTTTTTTGGAAGAGTCATAGGGGTGCCTTTGGGGGGGATTGAAAAAACCTACTCAAAACAAAATGTTAGAGCCACTATTCTAGGGTGAGCCTAACTTTACCACTCTAGAACTGTAAAGTTAAAATTTTATCGAGCAAGTCATTGATTCTATTTGGGCTTTAATGAGATGATTTCAACAAGAGGGTGGAGGCGGCCGGATGCTGCTCAAAAAACACCCGACTCACCTGATTTATAAGACGACTAAGGAAGGCGGATACAGATGGGCCAAAACATCAATCAGAACGGGGCATCGACCGACTGGTCAAAGATTTTAGGCAATTCAAAAACAGTAGATGAGTTCCGAAATCTGCATTGGAATGGCTCATTTTACGACTATCTCGAGATCGTAAAAAAGAATCCAGGGGTCGCGCGCAATGCGTTTCAGCGCATGTATGACATGATCACCAGCTGGGGCTCGACCTCGTATCTCGAGTATAAAAAAAATATTATTCGCTACAAATTTTTTGAAGATCCCATCGATCATGGCAGGGATGCCGTGTTCGGTTTAGATGTACCTTGTATGAAGCTGGTGCATTTTTTCAAGTCGGCGGCCTTGGGCTACGGTACTGAAAAACGTGTATTGCTGTTGCATGGTCCGGTGGGTTCGGCCAAATCGACTTTGGCGCGTTTGCTCAAAAAAGGGATTGAGCAGTATTCGCGCACCGAAGATGGCGCCATGTATACCTTTAAATGGGTCGATCCCAAGGGTGAGTTTGGCACTATTTTGGGCAACCAACGCGAAATGGTCAGCCCGATGCACGAAGATCCGCTCAAGCTCGTGCCGGATGAATTGCGCGCGAAATTGATCGAAGAGCTCAATCGTGGCAATAAGTCTCCTTATAAGGTCAATATTACGGGGGACCTTGATCCCGCGAGTCGCTTTATTTATCGAGAATTTTTGCGACATTATAAGGGCGATTGGACCAAGGTGCTCGAACATATCCGTGTTGATCGTTTCTTGCTTTCAGAAAAAGACCGCATCGGGATCGGCACGTTTCAGCCCAAAGACGAAAAAAATCAAGATTCTACGGAACTGACCGGCGATATCAATTATCGGAAGATCGCCGAGTATGGGTCGGACTCTGATCCGCGGGCGTTTAATTTTGATGGCGAATTTAACGTGGCTAATCGGGGGATTGTCGAGTTTATCGAAGTGCTTAAGTTGGACGTCGCGTTCTTATACGACTTGTTGACAGCCTCCCAAGAGCATAAGATTAAACCCAAAAAGTTTGCGCAGACCGATATCGATGAAGTCATTATCGGCCACACCAATGAACCCGAGTTTAAGAAGCTCCAAAACAACGAGTTTATGGAAGCTTTGCGCGATCGTACGGTTAAGATCGATGTTCCGTACATCACCAAACTCAAGGAAGAGATCAAGATCTACGAAAAGGACTTCAACTCGCACCGCATCAAGGGCAAGCACATTGCTCCTCATACGGTAGAAGTTGCGGCGATGTGGGCGATTCTCACTCGTTTGGAACAGCCCAAAAAAGCCAATCTTTCGCTTTTGCAAAAGCTCAAGCTTTACGATGGAAAGACCCTCACAGGATATACCGAGGATAATGTGAAGGAGCTTCGCAAAGAAACCGTCCGTGAAGGGCTTGAAGGCATCTCCCCTCGTTATGTGCAGGATAAGATTTCTAATGCCCTGGTCAACGATAAGAGCGGTGAGGCGGGATGCGTGAATCCCTTTATGGTACTTAATGAACTGGATGGGGGCCTCAAGCACCATGCCTTGATCGGGAGCGATGAGCGGCGGCGGGAGTACCGCGAGCTTTTGGCCATAGTCAAACAGGAGTACGAAGATATCGTCAAGAATGAGGTGCAGCGCGCGATTTCGGCGGATGAAGACGCGATTTCTAAGCTGTGCTCCAACTACATCGACAATATCAAAGCCTATACCCAGCGGGAACGCGTGAAAAACAAGTACACGGGTATGGACGAGGAGCCGGATGAAAGGCTCATGCGCTCGATCGAAGACAAAATCGATATCCCTGAAAGTCGTAAAGATGATTTCAGGCGAGAAATCATGAATTACATTGGGGCGCTCGCGATTGAGGGACGTACCTTTGATTATAAGACCAATGAGCGACTTCATAAGGCCTTGGAACTCAAGCTTTTTGAGGATCAGAAGGACACGATTAAGCTCACTTCTTTGGTGAGCAATGTGGTGGATCGGACGACTCAAGAGAAGATTGACGTGGTCAAGGCCCGTCTGATTAAAAATCACGGTTATTGCGAGATTTGCTCGACTGATGTGCTCAATTTCGTGGCGAGCATTTTTGCTCGTGGTGACGTGAAACGGAAACAGTGAGGTCCAGTGCTCTATAATATCAAGCGGGATCACAGTCGCTTTAGACAAATCGTCAAGGGCAAGATCAAGCAGGATCTTAAGAAGTACGTGACCCATGGCGAGATGCTGGGCCGTAAGGGTAAGGATATCGTCACGATTCCGCTGCCTCAGATCGAGATCCCACGGTTTCGTTACGGCGATAAGGACAAGGGTGGCGTCGGGCAAGGCGAGGGCAATCCGGGTGATCCCATAGGGCAGGGGGATCCTCAGCCGGGCCAAGGGGAGGCTGGGAACCAAGGGGGAGAGCACTCGCTTGAGGTGGATCTGACGCTGCAGGAATTGGCCGAAATTTTGGGCGAGCAGCTGGAGCTTCCTAAGATCATGCCGCGTGGTCACAAGACCCTTCAAAGTAAGACCGATCGCTACACGGGGATTGCCAATCAGGGGCCCAACTCCTTACGGCATTTTAAGAGGACCTTTAAGGAGACCTTGCGGCGGCAAATCGCTTCGGGGGCGTATAATCCGGATGATCCGCTGATTGTCCCCATTCGGCGGGATATGCGCTTTCGTTCATGGAAAAGCGCGGTTCGTCACGAAAACAGTGCCGTCATTATCTACATGATGGATGTCTCGGGTTCGATGGGTGATGAGCAAAAGGAGATCGTTCGTACCGAGGCTTTTTGGATCGATACCTGGCTGCGCTCGCAATATAAGGGCATTGAAACCCGATATATTATCCATGATGCGACGGCTCGTGAGGTCGATGAACAGACTTTTTTCAAAACGCGCGAATCCGGCGGCACTTTAATCAGCTCGGCTTATAAACTTTGCGAAAAAATCATCGAGACGGATTACGCGCCGTCAGAGTGGAATATTTATCCTTTTCACTTTTCCGACGGTGACAACTGGTCGGGCGAAGATACCAAGATGTGCATGGACATTTTGGAGCAGACACTGCTCTCGGTGTGTAATGTGTTTTGCTATGGGCAGGTGGAGTCGCGCTATGGTTCGGGACAATTTTATAAGGATCTGAAGGAACATTTTGGCGGGGATCATGAGTCGGTGATTCTCTCTAAAATCGAGAACAAAGAAGGGATTTTGCAGTCGATCAAGGATTTCTTGGGGAAGGGCAAATAAATGGGGTTCGATGATTATGGCTCTTCGCAGCTGACGCCCGAGCTTTCCAAACTTCGCGATCAAATTTTGGGCTATGCGCTCGATTACGGACTGGACCCCTTCGAAGTCATTTTTGAGATGGTGGACTCCGAGCAGATTAACTCCCTGGCCGCTTTAGGTGGCTTTCCGGTGCGCTATCCTCATTGGCGTTTCGGGATGGATTACGATCAGCTGTCCAAGGGCTATGAATGGGGGCTTCAAAAAATTTACGAAATGGTGATCAACACCAACCCCTCTTACGCGTATTTGATGAAGGCCAATAATATTGTCGATCAAAAGACAGTGATGGCGCATGTGTATGGCCATGTGGACTTTTTTAAGAACAATTATTGGTTTTCCAAGACTAACCGTAAGATGCTCGATGCCATGGCCAATCATGCGGTCAAGATTCGTAGTCATATGGATCGTTTGGGGCAGGATACGGTCGAGAATTTTATTGATAAATGCCTCGCCATTGAAAACCTGATTGATCCTTACCTTCCTTTTATTGATAAAAAGGCGCCTCGGCGGGCTAGTGATTTGGACAGCGATGAGACGGTGACGCCTGAGGTAGGTCGACTCAAGAGCGAACGTAATTACATGGATAAGTATATCAATCCGCCTGAGTTTTTAGAGGAGCAGCGTCTGAAAATGGCGGCGGATCAGGTTCAAAGTAAAAAGGTTCCGGCTGAACCCCAAAAAGATATTTTGGCTTTTTTGCTCCAGTTTTCGCCGCTGGAGCAATGGGAGCATGATGTTTTGAATATGGTTCGCGACGAAGCCTATTATTTTGCTCCCCAAGCCCAAACGAAAATCATGAATGAGGGCTGGGCTTCTTACTGGCATTCTAAAATTCTCACGGAAAAAGCGCTTCGTGATTCAGAGATTATCGATTTTTGCGACCATCACGCCGGCGTGATGGCGATGTCGCCGGGGCGAATTAATCCCTACAAAGTGGGGATCGAACTTTATCGGGATATTGAAGATCGTTGGAACCGCGGTAAATTCGGTAAGGAATGGGATGATTGCGACGATATGATCGTCAAAGCCGGTTGGGATAAAAAGCTGGGTCTAGGTCGTAAAAAGATTTTTGAAGTTCGCCAGGTCTGTAACGACATCACCTTTATTGACGAATACCTCACTGAAGAGTTTTGCGAGCGATTTAAACTCTATACCTATCAGTTTAATCGTCGCACCAATCAGTATGAAATCGTAGATCGGGATTATCGCAAGGTGAAGGAGAAGCTTCTGTTCGGGATTTCGAACATGGGGCAGCCTTTTATTTACGTCACTGACGGTAATTTTCAAAACAAGGGCGAGCTTTTACTTTCTCACAAGCACCAGGGGCTTGATCTGGATGTGCGCTGGGCCCGTGAAACCATGAAGGCGCTCTCTGAAATTTGGAAACGCCCGGTGAACGTGGAAACCGAAGTGGATGGACAGAAAAAACTATTTAGTTACGCGAGTGGTGAGTTCACGGAGCGGTTTTTGTAAGGGGTGGTGATCACCCCAAAAAAACGACCATTCTGGAGGGGCGCCCCAGAATGGTCATTGATTGGTTATTCGTGGATGATCAACCTGTCGGCGGCGTGAGGATGATGTCGACGCGACGGTTCTGGGCGCGTCCTTCCTTGGTTTTATTGGTGGCGACCGGGACAGCGAAGCCCTTGCCTTCGGCTTTGACGTTCTCTTCAGTTACCGCGTTGTTGGCAACGAGGTAATCCTTGACTGCGTCCGCCCGTTTTTCCGAGATTTTTTGATTCGTTTCCTTGCTGCCGACGGAGTCGGTATGTCCTTCGATGGTGACCGACTTCTCGGAGTATTCGGCGAGGAAGTTCTGCACCTTTTTCAACAGCGCGAAATTTTCGGTAGGAATCGTGGACTTAGCTACTGGGAAATTAAGTCCCTTCAGCCGAACGATGATTTGCTTATCGTTTTTCAGGACTTCGGCTTCCTCCTTCGTGAAATAGGCGCTGACCTTCGTGAAACGTTCGTTATCTTTGGCCTCGTCGCCGAGTACGGCCAATTGTTCCTTTTGTTCACCCAGGGTCTTCTCCTTGGCCATGGCTTCGCCCCCCATTTGGGTGAGCGCTTCGTTTTGTTTCTCCATAGCCAAAACGGTTTCTTCTGGATTTTGAGTTTTCACCAGTTTGCTCTGTCGGGTGACGCGCATCAGGAGGTCGGTCTCGGCTTTTGCATTCTTTGATAATGCCGCAATCTCAGGGTTGTTTGGATCCTTTTGAATCGCGGCGTCTGCGGTGTTCATCATGTTTTCTGCCTGAACGAGAGTCTTGGGTGCCCATTCTTTGGCGCCCTCGGTCTTGGCTTGCTCAAGGGCCCGTAAGGAGTCTCCGAGCTGGGCTTCGCGGACTCCGTCCAGTTCAAGTTTTTTATACTTGGCGAGGAGCTCTCCGCGTGTCTTCTCGTCGATGCTGGTGTTGCCTTTCTCAATGTTCATGGTCGTGCGTAGAAGTTCTTCGTCGGCTGACGCAAAGTCCTTTTCAGCCGTCCGGTCGGCCTTTGCGGCAAGGGCGTGGCCGCGTGTCGCGATGATCGGATCAAGGGCGGCCTCGGTGATCGCGGCCTTCTCTCTTGCGCGAGCGAGGTAGGCGTCCCCTTCGGCGACCTTTTTGAGAATGTCTTGGTTTGAATCATTACTGGCTCTCCGGTCCTGTGCCTTCTTTAGAGCGCTATTGGCGCTGCGGAAATGAACGGGTGCCGTGACGTCAACTTGGGCATTGAGGGCTTCACCCATATCTTTGTCCAAGCGCGCAATCTCCACTGAAGGATCTGCTGAGGTGGGAAACTCAGATACTCGAATGGATTCTCCAGCGCAGCCGTAGAGCGTTAAGAGAGCGGATAAAATCGTGATTTTTGAAAGTAGCGAATTGATGTGCATGTGATCCTCCAGGTGGTGCCACTTGAAGCAAATCCCGGGCCAGTTGTGGTGTTTTATAAATTTTCACTAGAATCTTTGCAGCGAGGCTTGAAAATTGCTTATTTCGGAAGCATGAAAAATCACACAAAAATGCCCTATATAGTCACGCTTTTTTCGGGTCTTCTGTTCTTGCAGGTCACCGCTTGTTCGAGCATGCCCTGGAATTCGGAGTCAGGCAAAGACATCGCCACCTCCGGACCCACGGTACTGAACGCCCATACTGAACCGGGAACTTTCAGTCTCAATCAACAACTCAAACCGAATGAGACCAATAAGGTGGTCGCCGACGTTAAGGACTTCGGTTCAAAGGTCACCGATGTGAAAATCAATTTTACGGAAGTTCCGCTTTCGATTCCGATGAAAAACGTGGGTGGGTCCACCTGGGTTGCGGAGCTGAACGCCGAGCAACTGAAGCGCCTGGCGGTCAGCGGTAAAACCATGAAATATGAGGCGCGGGTCGAAGCTAAGGACGAGTCAGGAAAAATCTCTACGAGTAAGGGCCCTGTCGAGATTTCAGTTCAGACACCTGAGGTCACGAAAAGCGGGTGAGAATTCCTGTCGTAGCCTGCCAGCGCAATACAGAAATTACGGATTCTTCACCCGAAGATAGAAACGTTTCTTCGCCGTCGGCCGGGTGGTGTCGCCGGCGCCCCAGATTTGAACATAGGCGTAGTCGACGCAGCTTCCGTCTTGGCGATTGACCTCATCGCAAGTACCCGTCACCGTGAGTGGAATCGTGGCTACGTCGGTTTCGGAGCTCAGGGTGAATACCTGATCGCCTTTTTCTTCGCCCACCCAATGGATCGCACCCTCAAGAGGGCCAGCATTAAACTTGACCTTCACTTGCACTGGAAACTTGAAGGCAAAGGAGTCGGAGTTTTTTACGCTTGCTTGAAGCGTGAAGCTGGCCGTTTTGGCTTTATCGATCACGACTGGAATCGGCGAGTTGCGCGAGCCGGGGGAGCCTGCAACCACTTCGGCGGGAGTGCCGGATGTCGTGTTCACGAGTCCGAAGGTAGCCACCGGGCTCGTGTCGAATTTGAAGTTGCGGCCTGCGAGTGCAGCGGTGAGGAACGGTTTGAGTGCGTTCGGGGCGCGGAGGCCCGGGCGGCCTAAGCTATCGGCGAAGAGGATGTGGTTGAACCATTCTGCGGCGGTGAGACCTGGATAATCGCGGGTGAGGCGCATGGCTTCGAGCTCAACATCCGTAACCTGCTCTAGACCCGTCTTCGGATTGGCCTGGAGTGCCGCGTCCAAAAAGTCCTTCATCGCGCCACCGTAGGCCTCGCCATCATCATGGACTTCGTTCGTGAGATTGAAGCCCGTCTTGTTGATGATGCGAAATTCATTCGAGCCTGCAAAAGGCTTTCCTTGCGTGACCGCTTGGACCACGAGGGCTGCGACAAAGTCAGCCATGCCTTCGCTGAGGCCGCCGGTGTCCGCGAGTTCAATGTTGTCGCCCATCAAACGATCCATCACGCCGTGACCGAGTTCGTGCCAAATTGTACTGTTGTCGCGCGCAAAATTAATGGCGGTAGGCGAGTACGTCGTAAAATTGATCGTGTCGTCCGTGTAGTAGGCATTGTCCCGCATCGAAATATCCGGATTAAACAAAAACGCATTAAAAGGGCGGGTTGAGAGTTCTGGATCCTTCCAACCGCGAGCGTGCAGTTCGTTAAAGAGCGTATCGACTGCGTAATAGACCTGGATTTCGTCAAAGCCGTCGTTGAGATAAGCGGTGGGATTGTGGTTCGGCAGGCGTCGCGCGGGGCGATCCATCGCGTCCTGAGCCGAGCTGAGGGGTTTTCCCGCGTAAGCCTGCATCGGGATCATTTCGTCGTTGGCTTGTGGGTCGCCGCTGGCCTGAACCCAGTTCGGCAGAAAAGGAGTCGAAAATACGGGTGAAAAACCGAGCGGCCCATATTGCGTGATGGCGTCAGGATGGATGTTGATCGAAGTGTAACGACCTTGAAGCAAGAGGCCGTTGGCAAAAGAATTATCGACTAATGGAAGGGCTGCGCGGATGCGAGCGGCTTCGCCCTTGACGTAAGCCATGGACCAAAAACCCTGCGCCCGACCGGCTTCGGTTTGCCCTAGGGTTGGATTATATTTGTAGTCGTAATACCGCTGGGTTTTGAGGGGAGCGTACAGGTCGCTCTGATTTTGAGGAACTTGCGGCAAAATATGGCGTAAAACCCCTGGAACGCGCGAAAGCATCTGGTGGTCGCTTTCGTTTTCTTCGTAAACTGGGTAGATTTGAACCGGAATTTCAACGTCGTCCTGTGGAAATTCACGGTATTCGCGGGAGGTCACTTCTTGGGAGTCCAGATCGATATGGACCCAGTGAACCCCTCGTTTTCCATGGACTTTGACCAAGCGTTCGAGTTGGCCATTTTTCCATTCGTCCTTCCAAGAGATACCCCGGAGGTTCGGGTCATCCAAGTCGGTGAGCACGCTCTTGCGTGTCAATTGAAGCGTTTCTTCGCTAGAGAGGTCTTGGCGGAAAACTGCTGCGGTACTGCCTTGGTCTCGCAGCCTTGAGGTCAGGGACTGGATAGCGCGTGGGCTATTGAGGTCGGCCTCGATTTGAACCGTGCGCTCTGTTTTTCCTTCCGGGTTGAGCTCGGTCCAAATGCGAATCCCTTTGCCATGGACCGGTACACCATCGGCTAATTGCACAAAATAGCGGTAGTGATTGAAGGCGAGGTCTCGCTCTTCTTGGAGTGTGAAGTTGTCTCGAGTAAGGCCGTAGCCAAGCTTTTTGCCCAGTACATCCAATACATGGCTGATCGACCCATCAGTGTCTTCGGTGGCGGTCCAGCGGATCAGGGGGTCGTTAGCGAAGGCGGCGGTGGCTAAGGCAGATGAAGAGAGGGCCAAGAGTAGGGCATAGCGAATCATGGTTAGGTCTCCGAGGTTCGTCGCGGCAGATCCTTTCTCATGATTCTTGCGGGATGTCAAAAGGTGCTCCGCACCTTTTGGTAGAGGCGCGCGTCATGCGGCACGAACCGTCGGTGGGGAGCTAAAGGACTGATATCCGAACGTCCATCCAAAATCCGAATGACGTTTGAATGTGAATCGCCGTTATTTTGGGTAAACATGTCCCATGTTTCGAAATGCAGTCCGCAAAACCAGCCTTAAAAACTTAAAAACCGTAGAAAACACGCTCTGGATGGGTTGGTGCGAAAAAGCGTCTGGGGTCAAGCATTAGTTTTGATAATGCAATGTGCTAAAGTTGCGTTGCGGCGTGCTGAAATGGGCCGAATTTTCCAAAAAACCTAAAGGGCTTGAGGGATTAACGCAGACCTGAAATGTCTATTGCTAGTAGGGTACGGGTAATGACACCACAATAGATTGTGGTGTCCTTTGACTTTCTCGGTTGATACGGGCCAAAATAAAATCATCAGGACGATATTGACGGATAGGGCCGTTATAAGTTTAAGACAAACATTCTTGGAGACATCAATCATGGATCGGATGGATAACGATTGGCTCGGAACCAACGGAAGAACAGAAAAAGAGATGAGTGACCAGCAGATGAGCAGTGAGCAAACGGTAGAAGCGAATCCAATCAAAGTTAAAAAGGTCAGAGCCGCTAGAGGAACAGTGGTTAAGACAACCCCCTTATCAGTAAGGAAGGGTGCGTCTGAAGACTCCCGGCTCGCCTATGTCCCTATCGAACGTTATTTTACTGAGAATCTGAATCGGCAGGGCCTGGGTCCCATGGATGTCGTTGAATATCGGAAGTCGAGTGCCAAGATTAAAGACACCGAGGGTCGCACCGTTTTTGCGCTGGAAAATGTCGAAATTCCGACCCACTGGAGTCAGTTGGCGGTCGACATCGTCGTATCGAAATACTTTCGCAAGGCGGGAGTACCGGTAACCGGGCATGAAACCTCAGTTCGACAGGTGATCCACCGCGTGGCTCACACGATTCGTTCCGCCGGCGAACAGATGGGCTATTTTAACGAAAAGGATGCCGGAGCCTTTGAAGATGAGTTGTCCTACCTTTTGGTTCATCAAATGGGAGCGTTTAATTCACCGGTGTGGTTCAATCTCGGTTTGCATCAAGAGTATGGCATCGAGGGTTCCGGTGGCAATTACGCCTGGGATGCGCAGCAAATGCGGATCGTGGAAACCAAAAATGCTTATCAGAAGCCGCAATGCTCCGCCTGTTTTATTCAGTCGGTTCAAGATGACTTGATGTCGATCTTTCAATTGGTCAAAAACGAAGCCCGTTTGTTTAAGTATGGTTCAGGCACGGGTTCAAATTTCTCCAAGATTCGCGGTTCTCAAGAAAACCTTTCTGGTGGCGGGCTTTCATCTGGACTCATGAGTTTCCTTGAAGTTTTCGACAAGGGGGCCGGCGCTACTAAATCGGGAGGGACCACCCGCCGCGCGGCTAAGATGGTTTGCTTGGATATGGACCATCCAGAAATCATGGATTTTATCACTTGGAAGCAGCGCGAGGAACGCAAAGTGGCGGCGCTTATTGCTGCGGGTTATAGCTCGGATTTCAACGGTGAAGCCTACAAAACCGTGGCGGGCCAAAATTCGAATAATTCGGTGCGCGTGAGCGACGATTTCATGAAGGCTGTGGAGACTGGCGGCCAGTGGCACACCAAAGCTCGGACCGATGGGCGTGTGATTCAAACTTACGAAGCCAAGGATATGTGGAAAAAAGTCGCCGAGGCGGCTTGGGCCTGCGCTGATCCGGGAGTTCAGTACGATACGACGATCAATGACTGGCATACTTGTGCGAATACAGATCGGATCAACGCCTCGAATCCATGCTCGGAGTACATGTTCTTGGATGATACGGCTTGCAATCTGTCATCGCTGAACTTGGTTAAATTTTTAAAAGAAGATGGAAGCTTCGACATCGAAGGCTACCGACGGGCTTGTCGCGTTCTGGTGATTTCGCAAGAAATCTTGGTGGATTCGTCGAGTTATCCGACCGAGACGATCGCAAAAAATTCGCATGACTATCGGCCTTTGGGCCTCGGTTTCGCGAATTTGGGTACTTTGCTGATGCTCAAAGGGATCGCCTATGACAGTGACGAAGGTCGTGCCTGGGCGGGCGCTCTGACGGCGATTATGTGCGGGCATGCATATGCTGTCAGCGCGGAAGAGGCGGGTGCCATTGGGCCTTTCCCTGGTTATGGTCCTAACCGCGATTCCATGCTTCGCGTGATCCGTAAGCACCGAGATGCGGCTTACCAGCTCAAGGGCTCTGAAAAGGGCGGACTCAAAGACCTGGTCCAGGCTGCAAAGCAGGATTGGGATCTGGCTTTGGCCTTAGGCGAAAAGTACGGGTATCGCAATGCTCAGGTCACCGTGTTGGCCCCGACGGGCACCATTGGTTTATTGATGGATTGCGATACGACTGGCGTGGAACCTGATTTTGCGCTGGTTAAATTCAAGAAGCTCGCTGGCGGCGGTTACTTTAAGATCGTCAATAACTCGGTGCCTGCGGCTCTTCAAAATCTCGGTTACACCGAGATGCAGGTCGAGGAGATCTTGCGTTACCTTCTCGGGGCGATGAATTTAGTGAGTACGCCTCATGTGAATCGTGAGTTCTTGAAGGCCAAAGGCCTCCATGAGAGTGAGATTGCCAAGATTGAGAAGACTCTTCCTGGGACCTTTGAGCTTTCCAGCGCTTTTAGCCGGTTTACCTTGGGCGACGCGGCGTTGGAGCGAATGGGAATCAAAAAAGAAGAGTTCGAAAAACCCACGTTTAATTTTTTACGTTGGGCCGGGCTGACTGAAACTCAACTTCAAGAAGCCAACGAAGCCATTTGTGGAACGATGACCGTCGAAGGGGCCCCACATCTGCAAGACAAGCACCTTTCGGTGTTTGACTGCGCAAATAAATGTGGGCAAAAAGGGAAGCGCTTTATCGCGCCGATGGGCCATGTTCGTATGATGGGGGCCACTCAACCCTTTTTATCGGGTGCGATTTCTAAAACCGTTAATCTTCCGCATGAAACGACGGTTGAAGAAATTCAAGATATCTACTATCAGGGCTGGAAATTGGGCCTCAAAGCCGTGGCGCTTTATCGGGACGGTTGCAAACTTTCGCAGCCTCTTTCGTCAAAGTCGGATTCGAAAACCGAATCTAAAACGGAGACCAAAGTAGAAACTAAAGTTTCTGTGACTCCTGAAAACCAAGCCGTAGCGGCGGCCGCACAAGCGGCGGCCGTCGGTGCGCAGCTCACGTTTGCTCCGGTGAGACGCAAGCTTCCGGCCAAGCGGCTAGGCTTCACGCAAGAGGCCGAAGTGGCCGGGCATAAAGTCTATCTTCGGACCGGTGAGTACGCCGATGGAGCCTTAGGTGAGCTTTTCATTGATATGCATAAAGAAGGCGCCGCTTACCGTTCGATGATGAACTGTTTTGCGATTTCGGTGAGCTTAGGCCTTCAGTATGGGGTGCCGCTTGCTGAATTTGTGGATAAATTCACCTTCACTCGGTTTGAGCCGAGCGGAATGGTCACGGGGCATCCTAACGTGAAGATGGCGACGTCGCTCGTGGATTATATTTTCCGAGTACTGGGGATGGAGTACTTAGGTCGCACCGATTTTGTGCAAATCAAACCTGTCGATTTGAGTGCCGAGCGAGGCGCGGCGGCGTTGATTCCTAAGGAACCCTCCAAGCTGATTGCGGCGGGGATACCGATCGCGGGCATGCAGCCGCAAATGGAAATGCACATGCCAGGCTTACAGAACTCGCCTGCGGGCTCTCACTTGGCCCAAATGATGGGTGATGCCCCCCCGTGTGATAGTTGTGGACATACGACCGTCCGCAACGGCGCTTGCTATAAGTGCATGAACTGCGGCAACTCGATGGGTTGTAGCTGAGGATCATTCATCAGCGTTCAGCACTCAGCTGTCAGCCAATCAAAAACTGATTGCCTATTGCTGATAGCCGATAGCTGAACGCTGAAGGCTAACTTATTAAAATATTATCGATCAACCGTGTTGACCCTAAATAGGCCGCTACCGCGATCATCGCTGCTTGATTTTCAGCGCGTGGTGGCGGCCCCAGGGGGTGCAAATCTGGAACGCTCACGCACTCGATGTATTGGACTTTGAATCCTTGCTGCTCCAAGGTGGTGCGTGCTTGGGTGAGTGTGGGTTCAATCCCCTGTCCTTGAATGATGCTAGCCGCTGCCGTCTGCAGGGTCGCGTAAAGCGCGGGGGCTCGCGTGCGCTCATCCGGTGAAAGGTAACGATTGCGCGATGAAAGGGCTAAGCCATCGGGCTCCCGGACGGTAGGCAGAGCCTCAATCGAAAGAGGGAGATTAAGATCGAGGACCATCTTTCGCAGCACAAAGAATTGTTGGGCGTCTTTTAACCCGAAATAAGCCAAATGCGGCTCCACGAGGTTGAAAAGTTTGAGGACCACGGTGGTCACGCCACGGAAATGGCCGGGACGGAAGGGGCCGCAGAGGCCTTGGGTGAGTGAAGTTTCTTCAACATAAGTTGAAAATCCCAGCGGGTACATCGTCTGAGTATCTGGAAAAAAAATGGCGTCCACCCCGCAAGCGGCCGCAAGGCGAAGATCAAGGTCAAAAGTCCGCGGGTATCTATCCAGGTCTTCGTGGGGCGCAAACTGGGTGGGGTTCACAAAAACTGAAAGCACGAGGCGGTCACAGTTTTCGCGAAGCCTGTGGAGGAGTTCAGCGTGGCCGCGATGTAAGGCCCCCATGGTGGGGAACATCCCGACTCGAAGCTCAGGCGCAAGTGCGCGGCGCCAGGCTCGCATCTCCACTGGCGATTTTATGATCGTCGGGGTCATAGGAGCGCTCTTTTTTGCTCTTTGGCTTGGATCAAATGGATTAAGAAGTTGGCGAGTTCGGGTTTGGGCCGGGCTGAAACTTCTAAAACCTGGTCAGCGTCAATCCACCAGCCGCCATTGAGGGGGCTTTCGAATCCTTGGCGATCGAGCGACACATCATTGGCAAAAAGGGCGTCGCAATGTTTTTTGATGCGCTTTTGGGTGCCCGCAGCAACCACGTCTTGAGTTTCGGCCGCAAAACCCAGCACAAATTGGTGAGAACGTTTGTCGGCCGCTAAAGTGGCCAGGATGTCCGGATTCTCTTCAAACTCAAGCGAAAGAGGTTGCCCGTGCTTTTTGAGCTTATGGCTTGCAGGCGATCGGACGTCCCAATCTAAAACCGCAGCCGTTGAAACAAAGACCTCACAGTTCGGAAACTCGCTCTGAGCACGTTCCAGCATTTCGTGCGCGGTTAAAACCCGAAAAACCTGGGCTTTCTCCGGAAGGGGGACCTGCACGGGGCCTGCGATGACGGTGAGCTCGTAACCCGCACGCCAGGCGGCCCAGGCGAGCGACGCGCCCATCAGACCGCTAGAGCGGTTGGTGATATAACGAACAGGGTCGATGGCGCTGCGGGTGGGGCCCAGCGTGATGAGCATGCGTTTTGCGGGTGCGCGCGAAGCACGCGTCGGGCGCTCCTGAATATCGATGAGTGCATGCGCAATCGTTTCGAGCAGGGCCTCAGGTTCGAGCATGCGCCCCAGCCCTGTCTCGCCACAAGCGGTTGCGCCATGAGTGGGACCCGCCAAAATCACGCCGCGATTTCGAAGAGTCTCGATATTGGCTTGAACGGCTGGGTGCTCATACATCGTGGGATTCATGGCCGGGGCTAGGATCAAGGGACCGCGAAAAGCGAGAAGTTCAGTGCTGAGTAAATCATCGGCCAAACCGTGTGCAAGTTTGGCTAGCGTATTGGCAGAGGCGGGCGCGATGATGGCGAGCTCGGCCCATCTGGCCATTTCAATGTGGTGGGTTCCGGTCGGATCGGGTCCGCCGTTGACGGGAGTGCCTGATAAGGTCTCCTGCGTGAGCGGAGTGACAAAGCGTTGTGCTGATTCGGTCATGACGACGCGAACCTGCGCACCGGCCTGGCGAAGAAAACGGATGAGGTCGCAGGACTTAAAGGCGGCAATGCTACCCGTAATCCCGAGTAAAATCCGTCTATTTTGAAGTATGGGTTTCAGCTGGTCGAGCACAAAAGGATTCATAGAGGGCAAAAATTCCTTTGAGGGTGAGGTGTTCATCCACGAGGGGAAGCTCAGAGCAAAGTCCAAAGAGAATCGAACAAAGGCCGCCGGTGGCGATGACCTGGGGCGCTGGGGTCTTGGACGTATCGCTTTGCATTTCATTTTTTAGGCGCCGAATCATGCCGTCGATCATCGAAGCATATCCGAGGACGAGGCCGCTTTGGAGTGCGAGCTCGGTATTGACGCCGATGGCTTGGTGAGGTGGCTTGAGGTCTACGCTAAAGAGTTGCGCGGCTTTTGAACCGAGCGCGTCTCGCATCATTTCCATGCCGGGCAAGATCGCGCCGCCCAAAAAAGTACCATCCGCGCTTAAGGCATCAATGGTTGTGGCGGTTCCCGCATCCACAATGATGGCCGGACCTCCGTAGAAACGCCAGGCGGCCTCCGCATTCACAAGACGATCAATGCCGGTTTCTTCTGGGGGCTTTGTCGTGAGTTGAATCGAAAAAGGCCAGTGACAGTCGATGACTTCGGCATGGCTAAAAGCCTCTCGCAAGTGGTGCGTGACCTCGGGGACCACCGATGAGACGACCATTTTTTCAATATCCGAAAAATCCAGCCCCCGAGTCGCGAGGGCCTGGCCTATTTGAGCGCGAAGCCCGAGCGGGCTGCTGATGGGGTGGGTGGGGATACGAAATTTTTCGATGGTCCCCGCCTGGGGTATTCCCATGACGATTTGGCTGTTTCCGATGTCCACAGCCAAGATCATGCATGGCCTGCTTCGGTGGTTCGCTGGATAAAGGCCCGTACCGCTTCGCGAAAGGGTTCTCGAAGTGAGGCGGTGGGAGTTACAAAGCGAGGTACATGCCCTCCGGTGAGGCCGACTAAATCATGGACGACCAGGACTTGGCCATCGCAACGGGGGCTGGCTCCGATTCCGATGGTGGGAATGTCCAATTCGGCGGTGATTTCAGCAGCGAGCGTTTCTTCCACGCATTCCAAGACGACGGCAAAGGCCCCGGCTTGCACGATGGCTCGGGCTGAATCGAGTAGATAGCGCCGCTCGCCTTCATTTTTTCCATGCATTCGGTACGGTCCCATCGCGTGAATCGATTGAGGGGTTAATCCTATGTGCCCGATAACGGGTATTCCCGCTCGCGTGATGGCATGGATGGTATCCGCCATCTCTGTGCCTCCTTCGAGTTTGATCGCTTGGGCTCGCGCCTCTTTTAAAAACCGGCCCGCGTTGGTGATCGCCTGCTCTTGATTCACTTGGTAGCTCATAAAAGGCATATCGCCGACGACCATCGCGCGTTTGGCGGCGTTGGCAACCGCGCGGGTGTGTCGCAACATATCTTCCATCGTGACGGACAGGGTATTGGGTTCGCCATAGACCACCGTTGCCACGCTGTCGCCGACGAGAAGGATATCCACGCCGGCTTCGTCCAAAATCAGCGCGGTGGGATAATCATAGGCGGTCAGCATGGTGATCTTAGCTACGCCCTTTTGTGAACGAATCCAGGGCACGGTCACGGGTTTACAGACCAAAGTGGTGCTCATTTGAGAGGGTCTCCTGAGAGGTTCTTTTCAAGTTCTAAAAGCTTTTGCTGAAACGCATCGGCTTGCGCTTTCCAGGTCTCTCCACGAAAGCGTTCGATAAAGCGTCGGTCCAAAACTTCGCTGAGTTGGGCATCAAAATGAGCTCGTACGCCCGAGGCTTCCAGACGTGCTCGCATGGCAACTGCTCCGCATTGCGCGGCTTGGCTGATGGCTCCAAAGGTGGCGGCCGGTCCTCGTTCTCGAAGCAGGCCTGCAATGAGTTCGAGTTCGGTGAGGCATTCTTCGCGAATCAGGCCCGCGGGAATTTCGGCGCGGGTCATGGCCTCAATGGTCCATTCTAAAAGCGTAAAAACCCCGCCGCAAAGCAGTCCTTGTTCTGAAAGGAGGTCTCCGATGGCTTCTTTTTCAAAGCTGGCCGGTACCAAACGCTCCGGTGCAAAGCGCAGGAGTCGCGCAAGTTCACGCACTTGGGGCGCGCGCTCAGCTGATGCATAAAAACCCGCGACCAAGCGATGAAAGCTAGTTTTTGTTGGGGAAGACTCGGCTTTCGCTTGTTGAAAAAGCGCCCAAATCTTCGGGCCAATGGCTTTAGGTGCAAAGAGCGCTATTTGGTGTTCGGGGCGCGAGGGTTTGAGATCGCCCGCATAGATCGCATAGCCATGAGCTAAAACGATCGTCAGGGGGAGCGAAAGCGGGGCAAGAACCTCGTGGTAAACCGATCCAATCACAGAATCGGGACAGAGGAGTGCGACGAGGGCAGGCTCAGTGGGGTTTTGCGTCTGTAAAGCGAGGAGGTCTGGGCCAAGATTTTGGACCGAGCGCGCGGCAATTCCGAGTTCTTGAGCGGCTTGAAAGGAAGGGCCATTTTGTCGGGCGAGATAAACTTGGACTTGGGTTTCTCCCTCATCGAGGAGACAACGCGTCCAGGCTTGAGCTTGGCTTCCAAAGCCAACGATACAAAGGGTTTTGGTCACCTCGTAGTTCTAGCATCGAAAAAATAGGTCTACCAAGGCAATTCGGCTTCTAGTTTGAGCAAGGCACCGTTTGTCTTGGGAATTTCGAGGCGCCAAGCATGGAGCCAAAGCCGCTCTGAGGGCGGTCCGCCATAGGTCGAATCTCCCACAATGGGGAGTCCTAGGTGGGCGAGGCTACAGCGAATTTGATGCATCACGCCCGTTTCAATTTCAATCTCTAAGTCATGGAATTCATTTGGAGCGGTGTGTTTTCGAATGAGATGCGTGAGCGTGGGAAGCGGTTTGCCTCGAAAGGAGTGGGGGGAGGTTTTTGTCTCAATAACGCGCATTTTTCTCTTATTTTTAACGTCATGCGCCAGAGTTAGCTGAAGGGTGAGTGGGAGATGGAGGGGGGGGCTCTCGGGTCTCACCAGGGTTCGATAGGTTTTTTGAACTTTCCCTTCTTTCCATGCCTCTTTGAGTCTCAAAAAGGCTGCTGGAGTCTTGGCAAAGGCGAGCAGGCCGCTGGTGCCGGTGTCGAGTCGATGCAAAAGTCCGGGTTCTAAAGGACGTGGCCCAATTTGAGCGAGGCCTGGAAAATGCGCGAGCGCCGCACCGACGGCGGTTTCGGTCTCGTCTGGAGAATGGGGCAGCGAGGGAATGCCCGTTCGCTTATTGAGGACGAGCATTTCATCGTCTTCGTAAATGATCGGCAAAAAACTTCCCTGTGAGGAGGCTTTGGCTATTTCGGGTTCAAGTGGGAGATCCTCGATCTGGACTTCATAGACTCCGGCATTCATGAGGCGGGCGGGATCAAGTGGCTGGCCTTGAATTCTAATTTTCTGAGCCCTAAAAAATTCTTTCAGTCGTGTCCGCGAAAGCTCCGGTAAGGTTTTGCGAAGTTCGGAGAGGATGAGAAGGTCCGCGCGTTGGTTGCAGACCTCGACGTGAAGCAAAATGTTTTTTGTTAATCGAGGTTGGGGGTTAGACAAGCGGTATCCGGTTCGAGGTGAGCATTCAGGTTGTACGGGTAAGGTGCAGAGTCGAGGCCTGTTCTCATTTGAACATTGGCGCCACAGCAGCCCTCTTGAGGAGTTTTTTTACCTGTTTTTGGGCCGCCTCCATCCCAGGTGACCACACATCCATAAGTCGTATCAGACGAGATCGCATTTTCGGTTTGATAAGCCTGTGCGAGAAGTGGAAAACTTGCCCAAATTTGACCACCGGTCGGGATCGCCGTGCGGTCGCAAGTTTTGTTGGAGCAGGTGTTTATTTCTGCGTTAGCTGCATCCTTATATGAATCCACCACTAAATCGGTGGGATGTCTGGCGACGCCATTTGAGGGCGCTGGAATTGCCGGCGGGACGGGGCATAGCGCGACACTCGCCGCTGGATACCGAAGATTGCCATTTTTATCATTCGAGGGGATCGACGCCGGAATCGTCGCGAGACAGGCCGCGCTGGCCGAATTTTTTACCGCATGCGAAGTAAACGGCTGCACGTGGCCAATGTAGGGGTTGTTTGCGCTTAAAACCGAGGCGGGATCGGTGACCTTATCTAAGTTGGGCACATTGTCGTTTTGACTAGGATAACTTTCGGCACACCAGGCGACGTTCCCGGTGGTGGGATCTTTGGCAAAGTGAAGGGGCGGATCTCGAAGGGGCTGAGCCTGGGGGGCGCAAGCCTGAAAGTCGAGATCCTCTTCATAATGAGGAGCCCACGCCGTAATGGGTCGAACATAGAGCCTGGGGAGAGTCGGGTTGTTCGCGTTGACGGTGCCGAGCGAAATGGTGTTGAGCGAAAAATTGAAAGGATCGCTTTTTACAAGTGGCAACGCCATCGAGCATGACATGGCGGAATCTGTATTAGGAAATTGGGTGCCATCGACATTGGTGCCGTTCCACAAGATACTGCTAGTTGCATTATAGCCCGGAAGCACATTTTGGTATTTTCCATACAGGGGATCGGCTTGCCCCGTCACGCCGAGTTTGTCAAAAAGGGCGAAGGGACACGGTTTCGGGCCGCGCATGGTGTAAGGTTTGAGCGGGTCGGCGAGGGGTGATTTGACCTGACGATCCAGTACGTAAATGGTATCCGAAGCTTGCGAGGTGGCCGGTGCTTTGCCGTCCATGCCAAAAACCGGGGGATAAATCGCGATCAATTTTCGAAGGCGAAAGGTAAACCGGATTTGTCCCGAGGCGTCCTTGAAGTAGGGGCAAGTTCCATCGGGGTTGGGTTTGGCAGCAAAACCGAGACACGCTTGCACAAAGCCATTGGTGGACGAGTTTCCGGCCGACGCGCTGCCGCTGCAGCTTTTGGCACTTGCCGAGATGGGGTCGCTGCCGCCGTTGGCCAGTTCGACAAACGCATCGACGCCATAGTTAAAGTCCGGAGTTTTTCCGAGCGAAAGAGCGAAGTTCGTATCGAGGGGCCAAACCGCGCCTTGCCCGCCTACATTACCGGTCGGATTATTGAGGGCTTCTTTGATGACGGGGCAGGCGTAGCCGTCATTCCATTGATTGACGTCGCCGGCCTCGGTGCCGCGGACATAAAAATTGTAATAATAAGCTTGTGCCGTGTAGTCCGCGCTGGGGGGCATAAGGTCGCAACCTTGCGCACCCCCGGCGGCGTTGGATTGAACGCAAAATTGGTTAGCGTAAGGATAGACGCGCGGTTCCCCCGTTTTGGAGTTGTTCACTAAGTTGGTTTTGCTCATGATCACGGCGCCACGTTTGTATTGTTGATAGCAAGCATAGTGCATGATGTTGTCAAACGAGTGCCCTTCGGCATCGCGAAAGGAACCCACGGTCTGATTGTTGTTTTTGATATAGCTATAAGGTGTAAAAAAGAATTGTTCCGTACTGCCGGGACCGGCGGTGACGGTGACTTTGATGGTCGTACCATCTTGAATCTCAGTGTTATAGACGTCCGGGGCGGCACACGTGACCAGCGAGGCCTGCGCGTTGGTCACGGACGTGATCACGTTTCGAGGGGTGGAGACACTGGTGCCCGAGGTCCCGTTGGTTTCGCTCCAGGAAAACTGACAGACACAGGATTTTGGATTCGCGCTGCTCGCACTGCCTCCGACCGCGCAATGAGTGGAGAGCATCGGCGGGCCATCTCCGGAGACTGCCGTGGACTTGGAGGGGTCGATATAAATCGTCGTGGTGGATACACTGGATTGTGCGGCTGCCCCTCCGTTTGCGGCGGCGGCGCCGACAATCGCCACATTGGCAATTTTGAAACTATCTCCTTGGGCGGTCGGGCCACTTGAGGCGGTGGGGTCGGGCGCGGTACTTTTGGCGGTCGTGTCAGAAAGTGTTGGAATTCGAGTGTTGACGCATGCTAAGAGCGTCAACCCCAGCCAGGGCGCGCCCAGAGCTAAAAAAATCGAGTGAGAATGCCTCATCAATTGGGTTGTAAAACGCATACCGGAAAATCTCCAGGGCGGTTGGCATCGTCTTGCCCAGGATCACCCGGGGCGCCGACTTCGTGTTTTTTGAATTCATAACGTAACATTCGACTGGGGTTGCAATCACCCGGAAATTTGGGTTGATCCGGATCAGAGGATTTACAATCACTGGGGGACATGAATCGCACGGGGGTATAAATCGAATGAATCGTACTTGAGGCCGTGGGGTCCATATCCGAGCGGTTGACTGTCACCGGGGTGACTACAAAAAGATAGTCAAAGCGGGGGCCGGCTTGAATCGTATCAATGTTGCCCTGGGTGGGGCTGGAATCAAAGGCCATATTGCCATTGTTGGAATTGCAAACTTGAGTGGGATCGATTTTGGTGCTGCCGGAGCAGCCCCATTGAGGGTCTTTATTATTAGGCGTGTAAATATCGGTGCCAGGCGCAACACTGGTGAAATCAATTCCGATTGCTTGATTGGGGATTGAGGCACTATTACCGGCAATTCCATCATAATTCATACCCGTAAGCGGATTGGTCGTACCCCCCGGATAGACGTCTTTCATGCACATGCCGGTTCCTTCAAAAAATCGCGAAATCATCCCCTTCGGACTTCCGGCAAAACTAGCGGTCGAGTAAGCGCCTGAGCAGTCCGGAAATTGAGTATCTGTAGGGAATGCGTTATTGCCGCTCCAAGGAGCCGGATTACAGCTAATGCTGCCCAGCTGCGCGAGCGCATTGCTGTAGGGGTAGGTGCGCTTAGGCAGTTGCTTGCGGAAAAGCCAAAGTTTAGCCCAATGAAACCCCTGTGGAATGGTGGTTGAAGCGTCTGGACAGGTTTCGCCCCCCGCTTGGAGTGGAATGGGGCGGGCGCCATATCCTAAGGGTGGATATCCCGATGGCTGATCGGCTTTTTGTCCCGGGGCTGCGGGTGGCGGATCTCCCGCCGTGCTGGTGATGACCCCCGGCAGCGCCACGGCATTCACGGCCACATCAAAGACACCACTTTTAGCCTTGGCGACAAAGTAGGTGGAGCGATCAAAACTGCCCCCCGGTGGAAAAATCGCTTTACTGCCGCTCGAATCAGCCGCGACGCTGTAAAGAGTGAGATCCACGCCGGTGCGCGTATCATTTGGAATCGCCGGGCAATTCCATCCGGTGGGGGCGGTGAGGCCTCGGGAGGAATCTCCGCCGGAATAGACGGCCAGGGCGCGACCCATATTTGTGGTGTAAAAATTAAGGGGATAAGAAAATCGAGGATCTTCGGAAAGCAGGGGATCGTAAACTGAACTGTCCCACATATAAGGAATCGTGACGATATCTCGGCACTGGAACCGCGAAACTTGGGAGTAGCTCAGTGAGTTGGCTAAATCCAGCGAGACCCCCGACCCCGTAAATCGAAAGGTGACCTCATTGGATTTGGTGTCTGAATTGGTGAGATGGATGTAGACCTTGAAGTACGCGACGTCGCTAGGGATCGTGGCATAGGGACATCGAATCTGATCTTGTTCGTGATAAGTGGTATCGACCTCGACGGGGCCGATTTGCGATCCTGCGGCGTTCACATAGGTAAACGCGCAGGTGCAGGTGGTCGGTCCCGCGGCCGTCGCGCTGCCTCCACTTTGGGAGGCGGCACAAAGTTGCCCCATGGCCCCGCTGCCATCGCCTAAGAGGTCCAGGGTGCCGGCGGCGTCGTAAATGTTTTTTTGCACGCGACTCAAGGTGAGTCCCGAGGTATTGCTATCCGAGCCCGTGCCGGAGTTAGGATTTACGGAGGTGACCGAGGAAGTCGCCGAGGTGCCGGTGCTGATGGTGAGGTTATTGGTGCAGGCCGAAAAGGAAAACGCGGCCAGAGCCAATAGGCCAAAGCGGCCAAGGACGCGAAGCCGGCTAAGTTGACTGCATAAATGCACCGAGCTTTTCCTGAAAAACACCCGTATTTATCCCCCTTTTTGATATTCTACGTGTTTTATAGATTTCGTCATCTGTGTCTCCCTTGACCTCCCCCTTACTTGGACCCCATTCTAAATACCGAGGCGTCCAGCAGAATTCCCGATCCTGAATAGCGCTCAATTCGAATACGATCAATCCCCGGATCCATCGACAGCGGGATGAGGACCTGTTCTTGCATAATTTGGCCGGTGGGGGGCGCAATGATGGAGAGGCTTTGCGCGACCTCGGGATATTGGGTGATGCTATCGGCGTAGGCTAAATGGCGGGGTTGCTGAATGGATTGCAACACGTCGGCAGTCTGGCCGGTTTTGATTAAATGAACTTTAAATACCGCGCTTTCTGAATGAGTAAAGGCTTGCCCATCGGGGCGTAGGTTTTTAGTTCCCAAAGGTAAGAAGGTGAGGGTGAGAAGGAGGTTTTCGTTCGCACCCAAAGCGTTCCGGTCAATATCGATATAGGCCCCCCCGGCTAAAAGCTTATTGATGGCAGGGTCGCCATTGGCGATCGGGCCCTCTTTTTCGCACGCATTATCCATCAAGGTGTAATAGCCGGTGTTGTAGCCAGTGGAGGGAATAAAGACGCTCGCCGCGTGTGAAAGGCCGGTTTCGGGGGGGGCTTGCGTGGGGACGTCAAAGGAATTTCCAAAAGTAGTGATGGGTTTCCAGTAGTAGCAAGGGGCATTACTCACTAAAACGCCGGGGTTTTTGGTGTTGAGGCTTCCGTCCTCGACGTTTGAAGCATAGTAAGTACCGGTCCAGACTTCGGGAATTTGATAAGATTTTCCGCTCGAACTGATGATGGTCTGTGTGAGCGGTTTGCCAAAGGTGTCGTAGCCCCCGGTCAAAATGAGACTTTGGTTGAGGGTGTCGTAAGCCATGGAGTGACCGTAGCGCGCTTCGGGGGCATCGTAGGGGCCGCAGTTCGGGACGAAGCTCCAGCGACCATCGCGGGGATGTGCGGTGACGCTGGAGAGTGAAGGCTGTGGCGGCGTGTACTCATAAACCGCGGCACTAGCATAAGTGTTTGCGGCGTCGGTGACGTTCGTGGTTCCGGTGAGGCCGCCGAAAAGCACAATGCGATCGCGGATGGGATCGTAGGCGCCGGCGCCCATGAAGGAGCCGACAGCGGAGCTGGTCATGCCGGTGCCTTCGGGAGCTTTTCTTAGCCAGCGCCCGACGTAGCCAGGTTGTGGATTAGGGGACAGTGTGTTGGTGCTGGTGTCGTAGGCGTCGCAAATGTAGTCGTTGTTATTGGGGATAGATGGAGAGTCGCCGGTGAAGGCCTCACCGGTACTAGCGATGCAAAACTTGTAAACATGATCCAAGGTGTTAAAGGCACCCTTTTTTGTGCGACCCCCGATGAGGTAAACTTCAGGTAGACTGAGTTTTCGAAGGGGGGTGGTAGCCGTGAGTCCAGAAGGAGGAGCCATGGTGCGCGTGACCATGACTGCGCCTGAAAGTGGGGGAGGAGAAAGTTCGCTGATGGTTTTGCCGTTGCCATCGCTGCCGATGGCGGAACCACCGAATGTATCTGGTCCAGTCGCGACATAGGCCTGTCGACGTTCGATTTCAGATGCGCCGGCATCGGGAATTGCGAGAAATGCCTCGTACCCTTTTCCTAAAAGCTGGACGCGGTTCCAACTGCTATTGTCGTAATCAAAGATCCAGGTGTCACCTAGTGTGGGGGGCACAAAATAGCGAGTGGAGCTATTGCTTGCTTCGGTGGCGGCCATTTCGGGGCTGTGAAGTCCGGTTTCACCGCCAAAGAGCACGGCACGGTGTGCGGGGATTCCGGTGGATTGAATGGTGTAATCCACGGAGGTCATCGAGGCTAGCGTGCGCGGAGGCAGGTCGCCCATCATTTGCCAATGACCCGCGCCTCCGTTGGCGGTGGGGTCAAACATCCAGCGATCCGAAAGAAAATGGAAGCCATCGTTGGTGCCTCCTTCCATAAATATGCCGTAAGAGCAGGGTGAAGTTGCAGTGCAGGTTTGCTCGCCCGTGATTGGAGCATTCATGCCACCCGGATTTTTATTGTCGTAATTGACCTCGGCGATGCGATGCGAACGGCGCGCTTGGGGGCAGCTTGGGTAGCAAGACAGCGCGCCTCCTGTATTGTTTTGATCCGCCGTGAGTTTGCGCCAGGTGAAGGTGCAGTAATGGCCTGCCCCGCCTTGGCATGCGCCATCGGAGTCCGCAGTTGCCGAGACTGTTAATTCCCAAGTGTCTCCTTTGGAAAGTGAAGAGGTGACATCGTAACCGCCGAAAACATAAAACTTGTGTGTCACGTGACTGAAGACCATCGAGGCATTGATGAGTTCCGCGGGGATGGCGGAGCCGGTGGCGGCTTTGACGACGTCGTTTGCAGTCGCGGGTGTTGCGGTTGTCCAGATTTTGGTGCTGTCGAAATAGTAAACGGCATTGGCGCCCCCAATGGTCGCCTGATCTTTTGCGCCTCCCCAAGCTAAAATTAGGATGTTTCCTTTGGGGTCGAGTCCTCGGGCTGAGGCCATGCCGGCGAGAGCAGGAGGGGGAGTGGTCATAGCGGTGGGGGCCTGGATCTTGTCTGCATGAGTTGTAATGGCTTTTCCGGGGTTGGCTCCCATGCTCCAGTAACGGCCGGGGTTGCCTGGGCCTGGGTTGCTTGAAAACGCGCAAGCTCCTCCGTCTGAGATGAGGTATTGGCTGCAATCCATACCACCGAAAAAAACGACGTCATTGGTGGTGAGGTCAAAGCCTGGAAGCATTGTAGCTCCTCCTACCCAAGGGACCGTTTGTGCCGTCGATGAGTCGCTGTTGCTGGTAGTATCTTCCAACTGCTGAGTCCAAACAGCCGGAGTAATGGGGGTCGAGAGGGGATTAGTCAAGTTTGTCACGACACCCCAATGGTCGGAGCGCCCCTCGTCAGTGGTTCCTCTGTCTAAAGTATAGTCATAATAACGTGTTAAAATGCTGAGTCCTCCACCGCAGTGGAGAGTAGCGTTAGCCCCATTTGCCGCGACGGCGGCCCCATCTGTGGTGCATCCAGCATTCGCGGCTGTGGTTGTGGCTGGCATTTTAACGTTATTGGTGAGTCCTGCCTGAAATCCCCCCGCCGCCAGCACATAGCCGGTTCCTTTAATTCCCTCTGCCGCACCTATGTTAACCAAAGGCGCAAACGCTGTATTATAGGCGCCATCTCCTCCTTTGGGTCCTGAACTGAGAGGAGGAAAATCGGGGCTGAAAAGGCTCGATCCGCTGCTGTATCGAACACCGATGTCATACGGAAACTGTGATCCATACGAATTACTTAATACTTGTGTATGGTAACTATCGATCCACTGATAGGCAGGATTGCTAGGAACATCTAGGCCATTAGTCGCAGCAGTCCCGTAATTAATGTGAATACCCCCTGGATACCCATCCATAATATCCGGCCCATAAGTCGGATTAAACCGGTGAGTCTCGGAATAAGTGACGCCATTTCCATAGCCCCCGATAATGAGCAGGCGATCAGTCGAATCGATCAACCCCGCTGTCATCGTACCATTCTTAGTCATCGCATCTAAATTCATCGCCATCCCCGGCACGGCCACATAACCAAAAAGGCCGCGTGGCTCGATGGACTTAGGGATTTTATTGGGGAAAGGGGCGACTTTGTCGGCACCGTTTGCAGGTGCCCCCCCCGCCGCCCGAATATCGAGCGCCGTGTCGTACAAATTCATAATACTGTTGAGCACATAAATATTCGCGTTGAGCTCGCTCCAGCTCTGCGCTTTGAGATCGTAAGCCCACGTATCGTAAGTGGTGACACCCGGAGCTGTCGAACTCAGCCCATCCAAAGGCGCAGATCCGCCGAAAAGCAGAATTTTCTGAATGCCCGCATCATAAGAAGCCGACGCCCCCGCACTGGCCTTAGGTCCGGTGTAATCCATCGCGGCGGAGAGATTGGCCCACGTGGAGATGGCTTCGGTCGGAGCAGTGCCTCCTGCCAGTCCCGGCACGAGATCCGGACTCGTGGCAAAAACCGAGGGCGGTAATCGATTTACACCTAAGGTGTAAACTCCGGTGCTGCAACTTGTCGCACCCGCTGATGCCAAGACTTGGCCGCAGCTCACCGCAGAACCCTGAAAGTTAAATCCCGTGACACTCGCCGGAAGTCTTCCGGCATAGTTATAGTCTTGGATGCCGCCAAATAAAAAGAGGCTCCCGCCCAGAGACGTCGAAACTCCGCCGAGTGCGCCATAGTCAAAGGTCGCGCAGCTCGAAACCGGCGTGGCCGAGACCCCACTGCCAATCGAGCAGGAATAGGCCAGATTTTGCGGGACGTGTGCGTTGGCATCCGTCAGGTCCACCGCGACGTTTTTAATAAAGGTGGGTCGAATCGTTTCGTCAGGTCCGCTTGCGGCCTTGGGCAACATCATTGGGCTTTGGGCGCCAGTCGTCGAGGTCTCCACCTGAAGGCCTGGGATGCCAAGCGTGCCGTAACCCCCGCTCGGTATGCTTTGCGCGGTCGGTAGGATAATCGCCATCGGGTCGTATAAATAGCGAACATCCCCTGCACAGTTCGATGAGTTCGGATTGGTCAGCGTGTAATAGTCCGAGTAGTGAAAGCTGATTTTAACCCCTTGGAGGGCTTCTTGCTGCGAAACCTGGGTGCCGACGGGGTCGATGTGGGTTTGGGCCGTGGTCGAAAAATCGAGGGGGGCCGCACATCCGCCGAACGCCATCCCAAATAGGAATGAAAGGGCGAGCGAGAGTCCGCGGCTTTCGCCGTATTGGCGGATCAGGGTTTGGGGTAGAGGGCGTTTCAAGCTTTTTCCTTTCTCCTATTTTAAAAACTACATTCGATACAACGTCAGTGAATATAAAATCATGCCCGCGCAAAGCGGAGAGTTGGCCGGGAGCGAGTTATTGGAACAGGCGAGCTGCACGGCGGGGTCGCCGATGTTTAATGCCGAGTTGATCCGGCTGATTTGCAAAACCGTAATCGAGGGATCCGAGGCAATCGGGATAAAGAACTGTCGGGCTGTCGGATTGACTCCGCTGGTCGTGACCGCGGCGTCCGTGAAATTCTGATTCGGTGGAACGAGCAATAAAAAAGGTTGCACCATTTCGTTCGCGCTGTGCTTGATAAATGCTTTCCACGTGACATCCGAGCAGGATTCTGGAGTAAATTGGCCATTCTTAAGGCAATCTTTGGGCGCGCTCGGCGCGCCATTATAGCTTGCGGCCACATACTCGAATACGGCCATTAAGTTTTCGGCCGTGCCTAGTTGCGAGCGATCGAAGTAGGCGCGAAAATAAATTCCATCCGTCGGTCCCCCTGTTCCCGGTGTCGCGGCGGTACTTTGCAGGCAATCGATTTCGCTCACCCGATAAAAACCATTGGAGGCCCCGCAGCCTGTGTCTTGGGTGTGAAAGTGGCAGTTATTGGTGCGAGCAGCCTCGGTCGCGTCCGCGAATTTTGCGCAAGCTCCGTTGGTGGCAGCCGAGTTATTGGCGCCGCTGACGCCAATTTCAAAGCCCGAAAGCCACTTGGGCCAGGTCGCCGAGCCTAACCCATTGGAAAGGAGGCTGCCATCCGCATTAAATACTCGCGAAATTTGCAGACCGTGGCCGGGTGAATTGACCGTGCCGGAAATGGGGGCTGAATCGAAACTTCCGTTGGGGTAGGCTTGTTTGAAAATAATTTTTGCGGATCGTGGGGTGCCCGTGATCACCGTCGGCAAGGCGGCGGCAACGGTGGCGGTAGCCGTTGCTGCCGCCGGAGTGGTATCCGCGCTAGAAGAGCCGGTTCCTGCTCCTGACGGAGTTGACCCTGGAAAAGGGCAACCGGGCGCGAGCATGAGTAAAGTCGTGGTGAGACAAATTCGCGTCAGATGATGATCGAGTAATAAATAAAAAGGTTTCAAAACTACGCCCCCCCTTTTTTTTCAGTGGCTTTTCCCCAAGAGTCATTCATGCAAATCTCGTACGGCGAGGCTTGCAGAGTCTTTCGGTAATCCATGAGGTGGGTGTCTACCCAGTATTTCGGTTCCACTCTCAGGACTTATCGGCGCTTGTGCGTAAAAATATGACAGTTTCTCTGTTGCTTTCTTTGGTGCTTTATTTTGCGGGATTCAGGCCGGATTTGGCCCAAAAACGTCACTTGCGGGCGTCAAAATATTGTGAAGCGATGTAAAAAATCAATAAAACTAACAGGATCACGTTTTTGATCTGGCGGGGCCCATTTTTGTCACTGCCAAAATCTTGACTAGTGCTATGGGGCTTCGGCATTTTGATTCGCGGCGAGGAGTTGCATCAACTGCCTGTCCGCGGCAGTAGAACCCATTGGCTCAAAGAAAAATGAACACCGACGTCGGTGTTGTTCAATTTGTCGGGGTCCTCAGGTGCGACCTATCGTTTTCTAGCTTCCAGCCAAAACCCTTCCAATTCCGTGGTCCGGGAATCATTGGGCGCAATATCTCGAGCGTAGCGCCAGGCGTTTTCAATGAGGGGTCTGGCCACGGCGGCCATGTCTAGGGCGTTTGATCCTGCCTGGCGGGCGTACCGGTCCAAGAGCACCGCCGTGCCCCCGAGATGGTAAAAGGCTTCAAAGCTCGTGGGCTCCACTGAGATCTTAGCAATCAGCGAGGCCTGGGCAGCCGCAATTCGTGCGGGGTCGGGGGTCCTGAGTTCCACCGCTTGAAGTTGGCGATTGATCCAAGAGCGACCCGGTCCTAAATCATCAGAGACCCGAAGGCTGGCAATGGCCGTTCGAAGTGTTTTGCGAGCCCGCGGCGCCGAGGAGTTGACGGGGTAATCCAGGATAATCGCTTGATGGGTCCCTTGTTCCGTGATCACCACAAAACGGTCTTCACCCCGGGATCGCGTTTCGGCGCTCAGATAAATGCCCTGCACCTGTTCAGAAGTGGGAAGGGCGGGATTGTGAACCGTAAACCAACTCAAAGCCCAACTCATTTGCAGCGCGGTTGTGCCGCCGGCTTGGCCCATGAGTCGCGTTTGGATTTCGTTCAAGTGGCGCTGGAGGGTGGTCTCTCGGATTTTGAGGCAGGTCCAAGATTTTTCCGAACCCACCAGGCATTCACGAATGCGCGCTCGGGGGGTGCGTATCTCCTTTTTTGAGGACGCGGGCGGGGTTTTCGGGCCTTCAACAGTCAGGCGGGTGGTCGGCTCTTCCCAGATGGCGATCAAGTGGCCGGGAAATCGGGAAGGGGGTCCTTTTTCATAGGGAAGGGTGTAAAAAATCGGTTTTTCGGCATAAGTGCGTGGCCATGCCCCGAGCGTGTAATAAAAGGGCAAGATTTCCCACTCGCCTGAGCGAGTGTCCGGCAGGGTTGAATTGAGGGTGAGCTCTTGAGCCAGTGTCCAGAGGGGTTGCCTGAAAACGGCGTCCCCCGTGGCCCAGGCACAAGCGGCGATCGCCAGTCCCGTCAAAAAAATGCCGCGTACAATGACTCCATTCCCAAGGTGAGCCGAACTCATGAGGGGCGCATCAATTCCTCTGCGAAGGGCGCCCAAACTCCAGCTCATGTCCCCGAGGGTGTGACCTGTCAAGAGTTTGCCAAGCGTCCATTGAGCCGTGTAGATGCCAGTGATCGCGACCGGCCAGGTCCATGAGGGAATCGGTGCGAGTCTGAGGAGCCGATGCAGCCAGAAAAACAAGGTGAGCGTCACCGCGCAGTCAAAGAGCGTGGCCGCCGCCTTCAGCGCGGGAGTGGCATGTCGGTCGAAGGCCTGATTTCCCCGCACATGAAGATGCGGAGGGACGGGGGGTTCGTAGCTTTGCATTCTTGAGTTCCAAGGTTACACTAACAATCGATACCCTGACAATGGGAGGAGTATGAATGATCGACTTAGTATCGGTCCTCGGCGCATTTTTAGGCCTGGTGGTGATCGCGGGTGGGGTTCTCTTTGAGGGGCTTCATGCCACCGATGTGCTCGCAGGGACCGCCGCAGTGATTGTGTTTGGGGGGACTTTGGCGGCGACGCTGCTTTCGTTTCCAAGTGAGGAGCTGGGTCGGGCCTGGGCGCTTCTGCCCTTGGCCTTTCAGAAGGTCGATCAAGATGTGAGTGGCCTGGTCAGTGAGATCGTGGAAGTGGCGGCGCTGGCACGTAAAGAAGGGGTTTTGGCAATCGAAGCCCAAAAAGCCCTCATCAAAGATCCCGTGCTCCAAAAGAACATTAAGTATGTGATCGATGGTTTTGATCCTGCGACCGTGCGCGAGATTCTGGACCATGAGATCGAAACCGATCTGGGGCAGGACCGGGCGGGGGCTTTGGTTTGGGAAACGGCAGGAGGTTACGCCCCGACCGTGGGAATTATTGGAGCGGTGCTCGGCTTGATTCATGTGATGAGGTCTTTGGATAATCCCAGCCAGATCGGCGGGGGCGTCGCAGTCGCTTTTGTCGCCACAGTGTATGGTATGGCGCTGGCTAATTTGATTCTACTTCCGGTGGGGAGCAATCTCAGACGCAAGGCTGAACAAAGGATCATGCGTAAGGAAGTGGTCAAGGCGGGGGTGGTCGGCATTCAGGAGGGCTTGAATCCTCATTTTTTACAGCAGCGGCTCGAGGGGTATATTCATGAAGCGTGATGTTTATATTTCTCCGGGGCCCGGCCGATGGGTTTCTTCTTATGCGGGTTTTATGACTCTGCTTTTTGCTTTTTTTGTCGTGATGTATGCCCTTTCGCTGCAGGATGTGGCCAAAGCTAAGGCTGCGTCAGCCAGTGTTCGTCAAGCCTTTGGGGTGCCCCTGGAAAAGGCGCCGTCCGTCGCCGCGCAGACTTCGCATTTTGCTTCATCGGAGTCAGAGCTCCAGCAGATGGAAGAGCTGCTTCATGAAACGTTGGTGGCCAGTTCCGAAATTCCACAAGTGACGGACAAGGTGCAAATCGAGCAGGAAAAGCAAGGGTTAGTCGTGCGAATCGCGGCGGAAGGTTTGTTTTCGCCTGGAGAGCGTGAGGCTAAGGAAGATTTTAGGCCTCTCTTGGATCGAATTGGCAAAGTAGTTGCCTCGACTCAGCGGCGGGTTCGGGTAGAAGGGTATACTGATGCCAGCGAGGAGTTAGGCGCGGGAGGCTGGGAGCTTTCGGCTGGAAGGGCTTCGTGGTTGGCTAAGTATTGGATCGGAAAATTTAACCTTCCTTCGGCGCGATTGAGTGTGGCCGGATTTTCGCATTTTCGCCCATTGGAATCCGAAAAAAGTGATTGGGGTCGTGGAAAAAATCGGCGGGTCGAAATTGTGATTGAGTCCGACTTACCTGTTGTCTCCGAGGGGAATGAAAGCCACCCCGGTCGTTAAATCCGCAAAGCCAGTCATGAATAGCACCTCTGGCAGATGCACGTTTCGTTGTTTGATGGTGTCACGCCGCAAGGGTTCATTATCGGCTCAAAGGCTCAAAGGTTTAAGGGAGCGGCGAGCGCTCCATTTTTAAATTCAAGGTCGGGCAAAAATTGCCGATCAGATAGTTGACCGTTTTCATGTGCTTATGCGGCCCAAAGCGCAACTGTTGCGTTTCTGTGGTTTATTGTTTAGAATAGTTAATATTGTTAATTAATGCGATTGGACTTGAACCCCCTAGTCGCCTTCTCAGTAAAAGGAGAGATCTCATGCTTTCTCAAAAGACCTGGGTGGCCCTTGTCGGACTCTTGACGATCTCGGTTGCTCCGAATTGGCACAGCGCTTTTGCGATGTCAAAGGCGGTATCGAGTCCGAGCCGGGGTTCTCCGGGGTGTACGCCTCCGGTGGATGTGACCGCTCGCCCGGTCCGCAAAGTCGTGCTCAAGCCGGTAACGACCCAACCCTTTTCGCTTCCTAATGGAGCGCCTCGCATCGATCTGACTTCGGATTTGAATTTGATGCTGACTTCCGCGGTCGCAAACACGCAGGCGTTTTCGCCGACCGATCCGGGTGATTCGGGCAATGATTATTGCGGCAGCCACATCGAGATTCGAGCCGGGGTGAGTACCTTGATGTTGGATGCGTTTGAACTGGGAATTCAGTTTGGGTATTCGCCTACCTCCGGGTCGGGCGGTGCGGTGACGAGCGTTACGGGTAAGGCTAAGGTACGAATTGGGCAGATCGCCATGGATTTTGGAGTTTGGAATTGTACGGCGGGAAGTTGTTCGTTGGTATTTCCTTCTACCTCCACTGCCGCAACGGTGGGAGGAAATCTGTCAGTTGAAATTGACTTTAGTGTGATCAAGACCGGCCCCGATTTGGTTCTGAATACGATGCTGGGAGATGTTTTGCGTAAGATCATGGATGACGGCATGAAGAAGCTTTCAGACTCTCTGAGTCTCAATAAACTTCCTTGGACAGCCCGGGTACGTGAATATTTACCGGATTTAGGAACCTTGGTTTTTGACGCCGGTTCTAATTCCAATTTAAAACCGAATCAAACATTCGCGATTTTCGCGCCCGCTTCTGGACAAGGAGCCTGTTCGGCCTTTAGGGCGGTCGCGCATGTTCATACGACGCAAGTGGAGTCTATCTCGAGCACTGCGATCATCGATCAAGTTTTGGATCCTCGCGGGATTCAGGATGGTGATCTGGTGATGGTGCGTCCCATGACCTCGGGTAGTCCAGAGTTGCCCTCTCAACCGGGTGAGCCTAATAATACGGGCGGATCGCAGTTGAGGTAGGTCGTGCGAAATTTCATAGGCACGGTTCTCCTGGTTTCACTCGCGTTGGGGTCTGGACTCGCGGATGCGGCGGCCAACGGTAAGCGGGTGATCGCGCTTGATCATGTCCGAAATGTTGAAATCGAAATGCCAGATGGAAATCTTCATAATTTTGGCGATGATTTCGAAATAGTCTTGGGGCGACGTCTGACGGAAACCGGGCGCTTTATTCTTTCGGATGTTCCTCATGGGATTGGTTCAGAAGTTTCCGCGCTTTCCTCGGGCTATTCAGAGCAGTATGTCTGGCCGGGAAGCGTGGTTCCTTCTGCGACGATCAAAGTGACGGTCGATGCTTTGAGTTTTCAAACCGGGTCGCGTGGTGAGCGCATGTTTTACGGGTTTAATGAGCGGTTTCGGACCCCGTATAACAATGGCTATGACAATCGACCTAACGAATTTCCGCTTCGAAAGGTTTCGTTTGAGGCCAATTGGTTTGACCGCACTTTCGACGCGCGAGGTTCGGGGGTTTTGGATTCTCATGCGGGCTTGGACCTAGGCGATGGGTTTAACATCGATGCGCTCTATGTGTGGCTGGCGGTTAAGTATGCTTATTATCATTCGGAGCTGAGACTGCGACTCGATATCGATGGACCGCTGATTGGCCGCAAAGAATATCGCATGGTTTCGGTGCAAGGGGACGGCTATTACTTTGATATCGCGGGAGCCTATCAGGGGTATAGCGCGGGAATTGCCCTGGCCCGGCGAGATGCCATGGATCAGGCGCTGCAGGCCGCGATCAACGGGAGTTTTGATGCCGTTGATCGATCCTTGGTCGATTTGCCTTTAACCGCAAGAGTGGATAATATCTTGGATAATGGTCAGTTTTTGCTGGGCACGGGGCCTAACTCGGGCGTGGTTCCTGGAACCCGTTATGAAGTTTTGGGGACGCCTGGAGTTTTAGTTGAAGTCGATTTCAGTAATTCCAGTGGTTCCGTGGGACATATCGTACAAGGAGATCTGACAAGTGTAAAAGCGGGAGCTTTGCTCCGCGAAGCGTCTCCCGAGTTGGCTGATCGAGGAATGGCTTCGATCTCAGAAGCCCTTGAAAGTCCCACCGTTCCTGCCGCGGTCGAGTCGATCAGTCTTCCTTGGAAAGATTTGCCTAAGTCCAATTTAGATGGCCTTGCGCCGGTGGTGAGTGCCTGGACTCAGTTTTTGTTGAGTATTGAGGGTGCCTTGGCCCTTCCATTTCGAGCTTGGCGTTATTATCAATATGATCAGGTCTATAAAACTGGGGTGATGAACTCCGAAGCCTATTGGACTTCGCAAGCGCGACAATCCGATTGGGGACATCAAATTGGTTTGGATCGCGCACCCTTATCGCAAGAGGGATCATCGGTCGTTGCCGTGATCGATAGCGGCGTGGATTACAACCATCCTTGGTTTCATTCTCGTCTGTGGAGTAACTCCTTGCCTATCACCACCGAGGGCACTGGACCTTCTTCGCGTAAGGATTATTATGGGTGGGATTTTATCTCTGGCGATGCTCATCCATTTGACGACGGGTATCATGGCACTGAGGTGGCGAGTTTAATTGCTGCCGTGGCACCGAGTGCCAAAATCATGCCCCTCAAAATCTTTAATCCCTGGGGTATTACAAGTTCCGCCGCTATTTATGGCGCCTTTCATTATGCGGTAGATCATGGGGCTACAATCATTGTGTGCGGCTGGGCTACGCGTTTGCGCTCTCATGCCATTGAGGAAGGTGTTTCGTACGCCCGCGATCATGGCGTACTTGTCGTGGCGGCGGCGGGTGACCGGGGGGATGAGTTGTCGCAGGTCGCTGCTTATCCGGCGGCCTTGTCGGGGCGTTATGAGAATGTCCTGACCGTGACCGGCGTTACTGCGAAGGACCAATTGGTTCAGGCTCAGGCTCGTTTTGCCAATTATGACTCCCGGTTGGTGGCTCTTGCGGCGCCTGGCGAACAGATTCGCGTGGCCACTCCCCGGGGTGAAAACACTCTGGACACCTCGACCGCCCTTTCCGCTGCCATGGTAGCCGGGGCCATGGTGCGGTTGTTGGATGCAGATCCCAAGGTGACGGGCACATTATCGCCGGCCGAGTGGATTCAACGGCTTCGGGCCGATGCTGACGCTGTGCCGGGTCTGAAGGCGAACGTGGCGGGAGGATTGAGACTTCATATTCGCCACTAAGCGCATTGCTTTACTCTGAAAAATGAGGAAGAATCACGCCATGACGGCAGCAGCGGAAAAATCTCAACTTAAAACGGTTCTGATTACGGGAGGCGGAAGTGGAATCGGATTAGCCACCGCGGAGCTTTTGCTTCAGACGGGGCAATATCGGGTGATTTTGTTAGGCCGCGACCGAGCTCGATTAGATGACGCCTTTAAAAAACTAGGCAGCTCTCACGATCATATTGGGGTAGTGCAATGCGACTTGCGCGATTCGGCGCAGATTCAAAAAGCCGTGGATCGAATTGCCAACCAATATAAGGGAATTTACGGACTCGTGAACAACGCGGGGATTTATCCTTTTGGTGGAGTGGCTGATACCACGGAAGCCGATTGGGATCAGGCCATGGCGGTCAATCTTAAGGCGCCCTTTTTGTTGATCAAGGCCGTTGCCGCGCAAATGATTAAAGCGCGTTCGGGGGGGCGAGTGGTCAATGTCTCGTCCACCGCGGGATTGCTTCCAAATCATTTTGCGTTGGCGTATTCGGTTTCAAAAGCAGCGCTCGTGCATCTCACCAAGACTCTCGCCAAAGAACTCGGTAAGGATAATATTACGATCAATTGCGTTTGTCCGGGGATCGTGCGGACCCCTTTGCATGAGGCCTATCATCAAAGCGAGTCTGAGCTCGAAGAATTTTATGTCAAACGCGGAGCAACTTTTCCTTTGGGACGCGTGGGCGAAGCCAAAGATGTCGCCGGGGCCATTCGTTTCTTCCTCAGCGAAGATACGGCCTGGGTTACGGGCGATGTATTTGTCGTGGATGGTGGGCGTCTGCTTCTCTAAGTCCGCCTTGTTGATCCGTTCGGTGGACCGGAATTTGCTCGTTGGCTAATTCGTCCAGCGTCTGAATGGACGGATGGCCATATCGGTTGCCAGCGCCCACCGAAATCCAAGCCTCAGTGGGCAGAATCATTTTCAAAAAATCGGGATTGCTCGAAGTTTTTGAACCGTGATGAGAGATTTTTAGAATGCGTGGGCCCGGAGCCAGATTCTTGGCCAGTTCCGTAGCCCACTTGCCAATGCGAGGTTCGTCCTTTGTGGTCGCGTCGCCGGCAGAAAGATAAAATCCTCCCTGACCCAAAGGCACAAAAATGGCGCTCATTTGCCCGTTTGCCTCCTGTTTTGCATGGGGCGAGGGGGGCATGACGTTGGGGGGCGGAAGTACGGGGAGAGGTACACAATGGGCACTCCAATCGGTTATCCTTACGCCCATTTTATTGAGTTCAGCCTGATAGCGTTGACCCCGCTCACTGGATAATTCTTGCGACGAGGTTGCCACGCAGCCAATGGGGATGAGGCTAGCCAATCTCAGTACCCCGCCGCAGTGATCTTCGTCCAAATGAGTGAGGGCAATCCAGTCGATTTGGCGAATTTCGCGTTGGGCAAGGAGCTGGATCCATGCGATATCGGTGAGCGCTTGATTGGATCCTGAGTCAATGAGCCCGATCTGAGGAGTGGGTGGCATGAGATGAAGCAATGCCGCGTCGCCTTGGCCAACATCGAGTTGTTCGACTTGCTGAACCATCACCGTTTGAAATAAAACGGTATTTTCCTCCGCCTTTTTTTGGAAATCTCGCAGTAAATAGTCCAGCCCTGGTCTTGCGACAAGGATGAGGAGGGTAGCGATCCAAAAAAATTTTCGTTTAAGGGTGAGCGTGAGCGCCGCGAGCGCCATACCCCACAAAAGAGCCTGTTTCGGGATCACCCAAAGAATTGGAAAGGGGAGTAAGAGACTCACGCCACTCACTGTCGTTAGCGTCAAGGCGTGGCCGGCGAATCCCATGAGGGGTTGGGCCAAAAAATTCCATCCGCATTCGTTGAGTACAATGGCGATTTGCGCCAATGGAAAAACTCCACCGGCCAAAATCGGAATCGAAATCAGGCTGATGATGGGCGTAGCCACGGTCATGAGTCCGGAGGTCCAGCCTTGCCAAAGTGCCGCAAAAACCCAAGAGCCGACGGCCATCGACAGATGGGTGCTTCCCATCAAACCTCCGGCGCAGGCCAACGCATAAGCAAAACGCCCAGAGTGGCTGAGATCTCCGTCCCAGAGGTCTCCTCGGTAAGCGCCCACGATCAAATCTAACCCGAGCGCGAGCACTAACGGTGCTCCTTTTTTCCATCGGAGTCCCCCCAAGATGGCTCCTTTATTGAGGACGATCACCAGCCAGGGGCGAGTCATTCCGGGGCGCGCTCCGGCGAGCAGCCAAGTCAAAAACCAACCTACTGCAGTGATCACCCGCGAGCCCCCCAAGGCCAAACCGATCGGCATTCCGGCTACCCGTGCGAGGTTTTGGAGGATCAAATTCCAAAATCGCGAAAGGGCATAAAGGTGGATGCCCGATGCCGTCAAAACATGGACAAACCCTAGTTCAAAAAGAAGATCGAGCGTTCCTCCCCGACGACGAGTGCCGGTGAGCAGTTCACTGAGAATTCCGGTGGAGTCGACTGCGGCCACTAACGTATGGGCGCGCTCGCGTACCCGTTCGATTGTTTTGAATAAATTCTCCAGGCGGGAGGCCTGAGCGGACGTGCCATGGGCTCTGGGAAGCTCCTTGACATAAAAGATCGAAAACCACTTCTTAGGTCCGGCATGAGGACTGCGTGAATTGAGTGGGGGCGAATAGGTCTTCCAAGTTCCCTGCCAGCTTCCGCAAAGAGCACTCGAGTTCTCAAGCCATGAGTTCCACGCGGTCCGACTCAGGCATAAAGAGCGATCCCCGATTTTTTTTGAGGCCCAGCACGCCTCAGACGTGCTCCGGCGGGCGAGTGTGAGCTGCGCGCACCCGTCTAGGGTGCTTATGCTGGTCCGCCCGACCGCAAAGGCGGGAGTACTGAACGCCAAAGTAAGGATGACTTTCCAAAAGAAAACAGATTTCACGGCACAAAACTGAGGCAGGAGGCGTGCCAAAATTGAAAAGAGGGTGTAAAAAGAGAATAGAGTGCTCGGACAAACGATTCAAACTTTCATACAGGAACATTTTGGCGACGAGGGGGGCCGTCATTTCTTTTACCTCCTTCAGATTGGGGTAGGCGCCTTATTTTTTGCGTTATTTTGGCTGTTTCGCAAGCCTTCTTTGTCATCCAGATTTGCCGTCACAGAAGCCGATCTGCTGGCCCAAAAAAAGAAAATGCCTAAAAAACAGGAGTCTCCACCCTCCAAATTGGCCGACGCTCGGATCGAACGCAAGGTTCCGCTAGGTCTGTCCGGAATCCGAATTGATGGGCCGGCGCACGAGATTTTGGGAGTGAGTCCTGGCGCCAGTGCCCAGCAAATTCAGCAGGCCTATCGGGAGAGGATGAAGCAATATCATCCTGACAAAATCGGCACCCAGGGATCGCAGCAGTGGCGGGATTCCCAGAAAATTGCGGAAGCGATTAATCGCGCCAAAGAAGAAATGTTAAGGGCCAGGTAGCTAGTCAGCCGTCAGCCATCAGCTAACAGCTTCTTGTATTTATTCGTCTTAGCTGACGCCTGTGAGCTGATGGCTGACTAGCTACCTTTTACTTTCCCCATCCGTACCTTTCCATTCGATAACAAAACGCTTCAAAAAAATGGGAGTGTTTAGGGTTCGAAAGACCATCCCAGGCGGCTAGAGTGAGCGCCACTCTCAGAATTTTGTGGCGCGCGCGATAACTGGAGAGTTTGAGTGAGCGCAAAGAGTCTTTCCATTCAGCGTGCGTTTCAAGCAGCGTTTCTAATTCTGTCGCGGAAAGTTGGCCCGCGGGTTTCCCCCAATGATCCCTTGCCAAGGTGCGAGCCTGCGCCACACGTTGACGAAGGGGCAAAAGTTGGCTTGCGGCGCCGCCTTCGCCCTGAGCGACCCATACGACTAAGTCAATTCGATCCAGAATGGGCCCTGAGACCCGAGAAAGATAAGTGGCTTTGGCGGTGGCTGTACACCGGCACACCGCGGGTGCTGACAAAACCGCTGAGCTCGTGGAGGAGGGGAGTGGAAATTCCTTCGGCCACCCGCCGCAAGGGCACAGGTTTCCATTGGCGGCCAACACAAATTTTGCGGGCAGCTCGGCCGATTTCATCGAACGGGTGAGGGTCAAGACTCCTCGTTCAAGAGGTTCTCGGAGCGCCTCACGCGAGTCGCGCGCCCATTCCAAAAATTCATCGGCGATCAAAAGTCCACCATGCGCGAGCGAAAATTCCCCGGGCCTGATTCCTCCCACCCCCGCACCCCCGGTGAGAGCCGATGGCCTCACTTGAGCTCCAATTCGTCGGATCGGAACATAAAAGTCCGCGGGTTTTAGGGGGTCCGTCTTTATACTCAGTTCCCGCAAAAGCGCGTGCTGAATGCGGAGTTTGGGGTCTGCCAGGGGTTGGAGCGCGATTAACCATTCTAAGGCGTGACTCTTACCGACCCCTCGGGGTCCGAGGAGCAAAAGGTGGTGTTCCCCCGCAGCGCCAGTGCCGATCACGCGCTCCATGAGAGGAGATAAGGGGAGGAGGGAGGGGGGCTCGGCGGAACTCGGACGATCCAACGATTTTGGACAAGGGGGGATAGCGACCGGCACAAAAAGTGTGGGATCTTTGAGAATCTCCCAGGCTTCACTGAGGGTGGACGCCCCAAAAACAAGAGGCGGCAAGGCGTCCGGAATCAACCCCGCCTCAGTGATCCAGGCCACGCGCTCGGCGGTCTTGGGGGCTTCGTCTTGGGCGACGATCAAGGCATTCGCACGGGCCTTCCACGCCGCAAAAACCGCGCGGGTGAGTTGCCCGGCGGGTTTGATCGTACCGTTTAAACCGAGTTCTCCCCAAGCGACAATGACGTCAAACGAGGAAGTCTTTTTTCGTTTTGAATGAGCGTCCAAAATCCCCAGGGCCATGGCCAAATCCGCCCCGGTTCCGCGTTTTCGAATGGCAGCAGGAGAGAGATTGACGATGACTCTTTTTCGTGGAACCGGGAGTCCCGAGGCTTCAATAGCGGCACGGATTCGCTCTCGGGCCTCGGCGACCTCGGGGGCCGGTAGGCCGATGATGTGAAAGCTCGGGATTTGAAGAAAACTCGCGACTTCAATCCATTGCAGTGTAGGTTCGACTTCACCAGTGAGCGGGGCAGCGATCCGGAGGAGAGGGTGCATGGGAGGTCCTCTGTGCACAAACAATGCCCGGAAAAGCCGCCGTATTTTGGAGGTCGATGAATGAAGGTCGGACTCTCGTTCCGAAAACCGGACTTTAAATCAAACCTCTGGCTTTGAGGAGCGCTACGGCCGAGTCGTTGGCATAGACACTCGGAACAAAGTTAATGAATTGCGAGAGGTGCTCCATCAAAATATTATCACGCTCGACCAAAAGGGAGGGTTTGCCGTCGCGTGAAACCACCTTGACGGGTTCTACTTCCCGGTAGAGGTTATCGGTTTTTCGCTTTTTTACCATTTGGGAAAGCGCTTTGGTAAAAACCACGTCTTTCTCGGGGATATCCGCCAGAATCCATTCTTTGCCCGAACCGTGTTTTTTGAGGACCCGCTCAAATGCTTCGATTTTATCGTTTATTTGGTGAATTAATTTTTCTTTTTCATGGCTATCGGCTCGAAGGAGTCGATGCTCAAAGAGGGGGTGATGGACAGTTTTCGGGGCTCTTCGATAAAGGAGCATTTCGTTGAGTTCGGCGATATGGGGATCCTCAATCGCGCGGGTGAACCGGACCTCTTGGCAGCGGGAGATAAAGTAGACGTCGTTCCACCAAAAAAATCGCTCGTCATGTTCTTCGATCATGGTGAGCAGGTCATGAAATTGGTGGAGCTGATCGTGCTCGAGTAAAGCCTTCGCGACGTGGCTGGACATGATGTCAAACTTGGCGGAGTCTTGGTTTTTGATAATCTGGCTATACCAACTAAAGCGCGCGATTAAAAAATCTTCGAGCGCGTGGATGGCGTTGTCGCGCACGCCAAAACCTAGTTGCCCTTGACCGGCGTCAAAGGTAACCAGGTTGGCCAGGATGTACTCGCGGTCAAATTGACCATATTTGATGCCGGTATAGTGCGCATCGCGCAGGAGATAGTCCATGCGATCGGCATCTAAATCGGAGTGCATGAGCTGATTGGCTATGAGATAGGGGCTGTCGCCCTTAATGATTTTTGAGATTAACTGAACATCAAAATCATAGTGCTCGAGGATCTGCGTGAGGCCACCTTCGTAACGGGTGTTTTTGATTAAAAATGAACCGAGGTGTTCATGAGAATTGGGGAGATCCTTGGACTTGGCTTTTCGAGGGGTCCGTCGCCGGTCATTGCCATGCCGAATATAGGCGTTTTCGATGGCGTGACTGAAAGGGAAGGTTCCAATATCATGGAGCAGCGCCGCAACCCTGAGGTTTTTATGAAGCATGGCGGCTGGATTTTTGGCGCGTGGATCAAAAAGCTCGGAATCTGAAACGGCCAGACCCAGGGAGCGAAGCATTTGATCCATGGAGTGCATCACGCCGATGACGTGCGCGAAACGATTATGTTCGGCCCCGGGAAAGATGTAGTTGGCAAATCCGAGTTGTTTCACCCATCTCAAACGCTGAAAAAACGGCGAATTGATGATCTTTTCTTCCCACTCGGTGATGGGGATAAAGCCGTAAAGCACGTCATAGATGATGCGGGCGTTTCGTTGGGTCTGTTGCGGGCGGTGGTGCATGAGATTCCTTTTTTTGGTGAATCATTGAGTTGCTGTTCGGATCGCTAGCGTGCGCAGCACTATCCAAGAAAAGGCATAGTATTCCAAAGATCAAGTGAGACCGAATGTTCACGTCTTACTTTTCGGGGTTTCGCATAAAGTCTTGAGTTTTGTCAGTTTATTGACACGCTCTTTTGATCGCGGGTTATTTTGTTTCAGTGCCGCTCGCGGTCTTCATCACCTTCAACTCAATGGGCGGGACCTGCCCAGGCTTGAAATAGGTGAGCGTGGATTGGATCTCAAGAATAGTGTGGCGGCTTTTGAGAATCATCTGATCGATCAGGAAAAAGAGATTGAGTGCTAGTTCGTTTAAGGCCACAGATTCATAATATTATTGACGCATCCAGTCGTTAGGTATAGGGTGTCCTTCAAGCAAGAGGGATGAATGAACAATTATATTTTGGTGCTTTGTTTGACCGCTTTGATTTCCGGTGGAGCCATGGCCGACGATTTGAATCTCGGTTTGCGCTCTGGAAAAAAGATGAGCGTTATTTGTGATTTTGCTCCTGCTACCTATGGTTCGGTTCAGTTTACATTCGATCTTTCCAAGAAATCGGCTACGGTGAAGAACCTGACCGGTGGTTATCTTGGCGAAGATAACTGGATGATCTTGAAATCTTTCGAAAAGTTAGGTCAAGGGCGCGTTCAGAATTTGGATCATTTTGAGATGGGCGCAGCCTCAAAATTTAGAATTCCAAACCTTGTGATGGTCGGCGACAATGCAGACGATACGGACTTCTTAATGACGTTCAGCTATCAGTCTTGTTACATGGTAGATTCCCGCTCCGTGCCACCGAAGTGTCTCGGGCCCGGATTCCTTGCAACGGTCACGGAATTTGCCGATGGCGGTTTGGATGGGAGCTCCTCTGCTGAAAGCACGAAAAGCTGCCGATTGGTCTCAATCTTAGATTAAGCACCTTCCACTTTTCGGCATGGGGTTGTTGTGGCCGTGGACTTGCGGTTTTACGTATGTTTTCAAAAATAAGGTATATATCGCTCGTTTAAATAAACGCCAGTAACGATTTAGGCGTCTCAGGAGACAGCAGCGGCCACATCCCTGCGGGCGACTTCCTGCGCTTTTATGAGGGCATCCCTTTGAGGAGTGGAAATGAAGCACATAAACGCTGATTTGACGCAAGACTTAACCAAAAGGTGCGGAGCACCTTTTGGTTGGTTGGCCCGCCCGGGATCGAACCGGGGACCCCTACCGTGTCAAGGTAGTGCTCTCCCGCTGAGCTACGAGCCAACGAAAAGTGACTTCGGAAAGTGAATTTTTGTATAGCCTCAACCCTAGTGTTGAGTCAACCACTTCGGTAAAAATGCCTAAACGCCGCGGTCACTAACTGTTGGCCCAATTTTTCGAATTCGGCATCGCTGGGATTCGGAAGCAAAAAATCCACCGGCGCATCCAGGCCACAAGGACGTAACCCCATGAAACTCGTCGGTGTTTTGAATCCATTCACTGAAAGTCCGTGGAGGAGGACCCCCTGTTCAATATGGACTCCCACCGAGGCAAACTTCCCTTGCGAGGTCCAAACGCCCATCTCGGCACCCTCTCGGATTTCGGCGCTCGGGGCGTAAGGACGACCCACCTCGAGCGCAATATTTAGTAAAGCTTCCACGGCTTTGCGGACTCCTCGTGGGTCGCCTGTGAGGCGGTCCAGGCGATCCACCGCAAACAAAACCCATTGGCCTGGTCCGTGATAAGTGGCAAGGCCCCCGCGATCCGTGGCGAGCACTTCAATGCCTGCCTGATTCAAAAATTCCACAGGCATTTTCAGCTCTTGCGTGGTGGCGCGTTTTCCAAAGGTAATCACCGGCGCGAGTTCGTTGAGGAGCAGCGCTCCGGGGGCATCATGATCTCGAATTTCAGCGGCAAGTTTTTGTTGCTCGGCCTGGAGTAAATCGTAGGTCCAGGGCGACTCAGGGCGGTTCCGACGAATCAACACGGGTACTGGGGTTTGGGTGTCATTCACAGGGACTGGGTATCATAAGTGGCCCTTTGGGGTTTAGTTTTTCTGAATGGTTTCCGAAAAGTGGTTGAGGCGGAACGTCCATGAAAAACAAACTTTGGCTCTTTCAGATTCCTTTTGTGTTGGTTTTTACCTTTTTCTATTGGGTGACTGAACAAGGACTGCAGGGCGAACTGAATAACCATTTTTTGGATCAGAAAGTCTATCCTGCTTTGCAACGGGTTTCGACGCTGTTTTCGGATGCCAAATTTAGAGTGCGCGGCCCAACGGCGCCTAAAAATAAGGTCGTCGTCGTCGAAGTCGATAGTCCCGCCATTGAGCAGTTTGGACGCTGGCCTTGGCATCGCAATCACATCGCGCATTTGATCGATAATATCTTTGCGGCGGGCGCAAAAGTCGTGGGTCTCGATATCGTGTTTTCGGAGCAAGATCCGCGCGTGCCGGCTGATCTCAAAAATTTTCTAGAAACTCGCGGAATCTTGGCTCAACAGACTGATCAGTTTGAAACAGATCATGCTTTGACGAGTGTTGTTTTCAAGCACGCCGACCATTTGGTGATGGGCATTGCCAGCGAAGCCATGTGCCATCCCAATCAAGCTTTTCGAGGGTATGTGAACAAGGTCGCGGATTTTGATCCCGAGGTTTGTCCCGTGCCGCCGGTGGGGCCTGAGGTGGCGAGCAATTTTCCGGCGGGTTTTGATAAATTTGCGCTGCCCGAGGCTATTCTTCCGGACGGCTTTTCGGGGTGGAAAACTCCGATTTGGACGGCTTTAACTTTTCTGTCTAACATTGAAGAATATAGTTCGGTGGCTACTCACTCGGGTTATTTTAACGCGTTTCCGGATCAAGATCAGGTCATTCGTCGGGCGCAGGTCGTGATGCTTTATAACGGAAAAATTTATCCGGCTTTGCCTCTTGAAATGGCTCGTATCGGGTTAGATGAAAAAATTGTTCTGGAGCTGGATCCGCAAGAAAGAGTGCGGCATCTCTCGTTTGCTAAATCCGGACGCGATTTGCCCATTACCGCGATGGGCTCCATTGAGATTAACTTTCGAGGGGGAGGGCAGACCTTTCCGTATGTTTCAGCTGCGGAAATGATGAATGATCAAACCGAACAGCTCGAAGATCAGGCCAATCGCAAGCTCGCTGGTATCTCCAAAAAAGACGTGCTCAAAGATGCTTACGTCTTAGTGGGCGTGACGGCTTTGGGGACCAATGACATGCGAGCCTTTCCGATGGATTCGAATGTGGCTGGGGTCGAGGGGCACGCCAATATTTTGGACAATCTTCTGTCCGCCGACATGTTGACTCCGGGGTATCGGAGCAAAGGATCAGTTTTTATCTTAGGTCTGATGGTTATCGGCGCGATGCTTTTTGGCTTTGCGGTTCAAAGATTCGAAGCTATTCCGGCGTTGTTGTTATTCGTGGCGGTGTTTTCGGGCGCGGGCTACGCCGACTATAAGGCCTTTGTGCATGGAATCTCGCTGAATAGTTCCTTTTTCTATCTCGAGTATTTTTGTATTTTTCTTTTTACCCTGGCAGTCAAATACGTTTTAGAAGAGCGCAATAAGAAGTTCGTTCGTTCGGCCTTTGCCAAGTACGTCGCGCCGGCCGTGGTGGATTCGATTTTGAAGGACCCCGCCAAGCTGACGGTCGGAGGCGAAAAGCGGGATCTTACGATCATGTTCTCCGATATTCGAAGTTTTACGACTTTTTCAGAGCGTTTGGATGCCAAGGTGCTTGCCCAGTTTTTGAATGACTATTTGGGAATTATGACCAAGATCGTTTTTGCGAACAACGGTACTTTGGATAAATACATTGGGGATGCGATCATGGCTTTTTGGGGCGCACCGCTTGATCAGCCCAAGCATGCGCTCAATTCGTGCAAAGCGGCCGTGGCGATGATGCAGGCGCTCGCGCAAAATAAGAAACGCTGGTTCGAGCAGTTCAATGTGGACGTCAACGTGGGGGTGGGGATTAACTCCGGGCCGGTGAATGTTGGCAATATGGGTTCGACCGACAACTTTGCTTATACCGTCATTGGGGACCACGTCAATCTGTCTTCACGACTTGAAGGTCTGACAAAGGCCTATACAGTGACTATTTTGACCACGCGCTTTACCTTTGATGAGATCGAAAAGGCGGGTGACAAACTTCCAGACCATCGGGTTTTGGATCATGTCAAAGTCAAAGGCAAGAAAAAGGCCGTGGAGTTGATCCAAGTCTTGGATCGCCCGTATTCAGATGAAGGGCTGGCTCTTTTTCAAGAGGGGCGTAAGCTTTATACTGAGCAACAATGGGATACCGCCACCGAGAAATTTATGCAGGCGAATGTGCTTCTTGCGGTTTCTGCGGAAGTTCCGGATGGGCCTTGCGCCATGTACCTTGAGCGATGCCGCGATTTTAAAGCCGCGCCTCCAGAGAAGGACTGGGATGGAAGCTGGGAGATGCACTCGAAGTGAGTGTTAGAAGAAAAAGTAATCCTCTCGATTGGTGAGATACTCTCTAGAGGGAAATTGAAAAAGACATCGCCAAATAGTCGCATACCGTGACCAAGGCCCCAGAATTTCAGAATCGACAATGAGCCGAGGCAAGCCTGGGCTCACTCGGTTGGCATCTCGCTGCACTTTATCAAAAAAATCCACGATACCACGCTTGCTTGAAAAATAGAGTAACCGCCGTTCAAAAATATCTGAAAGTTCATCTATTGCATGCCAGGCATTATCGGGCGTTAGCCCTGTTTTACCGTAATAGTGATCTAGCGCACGCTGATTTCGTTCCAACTCTACCAAAGCCTTTTCGACGGCAGCGCTAAATGTGGCCCCACCCCCAAAAGCGTAACAGCCAGCGCGATGGGCCGGGGAATGAGCGAACAGCACCACTGTCTCAACATTCGGTACAACGGTTTGAAGGTGAAAGACCTGAACGTCGGGGATCGGAAGCTGAACCTCTCGGGCGCCGATTTCTCCATTCCACCATGCAATAATCGACCACCTCTCGATTCCCTCGCGAAAGGCAATGTGCCGAGCATTTGCCCTGGTCAGGCCCGGAAAGGCAGCCATTCCATTTGAATAAGGATCAATGTCAAAGCCATAGGCATTTCCAGATTCCTGGCCCCTCAAACTCTTAAGTGCCCATCTTTCCAAGGCCTCGGATATAGCTTTATAACAAGCAATACTTCGATACTTTGAAGTGCCCGCACCTTCAAAATGGCCATAGATAGATACAGGCTCTTTGCCTACCCGCTCTCGATCTGGCAATAATCGGACATCTAGTTTTGCCAAGGCTTCAAAAGCGGGCATTCTGGAAGAGAGCACAACGGGTTGAACTAAAAGTTTTTCAATCGGCCCACCCTGGTCGCTTCGGATGTTGCGATATTTCCAGGGAGCCAGATTCATTGCGCAGACTTCCAGCCAATCCACTGAAATTCTATTGGCGGCTCCACCGTGTTGAGCAAACTCAGATCGTAGCGGTCAGATGCCCACACCCCAAAAGAAAAGTGCCCCAAGGGGAAAATGACAGCCTGATCCCAGAGTAACTGATTAATACGTTGGGCCGAGAAATCCGGCTTTTCGAGTTCACGGTGAATATCACCAGTGACGTCTGGGAGACGGATACCTTCTTTGCTCAAAAACATGAACCGAATGTCAGCATTGGGGTCTTTGACTTCTATGTCTGATAGCATAATTCCAACATCCGCAGCAAACTGATCTAATTCTGGGCTTAATTGCTGCTGAAGGACGTCATAGGAGAAATCAATTTCGTTCATTTGAATTCTGCGGGCATTAGCCGTTGTTGAAATATTTGACCGTATGGCCTCGAAAATTCCATTTCCGATCTTACGTCGGTAAAAAACCCTCAGTTGGCTTATTCCCTTTAACGACTTTATCGCGGAAGAAGTGTCCGTATCAGCAACTTCATGGACCCCTTGCATGCCAAGCGGGAAAAATGATTTTACAGGACGAATGCCTCCTGCGCTTAACGCCTCATAAATCAAATCTCGAATTGATCTTCGGTTCTCCGGGCTATTGCAAACGCTGCCCTGTTTTTTCCATGAGAAGCAACGCCCAAAGGCGATGCCAGAAGGCATGGCCCCAAAGAATGTGAATTTCTTCGACAAAGACGCATCATTTGAATCACCAATGACCAGTTGAGATTCCAGCTGCTTAGATTCATCCCAGACGAGCCTCAATTTCTGGATAGGTCGTGAATGCCATCTCGGTTCAACTCTGTCATTGCGCAGTTCTAGATTTATTTCCTGATCACTCCAGTTCCTAATTTTGTAGGCGTTCGAGGACACCGCTTTCTTGAGGTCTACCCATTGGCCACTGACTGGGTTGAAGTCTGAGGGACTGACCACCGAATAAAGTCCAAAAGAGAGTGTTTCGAGTATTTTTTTGTAAGGATGGCGAAGCCGAACCAATATCTTGGTGCCAGAAACTTCAAGACCACTTACGGGACTATCTATCGCAGAAAGACTATCCATTCCCACAATCGAATCTAGAAAATCAGAATGCGATTTTTTCTTCTTCAATAAGAATGCTACCCTTTTCCACGACCTAATCACATCCAGCGGAGTGATTGGGGCGCCGGTTTCAAACTTAGCTTCCTTGGAAATACTAAATTGCCATTGCGTTTGGTCTTCGGAAACCTGCCAACCATCGGCAATGACCCCGGTAAAGCCCCCTAGCCGATAGGTAGTCACCAAAGTTCCAAGCACTGAGCGAAAAGCAATGTGATGCACAAAGGAATCGCAATCAAGCGGGTCCACGGAAGTGGGGCGACCTGGCATCCAGACCTGGGTTATCTTCGAATCTTTACCTGATAAATTATCCATTTTTTCATTCCAACAGGCGGAAACCCAGGGAGCAAACAAAGCTAAAATCCACACGATAGAGCGTCTCAACAAGAAGCAACCCTCCCGATGTCAAACTAGGGCATGAATAGGAGACAATGAGTGCCGCCATTTTAAGGGGCAATTCGACACAAAATCTAACCAATATTTCCAATCGGGCGCTCGCCAGGAACCCTAATTTCGGTGCCACTTCCGTTATTAGCAAAGTGATCTGCGAATGCATGAAGTCCGAGGGTCATGAGAAACAGAGCTACAATTGAACAAATAGCGTTTTTCATCGGTCGTTAGCTATCATGCGTAGGATGCTTCGTCAAGACTGTTCTTGACTAATACACTAAAGAACTATAAAAACGCCACTGTGAAAAAGATCACCCTGATTCCGTTTGTTTTTGCGGTTATTTCGATCCTTGGGTGCCTGGTTTTTACTCGTCATTATCTCAGGATCAATTCTGTGCAGTTTGCGGCCAACTTTGAGCATGAAAATTTTCAGGAGCTAAGCACCGGCGATACCTATGCGCTAGCGACCCGACTCAACGCACTGACCGATACAGTCTCGTCTGTTTGCATCATTGGCAAACGAGGCGAAAATGTTTTTTTTGAGAAGAGAAATGGCACCTGCTCAGCAGGCTTGGCGAGGGAGCGCGTAACGGTTGATTCAAACAAAACTAGCGAAATTTCCATCGAGTTTACGTTGGGGCTTCCGCACGAGCTCAATGTGGCCATTGTTACGTTTGCGATCCTCCAAATATTCTTGATCGCCTCTTTGGTGTTTTCTACCCGTTTAAGCGAACGGACTAGGCTCAACGCCAAAATTCAGATGGCCAATCTTGCGGCCCAAGTAGCCCATGACATTCGCTCTCCGCTTGCAGCACTGACCATGGCCGAGAAAGAGTTTGGTGCCTTGCCGGAAGAGACTCGGATATTAGTGCGAAGTGCGGTGAGCCGTATTCGAGATATTGCTAACCACTTACTTGATAAAAACCGAGAGGACGGCAAGGCTGAACAATCAACCCAGCATGGACCCGGCATCGCCGTCGAAAATGTGAGTACCCAGCTCATACCCAGCCTCATGGACGGACTGATTACCGAAAAACGAATGCAGTATCGCCCCAAGATGGGCATCGAAATCGAAGCCCACCTCGAATCAGCGTATGGGTTATTTGCCGGTATTCAGCCCAATGAGTTTAAGCGCGTTCTTTCTAACTTGGTAAACAACAGCGTCGAGGCCCTGGGTGATAAGGGTAAAGTGACTATCAGCCTGGGCGCAATCAGCGATAAGCAGATTCAGATTGAAGTCAGGGACAATGGTAAGGGTATCCCATCTGAAATTTTAGCCAAACTTGGACAACGAGGTCAAACACACGGTAAGGTGGGTGGCTCCGGGCTTGGCCTCTATCATGCCCGAACCTCAGTGGAATCCTGGGGCGGTAAGTTAGAACTTCAGTCAAAGGTTGGTCACGGCACGGCTATTGTCATTACCCTACCGCAAGTCAGGGCTCCCGCTTGGTTTGTAGCAGAGCTAACGCTCATTCCTCATTCCACACTAGTCGTGCTGGACGACGACGAGAGCATTCATCGAATTTGGGACGGTCGCGCCGACTCGGCTCAATTGGGTGACCAGGGAATCAAGCTGGTCCATTTGTCTACTCCCACGGAGCTAAGAAGATGGATTGCGGACGCCGCGAAGCAGACTACTTCATCGCGCTATTTATTTGACTATGAGCTTCTGGGTTTTGCTGATTCCGGGCTTGATCTTATCGAGGAGTTGGGCATTGCCGCTAATAGCATTTTGGTGACGAGTCGTTTCGAGGACCCCGCCATTCGTGTACGCTGCGAGCGTCTTCAAGTGCCTCTCATCCCCAAGGGTATGGCGGGCTTCGTACCCATCCGCGTGCTCGCGACCGAGAAGACCGTGCCAGCTGAGCGGCTGGATGCCATCCTGATTGATGACGACGAAATAGTGCATCTCAGTTGGAAATTTTCAGCCAAAAAAGCGGGCTGCAAGTACGAAGGATTTAGATCGGTGGATGAATTTCTTGACAAGGCCGACAGCCTCGACCGAACGGTGCCCATTTATATCGACTCCTACCTTGGTAAGAACAAACAGGGCGTCGAGGTTCAAGGTGAATGGGTGGCTCGTGATATTTTTGGCATGGGCTTTAAGCAAATTTATTTGGCAACTGGGCTGCCACCGGCAGACGTAGATAAAATGAGCTGGCTCTGCGGGGTCAGAGAGAAAGAGCCACCGTTTTCTATCACCTAAATCACCGCCCCGATAGGAAGCACTTTGAGCGCATTGCATTGGTCGACAAATCCTTGAAATACGGTGCCAGGAACTTCCGTAGTAAATAGTATTTTTTGCTCTGACTGCGGCTAGAGTGGCAAGGGCGTCTTGGACGTGATCTCTTGATTGCATCCCGCCCCCCGTGGGTCCATCTAAAGCGGTAGTTAAATTGGGGTGAGCCGGCTTGGTTTGGGAAATAAAGACGCTGAATTGAAAAGACGTTGGGGTCGTTGCAGGAAGGTTGAGCCCATGCCTTTGCAAGAAGGGAGTACTGCGATCAAGGTCAAAAATAGAAGCGTTAAAATTTGCATCTAGATAGGCACCAGGCCTGTTTTGCTGATCACGCAAATTCGATAACCCTCGGCTAAAAGCTCTTTCATGGGGATACCCATGGCTTCAAACAGGTTTTTGACCAGATACCTCGCCACGCGATCGAAATCGCGTCCGAAGTTTACGATGCGCGTGAACGCGAGTTCGTCCCAAAACGTGCGCCCGGTCGAATTAGGCGCCCGGCCGTGACCTTTGCGTGCGCCGGTTACGATCATCGCAATTCCGCCGGCAAACTGCCGCAAAAAACGCTTCCAAACCGCGCGGGAGCGCACACGGAGCAGGAGGTGGAGGTGATTGCCCACATTGGCGTACCGAAAAACCCGCACGTCCCATTTTTTGGCCAGCTTTTGCAGAAGTGCCTCAATCGCTTCGCTGTTGGCCTTTCTGAGCATCGAATATTGGCCCCGGGCCATGGATGAGCGCAGGACGAGGTGCACTGCCTGCTTGGGATCTATCGGACGCGCGGTTTTGCGCTTGCCTTGATTGAGATCGCCACCGTGCGAGGCCCCGCTGGTTTTGAAATTAAAACCGGGGAGGGTGGGTTGTTTGTTTTGCGCCATTCTGGGTTTGTAACATTGGGGCAATGGTTTATAAAGGGTAAAAATCAACTCCTTATAGGACCTCTTGCCCAATCCTCATTCATTTTTTTCCACCAAACACCCATTCCTTGCGGAGGTGGGTATAGGCCCGGGCCGCTGGACCCGGCGCTCCCTTGGGTGCATCGCAGCATCCCTCAAGAGGAACCCAGATTTCCTAGCCATTACCGTTCCTTCAAGTTATATCCTCCTTAATTAACCCAGGGGGATGGACCTCAGTGCAACCGAGCCTGCTGCGGGCTGAAGGCCTCAGTAAATCGTTTTCCGCAAATCGTGTTCTTCGCGAGGTCTCCTTTGAGGTGAGAGCCGGCGAGGTTCACATTCTTGCGGGTGAAAACGGTGCGGGCAAAAGTACGTTGATTAAAATTTTGGCAGGGGTGCATCAGCCGGACGAAGGAAGTCTTTGGTTGAATGGAAAACCGGTTCGCTTCGCGTCGCCCATGGATGCCGTTCGGTGCGGGCTCTCGGTGATTCATCAGGAGCTTTCGCTGATCGGATCGCTCAGCGTGGCTGAAAATATTTTTCTGGGTCACGAAAAGACCGCACGCCGAACACTGAGGCAGTGGCTCAGGCCCGCCGAGCAATATAAAAAAGCCGCGGAACTTTGTGAACGTTTGGGTCTTGAAGTGGATGTTCGAAAACCGGTAGAAGATTATCCCATCTCCGTGCAAAGCGGGATCGAAATCGCGAAGGCCTTGGCTCAAAAAGAGCAAAATCCATCGAGTGCGCAGCTTTTGATCATGGACGAGCCCACGAGTACGCTGAGCGCTCCTGAAGTGGAGCGACTTTTTGGGCTCATCAGCTCCCTCAAGGCGGCAGGATATGGCATCATCTATATTTCGCACAAAATGGAAGAAATCCAACGTTTAGCCGATCGGATTACGGTTCTGCGGGATGGTGCATGTGTGGGAACTGCTCACGCCCAGGATCTCCCGGAGTCCGAATTAATTCAGTGGATGATCGGCCGTGAAATGAAAGAGCAGTTTCCGGCGCGATCTGAGCCTTATCAACCCCAGGCCCCCGTGCAGCTTGAAGTGCGAGGGGTTGAAGCGCCTGGCGTGAGGGACGTGTCCTTTCAGGTGCGTGCCGGTGAAGTCTTGGGACTGGCCGGACTTCAGGGGTCGGGCAATAGTGAGCTTTTGAATGCGATTTTTGGAAGTTACGGAAAGCTGACTCAAGGCCAAGTGTTTTTGGACGGAAATGCGGTTTTGATTCGTTCTCCGCGTGAAGCAATTCAAAAGGGGCTTGCCCTTCTTACGAATGACCGCAAGGCCACCGGCCTGGTGCTTTCGCTCGGAATTCAACAAAATATCACGCTTGCGTCGCTTAAGTGCTTTTCGCGTTGTGGCTGGTTAAGTCCCAAAAAAGAAAGGGCCCACGCCCTAGCCCAGGGACAAAGTCTTCGCATTCGATCCACTTCGATCGAACAAGAGGTTTCGACTTTATCCGGTGGAAATCAGCAAAAAGTGGCCTTTGCTAAATGGCTCGAAACTCATCCGCGGGTTCTTTTTTTGGATGAGCCGACGCGCGGGGTGGATGTCGGCGCCAAACATGAAATTTATCGGTTGATTCGGGGGCTGACGGAAAAGGGGCTAGCGGTCGTTTTGATTTCGTCAGAAATGCCCGAGCTTTTAGCCCTTTCTGATCGGGTTTTAGTCATGCATCGGGGAAGGGTGACGGCAGAATATCTCGGCAGTGAGGCTACACCCGAGAAAATTCTGGCTGCTGCGATGGGGAGGGAGATTCCATGAAGGGGCTTAAGTTTGGAAAACCTTGGGTGCGGGCACTGGCGGCTTTGGTTTTGGTGTTATTCCTCGGTCTGATTTTTAATCCCTCAGGGACGTTTTATCATTGGAGCACTCACCGCGACATGTTGCGCCAGGTCTCCGTTTACGGGATCTTGGCTTGCGGTATGACACTGGTAGTCATTACTGGCGGCATCGATCTCGCGGTCGGAAGTGTTTTGGGGCTGGTTTCGGTGTTGTTTTCGATTCTTGCCCTGCAGCAGGGATGGCCTGCGTGGCTGGCCATCGGAGTTTGTTTGGGTGCCGGGACTTTGAGCGGCTTAGTGTCGGGAACCTTGGTTTCGCGGCTAAAAATTCAGCCTTTTATTGCGACGCTTGCGCTCATGGTTTTGGCGCGTGGTGCGGCAAAATGGCTTTCGGGGGGGCAAAAGATTTCCCGGGCGATTCAGGCCCCGGATGGTTCCTTTACCTATGTTGATCTGCCCCGAATTTTTGAAATTTTGGATCAGAAAATCTGGGGCGAAAACATCGCGGTCGTCACGGTTATTTTCTTTTTTAGCGTGATTTTGTGCTGGGTTCTGCTTGCCAAGCTCCGTTTCGGTCGTTATCTCTATGCGACAGGGGGCAACGAAGAAGCGGCGCGCCTTTCGGGCGTTCCGGTTCACGGAATCAAGCTTCTGGCGTATGCTCTTTGTGGTTTTTTTAGTGCGGTGGCTGGAATTTGTCAGGCGGTCCAAGAACAACAGGGAGATCCAGAGGCCGGAGTGGGTTACGAACTTTCGGCAATAGCAATGGTGGTGATCGGAGGGACGAGTTTAACGGGGGGGCGAGGGAGTGTGGTTTTTACGTTCCTGGGCGCTCTGACTATCGGATACCTTGAAAAAATATTGAGCATCAATGCCGTCGGTGAGCCGATGCGGCTGATGCTGACGGGCTTGATTATTATTGCGGCGGTTTTATTTCAGCGCCGACAAAGGTAACCAGAAAAGTTAAGAAGAAAAGGGTCAATTGGAAATGAAAAATTTTGCATTTTTTCTGTCTTTGGGTGGGGTTCTTCTGGGGAGTGTTGCATCTTCGGCCTACGCTTTGCCGCAGGCCAAAAAATGGGTCATCGGAATGAGTCAGTGCAATTTGGGCGAGCCTTGGCGCGTCCAAATGAATGCTGATATTCGAGCGGCGGCGGCGAAACATCCTGAGGTCGAAGTGATTTTCAAAGATGCCCAAAACGACACCCTCAAGCAGCGCGCTCAAGTCGAAGAATTTGTGAATGCCGGCGTAAATCTGATTATTGTTTCGCCAAAAGAAGCCGCCCCTCTGACTCCTCCGATTGCGGAAGCATATCGCAAAGGGATTCCAGTGGTCGTGCTGGACCGACGGGTGCTCGGCAAAGAATTTACGACCTTTATTGGTGCGGATAACCGTAAAATTGGTCGGGCCGCAGGACAGTGGATTGTGAAACATTCGGGCGGCAAAGCCAAGGTCGTTGAGCTCAAGGGTTTGATGACCTCAACGCCTGGGCAGGATCGCGATCGGGGTTTTCGTGAGGGCATTCAGGGAACCGGCGTGCAAGTGGTTTTTGATGCGGATATGAAGTGGCTCGAGCCGAATGCCCGCAAAGAAATGGAGTCCGCGCTAGCCGTCCAGTCCTCTATTGATGTCGTTTACGCTCATAACGATCCGGGCGCGCACGGAGCCTATTTGGCTGCTAAAGCGGCGGGACGCGAGAAAAACATGCTTTTTGTGGGCATTGATGGATTGCCGCAAGAGGGACAGGCCTACGTTCGGCAAGGAATATTGAAGGCAAGTTTTGAATATCCTACGGGAGGTCGTGAGGCGGTGGAGACTGGGCTTCAAATTTTGCAGGGCCAAAAAGTGGCGCAAGAGATTACTCTCAAATCTCATTTTTTTACCCCCGAAAACCTGAGTAAAGGTGGAGAGTGGATCCCATGAATTTGACCCTAAATTCGCAAAGAAAGATTGCGCTCGGAATTGATTTTGGTACGGAATCGGTGCGCGTTTTGGCCATTGATACTCATCGAGGCGTTGAGATGGCTGAAGCCGTCGAGCGGTATCCGCATGGGGTGATTACCGATGTGCTTCCAGGGACGAGCCAAAAGTTACCGGCTGATTTTGCGCTTCAACATGCGGGGGATTACGTCGATGCCGCCACGCGCGCGATTCGCCAGGTTTTAACGACGGTTCCGGCGGCCTCGATTAATGGCATTGGCGTGGATTTTACGGCTTGCACGATCCTTCCAATCCGGGCGGACGGTACGCCCTTGATGTTGCTGGATGAGTTCAAGACTGAACCTCATGCCTGGGTCAAGCTATGGAAGCATCATGCCGCGCAAACTGAGGCCGACCGGATTAATGCCGTGGCGCGGGAACGGCAAGAGCCGTTTTTGAAGTATTACAGCGGCACGATTTCAAGCGAATGGATGCTGCCTAAATGTCTCGAAATAGCGCGCAAGGCTCCTGCCGTTTATCAAGCCGCGACTTATATTGTCGATGCAGGGGACTGGTTCGTGCAGCAGATGACCGGTCAGTTTGTGCGCAACTCTTGCGCGGCAGGGTACAAAGGGCTGTGGAATGCGGAGTCGGGTTTTCCTACGAAAGCCTTCTTGGGAGCGTTGGATCCGACACTGCCGGCTCTTCGTGATCTTGATGAAAAATGGCTCAAAAACATCGTGGCTCCCGGTTCGCGGGCGGGTGGGGTTTCGCGAAGTTTTGCCGAGAAAACGGGCCTCGTTGAAGGAACTCCAGTTTCGGCGGCGACCATTGATGCTCATAGTGGCGTAGCGGGCATGGGTGTTTATTGCGAAGGTCCGATGTCCATGATTATGGGGACGTCCACTTGTCATATGGCGCTTTCGCGTCAACTCAAACTTTTTGATGGCTGCGCCGGTGCTGTGCGTGATGGCATTATCCCTGGTTTTGTGGGTTATGAATCCGGTCAGTCTGCAGTGGGCGATATCTTTGGCTGGTTTGCGCGGAAATTTATCGGGCATAGCTTTGAAGAGCTGTCTGCAAAAGCGGCGGCCTTGCGTCCCGGTGCTTCGGGTTTGCTTGCACTCGATTGGATGAATGGCAATCGCAGTCCCTTGATGAACGCTGATTTAACCGGAATGATCATGGGCCTGACGCTCGATACGAAACCCGAAGAAGTCTACCGTGCTTTGATCGAGGCTACCGCTTTTGGTACTCGCGCGATTATCGAGGCGCATCGAGGTGCGGGGATTCCAGTGAACGAATTGGTGGTTTGTGGCGGTTTAACCTGCGATCCGCTGGTGATGCAAATTTACGCGGATGTCACGGGCTTGCCGGTTCATGTGGCGGCTTCAAATCAGGCGGTGGCGTTGGGTGCAGCTATTTTTGGCGCGTTGGCGGCAGGACCGGCTGAAGGCGGTTTTGCGATCCTTGAAGAGGCGATTGTTCGGATGACGAAGCCTCATCAAAGGGTTTTTGAACCGCGAGCCTCGACCGTTTACGACGAGCTTTATTTGATGTATCGGGATTTGATGGAACAGTTTGGACGTCAGCCTCAATTGATGGCACGTCTTAAAGCGATGAAGGGGAAATAAGGACTTATGAACAACCATACGATGAATGCAAAAGTGGTCGATATCTACATGCCGCTCGACGGCCGCGATGAACCGAATCGAACGGTTTGGCCGGTAGCGAGCAACCAGCTCAAGCAACTTATTGCCGTCATCGAAAAATGTGGTTGGAAGGCTAATCCTCTCAATGCGGATAAGCCAGTTTCGAGCGTGGCGGAGGGGCTTCGTGTCATCAAGGAAGCCAAGGGGCAGCGGTTTATCAATTTCATGGCCGGGTGGGCTTATCCCGATTTTTCGGTGACTCCGATGTGGCACTTACCCGAAGCGACCCCCAAGTTGATGCTGGGAAGCGCGATTTCGGATTATCCGGGGGCGGTCGGTCTGTTGGCTGCGGCATCTGGGACGGCCCATGTAGGAATCAAAACAAGCCGGCTTTTTGTGGAACATTTTGACCGCCATGAAGACTACGAGCACGCGATTTCCACGTTTTTGCATACGGGGAAGTACGAGCCAGAGTGTCCTGAAACGATCGAAGTCGATGTGACGGCCAAGGCCATCGCGGCTGCTCGCCGTGTTCGTGAACAGCTTCGTGGACAAATTTATGGAGCGATCGGTCCACGTTCGATGCAAATGTGGAACAAGATTTCCGAAGCTGATTTTTTGCAAATTTTTGGCGTAGCGCGCGAGGGTTTTGATGGACTGAGATTAGCCAAAATGGCGGACAAAATTCCGACGAAACGAGCTGAAAAGGCCGTGCAGTATTTGATCGATCATGAGTTCGATATTCGTTTAGGGAAAGATCCTTCTCGCGAACTGACGCGCGAAATGGTCGTTTTTCAGATGAAGGTTTATTTTGCGCTCTTAGATCTTAAAAAAGAATACGGCCTGGATTTTATCGGCGTTCAGGATCAACTGGATTGGATTGACCATTATCCGGCGACCGATTTGACTTTGGGTCTTTTGAATAATCGCCTGCGTCCTGAGGGAGATGGAACCACGTTTGTCGCTTCGACCGAAGCGGACGACGGTGCCGCTTTGACGATGCAAGTGCTCAAAATGTTCGCTCAGGGCGAACCCGTGGGCTTCAATGACTTGCGCTATTGGGATTCCAAGCAAGGGCTGTATTGGTTTGTGAATTCAGGCTCGCTCGCTCCCTTCTTTGCGCAGGGACGGGATGATTCGTTCGCCGGCGCCTGGTCGGAGCGTCAGACGCCGATGTACTTTGCGCATGGCGGAGGAACCTCCTCGGTGGTGGTGCGCAAACCCGGAGTAGTCACTTGGGCTCGGTTCTCTTATCGCAATAACCGCCTCTATTTGTGTGCGGGCCGTGGCGTGACTGATGTGCCGACTCATGAACAATGGCTAGAGCGTTCGGCAAAGTGTAGTCCTGATTGGCCGCATTGGTACCTCAAGCTTTGCGGTCGCATTGAACAAAAGATTAACTCCAATCATCCGATGACGGTTTGTGGCGATTATCTGGCCGAACTCAAAGCCTTGGCTTGTGAGCTGGACATTCCATTTGAATGCTATGATGATCGGACCCCGGAGCAAATTCATTCATGATGGTGCATTTTCCGTTCAAGCCCGATTTGAAACTGACGGATTTTTTGAATCGGTATCGCTTTACTCTTTCTGCCGAGATCATTCCGCCTCGAAATGGTTCGGAACAGGCGAAGGTTTTAGCGCAGGTTCATACGCTGGTTGATGCGGGAGCGCAGTTTCTTTCGGTCACGAAGGGGGCGGGCGGCAGTCTTCGCGGCGGCAGTCTTCCGATCACGCAGGTGATTAAAGACCAGTTTCAGATTCCGGCGATTGCGCATTTTACCTGCCGGGATTTGACTCCAGCCGAAGTCGAAAATCAGTTGATGGATCATCACTATTTTGGGGTGCGAAATATTTTGGCCCTGCGGGGAGATCCCCCGAATGGGCAGCCCGAGTGGAAACCACGTGAGGGTGGATACAATTTTGCCTATGAACTCATTAAGCAAATCAAAGACTTAAATGAGGGTAAGTACCTTCCTCGTCCAGGGGGACCCCAGCCTGAGGGAAGCGAAAAAACTGATTTTTGTATCGGCGCGGCCGTCTACCCTGAGTTTGCTGATGAGCAGGCGAGCTGGGAGTATTTCAAGATCAAAGTCGATGCCGGTGCTGAGTACGGGATGACCGACATGCTTTTTGATCCTGAAGTTTATGCCCGCTATCGAGACCTTTGTGTCAAGCAGGGGATTGAAGTGCCTATTTTGCCCGGGACTCGGCTTCTAAAGACCCGAGAGCAGGCCATGAAGATGGCGGCGCGGTTCAAAGTGAGCGTCCCTCGCTCGACGCTGGATATGCTCCCAGAAGTGGATGGTCCCGATGCCATTGCTCGTGGAGTGGATGCCTTGGTCCGTCAAGTTCAGAAATTGAGGGCTTATGGGGCTCCCGGAATTCACCTTTATGTGATTTCTGACACAATTGGGGCCGCTGCCACACTCCAACAGTTGGCAGGAGCACAAAAACGAGTTAAGTAAGAGACTCTTCTTGAGTTATCCCGTGCCGGGGTGGCGAAATTGGTAGACGCACAGGACTTAAAATCCTGAGTCTCGAAAGGGGCGTACCGGTTCGATTCCGGTCCTCGGCACCACACCAAAAGGGTAAAGGCCGGAGCAACTGCCCCGGCCTTCATGAGTATCAGGACCTGACTTTTGGCTTATTTATGGCTGATTCCGTTGAGAACCACCATTGAGTAGGCATAGGTTTTGATCCATTGGTACGGGATGTAGTAGTAGCCCGCATCGCCGGCGCAGGTGCCCCAGCTGTTCTTGATGATGAAATAACCGCCACCGCCAGCTGCGCCGGCTTTAGCGGCCCCCGCGGGGAGATACGAATCACCGATAAAGCCCACGACTTCGAGGGCGTGGCCGCCTCGATTTTTTTCGCCGGTTCCCGCGTAATGAACGTAACCATCCGCATCGACACCATCAAAGCTCGGCGTCACGGAGAGGCCGACAACTACGGGAGACTTCAAGAGCAGGGCGATCATCGTCCATGCCACTGATTTGTCTTTGTCGGCCATGTCCCAAAGTTCAGCGTCACCCTTGGCCCGAACTTGCTGTGCGGTCGAATCGACCTGGCCGGCGTAGCCACAGTAGTTGTACCCATTGGATTGGATGCACGCGGCGCGGCCTTGATGATTCGTGTCGGAACAGAATTCTGAATAGCCATCGCAGGAGTGCGTGTATTTACGCAGGCAAGCGGGGAAGCCGGGTTGGCCACAATGTTCTGGATCTTGAGTGCGACTGAGCGAGGGATTATAGTTCCACTGAGTTTCGAAGGGCACGTAATAGCCGCCACCCAGCGAGACCATTTGGTCAAAAATCGCGTGCTGGTCGGAGCCGTCCCCATAGGAGTCACCCATCGGCCACCAGAAGCCCTTCATGTGGTAGTAAAGATCTTGTTCGGAGAGGTTGATGTAGTTGCCCGTGTCGCGCGCCCAGGCGCTTTCTAAGGCCGCATTCACTCCGAAAGCTACGCAGCTCCCTCGACCGGCTTGGTCCTTCACGGAAGTGGTGTAAAATTTGAGCGGGAATTTGAAGCTTGAACCCATCACTCCTTGGGTGGACAAGGTCGAGCACCAGTTGGTGTGCCGATCGCCGCCGGTGCCATAGCCCTCCTCATTTTGAGGAGTCGGGCGGGGGTCAAAGTCCAGTAAGATGGGCTTGAGTTGTTTGATGACGTCGAACTGGCTGACTTCAGCTAAAATCGACTTTACGTCCTTCATTTTATAGACGTCCGCCGGAGTCTTAAAACGGCTTTCAAACTCCTTGAAGCGTGGGTCCTGGCTGAATAGATCGTAAAAATGTTCGTAAACTTTGGCTGTGCTGTGAGCGGCTTTGTTCGGACTGAAAGCTTCAAGCCCGCCCGCGAGAATTTGGCGGCTGTAGTTGCTGTCTAGCAAAGCATAGGTGCGGGATTTGCCGTCCTTGAGCACGACATCATGCAAATAAACGCCACCTTCAAGGCGGAGGTTCACGTCTTGCGCCGAACGCGTGGAGGTGTCCACTGGGCCAGTGAGTTGCTCGATCTGATCTTTGAACTCGGGGTGTAAGAGCAAGAACGCGTTGATGGTGCCTTCGGCATGGTCTTTCTGAGCCTGAGCGGTATCGGAGGCATTTTGATTGTTGGTATCCGTGAACGGCACGAGATTGCCTTCAGTCTTGAGCTTGTCCCACTCAGCTTGAGATCCAGAGAACTGAGTGAAGCCTTCCGGAAGTGCCTCGCCGGCACGGCTGTAGGCGTCGGCAGGTAGGTCGCCAGTTGGGGTG
>JBBCAW010000032.1:0-7591 GCA_051382295.1 Bdellovibrionota bacterium FG-1 | reverse complement strand
TCCAGATAGAGGAGGCATGCCGCCTCATCAGGAAACATGAGCTGAAAGTCCAGATGGGTTATCGGATATTCAGGAGGGGAGTTTTTCGGTGGCGGTGGCTTTTGACCCGCAGTTGGCATCGCTAAAACCCTCTGCGACGCACCGTAGCTTAAATGCTATTAAGTGACAACCGGATAAGCAGGAAAAAATCTCTTCCGAGTAGTCAGTGATGCCATGCTCATTATCTTCGTCCGACATTCCCCGGGAGTAATCGAAAACGGAGTCTTCAAGGTTCGATCGGCGTTTTCGTAAGTCATCCCATGCTCCACTGAGTCCCGCTAGGATCCTCTTGGTATCAGCTTTCGTGTTCATAGTTATTCCCTTTGCACTTAAAACGGAAGCTAACGGAACAGCTTTTCAAATTTCTCTGGATCATGAAGCCGCAGCCTATCGGCGAACTCGTTAACATAGAACATATCCGGCGAAAAACGCTGAGCGCGAACCCTGATTGTAAAATTAGGATCCTCGACGTTCAGGTCAAAAAGTACCAGTCCAACCCCGAACAGCATGCAAAGGGCTTCAAGTCTACTTGAGTCCTCCTCCGTCACGGACGAAGGCATCACAATATAAGTTTTTGAAGAAAAGAGCCTATATGAAATCGCCTGCCCGAACGCGACGACAGGAGCTTGCGGTTCAGTTTTTATTTCTGCTGATACGATTTCCAGCGGAAACTTGATCAAATTTGATGCAAGCGGTTTGTAGACACCCACCACGTCAGGTGTTCCCCATTTTGTCCGTATCGCTGCACCACCGAGATCAACGCTGTCAGTGACTTCATCTAAATCATTCTTAAGCCACTCTGAAAATGACACATAGAAATCTGACTCCACCACCCGCGGCTTTCCGGCTTCCGGTTTTGGCGGCGCTATCTCAATTTCCTCATCGCCCACCAACTTAAAAAGGCCTCGACTTGGCTTGGTTATGATTGTTGGGAACTGTGTCTCGAGGTTCCAAATGCTGCCATTAATGGTGTTTTTTGGAGTCTCCGGGGCCTCGCCAGATATTGCCCTAACTAACTGACCATACCGAATGCCACCCGGACTCTTCGCAATGATTTTTTTCGCAAGATCCTTGATCTGTTGGGTACTGAGTTTAGCCATTTTTTAACTGTAGCTGGAATTCGCATAATATCGTACGGATTTTTAAAAAAACCCACCAAATTCGAATTCTCAAAATCAAGACCCCGCCCACCGTCAAATTTCAAACATTTTCGGTCGTAAGACCCTTGAGCGCGAATCATCGCACTCAGAAAAGGCCTTCGGTCGACAGTTATTTTAGGGTCTGAACTATTCGCTGCATGTAGCTCCTCGAAACCTCATCCTCAGGCAGCCCCAAGGCCTTTGCGATTTGGGCAAGAAGGCCTCGCAAATAAGCCCGGTCAGGCAAACTGCCAAAGTCATCGGTTTCGATGGCCTCAATGAGGCCGCGGCGGACTTTGGTCGTCTTTGATAAATCCTTGATGGAGATATCTTGAGCCTCCCTGGAGCAGCGTAATAGCGCACCTGACCAAGAGGGTGGGTTGGTTACAGAGGATTCACCGCCTGTGACCGTTGATTCCTGCACAGAATTACTGATTCATCGTGGGTTGCTGGGATTGCTCTCCGTCAAACTGCACGAGTTCAGTCGCCATCTTTGCCTGAATGTATCCCGAAAAAGAGCTGTCCCCGTGCTTGATGATTTCCTTCAAAAGATCTACGGAGGGCTGCACTTCTACTTTTCGTTCACGCTCAAAAAGAAGCTGGGTCAACGTGATTGCAGTGAGGTCGTTTTTTGTCTTGTGATCGATTACCTTTATGTCAGCGCCGTTTTTGATCATTTTAGCGACATCATCAAGGGTCACGTAGATCGACTCATTAGCGTCGTAAAGTTTGCGGTTTTGGTAGCGTTTGATCAGCTTGGCTTCGATCATAAAATCCCCTCTGGTAGGCGGCTCTTATCCATCAATGATGGGGCGGCTGCAAGGGTTTCCTAACGCGATAGTGAAATCCTTGTGGTGATCAACGCCGCGATGCACAATTCAGCGATGGAGTAAAAAAATCGAGGCCCTGGCCCAGGCGAAATATCAATTTCTTCTGGAATAAGCCTTTTAGAGCGCGAATAACCGCGTTCGGAAAGGCTCACATGACCATCATCGCAATCGCCGCCGGTAAGGGGGGCTCTGCCAAATCAACGCTGACATGGGGCCTCGGCAGCCACATCGCCCGACACTCTCGATTGCTTCTTTGGGATCAGGATCCCCAGGCCACCCTCACCCAAGCCATACTCAACACCACCTATGAGCCCAGCGCCTTTGACGTTCTCACTCGGCGGGTAGCCGCCGCGAAGGCATTATTGCCAGCGCTACCTGCTTACGGCAGCAACCTCTCGATCATTCCGGCGAGCCCGATGCTGACCGGGATCGAAGTGGCGTTAGCCAATGACCTTGACCGTCAATACGCGCTTTCAGAGGCGATCGAGCCAGTTGAACACGACTTTGTCTTGATCGATTGTCCGGCCGGCCAGGGCCTTTTGGTCACAATGGCTCTCGTCGCTGCCGACGTGGTCGTTAGTCCCGTTATGTGCTCCCCACCAGCGTTTGACGCACTCGCTGGGTTCGCACAAACCATCACCCTCATTCAGAAACGCCTGAATCCACGCCTGCGCTGGCTTATTATCCCGAGCCTATTTGATCAGCGTAATCTCTTGGACCGCGAAGTCTTGGCCGCACTGAGCGCTCAGTACGGCGATCGCGTCTTGGCCCCGCCCATACGTCGCCGAATCGCAATACCTGAAGACATGGCCGCTCAAAAACCTTGCCAGCATCAAGACTTCGACCTCGTCACTCAAACCCTATTACAAAGGATCCGCTCATGAACACAAAACGCTTTCAGCCACGGACTCAACCCGTGGCCTCCCAACATCTCTTGGATAACGAACCCTCAAAAGACACCCAAGCCATCTGTTTACCCTGCGCTCTGATCCGTACCGGCCAAAATCCTCGGCAAGATCCGGGTGACCTCTCGGAGCTCTCCGACTCCATAAAGCGGTGGGGGGTCCTACAATCCGTGTTGGTCACAAAGACCCAGACCGGTCAACTCACCCTCATCGCAGGTCACCGAAGACTTGCTGCGGCCAAGCAGGCAGGACTCACTTCAATTCCATGCCGGATCATTGATGTGGACGAGGACGGAGCGGCGGTCTTAGCCATGATTGAGAACGTTCAGCGTGAATCGCTTGCACCGCTCGATGAAATCTTGGGGGTGGCGAAGCTCGTTCACGTCTTTAGGGGTAATCAAGTCGAACTCGCTCAGGCGCTCGGAAAGGCCAAGTCGTACGTATCAAAGTGCTTGAAGGCCGCTGAGTTCATCAGAGAACACAAAGTTTCGGATCCGAAACTTTCCAGGTCGATGTTGCTCGAACTCCCTTATTCCGCTGATCCCCAAGCGTCCATGACCGCTATCCAGAATGGAGAGGTCACGAGCAGCAAAGAGGTTCGGGAGCCGCGGAAGCCCTCTGGACCCCTGTCTGGAGGAAGAGCAATATCCCAGCCGGTTTACCTCAAAGAAAACGCCAAGGCGCAGACCTTCACTCTAAGGGTCCACTACTCACCTGGGCTGGGGGCGCAGAGCAAAGCGGAGGTCATTCGCGTACTGGAGGGTATCTTGAAACGGTTGCGGGATGGATAGCGATTAACGTGGCCCGGGGTGACAATGTTGCTCCGGACCAACCCCTCGCGTGGAAGCCCTGCCCCTCCCCGGCGGCGGCCTAAGCCGACTGTCGCCTCTGGTGTTTTGACTCGATGAGCTCAATTGACTCGATCTGGTAGTTTATCGAATCCGAAACGCACTTATTAAGGTCATGTAATTCCCTCTTAAACCTCTCTTCAAGGGTGTGCGCATCATGAAGAGCCGAATCAATCTCCTTGTGTGATTTGCAGATGTCAACGTTTCCTTGACCCGACCAATAATACTTTGGGTCAAAAATCATGGCAATGCACCCCTCAATGAAAAAATTTCTGGAGTCATGTTTGTCGACCAAACCTTTGGCTTTATCACCTGCGGTCTGTAACGCCTCCTGAGTCCCACTCAGGCGATCGAGTTTAGGTTTTAGTGAGGCTTCATCGAAGATCTTATCCAATTCTGCCTTGAGATCCCTGTGATCGCTTCCGCAACGATCCAGAAGTGCCGCCTCGACCTTCCGCTGTGTAATGCTGAATTGCTGCATTATGCTGGTTGAGCGAAAGCTCGCCCAGTGCTCTTGGCAAGCCTTCACCTTTTCCGACCTCGTCCGGCCGCTCTTTCCAACCTCGTCATCCGCAACGAGACGCTCAACTTCAGCCGAAACATGGGCTTCAAATGCCTTAAGAATTTCATCATATCGTTTCATCTGTCTTATCCTTTCCTCGTCCGAGTTTATTAGTCTGAAACACATTACCAACCAGTCACTTGAACCGGTGTGCTCGTGCTCGTTGTGGAGCCGTCCCCAAGTTGACCGGTAGAATTCGCCCCCCAGCAAAAGGTAACGCCCGATGTGGAAAGAGCGCAGGAATGCGCCATGCCCGCTGAAATGGCTGAGATCCCAGAGAGGGTCCCTGAGCCCCCTACACCAAGAACAGCTACCGGGGTGTCCGACTCAGTTGTAGAGCCGTTTCCAAGCTGGCCAGCGCCGTTGTCGCCCCAGCAATAAACAGCCCCGGAACTAGACAAAGCGCAGGAATGCGCCTGACGCGCCTCGATGGCGACAATCCCAGATAAAAATCCAGAGCCTCCGACTCCTAAAACCTGAACTGGCGTGTTGCTTTCTGTCGTGGAGTTGTTTCCAAGGTCTCCCCTAAAATTGTCACCCCAGCAATAAACACCCCCAGAACTTGAAACCGCGCAAGTTTGGCCGAACCCTGCCGCGATTGCGACGATTCCGGAAAGGTGTCCCACACCTCCAACCCCAAGAACTTCTACGGGTGTATGTGAGTCCGTGATCGTATTATTTCCAAGCTGACCGGAACCATTGAAACCCCAACAAAACACATTGCCAGCGGCCGAGATCGCGCAGGCATGGTTAGAGCCGGTTGCGATCGCGGTGTTTCCAAAACCAATAACCGTAACACCCACCTGAACATTTGATTGCGTTGTTGAGTTATTCCCCAGCTGCCCTGAAAAATTATTTCCCCAGCAATACACCCCACCGACATTGACACCTGCCGCCAACCCACAGGTGAAGCCCCCGTCCGAGGATCTCAAGACTGAGGCAAAGGTAATTGGGGTGGAGTATATTTGACCGGGAATTAGCGATGCAACAGTGGAGTTATTGCCGAGTTGCCCGAAGTTATTATAACCCCAGCAGTAGGTGTAACCCGTTGAATTTGAACTCGCACAAGTATGGTAATCACCGGATCCGACGGTGGTAATTCCGGAAAGAAACCCTGTCCCCGTCTGAGAAATAGCCTTGATTGGCGAGTGAGACGCGGTGGTGGAATTATTACCAAGTTGGCCATAAAAATTATCGCCCCAACAATAAACGGTGCCAGCACTGGAAAAAGCACACGTGTGGCTTCGCCCAGCCGATACCGACGTGATCTTAACAGCGGTGAGTACCACGGTAGCGTCGGAGGATGTGCCCGCCGAATTTGTGGCCACCAGCGTATAGGTCGTTGCAGCCAGTATTGAGGTCGGCATTCCTGAAATTATGCAGGTCGTGGCATTCACACTCAGGTAACCGGGGAGAGCGGTGGTTCCGCCCTTGATTGCGCAGGCCGTGATCGAAGTACCATTGGTCGTAAGCATTGAAGGAGTGACCGACATTGCAGCGCCAACAGTGCCTGTGATTCCTGTCGATGTAGAAAAGCTCAACGTTGGGACTCCTGGATTGGCTGCAAGAGTAACCACTGCGTTCGATGAAGCACCCGCCGAGTTGCTCGCCACGAGCGTATATACTGTCGCCGAGAGCGTCGAGGTGGGTATTCCGGAAATTGCGCAGGTGGCCGAGTTGACGCTCAGATACCCAGGTAGCGCAGTGGTGCCACCCTTGATTCCGCAAGCGGTGATGCTCGCGCCGTTCGTCGTAAGAGCCGACGGCGTGACTGACATCGCGGTACCAACTACGCCGGTGGTTCCTGTTGACGATGAGTAACTCAGGACCGGAACGCCGGGATTAGCAGCGAGCGTTACTGTGGCGTTTGATGAAGTACCCGCCGAATTTGTGGCTACTAGCGTAAAAGCTGTTGCCGTCAGGGTTAATGTCGGTGTCCCCGATATCACGCAAGTCGTGGCATTCACGTTCAAGTACCCAGGAAGCGCCGTCGTTCCACCTTTGATCCCGCAGGAGGTGATCGACGCGCCGCGCGAACTGAGGGTAGAAGGTGCCACGGACATTAGGGTACCGACCGCGCCGGTTGTCCCGGTAGAGGATAAATAACTCAAGATTGGAGCTGCAGCGTCAAATTGAAGTGTCACCGTAGCGGGCACCGAAGTCCCGGCCGAACTCATCGCTGTCAATGCGTAGGTGGTCGCGGTCAATGTTGAGGTGGGGGTTCCAGAAATAGCGCAGGTCGATGGATCTACGCTGAGATATGAGGGTAACGCAGTCGTTCCACTTTGTATTCCGCAATTTGTGATGGAAAATATTGAATCTATGGAGCCGGAAAGGTTCATCCCTGTGCCAACTGTTCCTGTGAATTGGTAGGGAGTGCCATAGGACCCGTACCAGAGAGTAGGTGGCGCAACGCTGACCGATAGCGTTACACTCGCGCTCGCCGATATTCCAACCGAATTGGTTGCCACGAGTGTATAGGTCGTCGCCGTCAATGCAGAGGTGGGGGTTCCAGAAATCACGCAAGTGGTCGCGGCTACGCTCAGATAGTTGGGTAAAGCGGTGGTGCCGCCCTTTATACCACAGTAAGCGATTGAAGCCCCATTCGCCAAAAGAGCTGATGGAGCGATTGACATCGCGGGTGTACTCGGAAGACCAATTGCACCAATGGTGCCGGTCGAGGCGCTGTAGCTTAAAGTCGGAACACCGGGAATCGCGGCTAATGTTACACTCGCTGTCGATGAAGTCCCGACTGAATTCGTGGCCACCAATTTATATGTCGTCAGGGATAAGGCAGAAGTAGGGGTTCCGGAAATCACACAGGTCGTTGGACTTACGGTGAGGTATGCGGGAAGCGCCGTAGTCCCACTTTGAATCCCACAATTTGTGATGGGCGCCCCATTCGCGTCGAGTGTCGATGGCGTAATTGACATCGCGGTCCCAACTGTTCCGGTGGTCCCAGTCGAGGCACTATAGCTCAAGGTCGGAACAGCGTTGATAACGATCGTGAGTGTCGCGGTGGTGGCACCGCCGCTGTTTGTTGCCGTCACGACGTAAGACGTCGACCAAACGACAGTTGTCGGGGTACCCGAGATCACCCCAGTCGTGGCGTTTAGAGATAATCCGGCAGTCGCTATGCTGAAAAAACACTAGAGGGTGGTGCACGAAGTTATTGAAAAGTCCCCTCGATTGACGTTGGTTAGGGAAGTCACAAAACAACCCAAGCCATAAACAACCGAGGAGACCGTAATGAAGACAAAGAAAATCA
>JBBCAW010000031.1:0-91709 GCA_051382295.1 Bdellovibrionota bacterium FG-1 | reverse complement strand
GCCCCACCCAACCCTGAATCTGTTGGTCCGAAAGACGATATAATTTGAGATCAGCAACCGGTCCCATAGGCGACACGCGATATCGATGTTTGTATCCGGTGACGCTCGCAGTCTCGAGGTAAAGTGGCATATCCGAAATGGTGTCGACGGAATCAAACTGAAAGGTCCCTAAAGCGCCGGTCAAAAACACGCGATTAGCCTGCCCAACAATACTCACCACGACCCCTGCCAAAGGTTGTGCCGCCTCATTGCCAACATCCAAAACATAACCGCTTATGTTGCGCGGACTCATTTGAGTGAAATCCAGATAGGTCGAAGCACCATTAACAACAGCGAACCCCACTGATGAAGTCCGCCCACTTGGAACCGACTTGATCACCATCATTTGCGTACCCGGTGCGACATTTAGAAAAGCAAAGGTTCGGGGCGCCTCTGCCGTGGGTGCTAATCCGTTGTGATAATCCAGATAAACTACTTTTTCCGCCCGGCCAGAAAGTTCAACTTCCCAGCCAGCGGGAAGTTTTCCAAAAACGATTCCTGTGTCAGCTTGTGGCGTTAAGGCAAGGTCTACGCGCTTAGCCAACATAAGCGCCGTATTATTTGAAATCATTGCTGCCTGATTCTTGTTCGATGGATTCCAATAGATGACTGGCCAATGATCAGCAGCACGGATAGTCATCCAACCTTCAGTCGTTAACGTTTCTTCAAGCACCGGCTCCACCGGGGTTGACCACTCAAAGGCTTCAACCACATGGTTAGTCACTGGCGAAAGCGTTGGTGCCGGAGTCGGATGTACCTCAATTGGATACTCATTCCTGCGTAATCCATCCTGCCGTCCGTGGATATTCAAATGATCGTTGGATAATTTATCGGCCGCCCCTTGGGCTAGCTTTTGGCTCTGCAACACAGACGGGACTCGCGGGCTTTGGGTGGGGTTTTGAATATTCATTCGCGTGACCCACTGAGCAACAACCGGGGCCGATTTTTCAATCTCTTGGGCTGACGCTTCCTGGACCCCAAAAAGTTTCTGGGCGATTGCGGCAATCTCCTTATAGGTGTTTTCTGTTTGTTGCCGGAAAACATCATAGGCGGTCGCCAACGGGGTGACTGCCGCCTCAATCAACTCCCCTCGTGCATCTTCTGTTGAGCTTTGAGTATTCGTCGCTAACCTGACACTTCGCCCTGGAACCGTCTCTACCCGAACCGAACCATGGTGCCGCGCCAGCGACCGAGTAGTCACCTTGGCCTGACTTGCACTTTTGGGTTTCTGGATAATCAAAACTGGCTGAATAGCCACTTGTTGGGGGACAGGACCAGCTGGACGAATTGCGGCAAAAAACTGGGCTCGCATTTGACGGTAAAACTGTCGATAGACACTGCTGTCATCGCCCACTCTGTTTTGTTCCGGCGCTGCCGCCACACTTCTAACACGGTCAATCCATTTGCGGCGGTGACTCAGTGCCGTCACAGGGGTCCAAAGCGGTTTAGCCTCCGAGGGAAGACCGGCCGCCAATCCCGCCATCTCGACCCGAGCCTGGGTGGCCCCCTCAGAAATACCAAAAGACGTTTGGGTAATCCAAACAAGTGCCCGGGGATTGATCGTCAACGAAGACGTGTTACTCAACGATAAAGCGATACCCGCCATTAGCCCTAAGGAGGCTGAGACCAGTATTCCGCTGCAAATTGCCGAACTACTTGGGTTGAGTTTCAATTCAATTCATAGAATAACTGAAATGGAACGTTTGGCTAGACTGATTTAAATGCCTACCAATTACCGTCCTGAATTTCAAGAGCCTCTGCCAATACACTGACAAGGTCATCACGAACCTCGAAAAATCCAGCAGAAATCACACCCTTAGCCCGGGGCGCCCCCGACGGTTTGTAACTAATTTCCCCGTCTTCCAGCGTTCCGACCATGGCGGCATGCCCTGGAAGGATTTGAATTTGGCCCTCGCTTCCGCAGAGGGTGACCTCATCAATCAGAAGCCCTTCAGCCAGTCTCCGCTCGGGAGAGAGAATGGTGAGTTTAAGCGATGCCATTTCAAACCTCCTGCTTCATTGGTACCAGCTTCAAGTCAAGCTCTTCGCTTTTTCGACGGCTTCTTCAATGGTGCCCACGAGATAGAATGCCTGTTCTGGCAACTCATCGTGTTTCCCTTCGAAAATTTCGCGAAAGCCACGAATCGTGTCTTCGATCTTCACAAATTTACCCTTCATGCCGGTAAACTGTTCGGCCACAAAGAAGGGCTGTGAAAGGAAGCGCTGAATCTTACGCGCACGAGCCACGGCCAATTTATCTTCTTCAGATAATTCGTCCATCCCAAGAATCGCGATAATATCCTGAAGCTCTTTATAGCGCTGCAATACGGATTGAACCATTCGGGCAACGTTATAGTGCTCCTCACCCACAATACGAGGATCCAACACCCGAGAAGTTGACGCCAGAGGATCAACTGCCGGATAAATTCCAAGCTCCGCAATTTGACGAGACAGATTGGTGGTCGCATCAAGATGAGCAAACGTCGTTGCAGGAGCAGGATCCGTGTAGTCATCGGCAGGAACGTAAATCGCCTGGATGGAAGTAATGGATCCCTTGTTAGTCGAGGTGATTCGCTCTTGCAGCTCGCCCATTTCGGTGGCGAGATTGGGCTGGTAACCCACAGCAGACGGAATACGACCCAAAAGGGCCGACACTTCTGATCCAGCTTGAGTAAAGCGGAAAATATTGTCGATAAACAACAAAACGTCTTGGTTTTCTTCGTCGCGGAAATATTCTGCAACCGTCAAAGCGGAAAGCGCAACGCGGGCGCGGGCGCCTGGCGGTTCATTCATCTGACCATAAACCAGTGCGGTCTTGGCCAAAACTCCCGATTCCTTCATTTCCATCCATAGGTCGTTGCCTTCGCGGGTTCGCTCACCCACACCGGCAAACACCGAATATCCACCGTGCTGGGTTGCAATGTTATTGATCAACTCCATGATCAACACGGTCTTACCCACGCCGGCCCCACCGAACAGGCCGATCTTGCCACCGCGAGCATAAGGTGCCAGCAAGTCGACGACTTTGATGCCCGTAAAGAAAGGCTGCACAGTCACCGACTGGTCCTTAAAAGCAGGGGGTTGACGGTGAATCGGATAGGTCTTCTTGTGACTGACTGGACCGCCCTCATCAACGGGTTCCCCGATGACATTCAGAATGCGTCCAAGGGTCTCGCGACCGACCGGCATTTGAATTTGGTCGCCCGTGTCCCGCGCGGGCAGCCCACGAACCAGGCCTTCTGTACTATCCATCGAAACGCAACGAACGGTGTTTTCACCGAGGTGCTGCGCCACTTCTAATACGAGGTTCCACTCTTTGTCGTTGTTGGCCGAGTTCGTCACCCTAATTGCGTGATAAATCGCAGGAAGGTGCCCAGACTCAAACTCAACGTCAACGATCGGTCCGATGACCTGCTTAATCCGTCCCATATTTTGAGACTGCGCTGATGCTGACATGACTCTCTCCTTTTAATCCTATAAACTTTTAACTTTTTTGCGATTCGCTGCCCGAAATAATTTCGAGAAGCTCCTTCGTAATACTGGCTTGTCGCTGTTTGTTGTACTGAAGCGATAGACTTTTAATCATATCGCCGGCATTTTTCGTCGCATTCTCCATCGCAGACATTCGTGCCCCATGTTCACCCGCCTGAGACTCCAACATCACCCTGAATGCTTGGGCGCTAAAGTTTTTGGCGATCAACTCCTGGAGAACGACTGCATGGCTCGGACGTACGATATACATCGCCTGATCCACAGGCGTCCCGCCTGAGGCCCCTTCCTGGCCGGAAGAATCGCTTTCTTTTGCCTTGATGGGCAAAAAATCCAAAACTACGGGCCGTTGGGTCACGGCATTGACAAATTCGTTAAACACAAACTTGACTTCATCCGCACGCCCGGTGACATAGACCTCAATGAGGGCATCCGACAGCTTTTTTGCGTTAGCAAATGTTACTTTGCCCGCAAGCTCCTGAAAATGGGTTCCGATGAGCGCAACTTTCTTGGTTCGGTAGAATTCAAATCCCTTACGCCCCAGGAACATAAACTCAACCGCCTGGTATTGAGCGCCGTTATCTTTGACCCACTTTTGGGCCGTCTTAATAATGCTCGAGTTAAAAGGACCGCAAAGCCCACGGTCTGAGGTCACCAAAACTAGAACGACCTTCTTCTTTTCGCCATCTTCGAGTTCGCGTTCCCGTTTCAAAAGCGGGGATTCAACCGGTTCAGTCGCCAGCGACGACATCAATGCAATGAGCTCGCCGAGGCGTTTGGCATAAGGACGCTGACTATGAATCGCGTCCTGGGCTCGTCGAAGCTTGGCGGCGGACACCATTTTCATGGCGCGCGTCGTCTGCTGTGTATTCTTCACAGTGCCGATGCGCTTTTTTAAGTCCTTGATGCTAGCCATGGATTACTCGTTTCGTTGACTGATTCAAAGCGGATTAGGCCTGAAAAATTCCGTCGAATTCCTTAATTGCCACTTCCACCTGCGCGCGAACGTCGTCCAACTTTCCGGATTTACTAATGCCCGCAAAAATCTCGGGATATTTTTTGTCCAAAAAGGTGGCAAGCTCGGCCTCGTACTGACCCAACTTTTCAACCGGGTACTTATCCAAGTAACCATGTGTCCCAGCGTAGATCACAACGATCTGCCGCTCAACGGGCATGGGAACGTACTGGCCTTGTTTCAGAATTTCAGTCAACCGTTTCCCTCGAGCCAATTGCTTTTGCGTGGCGGGGTCGAGATCCGAGCCAAACTGCGCAAAAGCGGCTTTTTCGCGATATTGCGCTAATTCAAGGCGAAGGTTTCCTGCGACCTGACGCATCGCTTTGATTTGAGCACTGCCGCCGACGCGTGAAACCGAGAGGCCCACGTTCACGGCTGGACGGATACCGGAATAAAACAAATCGGTTTCCAAAAAGATTTGTCCGTCTGTAATAGAAATCACATTAGTCGGAATATAGGCCGACACGTCGCCCGCCTGAGTTTCAATAATCGGCAAAGCGGTCAAAGAACCTCCGCCGAGCTTATCTGACAATTTGGCTGCACGCTCAAGAAGACGCGAATGCAAGTAAAACACGTCACCAGGGTAAGCTTCGCGGCCCGGAGGACGTCGAAGCAAAAGAGAAAGCTGACGATAGGCCTGCGCTTGCTTAGTCAAGTCGTCATACACAATCAAGGCATGCCGGCCGCTATCGCGGAAATACTCGCCCATCGTCACACCCGTATAGGCCGCCAAAAACTGCAAGGGTGCTTGCTCAGCGGCCGTCGCAGCAACGATAATAGTGTGTTCAAGCGCTCCATGCTGACGAAGCTTATCAACCACTTGGGCGACTGTGGATTGCTTTTGACCGATGGCCACGTAAACACAAAAAACGCCCTTACCCTTTTGATTGATGATGGTGTCGATGGCCACGGCCGTCTTGCCCGTTTGCCGGTCACCAATGATCAACTCGCGCTGGCCGCGGCCAATTGGAATCATCGCATCGATCGCCTTTAACCCAGTCTGAAGGGGCTCTTTGACGGACTGACGATCGACAATCCCCGGTGCCTTAATTTCAACTTTACGAAAGTTCTTCGCCGCAATGTCGCCCTTACCATCAATCGCCTGCCCAAGAGCATTTACGACGCGTCCCAAAAGTTCCTCGCCAACCGGAACCTGCACGATCTTACCGGTGCGACGAACAATAGATCCTTCCTTAACGCGTGTATCATCACCGAGAATGGCAATCCCGACGCTTTCTTCTTCGAGATTCAAAACCATCCCTGAGACACCACCACCAAAGTCGACCAACTCGCCTGCCATCGCCTTGTCAAGGCCGTAAACCTTGGCAACGCCGTCCCCGACTGCCACAACGGTGCCCGTTTCGGAAACATCCAACTTTTTTTCGAAGTTGGTGAGCTGTGATTTTAAGATTTGAGTAATTTCTTCTGGCCGAATCTGCATAATTTTCCTCGAAACTTTTAACCTAATTACCGCTTTTACCTGGGTGCATAACCCGTCATAACGCTGTCCCGAAGCTGCTGAAGTTGCGTCTTCAAAGAACCGTCATAGGTTACGCCATTCACTGTAACTTTCATTCCTGCGAGCAAAGACGCGTCCGTGGACACCAAAAACGCCACCTTTTTCGCCAACTTTTTACTAAACGCCGCCGCCAACCCTTGAATGTCCAAATCGGTCAACGGCTCGGACGACACCAAGCGCCCCGAAACGCCTCCCTCAGCAGCTAACCGCACGGTCGAAAACGCCTCTCTAATTTTATAAAAAAACGAAAGCCTGTCCTTTGCAATCAGCAACAAAACAAAATGACGCAAAAGAACCGGAAAACCAGCCCTTTTTGCAATTTCCTCGATAATGGCGGTTTTTTCCTTCAAAGAGGCGATCGGCCCAAGCAAGATTTTGTGAAGATCTCGATGCGTCTCTAACATCATCGAAAAGGAGTCCAGCTGTTCTTCGAGCTGGTCCATTTCTGTGGTCGCTCCGCCGGTATCCTTGGCGGCCTCATAAAGTGCTCTTGCGTAAGATAGGGGCAAACTCATTGAGCACTCTCCACCTGGGTCGAAAACTCCTGCCGAATCCGCACGCGATCATCTCCCGTGAGACGTTCGTGAAGAATGGCTTCGGCTCGACTGAGCACACGTAGCCCTACATCAGTAATGAGCTCATGTCGAAGTTGCGAATAGAGGCCGCCAGAGGCCGCCCGGGAATCTGAAATAATGGTGGCGCTCAGACGTTGGGCTTCGGCGAGCAACCGATTTTGGGCGGCCACGCCATCTTGCTTGGCCTGCTCCCGCATCGTCTGGATTTCAGCATCCATCGCCTTCAGCTTGCCCGAGAACTCATCATACTTGGACTGTGCCTGAACTAAGAGGTCCCGCACTCTTTGAAGCTCGTCACGTAAATTTTCATGGCGGGTTCGAACGAAAACCCGAATCGGCTCACGAAGATAGACCACAAGGACGGCGATCAAAATCGAAAAATTGATAAAGGGGTAAATCAAATCGCTCATTTAGATTTTCCTCGAAAGGAGCTTTTCAGAAATTCCACGAGCCATGCCCTCGACATCCAACTCGAGCTGAGCCTTGATTTGGTCGCGCTGACGCGCCACAGAATCCGCCGCTTCTTGCGTGATCTTTTTTGCCTCTTCCCTTGCGCGCCCTAAGATGGCCGCTTCCTGCTTTTTGGCCTCATCGAGAGCCGCTTCATAAATCTTCTTTGCGGCAAGTCGCTCTTCCGCAAGCTGCGTCCGATACTCGTCCAGCTTGAGATTAGCCTGAATCATCAGACGTTCTGCGGCTTCTCGATCAGCCACCGTCCTCTGATGACGGTGCTCGAAAAGACGCAAAAACGGCCGAAAATAGACCGCACTGAGAAGCAAATAAAGAATTGCAAAAATAGCGAGCTGAATGAAGAACGTTCGGTTGATCTCCAGCTGCTCAAGAATTGCGCTCATTCCGCTGATACCCCGTTAGAAGGCCAGATTGATTAGGGAAATTATCAACGGGGCTAACACGCGTCGAGGAGCGCGGTCAAGTTATTTGGATATTTCTGGTGCAAGAAAAGAATGAACAGGAGAAGGAACCGTGTGGGCCATTTTACTGCTGCCCTCGAAGATTACGCCTTCATCAACACTCAGGCTAGGAGTAAGAATATCGCCACGGAAAATAGCGGGGTGATGAATCTCGACTCGGTGTTTGGCCCGGACACTGCCGTTCACCTCTCCGCTAATTACCACCACTCCGGCGTCGATTTGACCAAAAATCCGGGCGCCCTCACCAATGATCAGCGTGTCAGGCGTAAAAATGTCCCCTCTAAATGTCCCGGCAATCCGTACCGTTCCTTGAAAGCTGAGCTTTCCCTCGAATTCGCATCCGTGGTCAATGACTCCAGTAACCCCAGCATGGGAAGACGGTACGCTCAGATCGAGAGAACGACTCATATCTTATTATTTTGCATCGCTTCTAAAATACGATCAAGCTCTTGCCGTGATCCAAAGTGAAAAATAATTTTTCCACGACGTTCCGAACCCTTTAACTCTACTCTTGCCGACCACTGCCGCGTCAGATCTTGAGCGAGCGTCTGCATCCGCTGTCCCGCCTTGCTTAATTCTTTGGCCGGACTCGTCGGAGAAGAGGTTGCTGCAATTGCCTCGTTTGACCGCTTAAGCTGGTCAACCAATGCCTCAGCATCGCGAACGCTCATGCGTTTTTCGACGATCTGGGCGCGGGCGCGAAGCTTGAGATCACTATCTTCGAGACCAAGAAGAGCCTTTCCGTGGCCAAACGACAATATTTGACGCTTAAGGTCATCAATAATGGCTTCCGGAAGTCGTAATAGTCGCAAAAAATTGGCCACCGTGGTTCGGTCTTTTCCAACGCGCTGCGCCACCTCCTCTTGGGTCAAAGAGAAATCTTGAACCAACTGAAAATAGGCTAGGGCTTCGTCAACGCAATTGAGGTTTTCTCGCTGAATATTTTCGATCAACGCAAGCTCGAGTGCTTCGCGATCGGTAGATCGGCGAATCACAATGGGGACTTGCTTAAGTCCCGCCATCTTCGACGCGCGAAGACGACGCTCACCAGCAATGAGCTCATAGCCGCCCTGGGGATTTTTTCGAACAACGAGGGGCTGAATGATGCCGTTCGCTCGAATCGATTGGGCTAATTCTTCGAGCGGCCCATCGTCAAATTCTCGACGCGGTTGATACTGATTAACTTGAATGTCCTCAAGGCGGGCCAACGCGATTCCCTGCTGACGGTCGCGGTTTTCGCCCATGGCGCCAGCCATGGCACCTGCACCCACAGGGGCCTGCGCCTGAGGAACCCCCGGAAAAAGAGACGCCAGACCTTTTCCTAACACAGGCTTTTGTGCCACAATTCCTCCAAAAAATTCTTATTTCAAAAACTACAAACTCATCGTGGGCTGAGCAACCTCTACGGGTTGGTTCCGACAGAGAAGTTCTTTGGCTAAATTGAGATACGCCAAACAACCCTTCGAATCGATATCGTAGAGAAGAATCGGTTTGCCAAAACTCGAACACTCGCTCAACCGAACATTACGGGGAACCACGGTATCAAAGACTTTGGATCCGAAATGCGTCCTCACTTCTTTAACCACTTCATTGGCCAAATTATTTCGACCATCAAACATGGTTAGAACAATCCCCTCTTCGACCAACGCGGGATTGATGCTTTGCCGAATAAGCGAGACCGTGTGCATGAGCTGGCTTAGCCCTTCTAAAGCAAAGTACTCACACTGAAGCGGGACAAGAAAACTATCAGCCGCATTGAGTGCATTGATCGTGAGCATCCCCAGAGATGGCGGACAGTCAATCAAAATATAGTCAAATTGCCCGCGAATTTCCGCCAAAACGGCCTTCAACTTGGCCTCGCGCGCAAATGCAGTCACCAACTCAACCTCTGCTCCCGCAAGATCGTTATTAGAGGGCGCCACAAAAAGATAATCAACTTCAGTGGGTCGAAGAATTTCAGAAATCTTCGCTGCCCCCATCAACGCGGCATACACGGTATTAGAATCGGACAAACTGGTGCGGTCAACACCCAGCGCCGAAGACGCATTTCCCTGGGGATCAAGATCCAAAACCAGGGTCCGGCGTTCCGCCATGGCCAAGGATGCCGCCAAATTGACCGTTGTGGTGGTTTTTCCCACTCCGCCCTTTTGGTTGGCAACAGCAATGATCTTGCCCATGAAATCCTCCAGAACCACCCAGGCAACAACCCAATACCGGGGACACCTTGGTTATTTGCCCCCGGTATTTTGATTGTGGTTGGTGTGGATAATCAAACTTTGACCACCTTAACTGCGGTGTTCTGACAAAGGCTAGCTGTGATTATTCGGCCGAGCAAGAAATTTTTCATATTTTTAAAAGATTTTTTTTCGCGCTTGTTCCACGTGGAACGACCAAAAACTGACTATCTACTGACTATCCTCTGCGCGTGAGGCGCACAATTACGCGCCTTCGCCTATCCACGCCCACGAAGTACTCAAAAACGCGCTCCAATTGAAGCATTCCACGAAACTGCCCCTGATTAAAGGTTGCCCATTCCCCCTCCCAGGCTGGGCCTTTGAATAAAATGAGGCTGTTCCACGTGGAACAACGCTCTAGCCAACCAAAAATCCGCTCAACCGGGCCTACTGCACGAGCAACAACGGAATCAACAGAGTTTTCACTCAAAAAACTTTCTCCCCGATCGGCCACCACTCTGACCTGGGTTAATCCCATCTCCCGCGCGGTTCGAAAAAGAAAATCCGCCTTATGTCGTTCCGATTCGGCCAAAATCCAGGGTTTTCCCGTGATCGCTGCCGCCAAAAGTCCAGGAACCCCACACCCTGAACCCAAATCCATCGCAGGAAACCCTACAACTTGGGCTTGAAGCATTTCTTTTACGTCCACCAAATGCCCATCTACAAAATCTTGCGGCGAAATGAGGCGCGTCAAATTCTGCCGTTCATTCTCAGCGGCCAAAAGCGCATGAAACTGCCCAATCTTCTCCACAACGGCGGCGCCTAGTTCAGGCCATTCAAAACGAACCTTTTCCAACAGTTCTTGATTCACCGAGAAACCCCCACAGCTCGACCTTCCTGCATTTTCAGAAAAATCATCAAATTTGCCACCGCCGCGGGAGTTACCCCCGGCAACCGAGACGCTTGACCAAGTGTCTCAGGTCGCGTCCGGCCCAACCGTCCACGAATCTCATTAGACAACCCCGGAACCCTGTCGAAATCCATATCCAAAGGAATCCGCACGTTCTCATTTTTCCGCATGCCTTCCAAAAGATCCAAGTCCCTTTGGATATACCCCTTATACTTGACTTGAATCTCTACCTGCTCAGAAACTGATGCCTCACACCCCAAACCGGCAAAACCCAATTCGCAGATATCCGCCCATCGAATCTCGGGCCGACGCAGAAGAACCTCAGCCGAAACCCGATCCTTCAACGGGGTTAACCCCCTACCCGTTAACCACTCATTTATAGGCTGCTGGGGCAAAAAATAATGGGCTTCGATTTCCCTTGAAAGGCGATTGACGTCATCACGGCGCCTGGCGAATTCGTGATAGTTTTCATCTGACAGTAGACCTATGTCCCACCCCTTCTGACTCAATCGTAAATCCGCATTATCCTCTCGAAGTAACAGACGGTATTCGGCGCGGGAGGTAAACATCCGATAAGGCTCGTCGGTTCCCTTGGTCACAAGATCATCAACCAACACCCCAATGTACCCGTCTAACCGAGACATGACAAAAGGCTCTTTTCCCTGAACATGGCCGGCTGCATTAACCCCGGCAATCAAGCCTTGCGCGCCGGCCTCCTCGTATCCAGAAGTTCCATTGATCTGCCCGGCAAAAAAGAGTCCACCAATATCTTTAGATTCAAGGGTTGACCTCAACTGTCTTGCGTCGACACAGTCGTATTCAACGGCATATCCAAACCGAACAAACTCGGCTTTTTCCAGACCCACGATCGACCGAACAAAACGCTCCTGCACATCGGATGGAAGACTCGTGGAGATGCCATTGACATAAACTTCGTCAGTGTCGAGCCCCTCAGGCTCTAAAAAAAGCTGATGACGCTCTTTGTCGCGAAATCTCTTCACCTTATCTTCTATAGAAGGACAATATCGCGGCCCCACGCCCTGGATCATCCCCGTAAACAAGGGGGACCGATCCATATTTTGCTCAATGATTTCGTGTGTTTGCGCGTTTGTGTGAGTAATATGGCAAGCAATTTGAGGCAAAAGAGGAAAACGCGCTCCCCGGAAATAAAACGAAAATGGAATGGGGTTTTCATCCCCCGCCTGCGGTTCCAACCGCGCCCAATCGATGCTTCGACGATGAAGCCGCGGAGGCGTACCCGTCTTCAACCGCCCGAGATGAAACCCTAATTTCTCGAGGCTCCCGCTGAGCCCCTGAACCGCCCCATCTCCCGCGCGTCCACCTTCGGTCCGTTCGAAACCGGTAAACATCAGGGCTCGCATAAAGGTGCCGGCGGTAATTACAACCGCGCGCGTTTCTAGTTTACTTCCGTCAGTAAGCATAACGCCGCACACATGGGGTCCAACCGTCAGGAGCTGTGCAACCTCACCCGAAAATATCGTAAGATTAGGCACCGCTCCTAAATAGGCCTGCATCTCTTTTGCATACAAAGCCTTGTCACATTGCGCCCGAGACGAGCGAACCGCGGGCCCTTTGCTCGAATTCAAGCGCCGATATTGAATGGCGCTCTTATCGGTATTGATGCCCATGATGCCACCCAGAGCATCGATCTCCTTAATCAACTGCCCCTTGGCCAAACCACCCATTGCAGGATTACAGGACATAAAGCCGATTCGCGCCGGATTGAGTGTCACAAGAGCGGTCTTACACCCGATGCGGGCACTCGCATGCGCTGCCTCAGCCCCAGCGTGCCCTCCTCCAATAACTATGACATCCCAGCTCGACATAGGGGTGGGCTACCATTTTTCGCCACGGGGAGCCAGAAATTTTGGTTAAAGATCCCCTCAGTTTGGCGCCAATCTGCCGTCTCTACGCGTTCCCGCGCCGCCTATGCTATAAAGAATCTGCACCCTGCAGTATTAAAACAAGAGTAAAAAAATGCCCCCCAAAAAAATCCACCTTCAAAGAAAACCAAGACCCCATAGAACGGTTAAGCGCCCTGAAGCGATTGCTGAACAAATGGGCTCACTGGAAAAATTTCGCCGGATGGCGACTGTTATTCGGGACTCTAACGATGCCATCACCTTCCAAGATTTAGATGGCAACATCCTCGCTTGGAACCAAGGTGAGGAACAAATTTACGGATATTCAGAAGCCGAAGCGCTGAACAAAAACATCGTGGATACCGTGCCCACGGAATATCAAGAAGAAGCGAGGCTTTTTGGCCTCCCTAAAACGCGGCGAATTGCTGCCCAATCTCGAAACAAAACGAAAACATAAAGACGGCCGAATCATTGACGTCTGGCTGATCAATACCAAGCTCACTGATGAAAAGGGGAAGCTCACCGGAATTGCCACTACCGAGCGGGACATTACGGAAAGAAAGCACGCCGAAGCCTCCCTCCGGGAAAAGGCACGCGAACTCGAATTTCTCCGCGAGGGCCAAATCACGCTCTCCGATAAAATGCGCGGCGAACAGGATGTTTCGCGCTTAGGCCAAAGCGTCTTGAGTCACCTCGCGCCGTTTTTGAATGCGCAGATGGGCGCGTTTTACTACGTTACCGAAGAGAAAACCCTCAAACGCGTCAGCGGTTATGCTTATTCAAAACTTGAAGACCAAGAAAAGACGATTTCATTGGGAGAAGGTTTGGTCGGCCAGGCCGCGCTCGAGAAACGCCCGATCCTGCTTGAAAACCTTCCCTCGCATTACTTCGGAAAAATCGGTTCGGATTTAGGGGCTGCCGCGCCCCGCTCCCTTCTCTTGGCTCCCGTGTTTTACGAGGGGGCCGTCAATGGTGTGATCGAATTGGCTTCTTTCGCCTCCTTGTCCGAGCACCAAAAGACGTTTCTGGAGCACGTGTCCGAGAATATCGGGATTGCGATCAACACCTCGATTAGTCGAAAGAAGCAACAAGAACTGCTCGAAAGATCCCAGGGTCTGACCGAGGAGCTTCAAACCCAGCAAGGAGAATTGAAGGCCACCAACGAAGAACTGGGGGAACAATCCCGCGCCTTACAGGAATCCGAGACGAAACTCAAAAGTCAGCAAGCGGAGCTTGAACAAACCAACGAACAGCTGGAAGAACACCGGGATATTTTAAACGAAAACAATGAAGCCCTCAGCAAAGCGCAAACGCTCCTTGAAGAACGATCCACCGAAGTTCAAAGAGCCAGCCAGTATAAATCCGAATTCTTGGCCAATATGTCCCACGAACTTCGGACACCCCTTAATAGCTCGCTCATTCTGGCAAAACTCCTCGCGGACAACGGGGATGGAAACCTGACCCAGGAGCAAATCCAGTACTCGCTTTCCATCTACTCCGCCGGCAATGACCTCCTGAACCTCATCAATGACATCCTGGATCTTTCGAAAGTGGAGGCCGGAAAGCTTGCGATCAGACCGGAGAGCGTGTTTCTCCTCAATGTCTTTACAAGCCTTGAAAAAACTTTTGAGCCTTTAAGCCGAGAAAAGAATCTCAAGTTTGAAATCAAGATCGACCCGGGCGTGCCTGAGATGATGCTCACGGACCGTCAACGCTTGGAGCAAGTCCTGAAAAACCTGCTTTCTAATGCGTTCAAATTCACCGAAAAAGGCCAGGTCACGCTGCACATGTCTCGAAATGCGGACGGAAACCTTTCGTTTTCGGTAATCGACACGGGTATCGGGGTTCCCAAGGCCCAACAAGACGTGATTTTTGAAGCATTTCGTCAAGCAGATGGGACCACTAACCGAAAATACGGGGGCACGGGCCTGGGTCTTTCCATCTCACGAGATCTAGCCCGGCTCCTCGGTGGAAGCATTGAGGTCGAGAGCGTGCCCGGAGAAGGGAGCCGCTTTACCCTTCTCTTGCCCGAGACCTATGATGAGTCTCGCATCGCAGCGGCCGCGCCGAAGGTCTACTCGTCGTCGTCGTCGTCGTCGTCATCCTTGTTATCGTCATCAGGCGCGGCTCTGGCCGGCCCCCGAATCGAACGAATCAAACCCGCGCCGTTTGCGGATGATCGACGCGCACTTACGTCGCCGGGACACACTATTTTGGTGATCGAGGACGATACGCAGTTTGCCCAGATTCTTTATGAGTTGGCTCATGAATTTCACTACAAATGCGTCGTCGCGCAGGACGCCGAAGAGGGGCTTGAACTGGCGCAGGATCTTCTTCCCGATGCTATACTACTCGCCCGCTTCGATAAAGCGGACGATCGTGCAAGCGATGGATCGGCTTGGATGCCTCACGCTTCAGACGCTTCATGAAAAAATTCTCCGTAATCCGGAGTGCTTCTACGAGCTGATTCAATCCCTTACGATCCCCGTGAGCGAGATGTTTCGCGATCCCTCCTACTTTCTCGCGCTTCGGGAAAAGGTGTTCCCGCTCCTTAAAACCTATCCTTCGCTAAAAATCTGGGTCGCCGGATGTAGCACGGGAGAAGAGGTCTATTCGCTGGCGATACTCCTTCAAGAAGAGGCGCTGCTGGAGCGCACCCTCCTGTACGCAACTGACATCAACCCAAAGGGTCTGGAAAAGGCCGCACACGGGGGGGTTGACCTGAAAATGATCCACAGCTTTGCCCAGAGTTACAAAAAGTCCGGAGGAAAACATTCACTCTCGGATTACTACACGGTGACTTTTGGTTCTGCGAAATTCAATGACGCTTTGAAAAAAAACATCACCTTCGCAAACCATAGTCTCGTGACCGATGCGGTGTTCTCGGAAACCCATCTGATTTCGTGTCGAAATGTTCTTATCTATTTTGATCGGGGGCTTCAAGATCGGGCGATTGGCCTTTTTCACGAGTCCCTTTGCCGAAAAGGTTTTTTAGGTTTGGGCGCCACGGAGACGGTTCAGTTTTCAAAACATGCAAAAGACTTTACTCCTTTCGTAAGAGAGGATGGAATTTTTCAAAAGAACTAAGCGCGACCGGGGGATTCAGATGGATAAAAACTTAGGCAAATCCAGCCAGAAAGAACCCGTCAGGATCCTCCTCGTTGATGATCTGAAGGGCAATCTTCTTGCCTTGGAAGGATTGCTCCGGCGCGATGACATCGAGATTTTCCGGTGTTGACACCTCTCTATGCTGTTCGACTACCTTGCCTTTTGTATGAATGCCGGTCCGGTAAAGGTGATAGCGCTCGAGCCCTAGGAAGACCCCGGTGACGAACACGAGCAGCCCGCCGAAACCGGAAAGCAGCGCCACGACCCATTTCATTTAAAATTCACTTAGCTAACGGTTTAGGTAAAGACTTAACTGCATGAGATTCCTTCGGCGGGCAGACTGCATCAAATGTTGCAATGACTTCTGCCTTAGCAATGCCTGAGGGCGCCGGTTGCCAGCAGAGTATTCCCGAGACTGTATTCGCGGCTAAATACTTGCCACATGCCGCTATGAGACTCTTTTTAAAGGTTTCATTTTTGGGGTTCTGGGCATTATCCTTATTGCAATCAGCTCTTTTATTGCCATATCCCATCACGTCGTTGCCGTGATTTTTACAGACTCCCTGTGATTCGTAGGTTAACGTGCAGTTGCCAGGGGCTGCCTCTTGAGTGCCCGCGATCATGCCTCCAAATGCGAGGTTTCCAGCAAAAAGACCAGTAATACAGAGAAGACTGAAACTAATATTTTTGTTCATATTTACCCCTTTTGTAAAAACAACGCCCATTGGCGCCATCTTAATACTATACCAAAACTGTACAGCGCTGTTTGTCTTTTGCAAGCTCTTTCGTGAACCTTCTTTCAACACCGACGTCGGTGTTCATTCCTTCCGGTCGGCGGTCATGCACTACACAGGGTTTTTTTGACGCATTTATAAATTTCCCCTTCAATAATTTTGTAAGGTAAAATGGATACGGACAATCAAATTCAATTGGCACACAGAATGGGGGACGGTTTTATGAAATTCGTAAAAACACTTTTAGCGGTAGGGCTTTTGGGTCTCATTAATGCTGGCATGGCTTTGGCGGACCCACTCACCACCAGTCAGGCCTGCAACACCTCTTTAGGCTGGGCCAATGTAGATGGCCAATGTGTGTGCGCAACAAGCGGTGGCTATAAGGAGGTCAATGGAAAGTGTGAGTGCTCGCTGAAAGGCTATGGCTATACGGATAGCAAAAAGACGTCCTGCACCCGCTGCAGCGACACAAAACCCCCCACAAAAGTCAGCGTTACCAAGAGCGGCTCTTATTGTGTGGCCCCAAAAAAATCAGAATTCTAGCTGCGGAACAGTACCGACGTCGGTGTTGATTCCGCCCTGTCGGCGGTCATGCGCGACACAGGGTTCTTTTTGACGCATTTATAAATTTCGAGAAACCGCCGATACTGGTTATAGGAGATCTCGAAAATGCGAAACATCGTGTGGGTCATACTCATTGGTTCTTTGTTGATCGGCGTGACGGGCTGTAAAAGCTCTAGCGGCGACTTGACGCCCGTTGGGGCGGCCGTAACTCCGACTCCGAGCGCTTCAGCGAGTGAGACACCAACGCCAACCCCTACTCCCACGGATTCAGCGACACCTACGCCCTCACCATCCGAATCTCCCACAGCGTCGCCAACACCGACCGTATCCGCGAGTCCTACACCCTGCACACTAAGTGCGAACTGGACCGACGTGCAAACACTGGGTACCACCGATACCCCCATGTGGGCCGCAGGAACCTTCACGGAGAATCCGGTGGATCACTCGCTCTGGTTAGCCAACGGGACATGGGGTCCCACCTGGGTGGACGAAAGTCTTCAAATCTACAGAAAACGCACGAGCGATTCAACATTCCTGTGGGAGAGTACTTGGCTGGGAGACGTCGCTGGTCGCATCATGAATCCCTCCGGCCTTGTGGCGGACGCGTTGGGTAATATTTGGGTCATTGGGTATACGACGTCGGCTGGCTACGCTGATCACCAATTATTCATTAGAAAGCGCGCCACGAATGGGACTTGGTCTACGGTCGCCACGTGGCAGTATCTGGGCGGCAACACAGTTTACCCTGCCGGAATTGCTATCCGCAATTCCGAGCTTTGGTTTACGGGTCGCACCTATGATGCATCCAACATCCATCATTGGTATGTGTGGAAATACGATACCCTAACCCCTGCGGGCATTGTGGCCCAAGATATATCGCCCTTCACACACTCGACATCCAGCGATCAATCTCAACCTATGTTTATCCGGGCGGATGCCAGTGGAATACTCTGGCTCGGAGGGTGGCAAAAAAAATGCATCTGGAACGGAACTATTTGTAGCTCCGATGGTGTCCCATATGCGGTGCTCATGAAAGACGATGGGAGTGGCAATTTTAGTGTCGTCCTCGCGACCCAGCCAGGTAATCCCGTTTTGAGTGGCTACACCGATATCGCCTTTGATGCCACCGGCCATTATTGGTTATCTAACTATCACAGACCCGCGATAGGGACCATTATCTCCTGGAGCGTGTTCGAAGGGGATGTCGCGAGTCCGTCGACGGAGCCCACCTCGAGAGATACGGGGTATCAACTCTTTGCTGGAAAGGATTCAGGGGGAGAGTCCGTTGTGGTTCATCCGAGTGGCGAGGTTTTTGTGAGCGGCTATGGACTGGACGCTAGCAGTAACTTGACTCAGCTCATTCGTCGCGGTGGAAGCTCTGGGTTTTCTATTTCTGATCAAATCGCTTATCCAGCAGGATATGATGTCGACTATGCTAACGGAACGCTTTTTATCGACTCATTCGGAAATATCTGGGCCAGGCATGTTAAGGCCGAATCTCCCACTTATTATCATGACGTGACCACGAGAATACGAAAACTGAGCTGTAATTAGACGAAAAAATTGCTTCACTCCCGCGATTACGGTAAGGTCCAAAAGTTCTTCATTTGGGTGCGGGTGTAGCTCAGTTGGCTAGAGTGCGAGCTTCCCAAGCTTGAGGTCGAGGGTTCGAGCCCCTTCGCCCGCTCCATTTTTCAATCAACCTACACACGTCGGACACGACGACCCATCCCCATCCGGAGTTTGCTCTTGCGATGCCGCTTTTTCGAGAACCTGCTCAGGACGACTCTTGTCCCGATACACCGTAATTCCCTTACAACCCAACTGATGCGCTAACCGAAAGGCTCTCGCAACATCCTCGCGAGACGCCTCTTGCGGAAGATTAATCGTCTTCGAAACAGAACTATCCGAGTGCCGCTGAAAGACGGCCTGCATTCGTACATGCCCTTCAATCGATACCTTTTGGGCAGGACTCCAGGCCTTGCCCACCGCCACCGCAATGCCCTCTTCGGTGACCTGTTCTGGCTTCTGCTTACGAGCGCGAAGCGCCTTTTCAACCGCGGGATGAACCTCCCGAAGCCGCTCTCCCGACAAAACATTGCGATAAAAAATGCCCGCAAAAATAGGCTCAATCCCCCCAGAACAACCCGCGATCATACTAATCGTTCCGGTCGGAGCGACCGTACTCACCGTTGCGTTGCGCATTTTGGGATATCCCAGCTTCTGCCAAAGCGAACCCCGCCAATTCGGAAACGCGCCGCGCGTCTTCGCCAATGCCATCGAGGCGCTCTTGGCCTCGCGATCCAAAAAGCTCATCCACTTTTCACTCAGGCGGAGCGCTTCGTCTGACTCGTAAGGCACGTCCATCATCAATAACAAGTCCGCCAACCCCATCACGCCAAGCCCGATTTTGCGGTTCTTTAACGTAATTTTGCGACTTTCCTGAAGCGGAAAACAATTCACCTCGATCACATTATCCAAAAACCGAACCGCGTGATGAATGTCCTGTCGGTATTGCTCCCAATCGAATACCGACCCATTCCAATATGCGCCCAAATTCAACGACCCCAGGTTGCAAGACTCGTAGCCCAAAAGGGCCTGCTCGCCGCAGGGATTAGTACTCTCCATTTGGCCCGCGCGCGGGGTGGGATTGAAAAAATTAATGCGATCCAAAAACACGAGTCCCGGATCACCGCACTCCCAGGCCGCGGCAACGATCTGCTCGAAAACCTCTCGCGCTCCAATCCGCTGAACCTCCTTTTTATCGCCTGGCGCAAACAGCGCGTAGTCTTTTCCAAGCTCAAGGGCGCGCATAAAAGCCTCAGTCACGCCCACTGAAATATTAAAATTAGCTAACGTGCGGAGATCCCTTTTGACATTAATAAATTCCAAAATATCGGGGTGATCCACGCGCAATACCGCCATGTTCGCGCCGCGACGCGCGCCCCCCTGCTTGACCGTTTCCGTGGCCAAATCAAAAACCCGCATAAACGAGATCGGTCCGGAGGCAACCCCCCGAGTGGTCCTCACCAAACTGCCCTTAGGCCGAAGCCGCGAAAAAGAAAACCCCGTACCTCCGCCCGATTGATGGATTTTCGCGGCGCCCTTAAGCGCATCAAAGATCCCCTCCAAGGAGTCTTCAATCGGGAGCACAAAACAGGCTGAAAGCTGCGCTCGGTCCCTTCCCGCATTCATCAGTGTCGGCGTATTGGGTAAAAAACGACCACTCGCCATCATCTCAAAAAAAACACCCTGCCATTTCTTTCGGCCGCTTTTCTCCGGCACAGAAATAGCGTGGGCAACCCGAGAAAAAAGTCCCTCCGGCGTCTCCGTTACCGTCCCGTTCGAATCCCGCCATAGATAACGACGCTCAAGGACGGCCAGGGCGTTCAGGGTGAGTGGCTTCAACTGCCGAGGTTGCGACATGGTGATAAATATACCATAATACTGCTCAAGAGGCTCAAACTCATGGTTGTCTTAAAATCACAAAATCCCGCTACCGGCGAAACCCTCCAGGAAATTGAGGGCACACCGCTCGATGCCTTGCCTGCCATTTTCGAACAAGCCGCCGTGGCCCAGAAATACTGGGCAAATTTTACCGTCAAAAAGCGAGCCTTTTACCTGCTTCAATTACGCGAAACTCTCATTAATCACGTCGACGAGTTGGCCGACCTCATTTCGCGCGAAAACGGGAAACCTCGCTTCGAAGCCTTGAGTAACGAGCTGCTTCCAGCAGTCGACATGCTGGGCTACTACGCCCGCCACTCGCGTAAATTTCTCGCCGACCAACCCATTCCAATGTCGATCCTCAAATACCGCCGAAGTTACCTCAACTATTGGCCGTTGGGCGTTGTGGCCATCATCTCCCCCTGGAACTACCCCTTTCTTCTGCCCTTCGGTGAACTGATCGCCGCACTGGTGGCCGGAAATGCCGTGGTCTTTAAGCCCAGTGAAATTACCCCGCTGGTGGGTCTAAAGATTCAAGACCTTTGCGACTTGGCCGGCTTTCCACCCCACCTCGTTCAAACCGTCATCGGTGATGGCAGCCTAGGCGCCGCCCTCATTCAACAAAAGCCAAATAAAATATTCTTCACCGGAAGCGTCGCCACTGGAAAGAGGGTCATGGCCGCTGCCGCCGAACACCTCATCCCGGTCAACCTCGAACTCGGCGGAAAAGATGCCATGATTATTTTGTCCGATGCGGATCTGGATTTTGCCACCAGCGCCGCCCTTTGGGGCGGCTTTAGTAATTCCGGCCAAGTCTGTGCCTCAGTAGAGCGAATTTTGGTCCACGAAAGCATTGCCGAGCATTTTTTGGATCTACTTAAGGCGAAGCTACACCAACTTAGACAAGGTCCCTCGAGCTCCAACAAAAACGACTTGGGTCCGATTACTTTTGAGAAACAAAAACTCGTTTATGACCAACAACTCGAACAGGCCAAGACCGAAAATGCTCGCTTTATCACCGGCGGAACCTACACCGATGATTCGCGACGTTTTCTGAAACCGACCATCATCACGGGCCCTGAGATTGAAAAATTAGCCCTCTACAATGATGAAACGTTTGGCCCCATCGTCGCCGTCTCAACCTTTAAATCCGTGGCGGAGGCCATACAAAAGGCCAACGCCAGCCGATATGGCCTCCTGGCCAGCGTGATTACGCGGAATCACTCGCTCGGCGAAGAGATCGCCCACCAACTCGAGGTCGGAACCGTTACAATCAATGAGGTCGCTTACACCGCTGGGCTAGGCGAGACACCTTGGGGTGGCGTCAAAGAGAGCGGAATCGGTCGGTCTCATTCGGCCTTAGGCCTTTATGAAATGGTCAATGTCCGGCACATTCACAAACCATGGTCGCGCCTTTTTGTTTTCAAATCGCTTTGGTGGTTCCCTTATTCTTCTTTTCAGTCGGCACTCTTTCGCGAGGCCTTTAATCTTTACCGTCGAAGCTGGCTCGACAAGCTTCGAGCCATTCCTCACTTTATGTGGAACCTGGTTCAAATGATTAAAAACGACAAGCGCCTATAGAAGGTTTTGAATCCCCTCAACGAGTTCACGTACGTCTTCCTCGGTTTCGAACTCTTCTTCAATCTTCTTACAACCATGCATGACCGTCGAGTGATCTTTTCCACCGAAGTATTGGCCAATTTCCCTGTATCCTAAGCCGGTGTATTTTCGAGCTAGAAACATCGCAATTTGCCGGGGAAGTGCCACGGTTCGCGCGCGTGAGGTCGATTTAAGGTCCTGAACCCGAATATGAAAATGCTTGGCAACGGCATTTTGAATCGCCTCGATGGTAAAGCTGGATCCTTCATCAGGAATCGCCGTTTTCAGCTCGTGTTTAGCCATTTCCAGCGAAATTTCGGCGCCCGTAAGCGAGGCCTGCGCCTGAAGTCGGATCAGCACTCCTTCGAGCTCACGAACATTGCTCTTAATGTAGGAGGCCAAAAACGTCGCGACATCATCCGGCAAGTAAATATCTTCCCGCTCGGATTTTGCCCGCAAAATAGCAATTCGCGTTTCAATTTCAGGAGGACTGATATCCGCAATCAAACCCCATTCAAAACGGGTGCGAACACGCTCCTCCAGGCCTTCAATCTCTTTCGGCGGACGATCACTAGTGACCACAATTTGCCGCTTTGAGCTGTGTAACACATTGAAAGTATGAAAAAACTCCTCTTCGCTGGCTGTTTTTTTAGCAATAAATTGAATGTCATCTATGAGCAAAATGTCGTAACTATCTCGAAATTTTGCCCGAAATTGGGGCATTCGACCCTTTTGGAGAGAGTCCACCATTTCATTCACAAACTTTTCGGCCGAGACATATCCAACCCTGCCCTTAGGGTTTTTCTGAAGAAACCGGTTGCCAATCGCGTAAAGAAGATGGGTTTTACCCAGCCCTGGCGCGCCGTGCAAAAACAATGGATTATATTGCCTTCCGGGCTGTTCCGCGACCGCTACGGCCGAGGCACGCGCAAATTGATTACTGGCCCCGACCACAAAACTCTCAAAGGTATACCTGGGGTCCAAATGAGCGTCATGGAAGACCGCGGCTACCGAAACAGAAACAGGCTCATTTTCCTGGGTTTTGACCACTTCTTGTTCATAGGGGCGCACCAGCTGGAGGGCCTCCTGGCGCGTTTGCTCTTCGCTCTCCGGCGAGGGCTCCAAGGATACGGCCAGCTCCTCACAAACCTTCATCGCCAGCTCACAGGTCGTCCCTGTCACCTGGCTAAAGGCCTTTTCTAGCTCCTCGCGAAAATGCTTGATAATCCACTGTGCGGAAAAATCATTAGCAGTCCCTAAAACCACCCTTAACCCATCTGACGTAGGCTCAGTTCCAACCAAGATTAAAGGCTGAATCCATGCCTGAAGTTGACTTGAAACGACATTTTGCTCCAATACACGGTAAGCAGCTTGCCAAAGCTCGGGCCATTCGCGCGTATTGATGGTTAAAGTAGTCCTCATATGAAGAGGCCAATCAATTAGCATGAGGGCTTCCCCTTGACAACGAGCCATAGAACCGTTAATTCTTCCGGTTCAATCTTCTTTTAGGGGTTTAGTTTTATGAAACGCACATTACAACCGAGTCGCACCAAGCGCCGTCGCCGCCATGGCTTCTTGAAGCGCATGGAAACTTCTAACGGCCGCGCCGTATTAAATCGCCGTCGCACCAGGGGCCGTAAGCGACTTGCCGCCACTATTTCCGGCAAGTAATTCCTTACGCCTCTGATTCACCGCATACCGCAGTTTTTCGAGCCTGAAAAGCGCCTCCACTATTCCTGGGAGTACCGGCTTTTTTTTGCCAAAAACCAAGTGATTCGTTTATCGGAATGCACGGTTTTTCGTATTCCTAATAAACTCGGTCACTTTCGACTCGGCGTCACGCTCAAGGCTCGTGGTAACTCGGTGGAACGAAATCGCACGAAACGACAAATCCGTGAGAATTTTCGAGTTAACGCAGATGTTTTGGGATCTTTCGACTATAATGTGGTCGTCCCTGGCAGCCGAAAAATGACTCATCCCTATCCTCTGAAACTCGGTGCATGTCTCAAACGGGAGCTTCGAAATGCTGTGGCTTTTCCGTAGCCTTACCCAAACGTTCCTCAGCCTCTTCTTTTTTATTTATCAGGTGGCCATCTCGCCGCTCATCCACACCCTTGCGGGTCCCGGTTATGGCTGTCGTTTTGAGCCCTCCTGTAGTCAATATGGCAAGCAAGCCCTTGAAACTCATGGCCTTTGGAGAGGAAGCGGTCTAGCTCTTCGGCGAATTTGTCGGTGTCATCCTTTTGGTCGAAAAGGCTGGGATCCCGTTCCTTCTGCGGGCTTTCTTTGTGCCAGCACCTCTGATATCGATCGTGTCGAAAGGTAATTGCAATGGATCGTAGAACTCTGACCGCGATGGCTTTGTGTTTTCTCATCTTTTTAGGGTGGCAAAAGCTCTACATCGAACCCCACATGCCGCACAACACGGGTTCAGCTATTCAAAACACCGCGTCCCCAGGTGCCCCTGTGGAAAGCGGCGTTGCTGTTTCCCCAGCGCCTTCTGCTGCGGCGCCCTCATCAACCACCCCTCTTCACCACCTTCCTGAATCCCGTAAATTAGTGACCGAAATAGGCGAGGCACTTTTGGGTGACGGAAATCGCGCCTTTGTGGGCTGGGACCTCAAGAGTTACAAGCTCGGCATTGCCCCTGAGGCGGCCGCTGTCGATCTCAAGTCAGTGACCAATCAAGATGGCCAGGTTGAATTCGCTTTTGACGACCCTGCTTTGGGCTATTTGAGTTCTGTCCAGGGAACGTTCGTTGCCGCAAATCAAGGCACGGCATGGCAATATGAGGACGCCAATCTCAAATTGAGACGGGAATTTCAACCTGTCGCGGGCGAGCCTTACCTCAACATGACAGTGACGGCTGAATTCAAAGCGAAACGCCCCAGTTACTTCTTTTTGTCACTCACCTCGCAGAGTGATGACAAAGACCCCGAAGCGCAAGATCGCCAGCTCCTCTACTGGAGCGATAAAAATCTAGAGCGCGTCTCGGTAAAAGATTCGCCGGCAATCAAAGATATTCTGACTCCGGTTAAATATGTCGGCGCCGCCAATCGTTATTTCCTCATGACGCTAGTCCCACAAGGACCGCTGGAGCCCAAAGGCCAAGTGCAACCTATTGGACCGGGCGCAGGACGCCTCAGCTTGGTTTACCCGGTCACCGCCAACGCAATCACTATTCCGGTGCGTGTTTATTTTGGACCCAAGGCTCTTGAGATGTTGCGCAGAGTCGACCCCGCCCTCGATAATACCGTGGATTTGGGCTGGTTTCAGGCCGTTGCCTACCCCCTGCTCACCCTTCTTAAGTTTTTCTACCGCTTCATTCACAATTATGGCCTCGCTATCATTCTCCTCACCCTGCTGATTAAGCTGGTCACCTACCCTCTGAATTACAAGAGTATGAAGAGCATGAAGGACATGGCGCGCCTTCAGCCTCAACTTCAAAAGCTTCGTGATAAATACAAGGATGACAAAGAGGCGTTGAATCGCGAAATGCTCACGGTGATGCGCACGCATGGCTATAACCCTGCTGCCGGTTGTTTGCCTATTTTGATTCAAATGCCCATTTTCTTTGCCCTCTATCGGGTTCTTTATAGCTCGATTGAGCTTTTCCACGCACCTTTTGCATTTTGGATCCAAGATCTTGCGGCTCGTGATCCATTTTATGTCACCCCGGTATTGTTGTGTTTGACTATGTTTTTACAACAAAAACTTTCACCTCAAACCGCTACCGACCCCGCCCAACAAAAAATGATGCAATTTATGCCGTTGATCTTTGGCGTCATGATGGTGAATTTACCTTCTGGTCTCACCATTTACATGCTCACCAATGCGCTGGCGAGTATCGCGCAACAGCTCATTCTTAATAAGAAGTTGGATGTGAAGAGTGTCCCAGCGATCGCAGCCGGCACAAGATAAGTCCGGATATCTTTCAGAAGACACGATCGCGGCAATTGGAACGGCCGTTGGCGGCGCTATTGCCATGGTTCGCGTCTCCGGAAAAAATGCATTTACGGCCTTGGCTCAAATAGTCCAATCTCCCCATACCCATGTCCAAAATGGCGAGGCCCGAAAACTCTATCGCGCTCGCTTAATCGACCCAACCTCCGATCAGGAATTGGACGACGCGCTTTTTGTTCGTTTTTTACACCCAGATAGTTATACGGGCGAGGATTTGGTTGAGTTTCATCTCCACGGCGGCGCTTTTGTTGCCTCACGTGTGATGGAAACGCTTTACAACCTGGGCGTTCGGCAGGCGCTCCCCGGAGAGTTCAGTTTTCGCGCCGTCCGAAACGGAAAAATGTCCCTCTCCCAAGCGCAAGCCGTCGCGGACCTGATTAGTGCTTCAAATGACGGCGCAGTCGGCCTCGCGCTTGAGAAAATGTCAGGAACTCAAAATCGATTACTTCACGAGCTCGCCGAAAACCTCAGACAATTGGCCGTTTTAGGCGAAGCGGGCATTGATTTCAGCGATCAGAATATCGAGGAAGTCAGTCTCCCTCGTCTCCGTTTGGGACTCGACGAAATCGTGCCCTCCTTAGAAAAATTGGCGGCAAGCTATGACCGCGGCTTTCGCCTCCAAGAAGGGGTTCGAGTAGCCATTGTGGGCCTTCCTAATGCTGGAAAATCTAGCTTTTTCAACACATTACTAGGTGAAGACCGCTCTATTGTTTCAGAGTTTGCGGGAACAACCCGCGACATCGTCCATGAAAAGGTTACTCTTCGGGGAGTAAAATCAACCCTCACTCTTCGCTTTGAGGATACTGCTGGGTTGCGCATAGCCGACCATCCCGTTGAGAAAACCGGGGTTGAACGATCCCAACGCTCGGCGCGTGAGGCAGATCTCATTCTTTTTTTGGTCGACCCCTTTAGCACCCCCGAATCTGTTGAAGAACAATGGGCGGTCCTCGACTGCCCCAGTAAAAAGACCTTGGGGATTTTCACCAAATGCGACCTAACTGATGCAGTGCGCCTGGGGAGGCTTCGCAATCATTACAACCATTTGGGAATCCCCTTCTGGCAAGAAACCTCTTCGGTCACAGGGCAAGGAATCACCCCAACGATCAACGCCATCGTCGAATACTGCGAGCAATGGACCCATCGAACGCATGGAGAGGTCCTTTTAACCCGGCTAGACCACCTCGCGGCTGTCCAAACGGCCCTTGACGACCTGAAAAGAGCTCAGCAGGCCCCCGAACTTGACCTTTTTGCCGCAGACCTGAGGCAAGCACTGCATTCTTTGGGTTCTTTAATTGGCGAGACACTTCCTGACGATATTTTAGGGAAAATTTTCTCAGATTTTTGTATTGGAAAGTAATCATGAACAACACGACTTCCTTATTCATCCATTCCATTGGTGTCCTCGGTTCAGGCCAAATGGGCGGCGGCATCGCCCAAATCGCTGCGCAATCCGGTTTTGAGGTTTTTTTAGCGGATCAGACCCTAGACTTTGCCGAAAAGGGAAAAGCCAAAATCGCCGCGCAACTTAAAAAGCTGGTCGAAAAAGGAAAAATGGCTGACTCCGACGCCCAAAAAACTTTGGCCGCCATTCATCCCGTCGGAAACCTCAAGGACCTGGCCCAAGCCCAATTAGTGGTCGAAGCCGTGACTGAAAATCCCCAACTTAAATACCAGATTTTTCGCAATCTCGATGCTATCTGCCCCCCGGGTACCATTCTGGCGAGCAACACCTCCTCCATCAGCATTACGGCGATTGCCGCCCAAACCAAACGCCCCGAAAAAGTCGCGGGTGTGCACTTTATGAATCCGGTTCCAATCATGAAACTCGTAGAAGGAATTCGCGGATTACAAACTTCAGACGAGACTTTTTCGGCGACCCGCGCCGTTGCTGAAAAAATGGGAAAGACCTTTATCGAGGCCAAGGATCAGCCTGGCTTTGCGGTTAATCGCATTCTCATGCCCATGATCAACGAAGCCGTCACCGCGCTTCATGAGGGCGTGGCTTCGGCTGAGGACATCGACACAGCGATGAAGCTGGGCACGAATCAGCCGATGGGGCCCCTTACTTTGGCCGATTTTATTGGTCTGGACACCTGTTTAGCTATTATGCAAGTTCTTCACGAAGGCCTGGGCGATTCTAAATATCGTCCCTCTCCCCTGCTGAAACAATATGTCGCCGCCGGCTGGCTCGGCCGTAAAACCGGACGGGGATTTTATCGCTATGACGTCTAAAAACCTGGTTGTTGAGGCGTTCGAACCTGGAATCCGCGTCATCAAGATCTCGCGCATCGAAGCGCTCAACGCTTTAAATACCCAAACCCTGGAAGATCTCAAAACCCAACTCACTCAAGACGCCATTGATCCGGAAATTCGTGTTTTGGTGCTCACCGGCGATGGCGAAAAATCTTTTATCGCAGGTGCGGACATTTCTGAAATGAAGGATAAAACACAGGGCGAAGGCGTTCGCTTTTCACAACTCGGACACGAAATCACCAAGCTTTTAGAACTCATGCCCAAGCCCACGATCGCGGCCGTTAATGGTTTTGCTTTGGGAGGCGGTACTGAAATAGCGATCGCCTGTGATTTTATTGTCGCAAGCGAAAAGGCCGTTTTTGGTCAACCTGAGGTCAGCCTAGGAATCATTCCTGGTTTTGGCGGCACCATCCGCCTCGCGCGCTTTGTGGGTTGGCCGAAAGCCAAAGAACTCATTTTTTCCGGAAAACGAATTAAAGCTGCGGAAGCCAAAGAAATCGGACTAGCCAATCACGTTTTTCCGGCGGAAAACTTCATGACTTCGGTATTAGAACTTGCCCGGACCATCGCGCAGCAATCGCATTCGGCAATCGCGCGCGCAAAACGGCTGATGAACGAATTTTCAGAAAGTGTTGGGCTCAACTATAAGCTCGACGGTGAAGCGCAGACCTTTGGTCAGCTCTTCGGGTCGCCCGATCAACGCGAGGGTATGACCGCATTTGTGGAAAAGCGTAAACCCAAATTTGAGGGACTAGCTCATGATTAACGGTTGGCCAGAACAAGACGAATCCAAGCAAATGCTCATCGACCAAGTTCGCGCTTTTGCGCGGGCCAACGTGGCTCCTAAAGCCAAAGAACTCGATGAAACAGGCCGTTTTCCAACCGAGATCATCAAACAACTCGCTGAAATGGGTTTGATGGGCATGATGGTTCCTGAAGAGTACGGTGGCGCGGGAATGGACACCGTCTCTTACGCGATGGCATTAGAAGAGATTTCGGCGGCCTGTGCTTCGACCGGTGTGATTATGTCGGTCAACAACTCGCTCTCTTGCTACCCCATTTTAGCTTTTGGGACTGAAGAACAAAAGAAAAAGTGGCTCATACCCCTCGCTCGTGGTGAAACGCTGGGCTGTTTTGCTCTCTCAGAACCCGGTGCCGGTTCCGACCCCGCAGGGCTCACCTGCATGGTCAAGAAGGTCCCCGGCGGCTATCAGATTGACGGAACTAAAAACTGGATCACCAACGGCCGGGAAGCCGATGTTTGTATTCTTTTTGCCACCACCGACAAAGCGCTAGGACATAAGGGCGTTTGTGCCTTTATCGTAGACACCAAATCCAAAGGTTTTGTGGTTTCAAAAATTGAAGAGAAGCTTGGAATTTCTGCCTCATCCACGGCCCAGCTTTTCTTTGACGGTGTTTTTGTTCCTGACAATTGCCTCCTTGGAAAAGAAGGCCAAGGAATTAAAGTCGCGCTTTCGACTCTGGATGGCGGACGCATCGGTATCGCATCTCAGGCTCTTGGCATCGCCCGTTGCGCCTTGGACGCTTCCAAAAAATTTGCCTCCGAACGTGAACAGTTTGGCGCCCCTATTGCCAAACTGCAGGCTATTCAATTTTTTATTGCCGACATGGCCACTCGCCTGCAAGGCGCGCGATTACTCACCTGGTCTGCCGCAAGACAAAAAGATCTGGGAGCCAAGTACACCAAGGACGCCGCGATGGCCAAACTCGCCGCATCCGAAGCCGCCATGTGGATTACGACTAAAGCGATTCAAGTGCACGGCGGCTACGGCTACACCAAAGAGTACGTTGTCGAACGCAACTTTCGGGATGCCAAAATCACCGAAATTTACGAAGGAACTTCTGAGATTCAGCGAATTGTGATTGCTGCACAAGAACTCAGCGGAGCTTGATTTATGCCGAACCCCTCCGATAAAAATCTTCAGCAAAAAAAAGACGAATGGGAACAGCGTCTCAAGGCTGCTGAAAAAAAAATAGCTCCCCGCCCTGCTCGCTTTACTACTTTGAGCGACATGGACGTCCCCATGCTTTCAACGCCGCTTGACCTTGAAAACGAGGGTTTGGATTACCTTCGTGATCTCGGTTTTCCCGGTGAATTTCCGTTCACCCGTGGTGTCCAGCGCAATATGTATCGCGGCAAGCTCTGGACGATGCGCCAATTTGCGGGATTTGCCAGCGCCAAGGAAACCAATCAGCGCTTTAAACTCCTGCTTGCCAATGGGCAAACGGGACTTTCGACCGCTTTTGATATGCCAACGCTGATGGGCTACGATGCTGATAGTCCAAAATCTAAAGGCGAAGTCGGTAAATGCGGTGTTTCGGTGTCCTCGATTGAAGACATCGAAGAACTTTTTGCCGGAATTTCCTTAGGCGATGTCACGACCTCGATGACGATCAATGGTCCAGCGATTGTCATTCTGGCCATGTATCTGGCAGTGGCCGAAAAACAGGGGGTTCCGAAGGAAAAAGTCCGCGGCACTCTGCAAAATGATATCCTCAAAGAATATATTGCTCAAAAAGAATGGTTATTCCCTGTTCTTCCCGCGTTTGGACTCGTGATCGACACGATTGAATACGGCTCCAAGCATTACCCCAACTGGAATACGGTGAGTATTTCCGGGTATCATATCCGTGAAGCCGGCGCGACGGCGGTTCAAGAACTCGCCTTCACGCTTGCCGATGGTCTTGGCTATGTGGAAGGCTGCCTCAAACGAGGCATGCCTATTGACGATTTTGCCCCCCGTCTCTCCTTCTTCTGGGATGTTCATAACGACTTCTTCGAGGAAATCGCTAAGTTTCGCGCGGCCCGCCGAATTTGGGCCCGTCTCATGCGCGATCGCTATGGCGCCAAAGACCCAAAAAGCTGGATGCTTCGCACCCACGCGCAGACTGCTGGCGTCTCATTAACCGCCCAACAGCCTTATAACAATATTGTCCGTGTGGCGGTCCAAGCTCTTGCCGCGGTTATGGGCGGAACTCAGTCTCTGCATACCAATTCGATGGATGAGACGCTGGCGCTGCCGACTGACGAATCGGTGATGATTGCCCTGCGCACTCAGCAAATTATCGCCGAAGAGAGCGGTGTCGCCAATGTGGTTGACCCGTTTGGCGGTTCATACTTTATGGAATCTCTCACCAACCGCGTTGAACGAGAGGCTTTAGATTATATCCGTAAAATCGACGAGATGGGCGGCATTATCGCGGCAATTGAGCGAGGTTATCCACAGTCAGAGATCGCCAACAGCGCCTATCAATTTCAGCGTCTTTTAGAGTCTAAAGAAAAAGTGATGGTGGGAGTAAATAAGTACCAAGTAAAAGAACCCAAGCGCACGATTGAAACCCTTTCGATTGGCGCCAATGTCGAAAAAAATCAGTCTCAAAGACTCGCGGACCTCAAACTTCGACGGGATCAGAAAGCCCACGCTGACGGGCTCCGCCTGGTCAAAGAAGACGCACACGCCGGCAAAAACATGATGCCTTCGATCATTCAAGCGGTTAAAGCGTACGCAACGCTCCAAGAAGTCTGTGATACACTTCGGGGCGTTTACGGCGAATATCGCGAAACAGGGAGTTTTTAATGAAAAAGATCCGTGTTCTTGTTGCTAAGCCAGGTCTCGATGGCCACGACCGTGGCGCTAAGGTGATTGCTCGCGCTTTGCGCGATGCGGGTTTTGAGGTGATCTATACTGGGCTCCATCAAACCCCTGAAATGGTCATTACCGCCGCAATTGACGAAGACGTCAATGTGGTAGGGTTGAGCATCCTGTCGGGCGCTCACAATGCGCTTGTCCCCGAAATCGTAGATGGCATTAAAAAGAAGGGGCTCACTGACGCACTCTTTATTGTCGGCGGAATTATCCCCGACGAGGATATCGTGGCCCTTAAAAAGATCGGCGTTCATATGGTGTTCACGCCGGGCGCGAGCTTAGAAGAAGTGGTGACGTACATTCGGGAGAATGCGCCCAAGCGGTGAGGGCTAATCTTATTTATTTGCCTTTATCCCCGCAACCGATGGGATCTTTCTAATTGTTGGGCAAGAAATGGTTCCAAAGGCGGCTCAAACTGAACTCCGGCTTGAACCCTTTCTAACCCGAACTGGACAATCAGAGGTCCTAGCCATTCATCCAAAAAAGACACGGTAATACTCTTTACCCCCTGGCGAGAAACCAAGACTAAAACACCGCTCTGCAGGGCTTTGCTCACCTTCTGCCGAAGGTGAGGAATATGCACATCTGTTCGACTCGAACAAAACTCACTTACTTCTTCAAGCAGTTCGATTTTCATCCAGAAAGCTCGACTTTTAAAGCAACCAGTGTCGCGTGAATTCCCGGACCTTCATCCTTGATCGCCGCAAAAAACCGCCGGCAAGCCACTTTTAATGCCAAACCTTCATCCTCACCTCCGCTGCGGCAGTAATTTCCAAAAATCTATCATTATACTAAACCACTTTTATAAGATATTGAATTTTTGGGGATAACCTGGTGGATAACTCTGTTGATAAGTGTTGGATAAAAAGTTATCCGATAGTTATCCCCAGCTTTATCCCCATAGTTATCCACAAGACTAAATTTGTTTTACTCTTTAAATTCAGTTACTAAAAAAGTTATCCCCTTATCCACGTCATTTTCGATTCTTTTTGAAACCCCAAAATTAAAATAAAAGAGTCTACTTTTGGGGATAAGTCATCGACTCCCCTTATTTGCCTGGCTAAAAGAAGGTATAAACTGACATTTACTGTCTATTATTTAAAGTTATCCCCATTTTTTTGGGGATAACCGGTGGATAAGTCGCTTTTTTGAGATTTCGTGAAAGTTATCCCCAAATGGCAAAAGTTATCCCCATCGGTTATCCACCGGATTATCCACCAACTTTATCATATAAAAACGAACACTTAAGTGAGTTATCCACTTATCCACAGGCCCTACTACTACTACTGAAAGAAATTGAGATAAAAGTGCCTTTTAGTAGAAAGCCAAAAAAAGGATCTTTTGAGACAAGAGAGAACTCTTGTCATTCGGTCAAAAAACAGCGAGAGATTCATCAGGGGTGCTGAAATGAAATTTACGATTCATCGGGATCCGCTCCTGGATGCCTTGCAAAAAGTCCAGTCGGTAGTGGAAAAGCGAAACACGATTCAAATTCTTGGAAACATTCTTTGTGTCGTCAAGGGCAATGAACTTTCCCTTTGTGGAACAGATCTAGAGGTTGGTGTTAAAGTCACCCTTCCTATTGAAAATGCCGAAGAAGGAAAAATCACGCTTTCGGCAAAACATTTTCTCGATATTATCAAAGAATTACCCTCCAAAGAAATTCACATCACCCGTAAGGAAAACAACTGGGTCGAATTAGTTTGTGGAAAATCACGTTTTAACGTTGTCAGTTTGACCGCCGATGAATACCCGCCTCTTCCAGCCTTTGAAGAAAAAAATTATTTTGAGGCTCGTGTAGAAGCACTGGTTGACATGATCGATCGCACGCAATTTGCAGTTTCTACCGATGCCACTCGCTATCACCTCAATGGTGTCTTCTTTGAACACCTTGAAAACAACGTCATGCGAATGACTGCAACCGACGGGCATCGTCTTTCGTTTGTGGATCAAGAAGTATTTCTTAAAATGCCTGAGCTCAAGCGAGGCATTATTATCCCTAAAAAAGGTCTCACTGAGCTTCGAAAGCTTCTCAGCGAAACGTCTTCAACCGTCGGACTTGCTTTTGAACGCGGTTATCTTTTTGCTAAACTCCACAATACCTATATTTTTGTAAGATTGATTGACGGCGAATATCCCGATTACCGCGTCGTCATCCCTAAACTTGTGGATAAGATCGTCAAGATGAATCGCGAAGAATTTAATTCGGCCCTTAAGCGAGTCAGCCTTCTGGCTCATGAAAAGAGTCGTGGCGTTAAGCTCGTCCTGCAAGGAACCTCTCTGACTATCTCCTCCAGTAATCCTGATATGGGCGAAGCCCGTGAAGAGCTGGATGTCGAATACGTCGGTGAGCCCATGGATGTAGGCTTTAACTCTAAGTATCTCTTGGAGTGTCTGGGAGTCGTTAAAGGCGATCAACTTGAGTTGCACCTAAAAGATCGTCTAAGTCCAGGAATTCTAAGAGCGTCCGGTCAGCAAAATCATACTTACGTGATTATGCCAATGCGCATTTAGGTTCTAAATAAAGGGGCATACGAGTGAAGGTTGCTCGACTCACCCTCCGAAACTTTCGGAATATTGAGGAAACCACCCTCGAGCCTCATCCACAGCTCAATTTTCTAGTTGGATCCAACGGCCAGGGAAAAACCAGTTTTCTGGAAGCTTTGGCCTTTCTAGCGACTTTACGCTCCTTTCGAGGATCTAAGCCAGCCGAAGTGATTCGATGGGGCTGTGACGCCGCCGAAGTGGTTTGCCAGTTGGTATCAGGTACTTGGACTACCGACCTGAAATTGATGTTTGCGATGACTGACCCTAGTGAACAACGCGCCTCAAAGGTCGCCTTTATTAACGGTAAGGCTTACAAGAGTTCAACCGCCTATCTCAGCCAGAGATTTGGTCAGTTTGAATTGGGTTTTCATGCCGTCGTTTTCAATCCATCGGATCATGACTTAGTGCGTAGTGATCCAGCGATTCGGCGGCATTATCTGGATCGAACGATTTCAGCTGAAGATATCGATTATCTAAAAAATCTGAGTAAGTATCAGAGAATTTTGGAGCAGCGTAATGCTGTTCTAAAATCAGATCAACCAGAGGCTCGGGCCATTTTGGTTGGTTTTACTGAGCAGATGGTGAAGGTTGCGGCTCTTCTCAGTTATAAGCGACTTGAGTGGATCAGTCGTCTGGCAGAGCACCTCAATAATATTGTACATCGCATAGCCCCACAACAGCCCGAATTAAGGCTCGTCTATGTCTCAGGATGGGTTTCATCAATTGAAGGTTTATGTATATCTAACAACAACTTAGGATCGATACATTTCACTGGACAGGGCCCCCCGCCTTCGCTAGAAATTCTAGAACAGGCGTTTTGGAAAAAGTTCTCAGTTCTCGAGGCAGCGGAATGGCGGGCAGGTCATTCTTTAGTCGGGCCTCACAGGGATGATTGGACGTTTTTTCTCGGTGGCCAAGTACTCAAAGGACATGGCTCTCAAGGTGAAGTTCGATCTGCCCTCTTGGCTCTGAAGCTTTGTGAAGTGATCTTGTTTCGAAATGCCACAGAACATCGACCTCTTTTTTTGTTGGATGATTTTTCTTCAGAACTCGATAGGGAGAGACGTTCTTTCTTACTTAGTTTTCTGGTTCAATGCGATTTGCAGGTTTTTGTTTCGACAACCGAGGATAATTTTGGCGTAGGACAGGCTCTTTCTGGAAAACGACTGACCGTATCCGCAGGTAAGCTGATTACCACCCACGCTGAAAATGAAAGTGACAATGCAAGATTCTCAGAACAATCAAGTGATCCCTCCGGATAATGCGAACGATTATTCCGCTGATAAAATCAAGATTCTTGAGGGTCTTGAAGCGGTTCGAAAACGTCCCGGCATGTATATTGGAGATACTTCTTTTCGAGGTCTCCACCATTTGGTTTACGAAATTGTTGATAACTCCATCGATGAAGCGTTAGCCGGTTTTTGTACTCAAGTGAACGTGACGATCCATGTGGATAATAGCGTAACCGTCGAAGACAACGGGCGCGGCATTCCAACGGGAATGCATAGTTCTGGAGCTTCGGCTGTCGAAGTGGTTTTGACCAAGTTGCATGCGGGCGGCAAATTTAACGAAGAAGGGAGTGCCTATAAAGTTTCTGGTGGTCTTCATGGAGTGGGTGCAGCGTGCGTGAACGCTCTTTCGGAGACCATGAATGTAGAAGTCTGGCAGAACGGCAAAGTCTTTAAAATGGGCTTTAAAAGGGGAACCCCCACCGCACCTCTGAAAGAAGTCGGAGTGACTGACAAGCGCGGCACCGTGGTTACCTTCAAGCCGGACCCGGAAATTTTTGAAGTTCTTGAATATAGCACGGACACCTTAGCTAACCGTTTGCGCGAGCTCGCCTTTTTAAATAGCGGGATCAGCATTCGTCTCACTGACGAACGAGTGGAAGCGGGAAAGATTTTTGATTTTCACTATGAAGGCGGTTTGGTTCAATTTGTTGAGCATATGAACAAGTCGAAGCAACCTCTTCACCCCAACGTTCTTTTTTTCGCGGCCAATAAAGAATTTCTTTCGATGGAAATTGCCATGCAGTGGAATGATTCCTATACGGAAACCATTTCATCCTATGTTAATAATATTAATACGATGGAGGGTGGCACCCACGTATCTGGTTTTAGAACTGCCCTCACTCGCGTCGTTAATAAGTACGCACAAGATTCTGGAATGCTCAAAAATTTGAAGGAAGGCCTTCAAGGAGAAGATATTCGAGAAGGTCTCGCTGCCGTGGTGAGTGTAAAAGTTCCTGTTCCCCAATTTGAAGGCCAGACCAAGGGAAAACTCGGAAACAGCGAAGTCGACCCGTTTGTGTCCGGAGCGCTCCACGAAAAATTAACCGGTTACTTCGAACAAAATCCGGCCTTGGCTAAAAAGGTCATTCAAAAAGTGATTGATTCGGCGCTCGCGCGAATTGCCGCGCGAAAAGCGCGTGAGCTCACCCGTCGAAAAACTGCCCTTGATTTTGGTGGTCTCCCTGGGAAGATGGCGGACTGTCAGGAGCGAGATCCCGCGCTTTGCGAAATTTATCTCGTCGAGGGGGATTCCGCTGGTGGTTCGGCCAAGCAAGGCCGCGATCGAAAAAATCAGGCGATTCTGCCGCTCAAGGGTAAAATTTTAAACGTCGAAAAAGCGCGTTTCGACAAAATGCTGTCGTTTGAAGAAATTAAGATTTTAATCACCGCACTCGGGGCCGGCATTGGTAAAGATGATTTTCAAATTAGCAAGCTACGCTATCACAAAATTGTGATTATGACTGATGCCGACGTCGATGGCTCTCATATTCGGACGTTGCTCCTCACCTTCTTTTATCGGCAGATGCCCGAAATTGTTGATCGTGGCTATCTCTATATTGCGCAACCCCCTCTCTATAAAGTCAAGAAGGGCCAAAAAGAGCGTTATCTCAAAAACGAGCAGGAACTCGCGGAGTATCTTTTGACCAGTGGGCTTGAGGGCATTTCTATTAAGCGAGATGGGCAGGTGTTGCCACAAAGTCAGGTTATTACCTCGCTTAAGGCCGCCTTCAGGTTTGGCAAGTCGATCCATCGAGTGGCTCGAAAAATCCATCCTGAGATTTTGCGCGAACTTGTGATGAATGAAGTCAATCCTTCAACGCTCGAATCTCAAGAAAAATTTGAGAACGTGATGAAGACGGTAGTGATGCAAGTTCAGAAGAAGGGCGTCGACGTCGAATACACCGTCGCTAAGGATTCGGAACATAACGCTTGGTTTGCCACACTTTCAAACGTTGTGCAGGGCTCCCGTCGTGTCGCCCCGATCAATATCGCGATTCTTGATTCGCCTGAGTATCAAGAGTTAGTCAAACATCACCAAGCGATGCAAGCAATGGGTGCCGGTCCTTACATTATTTCGGTCGATGGAAAGGCCGACATTGTTGTAGAAACGGGTGAGGAACTGGCTGAAAGAGTCGTCGAAACCGCAAAAAGTGGGATGTCCATTCAGCGGTACAAAGGTTTGGGTGAAATGAATCCTGAGCAACTTTGGGAAACCACCATGGACCCCGCACGTCGAACCTTGCTGCAAGTTTCTGTGGATGATGCGGTTGAAGCAGATGGCATTTTTTCGGTTCTAATGGGTGATCAGGTCGAGCCACGGCGCCAGTTTATTGAGGAGAACGCTCTTCGTGTGAGGAACCTCGATATATGAAACAAAGCCGGATTTTTGGAACTGGGTCCTATGTCCCTCCTCGGGTTTGGACGAACAATGACCTTCGTGAGTTGATGGATACCTCGGAGGATTGGATTCTACAGCGCACCGGAATTCGGGAGCGCCATTGGGTGGATCAAGGCCAAAAAACTTGTAGTTCGGACCTTGCCGTCGAGGCAGCCAAAAAAGCTTTGCTTAAGGCGCAGGTCGATAAATCTGAAATAGACATGATCATTTTTGCCACGTTGAGCCCGGATCATGAATTTCCGGGGACTGCCTGTTTTTTTCAGGCAAAAATGGGAATGCATGGAATACCTGCACTGGACGTTCGACAACAATGCACGGGATTTTTGTACGGCCTATCGATTGCCGATCAGTTTATTAAAACGGGGATGTGTAGAAAGATCCTCCTCATTGGAGCTGAAGTTCATTCCAAAGGGATCAAAAAAACCACGGCGGGTCGTGATGTAGCGGTTCTTTTTGGGGATGGCGCAGGAGCGGTGGTTATTGGAGCTGCTGAGGGTCCAAAACACGCCAAAGGGTCCCATATTTTGTCGACCCACATTCACGCTGATGGGCGTTTTGCCAAGGAACTGTGGGTTGAATATCCGGGAATGGATAAGGTGGGGGATCGCCAAAATTGCGAGCCAGATGAAGATTATAAGTTTTACCCCCAGATGAATGGCAAAGCCGTATTTGTCCATGCCGTCAAACGAATGCCCGAGGTTTTGAACGAGGCGCTTGGGGCAAACGGACTAACGATTCAGGATGTTGATCTTTTTGTTTTTCATCAGGCAAATCTGAGAATCAACGAAATGGTCGCCAAGTCGATGGGGATTCCCGAAGACAAGGTGTTTAATACGATTGACCGGTTTGGAAATACTACCGCCGCAACCATTCCTCTGGGGTTGGACGAAGCGGTGAAAGCCGGTAAACTTGAACCAGGCATGTTAGTGGGTTCAGCCGCGTTTGGTAGCGGTTTTACATGGGGTTCGGCCCTCATTCGCTGGTGAACAGCAAAAAGGCTTAAAACAGCATGAGTGATCAGATTCAGGATAAACAAAATATTCAGGTGGTAACGATCGAAGAAGAGATGCGTGGAGCATACCTCGACTATGCTATGAGCGTCATTGTCGGGCGCGCGTTGCCCGATGTTCGCGATGGTCTCAAACCGGTGCATCGGCGGGCGTTGTACGCGATGTACGATTTGGGCAATACACATAATAAACCTTATAAAAAGTCAGCGCGCGTGGTCGGGGATGTGATCGGTAAGTATCATCCTCACGGAGACGTGGCTGTTTACGACACGATTGTGCGAATGGCCCAGGACTTTTCACTCCGTTATACGTTAGTGGACGGGCAGGGAAACTTTGGTTCGGTCGACGGAGATTCTCCCGCAGCCATGCGTTATACCGAAATTCGCATGGACAAAATCACCGAGGAGATGTTGGCGGACCTCGACAAGGAAACGGTCGATTTTGGCCCCAACTACGATGATAGTTTAACGGAACCCAAAGTTTTACCTGCAAGAATTCCAAATTTAATCATCAATGGCAGCACCGGTATTGCGGTCGGGATGGCGACGAGTATCCCCCCTCATAATCTTACGGAAATCATTGGTGCGACGTTGGCGCTGATCGACGACCCTAGTCTCGATACAAACGCGATGTTTCAGTTTGTGAAGGGACCAGATTTTCCGACGGGCGCGTTTGCTTTCGGCGGCGCAGATTTGCGAGAGGCCTATCGTACAGGTCGTGGGTCCGTGACGATGAGAGCCAGGGCTGATATTGAAACGTGGAAAGGCGATCGTGAACGAATTATCGTAACGGAGCTGCCTTATCAGGTCAATAAAGCCAGGCTTATCGAAAAAATTGCGGATTTAGTTCGAGACAAAAAAATCGAGGGCATTTCGGATCTGCGCGACGAGTCCGATCGGACCGGTATGCGGATGGTGATTGAAATCAAAAAAGGCGAAAACTCTAACGTCATTTTGAATCGGCTTTATAAGTTAACGCAGCTTCAGGACAACTTTGGAATCAATTTACTGGCCATCCACCAAGGTCAGCCCAAGACGTTTAACTTGCGTGATATGCTTTGGGCGTTTGTCGAGCACCGTAAAGACGTCGTGGTACGTCGAACCACTTTTGATTTAAAGAAGGCCGAAGCCCGTGCCCATATTTTAGATGGCCTGAAACGAGCGGTCGAGAATATCGATCAGGTCATCGCGCTCATCAAGGCCGCTCAAGGGCCGGAAGAGGCGCGGATGGGTTTGATGAGCCGTTTTGAATTCAGCCAAATTCAGGCGCAGGCGATTTTAGAAATGCGCTTACAGCGGTTAACAGGGCTGGAGCGCGACAAAATTATCGAAGAACTCAAGCAGGTTCTCGCTCTTATCGAAGAATTGAAGCAAATTTTGGGCAGCGAAGCTCAGATTTATCAGGTGATCAAAAAAGAGTTGATCGATATCAGAGAGCGATACGGCGATAAGCGGCGCACTGAAATCGTGCAATCCGAACTCACTGAGTTTGAAGCGGAAGATTTAATTGCGGATGAGGAAACTCTCGTTTCGATTACCCACACGGGGTATATTAAGCGCTCGGATCCTTCGCAATTTCGCGCACAACAACGGGGCGGTAAGGGTATTCGTGGCATGACCACGGGGGAAGAGGACTTTGTCACCGCAATTTACCGGTGTACGACCTTGAGTTATCTTCTTTGTTTCACGGATCATGGGCGGATGTATTGGCTTAAGGTGTACAAAGTACCTGAAGGAACTCGTATTTCTAAGGGTAAGGCCATTGTGAATTTGATTTCGCTCGCGCCCGGCGAAAAACTTCAGGCCATTTTACCGGTCAAAGAGTTTAAAGAGAATGAGTACATTCTCATGGTGACTCGTGGTGGGACAATCAAGAAGACGCCTTTGAGCGATTTTAGTAATGTCCGTAATGCCGGGATTATGGCCATCACGATTGATGAAGGCGATGAACTTTTAAGCGCAAAAGTTTCGACTGGAAAAAATGATATCTTTTTATGTTCACGAAGCGGGATGAGTATTCGTTTCAGCGAAGAAGATGTTCGTTTGGTGGGTCGAACGGCGCGCGGCGTAATTGGAATGAGTTTAGACGAGGGTGATCGGGTGGTTTCGATGGAAATTCTCGAAGCATCCAATGCCACTGGTGCAGAAGTTCTTATTATTACCGAGGGCGGCTACGGCAAGCGCACGCCGGTGTCGGATTTTAGGCATCAGGGACGAGGGGGCAAGGGTGTCATCACAATGAAGACCACGGACAAGAATGGTCCGGTCCTTGGAGCACGCCAAGTAATGGCAACTGATGATGTGATGATCGTGTCGAATAAAGGCCAAATGATTCGCACGAACGTGGCGGGTATTTCTGAACAGGGCCGAATGGCGCAAGGGGTCCGCTTAATGAATGTTTCGTCAGGCGAAAAGGTGGTTTCGTTTGAGCTACTTGCAGAAGCGGCGCAAATTGCAGGACCTTTGGTACCTAGCCAGGACACCCCAGACGACGCGCCGGATACGGTTCATTGATCATGCTTCGTACCCTGGCTACGCTTGGGGTTTGTATCGGAATGGTGATAAGCGTGGCCGGGTGCACCTCAAATAGTACGAAAAAGCGGTATATTTTGGCCGAAAAACTGTGGACAGACGGAAAGTATTCTTCCGCCGTGTCAGAGTTTGACAAGGTGACTGCCAAGGACCCCAAAAGCAAGCTTGGGTTACAGGCCCTTTTTAGAGCAGCAGCGACGCAGACGTTATTTTTGTCCCAGTATGAAGATGCGGTCAAAAAATTTAAGATCTATGCCGAGTCTCCCGGCGTCGACCCCCAATTGGCTTGGGATGCGCAAAAACAGATTGGCGAAATTCTATTTTCAAAAACTGAGCAATATGACCGAGCCATCGCCCACTATGAAGGTCTGGTGAAACTCAAACCGGACGCTTCGGAGGTTCCGGAGTTTGAGTTTCGTATTGCAAAAAGTCATTTTTTTCTTTGGCAATTTGATGAGGCAGTTTCCGATTATCGGCAAATCATCATGAGGTTTAAAGGTACGGTATGGGCGGAGAAGTCAGCACTTGAGATTGGAGTGACTCACTATACGCGAGGAGAGCAGCGCCCAGGAAAGGCATCTCGAGAGCATGCCGCCGGCGGGGGATCCTATCAGGAGGCCATCACCGCGTATGAGGCTTTTCTTAAAATGTATCCGAAAAGCGAACTCGTCCCACAAGCCAAGTTTGGAATAGCTAATTGTTTAGAAGAACTAGGGCAACTTAACGCAGCATATCACGCGTACCAGGATCTCCGATTGAGCTACCCCGCTCCTCAGGTGATTGCTATCAAGCTGGCTCGTATCCGCGAACGCCAAGCTCAAAGGATTCATTGAAAAACAAAACTCACCGTGTTAACCCGCTGACGTTCCATGAAAAAACAAAAGCAACCACCCGATAATAGCGCCAACGAGGATCATTGGATGCGGAGTTTTGGGTATTTTTCCCTGATTTTGGGAGATCTCATCGGATTTACTGGAGCAGGTATTGGGATTGGATATTTGGCTTGGAAAAAATGGGGCGCACCTTGGTGGGTTCTTTTGTTAGCGAGTTTGGGCGGCCTCGCGATTTCCATGATTCGACTTTATAAGACGACGCAACGAGATGTTTTTTGACTTTCGGAGTTACGGATTTGAAAAACGCGGAACTTTCCATTGAAAATTCAGTTGATATGAAACAGCTCCAGCCTTTTATTTGGGTCGGGCTTGGCTGGCTTGTTTTGGGAGCAGTGGTTTGTTTCGTTTTTTCATCGACAGCACAACCCCCCATCAAAACATTTGGGTGGATGGCCTTAATTTGGGCTTTTTGTCTTTTAGATCTTTATGCGCTCGCGCGAGCCGTGGGTGCAGTGCTTGGGCTAACCACCATGACCGGAAAAAAACGAGGGGCTCTCGTAATTCAAGCTTCCTATTGGGGTGTGATTAAGTTAGCTTGCCTGGGAATCTTAGGCTTAATTTTGTTACGTAGCTCCACTATTCCTACGTTGGGAATGGTGTTGGGGTCGTCGACGTTAATTGTTACCCCGCTTTTAGGTGGGTACTGGTGGAGCCAGAAAGTATTACGTCATGCATGAGGGTAAAGTTTTTACGTGGTTGTCCCTGATTGGTCTCGGAGAGTATCCGAATCACGTGGTTATGGCCATTTTTGTGGCCGTGACACTGGTTTTGACCACCTTTGTCGCGCGCGCGCAACTGAACGCCGTGATGAGATCAGCAGAGGGTGGACTGGTTCCTGAGTCGAAGATGACCTATCGCGGTTTTTTCGAAATCATGGCGGAAGGCCTATTTAAACTTACCGAAGGCGTCATTGGTCAACATGATGCTCCGATTTATTTCCCTGTCGTGGGAACTCTCTTTGTTTTTATTTTCTTTTCGAATCTAGTAGGCATGATTCCTGGTTTTTTGCCTCCGACGGATAATCTCAATACAACCTTGGCGCTTGGGACCTTTGTTTTTGTTTATTACAATTACGCAGGTCTACGGGCCCATGGGGTAGCCTATTTGAAGCACTTTCTGGGGCCGATGATTTGGTTGGCGCCATTGATGCTCATTATTGAATTGGCCTCTCATATTTTTCGCCCCCTTTCCTTGGCGCTTCGTTTGCGCGGAAATATTATGGGCGACCACGTTGTTCTCCATGTTTTTAGCGGATTGGTTCCATTATTCCTTCCCGTCATTTTTTACGGGTTAGGGGTATTTGTGGCCTTTATTCAGGCTTTCGTCTTCTGCTTGATGACGATGGTCTATATTTCACTGTCGATAGCACACGACCATTGATTGGAAAGAAAGGACATTCCAAATGAGCTTCCGTAAAGCCCTACTTGTATTTTGCACCTTGTCGATGACTCTTGGCACTTCTGTAGCCATGGCAGCAGAAGGTGGTTCGTCGGATCCGTTTGCCAACCTCGCCTCAGGTCTTTGTATCGCGATCGCTGCTTTTGGCGGCGCTCTCGGCCAAGGAAAGACCGCGGCAAGCGCTCTTGAAGGGATTGCACGTAATCCGGCTGCTCAAGGCAAGATCTTCGTTCCGATGATTATCGGTTTGGCGCTGATCGAATCACTCGTTTTGTACGCATTCGTTATCGCCTTCGTTAAGATTCACTGAGATTTCGTCGTTTGAGACGTGATTAGGTTTTATAAAGATCGGGTCTGGGAGCTTTCCAGACTCGGTCTTTTTTATTTTCTATCCCTTCTTGACCCCTTCCACGTCCCTGTTAGACTCTCGAATGAATATTCACGATTAACAGCAGGGAGATAGAGATGAAGCACTTGAAATTTGGATTTTTGGCGATTGCGTCGGTGGTTGTTTTGATGGGCTGTGCCACTGCACGTTCACCAGTAAGTGGCTTTTGGTACGCCGATGTGCGCTCGGGTGTTGCCGCAACTTCTAACCAGGCTGGAAATCGCGTGGGTGAGGCGTGTGCGTCTTCGATTCTTGGACTGATTGCCACGGGCGATTCTAGTATTGAAGCCGCTCGTCGTAATGGTGGGATCACGATGATTTCTTCGGTCGATGAAAAGGCTAAATCGATTCTGGGTCTTTGGGCTGAGTACTGCACGATCGTACGCGGCCGCTGATTTTTGTTTGAGTTGGGTCCTGGGGTTTGGGCGAGGCGCCTGGGACTAGGACCCAGTTTTTAGTGAAAATACATCGGATGCATTTTTACTAAACCCCTTTATTGTTTTTGCATCCGATGCTATTTTCATAAGGGCATGCCACACACGCGGAAACGTCACCTAGAGCCTTTGATTGGAAAAGCAATGACGCAAAGTTCAATCACAGGCCTGATTGGACATCGGCAAATCGGAAAAACCACAATCAGTGAAGGTATTTGTGGGCAATATCTGACGTTGGATGCCACGGAAAACCTCAGGAAGGCGAACGAGACTCCCCTAGAGTTCCTGAAAAGCCATGCGTTGACTGGCCTGGCTAAAAGGCCGCTAGTTCCGCTGGTTATTGACGAGTGTCAAAAGGCGCCGCCCCTTTTTTCGGAACTTAAGGAGTGGGTTCGTACGCACAAAATGCCGGGCCAGTTTTTACTCACGGGCTCGGTAAAATTCACGAGCCGAAAGGCCATTCAGGAGTCCTTGACGGGCCGTATTTTGAATCTGGAACTTCTTCCGATGCTTGTTTCGGAAAACCTGCAGCGTCCCCTCCCCGATCATCTTGAGCGCCTTCTTAAAAAACCAGTGTTTGATTCGAACCTGGCGAATTTTTTTTCGAGCCCCTTGTCCTCGAAGGAGGGCCAAGCCGCCGTGTCGCGCTATCTAGAAACAGGAGGTATGCCTGGCATATGCTTCCTGCATGACGCGGTTTCTCGGATGAAGCGACATAAGGACATTCTAAGGACCATTCTAGAACGGGACATTAGGCAGGTTTATGAAACCACCCTTCCGGATTACAAAATTGCGGAGGCCGTGCGTTTTTTGGCCGAGACCCAAGGGACCCCGATTCGCCTCACGCAAATGAGCAGGGAGACCGCCATTTCCGTGCCCACGCTTCAGAAGCTCCTCTATGCGTTTGAAGCTGTCTTTTTGATTCGGCCCTTAGCCGCCGAAGGCGATTCCAGGTCGATCGTCTATTATTTCGAAGATTTCGCGGAGGCCCGAGCCGCTACACCACTCAAGCTTTCCGGCATGACGGCGTACAAGCATTTTATTTTCCTTCATATGAGGGGGCAGGCTGAATACTCCGGCAAATTGTCGGTCCGATTTTTTCAATATTCGACTCGTGGCGGTGCGATTGTGCCTCTTTGTGTTCAAGGTGAGCATTGCACCCTGGGGATCATTCCCTGCGAAGAGGTGCTTCCGCAGCGCTCTGAAAAGGCGTCCGGAGCGAGCGTTTTAAAGCACTTTTCTCAATCCAAGGTGATTTATACGCATCCGAAGTCCCAGGCCTTGTTTCTGAATGAACGAGAAGTGGTGTTGCCCATGCATTGGTTGGTGGTCTAAACCAACCCTTGAATGCGCTCCCAACCGTCCACCTCGAGTAAATACCGTCGCGCCTCTCTCTGCCAATCCTCCAAAAGCAAGGTCGCGGCGTCTGCACGTTTCAACATGTCAGGTATAAAATGCGCGAGCCTCGGCCAGGCACATCGCAACTCATCGTAAAGTAACCATGCAATGGGCCCACCCTCGACAAGCCAGCCACTTTCAGCATATTCGGCAAGCGCACCGGCTTGGTCATAGGGAATCTTGCGGTGAACAGGGGTCCAGCTTTTTCGGTACTCCATGATTAGGTACTCGGCCTCAGGGGTTCCAGAAAGAGGTAGGCCAAGGCTTCCGGCGAGGATTAAGGTCTTGTCCGACCACTGATGGACCCACTGTTGATGAATGTGTCCGGCCACGATCGTCGAAGCTGAAATAGACCGAAGACTTTTGGAAAGGTCTTCGTCGATTCCGTAGATAAAACTTCGATTATTCGCTAACGGGGAGGCGTGGCAAATAAAAAGGTCATCGCCGCCGGGGCCAGGAACCGTATAGCTCAAAGGCAAGGCCCCGAGTTCGCTCGCGATGACGGGGCCCAAATGTTGGGCGACGAGTTGGACCGGCTTGAAGTGAACTGCGGTCCGAATCTCCGGTCGGATGTCTGGCCGGTGATGGTAGATCATCGAGTAGTCTTCGTGATTGCCGCGAAGGCAGGGAATTTTCAAAGATTTGAGTTTGAGCCAGGTTTCTAGAGAGCGACGAAAAGGATCGATAATGTCGCCGGCGCAAACCGTCAGGTCGACGTTTTGCCGCGAGATGTCTTCGATCACGGCCTCAAGGGCGCGATAATTTCCGTGAAGGTCCGAGATCACCGCAACGCGCATCGCATCACTTCTTTTTGAGATAAGGTTTCAGAAACTGCCCCGTGTAACTGCAAGAAACCTGCGCCACCTCCTCGGGAGTTCCCTGTGCGACAATGAGTCCCCCCGCTGCGCCCCCTTCTGGGCCCATGTCAATAATGTGGTCGGCCACCTTAATGATATCCAGATTGTGCTCAATCACCATCACCGTGTTGCCCTGCTCCACAAGGGCTTGCAGGATCTTGATCAGCTTGTTGATGTCTTCAAAATGAAGACCAGTCGAGGGCTCATCTAAAATATAAACCGTGCGGCCGGTACCGCGCTTGGAAAGCTCTTTGGAGAGCTTAATTCGCTGGGCTTCGCCACCGGAGAGCGTGACGGCGCTTTGACCGAGATGAAGATAACCCAGTCCCACATCGTTTAGAACTTTGAGTTTGGCCTTGATGCCTGGAATAGCATCAAAAAACTCGTAGGCGTCGGCCCCCGTCATCTCGAGAACGTCCGCAATGTTTTTACCCTTGAAGCGGATTTCAAGCGTCTCGCGATTGTAGCGCCGACCCTGACAAATGTCGCATCGGACAAAGACGTCGGGCAAAAAATGCATTTCAATTTTTTTTAGGCCATCACCCTCGCAGGCCTCGCACCGCCCACCCTTATTTGTGGCTTTGACGTTAAATGAAAACCGGCCTGGCCCGTAACCCCGGATCTGCGACTCGGGAAGCTGGGCAAAAAGCTCTCTGACCAAACTAAAGAGCCCCGTATAGGTGGCTGGATTGGAGCGGGGCGTTTTACCAATGGGACTTTGATCGATATCGATCACCTTATCGATATGTTCAAGACCCGTAAGCGATTTAAACCCCAAGTTTCCAGAATCGACCCTATAGAGGTGGCTTAAAAGGGCACGATACAGGGTGTCCAGAACGAGCGTGCTTTTGCCGCTTCCGGATACTCCGGTGATACAGGTGAAAACGCCGAGTGGAAAATCAAGGGTGGTATTTTGGAGATTGTTTTGCGTCGCGCCCTCAATCCGAATCACACGATCCTTACTCCACGGGCGCCGGATCTGGGGCACTGGAATCTCAAATTCGCCCCTCAGATACTTGCCCGTAATGCTGGCCTTGCTTGCCAAAATATCTTGGAGGGTCCCCGAGGCGATAATTTCACCGCCTTGGGTTCCTGCGCCAGGGCCTAAATCCAAGATCCAATCAGCGGCCTCAATCGTATCTCGGTCGTGTTCAACGACGAGGACCGTATTGCCCAGATCGCGCAAACGCGTCAGTGTTTGAATGAGTTTGTGATTATCTCGCTGATGAAGTCCAATAGAGGGCTCATCGAGGACATAAATGACACCGACCAGGGAGCTTCCTATTTGGGTGGCAAGCCGAATGCGTTGGGCCTCCCCACCCGAAAGGGTTTGAGCACTTCGGCCGAGGCTCAGATAATCCACGCCCACCTCGGCCAAAAAGCGAAGTCGTTCATGGATTTCTTTTAAGATTCGATCCGCAATCCGATGTTCGCGCTCTGACAGTACGAGTGCCTTAAAAAAATGTCCGAGGTCTCCAATGGAAAGGCGGCAGAGGTCGGAAATACTGGTTTCTTGCAGTTTGAAATGAAGACTTTCTTTGCGAAGACGACTACCTTTGCATTCGGGACATGGCGCATTTTCTGCCGTGACCTCATGTGGATAGGTCACTCGGTCTGCGTCCTCGGTAAGAGCCCCCTCTTCGTCGGTACTCTTCTGAGCAGCGGGATCCACGCCGAGGCCATCGCATTTCGGGCAGGCGCCCATCGGACTATTGAATGAAAACGTTCGAGGCTCGGGGGCAGGATAACTGATATGACAGTCCGGGCATGCAAATTTTTCAGACATCAGCGTTTCTTGTCGATCATTGCCGTCGATTACTTCAAGTACGAGTAAGCCATCGGAGAGTTTCAGGCCGAGTTCCACTGAATCACTCACGCGCGTCGCCAAGGTGCCGCGGTCGCCCTTAATGATTAACCGATCAACATAGACATCGATATCGTGTTTCTTATTCTTATCGAGAAAAACATCTTCTGAAAGATCTAAGACCTCGCCGTCTATGCGGACCCGAACAAAGCCCCGCTGACGAAGTTGCGCGATTTCTTTTTGGTACTCCCCTTTTCGGCCACGCACGATAGGAGCAAGAATCGCGAGCTTGGTGCCGTCAGCGGACGATAAAATATGGTCCGTGATCTGCTGGGGTGATTGCGAACGAATGGCTTTGCCGCAACTCCAGCAAAAAGGTTTCGCAACGCGCGAAAACAATAGTCTCAGGTAGTCATAAATCTCAGTAACGGTACCAACAGTCGATCGCGGATTGTAACTGGTGGTGCGTTGTTCGATGGAGATCGTGGGGCTAAGGCCGGAAATCGATTCAACGTCGGGTTTTCCGAGCTGCTCCAAAAACTGCCGCGCGTAGACCGAGAGACTTTCGACATAGCGGCGCTGACCTTCGGCATAGATGGTGTCGAAAGCCAGAGATGACTTGCCTGATCCCGATGGCCCCGTCAACACCACGAGGCGATCACGCGGAATGACCGCGCTAATATTCTTGAGGTTGTGAACCTTTGCCCCGCGAATGACGATTGCTTCGTCTGGCAAAGGAACTCGTTTTTCCTTAATGTCCTGCTCCACTTCCATGGGTATTGATCGGCGCATGCCCAACAGCGAGAGCCGCCTCTTTCAGAGCAGTTTCAACAATCCGGCGCGAAGAGTCCAGAATTTCTTGGGTGGGCGCTTCGAATCGTAGCACGAGGACAGGCTGAGTGTTGGAGGCGCGAACCAGTCCCCAACTATCGCCAAAGTCGACACGAACACCGTCAATGTCGTTGATCTTATATTTTCCAAGAGCAGTGAGACGTCGCTTGGTTTCTTCGACGAGGGCGAATTTTTTTTCTTCTTCGCAATCAACCCGAATTTCTGGGGTGGAGACGGTTTTTGGAAGATCCGCAATCGTGGTAGAAAGCGGGCCGCTCGTAATGCTGGCGATTTCAAGGACGCGCATGGATGCATAAATGGCGTCGTCATAGCCAAAATACCGGTCGGCAAAGAAAATATGTCCCGACATCTCGCCCGCCAGCGCAGCTTTGGTTTCTTTCATTTTGGATTTAATGAGGGAATGCCCGGTCTTCCACATAATTCCGTGGCCGCCCCTGGCGGCGATATCGGTGTAGAGTTTATGGCTGGATTTGACTTCGGATATAATGGTGGCGCCCGGGTGTTCTTTGAGGACATCGCGTGCGAACATCACCATGAGCTCATCACCATAGATGATGTGGCCGGTCTCGTCGACCAGGCCGATGCGATCGGCATCTCCGTCGTAACCCACGCCAAAGTCAGCGGCGTTCTTTTTGACTGAGGCGACGAGTTCTTTCAGATTGTCCGGAACAGTAGGATCCGGATGATGATTGGGAAAGCGGCCGTCGAGCTCGCAATAAAGCGGAATCACTTCGGCCCCTAAACGCTTGAAAAGCTCGGGCGCCACGGTTGAGGCGGTGCCGTTGCCCGCATCGAGTACGACCTTCTTACGTTTAAGCGGGCGCGCCCCTTTGACCAGGTGATCAATATAAGGCGGAATAATGGCGTAGTCAGAGACCTTTCCTTCCGTGGGCCTAGGTGCGTGACCAGCCGCGACTTTTTCCATGAGCGCGCGAAGTTCTTGGATTTGGCTGCCATGAATCGTGTCTCGGCCAACACAAGTTTTGAAGCCATTATAATCAGCGGGGTTATGTGAGCCCGTGACCATGATCCCACCGTCTAGATTGAGATGAAAAAGGCTGAAATAAGTGAGCGGCGTGGGGCAAATGCCAAGACGGATGACGTCCAGGCCCCCTTTTCGCATTCCCTGAACCAGGGCTTCGGCATACGAATCACTGGAGAGGCGGCAATCACGACCCACCGAAACCGTGAGTCGGTTTCGTCCTGCTACCGGAGTGCGGCTGGCAATGTACATGGCGTAAGCTTGGCCCAAGCATTCCGCAAACTCCGGGGTAAGGTCGCGTCCAGCGATGCCACGAATATCGTACTCACGAAAAATAGAGGCGTAAATTTGGAGAGTCATCAAGAGAGTCCTTTTTTATCTCGGGTCTGAACAATTTGAATGGCTAAAGCAATCGCTGATTCAAGGCTAGAGGGGTCGGCCATACCCTTTCCGGCAATATCGAAAGCCGTGCCATGATCGACTGAAGTACGGATCAAGGGAAGCCCCAAAGTTACATTCACGGTCCTGGGGAAATCAAGCAACTTGACGGGAATGAGTCCCTGGTCGTGATACATACACACCACTGCGTCAAAGCGCTCGGACCGGGGGGTTGAGAGGTGGCCCGCAAATAGAGTATCGGCGGGCAGGGGGCCTTCAATTTGGTAATGGCCGCGAGCAGATCTTCGGAGTTCACGTAATACTGGGGTAATCAGCGTGCGTTCCTCGGATCCGAGGATGCCGCCCTCTCCTGCGTGAGGATTGAGGGCGGCTACCCCAATCCGTGGCCGTGAAATTCCCCACCAGTCGCGAAGATGAGAGGCGGTTTGCAAAACGGCGCGACGAATCTTATGGCGATTTAGGGCTTTCGGAACGTCTGCTAGGGCAAGATGTGTGGTGACTAATGAAACCCGGAGCTTTTCGTTGGCCAACATCATTGTAAAATCTTCTTTTATTCCGCACAGATCGGCTAAAAAATCAGTGTGGCCAACATAGGGAAAGCCTCCTTTTTGAAGGCGCTCTTTGCTAATCGGGCCCGTAATGAGGGCTTTGGCTTGTCCTCTTTGAATTAATTGGGCTGCGGTTTGAATGGCCCAACCCGACTGAAAGCCCGGAAGAAGCGCTCCACGTGGCGCGCGGGTTGGAGCTGGGAGCAGCCAAATAAAGGGACCTTTTTGCCTGGGATAAATGAGTTGAGAGGGGTCAGCCTCGATAACGGGAGCGCCCATTTGATCAAAAGGTTTTCGGGCGCCGACACAAAGCATCGAAAGGCGGCCCCACTTTTTCCGGTTTATGCGGGAACGCAAGGCCTTCCAAACGATCTCAGGCCCCACCCCGTGAGGGTCTCCTGGGGTGATGACTAGAATAGGCCTGTGATTAGGGCGCGCTGGGAAGTCCGGCAATAGAGGCCTCTCCAAAACGGTGAATAAACGCGCTCTGACGTTGCCGCTCGAGCCAAAGCCCGACCTGATGCTGGTATTCTGATGCGGTGAGTTGATTGCGAATTTCGTCCTTCATTTTCTCGTAACGATCACGATCGGCCGTTTGGATATCAATCAATTTGACGATAGTGTACCCGGCTTGCGGCGTGCCAAAAACATCACTCACCTGCCCTATCTTGAGCTTGCGAACTTGCTCTCGAACCATGCCCGACATTTGGTCATCAGAAACAATACCCAGGTCACCCCCCGAGGGGGCGGTTGGGCCATCGCTAGAACGCTTTGCGACTTCTTCGAAGGCCTCGCCAACTTTGATGTCGTTCATCGCCCTGATCGCGACTTCCTTCGCAGCGGCGGCATTCTTGAAATTTTTTGGCGATACGGTGATGATTTGGAGATGATAAGCTGCGGGCGTTGCCGCACTCTTGGCGTAATGATTGTAAAAATAATTTTTAGTGTCGTCGTCCGAAATGGTTACTTTGGTGCGAATATCTCGATCAATTAAGTTGCGTTTACTGGTGCTGGATCGAATGAGTTCAAAATAATCATCAAAAGAAAAACCTTGGTCACCGAGGGCCGTTTTCAGTTGGGTCCGCTCAATATGGTTGTTCGCTTGAATCTGATTAATCTGAGCTTCAACCTCGACATCTGTAATGGGAAAATTTTGGGTAATCAGGCGCTCGTCGATGAGAAAGTCGACGATTTCAGCCGAAGAGGCTTTTGCACCCTTGGTGGCAACAGTGGTTTCAGCAAAAAGAGGATCCAGTTGTTGGCGAAGCTTTTGGGTAATACGAAAATGTCGCAAATCTGAAAGCAAGATCAGCGACGCATTAACAGAGGCTTCAAGCCGGTCGATTACGGGTCCCCCTGTTGGGGTGTTTTGAGCGAATGACGCGCAGGAAAAGAACAGGGCCATCAAGAGCAACATGGGAGGTTTTTCCCATAGTTCTTGAGTTTAATCTATCCGGGAATTCCAGGGGGGCTTTTTTTTCTAATTCTTTAAAAGCGCTTCATTAACGGCGACTTTTCCGTGTTTTTTGAGGTCGGTCATGTATTTTTCGAAAATCTGGGCCCGTTGCTCGTCAAACACGAGACGTTTGACCTGTGCCTTGTCAGCATCTTCCCAGGATTTTTTGGCCGTCAAACGGACAATGTGCCAGCCAAATTGCGAGCGGATGGGTTGTTGGGTAAAGTCCCCTACTTTGAGGGCTAAAGCGGCCCGATAGTAATCTGGATCGAGCTTATCTTTGGTCTGAAAGTCGATGTCACCACCCATGGGCGCCGCGACACCTTCAGAAAAACGCTGGGCCGCTTCGGCAAAGCCCATTTTTTCTTTGATCAGGTGCTCCGATAAAATCTTTTCGATCCGGCTTTTGGCTTGGGCGACTTCCTCTGCCTTGGCATCGGGTTTGACCGCGACAAAAATGTGACTGGTGCGAATTTCTGGGTTTTTAACATAGAAGTTTTTCGCCTCGTCGTCGGTGATGTGGATTCCCTCGAATTCCTTGCTGAGCTTTTTGTCCAATAAGGCATGATAGAGGACCGTATTCATCCGGTCGATCACCTCGGGGTCTTTATCTAAGCCGAGCCGTTTCGCCTCTTGAATTCCAAGCTCCCTTTTGACGAGATCGTCCAAAACGCCCTTTTTTGTCGGTGCGCGGAATTGGAAAAATTTTAAATTTTCTTTGTATTTCTTGTTGAAGTCTTCCAACGAAATAACGGTGTTATTCACCCGCGCAAGTTCGTTTGCTTGGACGGCTCGAGGCAGTCCAAAAGAACACAGAGGAATCAGAGAAAATACGAAGAGTAAGGTCACTTTTTTCGTCATAGATACCCTCTAGGTTAGCATGCCTATTTTTTCTGGCAATGGGGATCTTGCTCAGGAAAGTTCCCGAAACAAACGTTCGAGGGCGAAAAAGAGATCTCGAAGTGAGGCCGTCGGAACTTTGGCGACAAATTTGGAGTCAGGAGTGAGCTGATATTGATCACGATGGGCCGAAATCAACGCGATTGCTCGAACGGGATCGAGGCGGCTATGGGGACCAGAAACGAGCGATACGCGCTCTGGGCCTACGGTTAAGGTGTCGATGCCATTTTGTTTGAGAAGGATTTTTATCCGGATTAACCACATGAGGTTCTGAGCCTCAGGGGGAAGAGCGCCAAAACGGTCCCGGAGCTCTTCTTCTAGCCCGTTGAGCTGGTCCTCGTTTTCGGCCGTCGAAAATCGCCGGTAGAGCGAAAGACGTTGATGGACATCGGGAACGTAGCTGTCTGAAAGGTAGGCCGGAAAGGGCGCTTTGATTTCGGGCTCACGTCTCTGGTCCGGCGTGTGGGAAGGCTGGCCCTCCAGTTCCCGAATTGCCTCCTCGAGCAGCTCGGTATATAAATCAAATCCCACCGTTGCAATATGGCCCGATTGTTGGGGACCTAGAAGATCGCCGCCGCCCCGGAGCTCGAGATCATGGGAGGCAATTGAAAAACCACTTCCGAGTTCCACGAAGCGCTGGATCACCTCAAGTCGTTTTTTTGCGTCCTCGGTGACGGCGTTTTCGGCGGGGATGAGCAAATAAGCGTAGGCTCTTTGCTGGCTGCGGCCCACGCGGCCACGGATCTGATAAAGCTGGGCTAGACCCAAGGTGTCGGCACGATTAATGATCATCGTGTTGGCGTCTGGCAGGTCAATGCCGGATTCAATGATGGTGGTACAAACGAGGACGTTGGTCCGCTTTTCGTAAAAAGCGACCATGGTGTCTTCCAGTTCGCCTTCTGCCATCTGGCCGTGGCCGACGCCTACGCGTGCCGTGGGTACGAGCTCGCGGATTCGGCTGGCCATAGGGTAGATCGAATCCACCCGATTGTGCAAAAAGAAAACCTGTCCGCCGCGGCTCAATTCAAAGTGAATCGCGCGGGTGATCAGGTCCTCATCAAACTTCGAGACATAGGTTCGAATGGGGAGGCGGTCGACCGGAGGGGTGTTGATGAGGCTGATGTCGCGTAACCCAGATAGCGCCATATGGAGAGTCCTGGGAATGGGCGTGGCCGTTAGCGTGAGAACGTGCGTGTCGATTTTGAGGGATTTGAGTTTTTCCTTATGTTCGACGCCAAAACGGTGTTCTTCGTCCACGATAATCAAGCCGAGATCTTTGAAGCGGACGTCTTTTGAAAGGAGGCGATGGGTACCAATGATAATGTCGATTTTTCCTTCCGCCAGAGCCGTCAAAAGGGTCTTCTGTTCTTTTGCCGTCTTAAAGCGCGAAATGGATTCGACGAGGATGGGATAATCTTTAAGGCGAGACTTGAAAGACTGCTCATGTTGAAAGGCCAGAACCGTGGTGGGCACGAGAACGGCAACCTGTTTCCCATCGCTGACCGCCTTAAAGGCCGCCCGAATGGCCACTTCGGTTTTACCATAGCCCACATCACCACAAACCAAACGGTCTGAAACCTTTCCGGCCTCTAAATCGGCCATGACGTCATCAATTGCTTTGAGTTGATCGGGAGTCTCGTCAAAAGGAAAAGAGGCTTCAAACTCGCGAAATAAGGAATCTCGGGGCGAAAAACGTAGGCCAGGCCTGACCTTGCGCTCGGCGTACAGTTTAATGAGGTCAACCGCCAAACGTTTGACCGCCTCGCGGACTTTTTCTTTGGCTTTGGTAAATTGTTGGGTACCCAGTCGATCTAAAGCCACGCTTTCTCCGGCGCCGACATATTTTTGGATGACGTTGAGGCGGTAGATAGGAAGGTAGAGCTTGTCCTTACTGGCGTACTCTAAGAGTAAAAAATCGCTAGGAGCTCCGCTCAGATCGAGGCGAACCAAACCCAGGTAACGACCGATTCCGTGGTCGACGTGTACGATAGCATCACCTACCGCGAGGTCCGAAAGAGCTTGCAGGCCCGACCAATTTTTGGCGGCAGAGCCGCTTTCGGTGGTCGACTGCTGGCGTCGTTTTTTCGTCGAGCGGGTTCCTAAAATTTCGCTCTCGGTCAGGACCACTAGTCCTTCGGCGGGCCAACGAAAGCCTTGCGAGAGAGAGCCAATGGCCAGGTGAATGGCGGACGGCTGGAGTTCGGGCTCTAGTCGACAAACAAAATGGCGTTCTTCTAATAAAAAGCGGATCCGTTCTAACTGGCTTTGAGTCGAGGCAAGAATGAGCGTTTTGAACCCCTGTTTTTGCCAAAGCTTCAGGCTGGGATCGAGCGCCCCAAGGGCGTTTTTACCCTTTGAAGAAAGATCGCTGTTGTTTCGAACCGCGACGCGATGACGTGGCGAAACCGGGCTTTGTTTTGGCTCGGAAGTGATGGCGAGCTCGTCAAGTTCTCCGATAGTTGGAAGGTCGGCCATTTCAAGACGGTCCAAAAAAAGGCGAGAACTCTTGTGAACGCGTTCATCCAATCCGTGTGACCAGGTAAAAAGCTGTTCGGCCGCGGGCGCGACGACGCGGCTTTGGGGTGAGGCCGCAGACAGGCGTATTTGTTCTTTAAAAAATTCATCCCAATATTGCTGACAGGTCAGTTCGTCATTCCAAATGACCTGAGTGTCAGGAGAAAGGTGGTCCCACAGGCAGGCTGGACGGGGATAAGCAAAAGGAGCCCAGGCGTCACAATGATCGGGGTAGTGACCGGGTTGCACTCCTGCCAAAATGGGGTCACGCGAGGCGCGAGGCATGCCCATATCATCGGCGCGGACCTTGACTTGTTCACGAATGAGCGGGGTCGTCTCGTGGTTGATCAATATTTCGCGCGCGGGAGAAAAGGAAAGAGATGAAATCTCCCCTGTTTTCGCACGTTGGCTGGCTGGGTCGAATTTTCGAATCTTTTCGATGAAATCCCCAAACAATTCGATTCGGACCGGGTGCTCATGATGAGCTGGAAAAACATCTACGATATCGCCACGCACGGCAAAAGTGCCCGGGTCTTCCACCGTGTCGACACGCAGATATCCGGCTTCGATGAGGCGTGAAATCACGGCTTCGCGGCTCTCAATACTTTGGTCTTTCTGGAGGGTGATGCAATATCGAGCAAAAAACTCAGGCGAGAGTGATGCTTGACCGAGCGCAGCGATGGTGGTCACTACCACCCGAGGTCGCTCGGCGGGGTCCTCAGAACGAAGAGACTGAAGAACGGCGATCCGAGCAAGTCGGGTTCGAAGCGATGGGGCAATAGGGCTATAGGGCGATTGCTCCCACGTCGGAAAATGGCAGACTAAAAGAGGTGCCCGTTCAACGAGAGCCGAGAGTGATTCAATGTCGGCAGCGAACTCGGCCGCTAAATCATCATTGGGGCAAATAACGACTAGGGGATGAGGGATTTCGCGGGCGTATCGTGCCACTAGCCAAGCGTGAGAGGGGCCGATAGATCCGGTAACGTGGATCGGTGCGTCGAGTTGAATGAGAGAACGGATCATGTTTTCGATCCGGCTCGGGGGGGTCATTTTTGAATTCCTTCGATTAAATGCCAGTTTCCAGGGGTCAGTTGCCAGCGAAAAAAATGACGAGGGTGCCCGGGGAAAAGGTCTCCGGTCAAGTGATCGGAAAGCTCAATTTGCCGATCTTCGGCGGGGGCCTTGTAAAAATCCGCAAGAAGGCGTGAATCCGCGACGCAGTCTTCATAGCGACAGAGCGGGGAATTCGTCGCAAGCGTTGGTCGAAGCTCCCCGGACAAACGGTCATGAAAGGTTGCCCACGAGCGGCCCTCCAAAAGCGATGGAAGGGCCGCTTTCCATTTTGAAAAAGAAGGTTGGGTAGCCGCAGCGGTGTTTAACAACGGGAGTTGCCCGAGAAAATTACAAAACAAAACCGCATGGTGAGGATGTTTGGACATTAATATCTCAAAGCGGGAAGGATCAAAAACCCCCCGGACGGGTGAAAAATAATCTTGGCGAATCCACTGTGCGTTGCGTCTAAAGCGTCGATGAAAGATGATAGGGGCCCAGGGGTCAGGATCTACGGCGCTGATTTGCTTAAAGCGGGCCAAAAAAGAGGGGGGTAAGCAATAACCACCACTCGGGCCTATCAACAGAAGAGCGCGCTCAGAAGGTGCCCATTGAGCGAGCCAGGGGTGGAGGGCGTTCCGAAACTCATGCCAAAGGGCGTTGCGGTATCGGAGCGCACGCAAATGGTAGATCAAGCCGCCAGTCGGATTAAAAAGCATGGTTGTGTTCAGCATAAATCGAATCACCGACCTTGACACTCCATTTCGACTTGCGTAGTCTTTTCGCGAGGTAAGGCGCAATGCCCAGCGGCTGGGATGTCTACTACATCGTTTTTTTGTCTGCATTCCTAGCTCTCGGCATTCCTGCCGCTTTAGCTTTGGTTTCCTATTTGGTTTCGCCCAAAAACGGTGCGAAGACTGAAGCCGTAGAAGCGAATCGAACGGTCTTGGGTCAGAAAATAAATGCCCGATTTTTTCTCGCCGCAAATGCAGCACTGGTTTTGATCGCACTCATGTTGGCTTTGGTTCCCTGTGTGGGGATATTGCAGCCCGGAACGGATCACGAAGGGCTATTGCGCGGCTTGGTCGCGATCGTGTCAATCGCGGGTTTTGCAGCCCTGGGTCTTCTTTACTCGGTTCGCAAAGGGGATCTGAGTTGGCTGACGAGTTTTCGTGAGGAAAAAGGAGAAAATAAAAAAACGTGAGCCCAGCGACGGAAAAACCCTCATTTTATGTTTCGACGATTGGAAAAGTTCTTCAATGGGCTCGCGCCAACTCGCTTTGGTACATTTCCACGGGCTCTGGGTGTTGTGCAGACGAGGTTTTAAATACGATGGGCTGTCGTTACGATCTTGAGCGGTTTGGCTGCCTTCCGCAGGCAGATCCCCGGCAAGCGGATTTACTCATTGTGTCTGGAGTGGTTTCGTATCAGGCCGCCATTCCGTTGCGCGCGGTCTATGATTCGATGCTTGCACCGAAATATGTTCTTGCGATCGGTTCGTGCGCGAACTGTGGCGGTCCTTTCGCACCGGAGTTCAGTTATTCTGTCATGCCCGGGGTCGATCGTCTTTTACCAGTGGATGTCTATGTGCCAGGGTGTCCCCCGCGGCCTGAAGCCATCATGAATGGGCTTATCGCCTTACAGGAAAAAATCCGTGGACACGACCGAACTTCTCAAAAAGCTTAAACAAGCAGTTCCTGGGGCCGTGCTTGAAAACGGGTGTTTCGGGCGCACCACTTCGCCCTCTTTTTGGATTGAGGGGCGCCTACTGGTGGCGGTGGCAGCATTTCTTAAAAATGAAAACAGGGTGGCTCTAGATTGGCTTGAAAATCTCTCCGTGATCGAAGTCGAAGAAACACTGGTTGCCTCCTATTTTCTACGTTCAACGAGCAGCGCCTTGACTGTGACCTTGCGGGTTTCAGCGGTGCCGCCTGGTCCGACCGTCCCGGCTGAACTTTTTTCAGTGGCCGAGCTCTGGGCGATGGCCGGCGCCTTTGAGGTTGAGGCCGGCGAACTTTTTGGGATTAGGTTTTTGTCCGCTAGCGGACAGCCCGTGTATTTGCCAAGCCAGCGCCTTCCACAGGGGTGGGTGGGTTTTCCTTTGCGTAAAAAATATGTTTTTCCACCGGAATATTTAGGGATTTCTCATGAATCAAAGCCCTGAAGCCGAATGTCTTGTTACAGACCTGACGCTCTGGGAAATCGGGCCCTATCACGGTGCTCTGCCGGGACCCATCAAGCTGAGTCTTCAGCTTGATGGCGAGATTGTCGTTTCGGGTACGGTGGGCTGTGGGTATTTGCACCGCGGACTCGAAAAAGCTTTTGAACGCCATAGTTGGCAGGCGTCGATTCCCTATGCTGATCATTTGGATCCCGAAGGGGCGGCTTTTGGTGAATTAGCGCTTTGTCTGGCGGTCGAAGAGATATCTGAAATCGAAGTGCCTGAACGAGCACAAGTGATTCGCGTGATTTTGTCCGAGCTTACTCGAATTTCCTCACATATGGGCTTTATGGTTCAAATGGCTCGAGCTGTAGGTGCCGAGACCATGCTTCATTATGTTTTGCGGGATCGTGAGCGGGTATTGGATTTGTTTGAGCTTTTGTCAGGCGCGCGGTTTTCGCTGAATTTTTTGAGATTCGGTGGCGTGAGGGCGGATGTGACCGAAGGTTTTATTGAGAGAGTGTTGGAGGTTTGTGATCTGGCCCAGGTTCGCCTGAAAGAATACAATGATCTTTTTACTTATAATCACGCCTTTTTGTTGCGAACGATGAAGGTGGGTGTTTTGTCTCCCGAGCAAATTTCCAAGTGGGGGGTCACCGGCCCTAGCGCACGCGCCTCAGGCGTGGGAATGGATATCCGCCGGGCGCATCCTTATAGTGGATATTCAAAATGGGATTTTGAAGTGCCGGTCGAAAGTCAAGCATCGGGCAGCGGGGCGCACACCCGCTTTTTGGTTCATCTTCGTGAAATCGCTCAGAGCGTGGTGATTCTGCGGCAAGCGGCTGAAAAAATTCCGCCCGGCGAATTTGCTATCGGAAGGATCGATAGAGACTTTGCCGTGCCCGAAGGTGAGGGTTACTCACGAATCGAGAGTTCGCGAGGCCTGCTCGGTTGTCATGTGGTTTCCGATGGTAGTGCCCGACCGGCGAGAGTGCAGTTTAGGACGCCATCTTCGGCCCATTTGTTGATGGTTCCTTCTTTGTTGCCCGGGATTCGGATTGAAGACCTGCCGGTATTGCTGGCAAGCCTAGATCTTGGCGTTGCGGAGGCGGATCGATGAACGCATTGGGCACGGACATGAATTGGCCAACCATTTGGGCGCATCTATTGCGACTTCCGCCCGGAGTCCCTCAATGGTTGATTGCGGGCTGTGGCCTAGTCTTCATCTATCTCTTGGTCATTTTTCCTAGTGCCACCGTGATGGCTTTTCTGGATCGCAAGTTGGGCGCTGATTTTCAAGCCCGAGTGGGCCCGAATCGGGCTGGGCCGGCCGGGGCGCTCCAACCGCTTGCTGATCTGCTTAAGCTTCTCCAAAAAGAGGGCAACCAAGCGTGGACCTGGCGCGAAGCTCTTTGGGTGGGCGTTCATACCATGGCCCTTTTTTCAACGGTTGCCGTATTGCCGCTGGGGTCCCTCGTGTTGTTAGTGGATACGGATATGAGTGCCTTTTGGCCGTTTTGGGCGGCGCTTGTTTTGGCTTTAGGTACGATGCTTTTAGGCTTCAGCCAAGGTTCGGTGCCAGGGTGGTTGGGCGGCGTACGGGTAGCCGCGCAGGCTTTGGCAGGAGCCTTTCCGGCGTTGGTGGCGTTACTTTGCGCTGGGGTTAGAGCCGGGAGCTTTAAGTGGAGTGTTTTGGCGGGTTCTCAGGGGGCCTCTCCGTTTACTTGGGCGGCTACGACCAATCCGTTCGAGTTGATCGCGATGGTCGTGTTTGTTGTTGCTGGACTCATTCTTTTGGCGATTCCTCCGATGGATGCCGCGCTTTCGCATCCAGATATTCAAGGCGGTGTTTCTTCCTATTTGCATGGAAAAAGGCTGACGTTATTTAACTTGAGTCGGTTCTATGGTTTCTTTTTGTGGTCGGTGATTTCGGTCGTCTTGTTTTTGGGGGGCTGGCAGCTTCCAGTTAGTCTTTTTAGCGCGCTCAAGGATGCCGAAGCTTTTGGTGTTTTGCAGTTTTTGGAATTGGTCGTTTTATTGATCAAGACCTTTCTATTAATGCTTCTTGTGGTTTGGGTCGCTCGAGTTAACCCTCGGACGCGGACGGACCAGGTCACCGATTTTGCGTGGAAGGTCCTGAGTCCTTTTTCGCTCGCTGCGCTGATTGGCGTGGGCTTTTGGGCGGGATGGAGGGCGCTGTGATTGAATCGGTTTTTTCAACACTTCGACACTATTTTCGAGATGCCTTGTGGGGGGCCCGGTCGGTCATTGGATCGTGTTTGACCTCGATCCCGTATTTGTTGAGCGCTGGCGAATTTCGAAAAGAGGTGACAGAGCAGTACCCGGATCCCATTTCATCCCGGGCACCCGAGGACCTTCCTTCCCGGTCAAGAGGGCTTCTTTATAATGACATAGAGCGATGCACCGGGTGTAAAGAGTGTGAAATCGTTTGTCCCACGGACTGCCTTTCGGTCGAAACAGAGCCTGGAGCGGATTCGGCTAAAGTTTGGGTGTCCACGTTTGATATCGATTTTTCGAAGTGTATTTTTTGTGGCCTTTGTGTTGAGGCTTGTCAGCCACAGTCGCTTATGCATACCCGGCAATATGAGGGCGCCGTTTATCGGTTGTCTGCGATGGTGAGTCATTTTGGGCGTGGCCATATTACTGAGCCACAGCGGGCGCATTGGGCAAAAATGAGACGCGCAACGGAAGACGGCGAAGGGGGGCTGTTGTGACGATTTGTTGGATCTTTGCGGTAATCACCCTCGGGGCGGGTGCTTTTGCCGCTTTTGTTGGGGATATTCGACGAGCAATCCTTTCGTTGTGGATTGCCGGCCTCGGAGTGGGCGCCTTGTACCTCACGCTTGGAGCGGAGCTTCTTGCCGTCATTCAATGGATTGTTTCGACTTTAGTGGTTATTTCTTTTGTCTTCTTCTCGGTGATGTTTGGCGAATATGGCTCGAGCGACTGGGAGAAGACGGGGGGATCTCGAATATTTAAAACGGTGATGGCGGTACTTTTGGGGTTCGCTTTTTCGACCGTGATTTGGTTTGGAGCGGGGCAAATTCCGGAAAACGGAATTGGCCTAGCGGTTGACGGCACCGATGTGGCGGCGCTCGGAAAAACAATGACCAGCCAGCATTTGCTTTCGTTAGAGGTTTTGGCGCTGACACTCTTTCTCGTTTTGATTGGCGGTGGCGTGATTGCTCGCCCAGAGCAAAGTTCAAAAAAGGAGTCACAGCCATGATGATGCTTGTCTCCGGGATGATGGGTGCTCTTGGTCTGGTTTGCATAATTTCTCGGCGAACCTTGTTGGGCATTATGATCGGCATTCAGCTTTTGGTTTTGGGTTCGGCAATGATGTTTGTCCTTGCGGGCGTGATGTCGGGCGCGCGGGTTGAGGGCCACCTTTTTGGGCTCTTTATTGTTCTTTCCGGCGTTGCCCAGTTGGCGGGTGGCTACGCGCTGGCTATCCGTGTTTTTTATCTAAAAACCCGCACAAATATCGACGAATTGAGGTCACTCAAGCAATGAACGGCGTTACGTCTTCTCCTGCACTGTTGTTGTCAGGGTTGGTGGTTTTGCTGGTGGGTGGAATTGTCTTGATGCTCTGGGGGCGTAAGCTGCCGCGTCAAGGGGATTGGTTGGTTGGTTTGGGTCTGGCGGCCCTTATGATCGATGCGGGAATAGGATGGATCGCACTCAGCGAAGATTCTTTTCAGCCGCAAACCTGGCTGAGGGGTTGGATTTGGCCTCGGGCTGAAGAGGGAGCCATTACCGTTGGTATGGTCCGTGATGCGGTGGGGTTGGCGGTAGCCGTTTTGACGGTTTTGGTTTCGGCTTGTTTGCTTCTTGTGACCAGCGGAACGGTTCGTGTCACTCGAGCGGCGCGGTTGTATGCGGCGCTAGCGGTTTCGTGCGCGGGGGTGGCGTTTGCCTGGTTTGGGCTTACGCCGTGGTTGGCCTTGGCGGGGTCGGTATTGACCATTGTCGGCGGATTTTTAGCTTTGGGGTCGTATTGGGGTCTTTCATCAGAGGCCGCGCTTGCCACCCGTTTCGGATGGGAGCGTTCTTGGGGTTTTATCCTGTCGTTGGTGGGGCTATGTGTTTTAGCGGGAGCGAGAGCGCCACTGAGTATGGTCGGCGCGTCTTCTTGGAGTGAAACCACTGACTTTATGGGGGCTTCGTTCGTTTTTCTGGGTGCGATGGTGCAATTGCAGCCTTTTCCTTTTTTAGGATGGGGAACCCACGACTCGATCACGCCTGGGTTCGCTCGAATTGTTCTCGCGCAGGTGTTTCCGGCGTGGGCCAGTTTAGCGCTTCTTCTTCGTCTTGAACCTCGTTTTCGGGAGGCGGGGATTTTCCCGTTTTTTGGATGGGTGGGGTTGGCGTCAGCTTTTTTATCAGCGGCTTCGGGAGTTTTTCGTAATCAGTGGCGCTTGAGTCTCAGTGCCTGGCTTTCTTCTGCTTTTTCTCTCGCGGTGGCCTTCTTGGCTTTTAACGGACCTTCTTCGGCGTTTTGTATGTTTTTAGGTGCTGGACTGGCCGCTAGTGCGCTCGCGGGCTTTGGCTCTAACCTCGATGAAATCGCTTTGGCGGCGGACAGAGAAAAAACGGCCAACATTCAAGTTTGGTCTAGAGTGGGATGTGGTTTAGCGGCGGCCATGGGCACGGGGTTTTTGGGATTTGTTACTGCCGGTGGAAATGTTCATTGGTTCCTGTTTGCCATTGCACAACCAGCGCTCGCAACGGCGTCTATTTTGGTCTTTTTTCTTTTCGCTTTTTTGGGCTGGAAGGTCGCGTGGATGGCGATCTCCGTCAAGGCTCCCGCTAAATGGACGGCTAAGCCCCCGAAACAGGCCGCCGATGTTTCTTGGAATGCCGTACTTGCTCCCTTTGTTTTGATTGTTTTGGGGTTGGGTGTGGTCTGGACCGGGACAGCCACGGGCGGTGTGGTTTTGGGTAACCCAGATTGTTTTTTGACATCTTTTTTGACGCAGTTTTTTGGTGCAGCTGCCAATAACTGGGGAGAGGAAGGAAGTTACGGTACCGCCAGCGCGCTTTACTGGGGGGTTTTACTGATTGCGAGCGTCGCGGCGTATTTGACTGCTGGAAAGCGCCCTCATTTGTGGCCGGCGATCAGTCGATCCCTTCCCCGTTTTTCTGCGTTTGTGGCGTCCGGGTACGGCGTAGATCCTTTTTTTGAGAAGGTTGCCGAAGTTTTGTCCAGGGTGGGCCGGGCTAGCACCTGGCTCGTGGATAGAGAAATTTGGGGATTTTGGTTGCCTCATGGGTTGACGACGGCTCTTCGCCGAGGGGCGGCGGCCATCGCCCTGGGGGATTCTCGGTTTTCTTTTTGGGTGGGAGGGGCTCTTCGTCGTTGGGTCGAGGTTCCTTCCAAGGTTTTGCAGGTCATTCAGAACGGCGATGTACAATGGTATCTGTTTTTTGCGGTGGGCAGTGGAATAGCAATTCTCGCTCACTTTATCCGAACTTAGGGGGCTGACGCGTGGTTCATCATTTAATCACATTGATGGTTTTTCTGCCTCTGGTGGGGGCGCTTTTTCAGGCTCTTTTGCCCAAAGTCAGGGGTTGGTCGGATTCTGCCGCCGTGGGGCGCTGGACCGCGCTGGCGGCGAGTGTGGGTTCGAGTGTTTGCGCTTTAGCGCTGGTGATTTCCATGCAAGGAAGCACGCCGGAGCTGCAAGCGACCGAAACGCTCCCTTGGGTCGGCTCTTATGCCATTAGTTATGAAATGGGGGTAGACGGTCTCAATGCGATCATGGTGCTCTTGGTGGCGCTCATTTTTCCGGTTTTAATTGCTTATGAGTGGAATCAAAAAACTGGAGTCAGAGGTGTGCACGGGCTTTTCTTGGTCCTTCAAACGGCCTTTTTTGGCGCCGTCTGTGCGCAGGATCTTTTTTTGCTTTTTTTCTTTTGGTCGCTGTCGGCCTTGCCCTTTTATTTTTTGATTGGCATTTGGGGTGGCGAAAAGCGCGAAACCGCGGGCTTCAGATATATGGTGGCCGCCTCACTGGGCAATGCGCTGTTGTTCGCGATGCTCATTTTGGTTTATTACGCGATCGACCCCCATGGCTTTTCAATTCACGCTCTGGCAGGGGGGCGTCTCAACGGAAAAACATTTGAGATGCTGGGGCACGAGCTTTCCGTGCCGGGGGTCGCGTTTGGCCTGACTTGCGTGGGCTTGGCGTTGCGCGCCCCGATTTGGCCACTTCACGGTTGGTTTTCGCAAACGGCGGAGGAGGCATCGCCCTCTGTTTTTGTCGCGCTTTCAGCGGTAACGGTCCCGGTTGCGGCGTACATCTTTGTGCGTCTCTGTTATTCGCTCTTTCCTGAAACGATGGTTGCGTCCGCTCATTGGGTTGTGGTTATTGGTGTTGTTAACCTGCTGATGGGGGGCATTTGCGCTGTTGCCCAAAGACGCCTGAATCTTCTTTTGGCCTATATCACGATGAGCGGCGTGGGTTTTATTCTCATCGGCTTTGGATCACTGAGTCCTGCGGGTGTCGTTGGCGCCGTCTACGAGCAACTTGTGTTGGGTCTCGGCTTGGCGGGTTTTGGTGTCTTCGCGGGCCTCATTACTGAGCGACTCGGGCATTCGATGTTTTTAACGGATCAGGGTGAAAGGGCTCTGGGTGGCATTGTTGCGCGGTCCCCTTCGTTAGCGCTTGTGGCCGGGGTGTTTATCGCGTCCTTGTTGGGTTTTCCTGGCTTAGGTGGTTTTGTGGGAGGCGCCCTTCTGACGATTGGAAGCTATTCGGTGCATCCAATGACGATCTTCCCGACGGGGGCGGCGTTTTTGATGGCCAATTATTGCTTATTTACAATGTATCGATGTGTCTTTTTTGGAAAAATTGGAGCGGCCGTGGAAGAGTTTTCTGATCTCAGTCTTCGCGAACGAGCATACTTGATGCCGCTCGTGGTCGGTTTACTTTTGTTTGGCTTGTATCCCAAGCCTTTGTTGGAGTTGGTGCGGCCCACCGTACTGACTCTGCTTTCGGCCGTGAAATGAGGCGAGCGTGAGAGAATTCGTCCTGATTTTGCCTGAAGTTATCTTGGCGCTGACTTTGGCCTTTATTGTGGCGGCCGAGATCAGCTATCACGGAGAGCGAACGCGATTAGTTGCCGGTACCGCGCAAGTCGGACTGGCGGCGGCGTTTGTGCAGACCTTGATCACCTATCAGTATAGCGCGACTCAGATTTTTGATGGGGCCCTTGCGATTGATGGGCTTTCGCTCTTTTTTAAAGTACTTTTTATCATTTTGGCGAGCCTGACACTTTGGACGACGATGCAAAGTCGCGAAATCGCTAAAGAGCGGCAGACGGAGTTCTTTGCTTTAGTTTTGGCCTCAACGTTGGCGATGTCTCTCGCCGCTGGGGCGGCGGACTTATTGTTGGCCTTTCTTTGCCTGCAGTTCATGAATATTGTTGGGTATTTTTTGGCGGGTTTTGGCAAAAGATCGATTTATTCAGCTGAGGCCGCTGTTAAATACATGGTTTTTAGTTCTGTTGCGGCCGCGCTTTTTTTGTATGGGCTCGCGGTGCTATTTGCGCTCACGCATGGATTTAATATTTATGAAATCCACAAAGCGTTAGTGACCCATCCGCTGACACACAGCTCGATGTTGGTGGTGTTTATGTTAATTTTTTTAGCGCTGAGCTTTCAGCTGAGCGCCTTTCCGATGTATCTTTGGACCCCTGATGTTTTAGAAGGGGCCCCTACCTCCTCCAGTGGGTTTTTATCGTTTGGTGTGCGCGCGGCGGGCGTTGCCGTTACACTTCGATTTTTGATTGTAATGTTTGCGCAGCGCAGCGATCTCGATGGGCAGTGGCAAATTCTAGGTGCGCTCGATTGGACCCGTATTGTGGCTCTCGTCTCTGGGATGACGATGCTGATCGGCTCTCTTCTTGCGGTGCGGCAAACTGCGGCCAAGCGGATGGTGGGGTGTCTGGTCGTTGCTCAGACCGGGTTTCTCTTAATGGGTGTTTTGGTTTTGGATCAGGTGGGGGTGGCCGCCCTCCTTTATAACCTCGTCGTCGAGGTTTTCGCCTTGATGGGCAGTTTCTTTGTATTGGCCTTTTTTTTCGACGAATTAGGTTCGGATTCGCTCGAGGGTTTGCGCGGAATGCTTTCTAGGGCGGTTCCAGAGTGCGGCTTTCTTGTTCTCTTCCTGCTTTGCTTGATTGGACTGCCCCCTACGCCGGGTTTTGTGGGTAAGTTTGCTTTGATTGGTGCGGTGGTTCGGCATCATTGGCATGTTCTTGCCGTAGTGGCGATTGCAGCCATGACCCTTTCTACGGCGGCTGTGGCGCGCATGGCGTTTTATCTGGTTGGCGATTTCAGGGCGGGGTCCTTGCGACCGGGGTCTTACGGTAAATTCATTACTCCGAGTCGGGGGAGGCAGGCTTTTTTGGTTGGCGTAATGGTGCCGGTGGTCATGCTGGGTGTTTTTGCGGAGTTTGTTTTAAATTGGGCGGGTAAATCACTAGGCTTTATTTTGTGGTAGCGGGCAGTTGCGCCTGACGTTATATATTAAAAATGGGCTACATACCTGTATTGATTCTGCTGGCGCTGGGGCTTTTTGTAGGGGCTGCCATTTTGACAGTCTCTTACTTGATTGGGCCGAAGATGCCTTCTCGGCGAAAGAACTCTCCGTTTGAGTGTGGAATGCCGCCGATCGGAAATGCGCGACATCGTTTTTCCGTTCGTTTTTATTTGGTGGCGATTCTTTTTCTCTTGTTCGACGTCGAGGCGGTTTTCTTTTTCCCCTGGGCGGTAGTTTTTAAGAAATACCTGAGCATCAACTCCTTTATTTTGTGGGAAATGGGGGCGTTTGTGGCCATCTTGTTGGTGGGATATTTTTACGTTCTCCGAAAAGGCGCGCTCGAATGGGAGTAAATATTAAATGAATAAAGACGGACAGGTTGGCTTTCTCACCACTCGCCTCGATGCCATGATTAATTGGGGCCGAAAAAACTCGCTTTGGCCCCTCCCCTTTGGAACCAGTTGTTGCGGAATCGAGATGATGGCCGCTTTTGCCTCTGATTACGATATTGCGCGGTTCGGTGCGGAGGCTCTTCGGTTTTCACCGCGGCAGGCCGATTTATTGATTGTGGCGGGAATCATCAATCTGAAAATGGCGCCGGTTTTAAAAACAGTTTATGACCAGATTGCAGATCCCAAGTGGGTGATTTCGATGGGCGCATGCGCGTCATCAGGCGGAATCTTCAACGTGTATAGTGTTCTTCAAGGGGTGGACACGATGATCCCGGTGGATGTTTATATCCCCGGCTGCCCGCCGAGCCCAGAGGGCGTTTTGCATGCGCTTTTGTTGCTGCGGGAAAAAATTCAGCGTGGCGAGACGCACTCACAACGCCGGATCGCGGACTTCAGTGCGGCTAACGCTCACCCATAAAGGAAAAAGAAATGGATATCAGAACTCCGATTCCTAATAATGGCGGCGACTGGCAGGGTAAGTTTGGTGAGCTTTGGAAAGGGCAAATCGAGGCCGTGAAGGCGCGATTTGGTGCGGCAATCGAAGAGGTTCGCAGCCCTGTGGAGTCTCCCACCGATGTTCCTATTATTTATGTAAAAAGGGAGCAGCTCATTCAGGTGCTTCAGTTCCTCAAGCAAGAGCCTTCTTGTGATTACCAGTTTTTGGCGGACCTTACGGCAACCGATGAAGAAGTTGAGCCGCGGTTTGAGGTGGTTTACAATCTGTTTTCACTTTCTAAAAAAAGTCGGATTCGCGTAAAAGCACGAGCAAAAGATGGCGAATCGGTTCCAACCGCCACGCTGCTTTGGCCGGCGGCGAATTGGGCGGAGCGCGAGGTTTGGGACATGTACGGTGTCCGTTTTGAAGGGCACCCCGATCTTCGTCGTATTTTGATGGATGAACGCTGGGTGGGACACCCCCTGCGAAAGGATTATCCACTCCGTGGCTATCAGGTGTTTACAGAGCCAATGCCGATTCGGCCGGAACTTTTGGATTAGTCGGCATTGAGAAGCGACAAGGGGTAGAGCAACTATGGCAGAACAAACGAAAAACAAGCTGAATACCCAATACCCCTCCGGGATTTCGGTCGAGCACGATCCAGACGATCTTTGGGGTGACTCTCGCATGATCGTCAATATTGGTCCAACGCACCCCGCGATGCACGGGGCTTTGCGCATGGTGGCCAAGTTGAACGGTGAAACGATTGAGAAAAGCTACTGTGAGTTCGGCTATACCCATCGCGCAAAAGAAAAGCTGGGTGAAAATCGGACCTACCACAATTTCATCGTTTACACGGATCGTCTGAATTATTGCTCTTCGCTCATGAACAATGTCGGGTATGCGTTGGCGGTCGAGAAACTCATGGGCGTTGAAGTGCCAGAGCGGGCCAATTGGATTCGCATGATCTGCATGGAGCTCGCGCGAGTCACCGACCATCTGATTTGTGTCGGGATCAATGCCGTCGACCTCGGTGCGTTTTCTTACTTCTTGTATGGGTTTCATCAGCGTGAAGAGGCTTATACATTGATTGAAAAGCTGACGGGGGCGCGCTTAACCACGTCATACACTCGTATTGGTGGGTTGGCGTATGATGCGCCTGACGGATGGGAAAAAGAAGTCAAGGTTTGGGTCAAGAAGACTCGTGAGACCTTGGACGAAATGGACCGGCTGTTGACGAACAATAAGATTTGGAAGCAACGAACCGTCGGTGTGACGCCTTTTAACAAAGAACAATGCATACAATATAGTTATTCCGGACCCAACGCGCGCGCCGCTGGAGTGGACATCGATTTGCGTCGAGACCAGCCCTATCTCTATTATAAAGAGGTTGAGTTTGATGTGCCGATTGCGCAGACGGGCGACGTTTTTGATCGCTATGCAGTACGGATGGAAGAAATTCGGCAGTCGCTCAATATTATCACACAATGCGCGGACCGGATCAAAAAGGGACCGATTTGGTCTGAGGACAAGCGGGTTCGGATTCCAGACAAGGATGTCGTTCATAATACGATGGAAGGCTTGATTCATCACTTTAAGTTTTTCATGACGGGCTTTTCCGTGCCTGCGGGCGAAGTGTATTCGGCGATCGAGGCGGTGAATGGTGAACTTGGGTTTTATATTGTGAGCAAGGGCGGTCCGCAGGCGCATCGAATGAGAATTCGTGGTCCCAGCGTTTATCATTACCAAGGTCTGAGTACCATGTGCGCAGGGTATAAGATCGCGGACCTTGTGGGTGCGCTAGGCAGCATCAATGTGATCGCGGGAGAGCTGGACCGCTAATTGGAGCGAGAGAACGGGATTATGGCAAACAAAATTCTTTCCCAGAAATTTTACCAAGAGATGGACAAGTTGGTGCCGCGCTATCCCAGTCGGGTAGCGCTGTTGTTGCCAGCGCTCCACCAGGCGCAGGAAGAAACCAGCTGGCTTTCTCCTGCGGTGATGGAGGAAATCGGGGCTTATATTGGTATTCATCCCGCTCAAGTGCGCGAGGTGGCATCGTTTTATACCATGTATAATTTAAAGCCCGTCGGAAAGTACCACCTTAAAATCTGCACCAACGTCGCCTGTTGTTTGCGAGGCGCCGACGAACTTGTTGAGCATGTTGAAAAGAAGCTCAATATTCGATGTGGTGAAACCACCGGGGATAAAAAATTCACCCTCATGGAAGAAGAGTGTCTCGGCGCTTGCGGAACGGCGCCGGCCATGATGTTGAACGATGATTATCACGAAAACCTGGATGCCCAGAAGCTGGATAAGCTGATGGACAGTCTGAAATAAGGCTCGAGGGCATAAAGATGAGCGAAACTCTTTTTATCCAGCACTTTAACGAAGAAGCCCGTCCGCTGGCTTACTATCTCAGCAAGATGGATGGATATACGGCGGCCAAAAAAGCCTTCGGGATGACTCAAGATGATCTCATTAATGAGGTCAAAAAGTCAAATGTCCGGGGCCGTGGAGGCGCTGGTTTTCCCATGGGCATGAAGTGGGGATTTATCCCTAAACAGGCGAGCAAACCCAAGTATGTCGTTTGCAATGCCGACGAATCGGAGCCGGGGACGTTTAAGGATCGCGATATTATGCGATACATTCCTCATCTTTTGATCGAGGGAATGGTCATCGCGGGCTATGCGATCGGCGCGAACGTCGGTTACATCTATATTCGTGGCGAATATACTCGTGAAGCGAAGCTTTTGAATGCCGCAATTGACGAGGCCTACAAGGCGGGTTGGTTGGGTAAAAATATAGGTGGTTCAGGGTTTAACTTTGACCTGACGGTTCATCGAGGTGCGGGTGCGTATATCTGTGGCGAAGAAACTGCGCTTTTGAATTCTCTCGAAGGCAAGCGGGGTGAGCCGCGAGTAAAACCACCGTTTCCGGCCCAGGCCGGGGCGTTCGGTGGTCCTACCGTAGTCAATAACGTCGAGACCTTAGCGAATGTGCCGTTCATTGTGAACAAGGGCGGCGAGTGGTTTTCTAAGCTTGGAAGAATTGAAAAATCAGGAGGAACCCGCCTCCTTTCGATTTCCGGCCATGTTAAAAAACCTGGTGTTTATGAAATCAATGCGGGTTCGATGACCATTCGGCAAATTATTTATGATCTGGGTGGTGGCATCTTGGGCGATAAAAAGCTCAAAGCGGTCATTCCTGGCGGGTCTTCGGCACCGGTGTTGACTGCGGACGAAATCGATGCGGTCTACGATATCGAACCCTTGATGAAGATCGGTACGATGATGGGTTCAGCGGCATTGATAGTGGTGAGCGAAGATTATTGCATCGTTAAGTTGCTGACTCGAATCACGAAATTCTACGAGCATGAGTCCTGTGGGCAGTGCACCCCCTGTCGCGAGGGCTGCCGCTGGATGGAAGATATTCTCCATCGCATTGAGCATGGCCATGGTCGGGAGAAGGATCTGAGTTTGCTTCTCGACATTGCTAATAACATTAATGGCAAGACTCTTTGCGCCCTCGGCGACGCAGCCGCAGGCCCGGTGATGAGTTTTGTTAAGAAATTTGGGACTGACTTTGAGGCCCACATCAGGAGCGGAAAATGCCCAAGTGCATAATTGATGGCCGTGAGGTTGAGTTTACCCCAGGTCAAAATCTGATTGAGGTTGCCAAAAAGGCGGGGATTGAAATCCCTTATTTTTGCTATCATCCAGGCCTCACCGTGGTGGCGCAGTGTCGCATGTGCGCTGTCGAAATAGATAAAATGCCTAAACTCCAAACCGCTTGCTCGACGCCAGCGGCGGAAGGAATGGTGGTCCATACTCAATCCGCGCGCGCCAAACAAAATCAAAAAGCCGTGATGGAATTTTTGCTGATTAATCACCCCTTGGATTGTCCGATTTGCGATAAATCGGGAGAGTGTGATCTTCAGGATCAGTCGTACGGCTATGGCGATGCTAACTCGCGCTACACCGAGGAGCGTCGCACCTATGTTGACCTCGATATGGGGCCGGTGATCAAGAAGAACATGAATCGTTGCATTCACTGCACCCGTTGCATCCGGTTTGGCGCGGAAATCGCGGGTATTCGTGAGATGGTGGCGGTGAGGCGAGGCAATAACACCGAAATTACCACGGTCGACGAGCGTGAACTGGAGACTCAGTACGCCGGAAATTATGCCGACATTTGCCCCACGGGCTCTTTAACGCTCAAGGATTTTCGTTTTAAGAAGCGATCTTGGTTTCTTAAAAAGACGCCCACGATCTGCGAAGGCTGTTCGCGCGGCTGCAGTATGGAAACGCAGCAAGAGGGAAATCGCATCTATCGCTGTATTGCCCGCGAAAACCTGGAGGTCAACAAGTATTGGATTTGTGACGAAGGGCGTTTCAATTTCCATTATGTTCACAACTCGGCGCGATTGGTTGAGCCCACAATTGCGGGATCCAATGGATTGGCAAACGCAGAATGGTTTGCGGCGTTAGACTTGGCCAAGGCAACTTTGGCGGTTTCGAGAAATCCGGTCGTACTGGTCGGGTCGGATCTCACCAATGAAGAGGCGCGTCTGCTTTTGGAGTTTATTCCTAAGCATATTCCAAGCGCGCAGGTCTTTCATTTTGGCACATCCGGAGTCAAAGCGACTGACGACGATGCTGATGCGGACAAGATTTTGAAGCGAAAGAGTAAAACCGCCAACCTTCATGGCTTAGAGGCGCTGGGATACAAAGGTTTCGATCAACTCCCTTCGGGCACGGACGCGGTTTTGGTTTTCCGGGGGGGGCGTGCGCAACTTCCGGATCTCAAGGGGATCAAAACCGTTGGCGTAGGTGTCTTTATGAAAACAGAGGCGCAGCGGTTTGCCGCGGTTTTACCTAGCACCACCTTTGTTGAGAAGGATGGCACGATCGTTAACTTTCAGGGCCGGCAGCAAAAACTCAAGCGAGCCATTCTTCCGCCTCCGGGGACCAAGGCGCTTTCTGAGATTTTGATGATGTGGATGAATCGTAAAGCTTAATTGAGCGGTGGAGACATAAGTAACATGGACTCTTTCAGGGACTACTTCTTGAATAACTTCGAAACGGCCACCATGGTCATCAAGGTCCTGGTGATGTTCTTGATGCTTTTGTCGGTCGCGCCGCTCATGGCATGGGTGGAGCGTCGCGGTTCGGCGCTCATCCAAAATCGCCTCGGTCCGAATCGCCTCGGGCCCCTGGGCTTATTTCAATCCGTGGCGGATGCGATCAAGTTTCTTTTCAAGGAAGATATCGTCTCCACGCATGTCACCAAGTTTTATTATATGTTGGCGCCGGTTATTTCGTTTGTGCCCGCGGTTTTAACTTTTGCCGTCATTCCTTATGCGAGCCAAATCCAAATCGACAATCATCTGATTCATTTTCAGGTGGCCGACCTTAATGTTGGCGTCCTCTATATTTTCGCGGTCGCCTCTCTTGGGGTTTACGGCATCATTATGGGGGGCTGGGCTTCGAATAATAAGTACGCGCTGATGGGCGCGCTTCGAAGCTCTTCACAAATGATCAGCTATGAGTTGTCGATGGGCCTCTCCGTGGTCGGCATTATCATGGCATATTCGAGTGTTCATCTGGGCGACATTGCCGTGGGTCAGGCCGAGACGCTTTTGAAGTTAGGGCCTTTCTCCATCGATAAATGGGGCGTTTTGATTCAACCCGTGGGTTTTTTGATCTTTTTGACGGCCGCCTTTGCCGAAACCAATCGACTTCCCTTTGATTTGCCCGAGGGTGAGTCCGAGTTGATCGCGGGCTATCATCTTGAGTACGGTTCGATGAAGTTCGCGATGTATCAGATGGCGGAGTATCAGAACATGGCAACGGCTTGTGGTCTGTTTGTGGCCCTTTATTTTGGGGGTTACCATGGGCTGGGGTGGTTGCATCAGCTGATCGTCGCGCATTCCCAGCTGTCGGCGATGGCCGCCGAGTGGCTACGCGTGATTTTAGAGATGATGGCATTTTTGTCCAAGCTTGTTTTCTTTATGTGGTTCTTTGTCTGGGTTCGATGGACCATTCCGCGCTTTCGTTATGACCATTTGATGGATTTGGGTTGGAAAGTCATGCTCCCGTTGTCGCTGGTGAACATCTTTGTCTCGGGCGTATTGATCTATTACAAGGTGATCTGAATTATGCTGGTAAAACAAAAGAAGAGCCTTCTTTCAGAAATCTATTGGATCGATATCTTTAAGGGTATGAGGATCACGATGCGCAATATGCTTTTTGCGCCCACCGTGACCATTTCGTATCCTGAGGAACGGCGACAATACTCTGATCGTTTTCGTGGAATGCACTATATCAAGGCAACCAATGGCGTCGAAAATTGTACGGCGTGCATGCTTTGCCCCACGGTTTGTCCGGCGGAGTGCATTCATATTGAGGCCGGCGAACGCCCCGATAAAGAAAAGTACCCCGTCAAATTTGAGATCGACACGCTCCGCTGCTGCTTTTGCGGGATGTGCGAAGAAGCCTGTCCCAAAGATGCGATCAAACTCAGCACCATTTACGAAATGAGTACGGATCATCGTCAAGTCTGGGACAAGGCGTTTCTACTCGAGCAGAGAGGAAACAAGTAATGGATATCTCCCCTGTTTTTTTCTATGGGTTCGGGGCTTTGGCGATTGCCTGCTCCCTTTTGGTGGTTCTTAAAAAAAACCCCGTTTCGAGCGCGTTTAGCCTGGTCTTGGTGTTTTTCGCCTTTGCCGGGATTTATGCCTTGTTGGATGCTCATTTGATCGCGGCGATGCAGGTCTTGGTTTACGCCGGGGCGATCATGGTCCTCTTTGTTTTTGTGATCATGCTTCTCAATGCGGACGTTCCTTCCTTCGATTTAGGCCGTTCTCATATCGGCGTTCGTCTCCTTTCGGGCGTTTTAGCCGCGATGATGCTCGGTGTTTTTGTCTGGGTTTTCAAAAACACCGCGCCGCTTGCGCCGATCGGCGCGGTTACCCCGGAAAAAATTGAGGCTGCGGGGGGAAACACCCGCGTGCTTTCGGAGTTGATGTTCTCAGAATATATTTTGCCGTTCGAGCTCACTTCGGTTTTGCTTCTTGCGGCAATTGTGGGCGCGGTCGCGATCGCCAAACGTAAACAGGCGTTGCCCGCCGGAAGTCCTCACACAGGTGGAAGGTGGCATTAATATGAATTCAGTCGAACCGTGGGTGGTGCTCTCTTTTTGTGCCACGATATTTTTTATCGGGTTTGCGGGCGTTCTCATTCGGCGCAACGTGATCGTGGTGATGATGTGCCTTGAGCTGATGCTCAATGCGGTCAATCTCACTTTTGTGACCTTTTCCAAACAGCTTCATCATCTGGGCGGCCAGATGTCGGTGTTTTTTATCATCACCGTCGCCGCAGCCGAGAGCGCAGTAGGCCTCGGGTTGGTAATCGCAATGTTCCGGACTCTGCGCAGCGTGGATACGGACGAAATTCAGCTTCTTAGGGAGTGACCCGACCATGTTAGCACTCATTCCGCTTTTTCCTCTGATCGGGTTTTTGATCAATGGTGTTTGGTATGCCGGCGCACAGGCCCCCGTGGGTCATCGCAAGGCTGGCGCGTTGATTCCTGGCGTGATCGCCACCTTGGCCATTGGCGCCTCTTTCGTGGTTTCGCTGCTGTTATTTGTCCAGCTTCAGGGCATGGGCGAAGAGCATCGGGTGATTGAACAACACCTTTTTCATTGGGTGACCATCGGATCAGGTTTCAACCTGGATATGGCCTTTCGCCTGGATTCGCTCAGTACGTTGTTCACCCTGGTTGTTACCGGTGTGGGTACCCTGATCCATCTTTACTCCATCGGTTACATGGGGCACGACGCAACCCCGGGGAAGTTTTTCAGTTACCTCAATCTTTTTTGCTTCGCGATGCTCATGCTCGTGATTGGCGCGTCTCTTCCTATTTTGTTTTTGGGTTGGGAAGGCGTGGGTCTCTGTTCTTATCTTTTGATCGGTTATTGGTATACCGACATGGATAAGGCGAAGGCCGGGAAAAAGGCATTCATCGTCAACCGCGTGGGGGATTTTGGCTTTCTCCTCGGGATGTTCATGATTTTCAATCATTTCGGAACCCTCGATTTTGCGCAGCTTCATGACCTCATCGCCCAGGGGCATGGGGCGGGGGCAGACGTCAACACGCTCACGGTGATCTGCTTGCTCTTATTTGTGGGTTGTATGGGTAAATCGGCCCAAATCCCGCTTTTTGTTTGGCTGCCCGACGCAATGGCGGGCCCAACCCCCGTGTCGGCACTCATCCATGCCGCGACGATGGTGACTTCGGGCGTTTATCTTGTGTCTCGTCTTAACTTTATGTATAGCCTTGCGCCGCTCGCACTCAATGTGGTCGCGGTCGTGGGGGCTTTTACCGCTTTTTTTGCAGCCACGATCGCGTTTGCGCAAAAAGACATCAAAAAAGTACTGGCCTACTCCACCATTTCACAGCTCGGCTATATGTTTTTGGCGTGCGGTGTCGGCGCATATACTGCGGGAGTTTTCCACGTCATCACCCATGCGTTTTTTAAGGCGCTTCTCTTCTTGGGTGCGGGCTCCGTGATTCACGGAATGCATGAGCAGCAAGATATCACCCAAATGGGTGGGTTGCGTAAGTACATGCCGATCACCTATGGCACCTGGCTTTTGGGTTGGCTCGCCATCTGCGGGGTCCCACCTTTTGCCGGGTTCTTTTCCAAAGATGAAATTCTCTGGCAGGCGTTTAGCGCCCCTCATGGGAGCACGGCCCTGTGGTTCATGGGCTTTTTGACGGCGATCATGACGGCCTTCTATATGACGCGGCTCACGTATCTGACATTCTGGGGCACTGAACGCTTTGACGCTAAAAAAATCGGTTTGAGCCATGGGCACGATGATCACGGTCATGGACATGCGGGGGTTCACGAGTCTCCTTGGGCCATGACGGTTCCGTTGATCGTTCTTGCGGGGCTGAGCGCGGTCGGCGGATTTATGGGGATTCCCCACCATGCCTGGCTCGAAAAGTGGCTTGAACCTGTTATTCCCGTGCACGAGGGACTTAGTGGCGTAGGCGCGGGTATGGAGTGGGTCCTGATGGCGGCGAGCGTGGCCGGAGCTCTTCTAGGGATAGCGATTGCTTTCAATGTTTTCAAGGATCTCGCCAAGGCGGCCGCTTACAAAGTTCGCTTCGCTTCGGTCTACAAGGTTCTTGAGAACAAATGGTACGTCGACGAGCTTTATGAGGCTGTCATTATTCGTCCGATTCAGGCGCTTTCAAAGGGACTTTGGAAAAGCATTGATGTTGGTGTGATCGATCGAGTGGTTGTCGGTTTTGGCCGTATTTCTGAGTGGACGGGTCAAACAGTCCGAGTGATTCAAACGGGTTCGATTCAAATTTATGCCTTGTCGCTGATGATCGGCGTCGTGGCCACAGTGGGATATCTGATTTATGGACTTGCTAAATAATCATCTCCTGAGCGTTGTTGTATTCTTTCCGTTGCTCTGGGCGTTTGTGGGGCTGCTGATTCCCTCGGGGACGTCGGGCGGTCAATCGTCGCTTCGGGTATGGACGTTGTTGGGCTCTTTGGTCACCTTTGGCCTTTCTTTGCTGCTTTTTCAGCAATACCAGGCCAATGGGGCGGAGTTTCAGCTGACTGAAATTTTCCCTTGGCTGCCGGGGCTGGGCATTTCGTATAACGTGGGGATTGACGGAATTAGCCTTTGGTTGATCCTGTTAACCACGTTTTTGATGCCGATCGCGATTTTGGGATCTTTTAAGGCAATTGAGCAGCGACTGAGCGAATACTACTTTCTTCTTCTGGCTCTTGAGACGGGTATGCTGGGAGCGTTTGTTTCCTTAGATATCTTCCTATTTTACGTCTTTTGGGAAGCCATGCTGATTCCGATGTATTTCTTGATCGGAATCTGGGGCGGCAAAGAACGCGTTTACGCGGCGATGAAGTTTTTTCTGTTTACCATGGTGGGCTCGCTGTTGATGTTGGTGGCGATTTTTTATCTTAGTTATCAACATAAAATTCAGTTTGGAAGTTACTCGACGGCGCTATTGGATCTTTTCAAGGTTCAAACACCGGGCGGGACCTTTTGGGCGCCTCAGAGTTTATTGTTCATGGCCTTTGCGCTCGCCTTTGCGATCAAAGTGCCGCTTTTTCCTCTTCATACCTGGTTGCCTGATGCTCACGTGCAAGCGCCGACCGCAGGATCGGTCATCCTTGCCGCCGTTTTACTTAAAATGGGTGGTTATGGTTTTATGCGGTTTGCGTTTCCGCTTTTTCCTCAGGCGGTGGCATTTTTTCAGGTGCCGTTCATGATTTTGGCCACGATCGCGATTATCTATGGCGCATGGGTGGCCATGGTTCAGCCGGACATAAAAAAACTCGTCGCCTACTCTTCAGTGAGTCATATGGGTTATGTGGTGCTCGGACTCTTTTCTTTGAACTCGATCGGAATGACGGGCGGCTATTATCAAATGTTGAATCATGGGGTCTCGACTGGTGCGTTGTTTCTTTTGGTCGGCATGATTTATGAACGACGGCATACCCGGGAAATTTCGGCCTTTGGCGGCATCACCAAAGTGATGCCCTTATTTGCCGTGGTCTTCATGATTGTGACGCTCTCTTCGGTGGCCCTTCCTGGCACGAACGGTTTTGTCGGAGAGTTTTTGATTCTTCTTGGTTCTTGGCAGACCAGTCCGGGGTTGACGGCAATCGCGGCCACTGGCGTGATCTTTGGGGCGGTTTACATGTTGTGGATGTTCCAACGAGTGATGTTTGGTCCCGTGACTCACGACGAAAACAAGGAACTCAAAGACCTGAGCTTTCGCGAAATGGCTATGATGGCGCCTTTGGTTTTTGCGATTTTTGCGATGGGAGTTTATCCCAACTTCTTTTTTGAGAAGCTCAATCCATCGGTGGAGCGATTGCTGGCTCGAAGCACCGGCAAAGCGGTAGCCGCCACAATGCCTCATCAGCCGGCTGTTTCGCCGGTCTCTTTTGTTTCTCTGGTTAAAGGAAATTAACTCATGGATACCCTTCAGACAATCCGTCCCGAGCTCCTCAGCCTTTCCGCTGAGCAATGTCGGGCCTTACATCCTTATTTTTGGGTTTTTGGCGGAACAGTCCTGGCAATTATTTGCTCGGTATTGAGAGTTATTAAGCCAAAATGGCCGGTGTTTCTGCTCACTTTGGCCACCGTGGTCGCAGGGATTTGCGCGGCCGCAGGCATCATTCATCAGCCGTCCATTCTTTTGTTTAATGGGATGATGGTGTCTGATACCTATGCGAGTTTTTTTAATATTTTGTTTTTATCTTCTGCGGGCCTGACCGCGCTCAGTTCTTTAAGGTATCTCGACAAAGAAAAGCTCCAGCATCCCGAGTATTATGTTTTGGTTCTGTTTTCTGCTCTAGGGATGATGCTGATGACTTCGGCGACGGACTTAATCGTGATCTTTATTTCGCTCGAGATCATGTCGCTCGCTATTTATACCCTCGTTGGCTTTCGACGGGCTGATAGGCGATCCAATGAAGCGGCGATGAAGTATTTTATTCTGGGTTCCGCGGCCTCTGCTCTCTTTCTTTATGGGGCGGCATTGCTGTATGGAGCGACCGGCTCGACCGGAATTCGGCCGATTTTGCATTTTGTTCAGGCGCATGCGGGGCAAAGTACGCCCCTTTTTACGCTGGGGTTTTGGTTGGTTATCTTGGGTTTCCTTTTCAAAGTCGCTGCGGTGCCTTTCCATATGTGGATGCCTGATGTTTACGAGGGCGCACCCGCGCCTGTGACCGGTTTTATGACTACTGGGCTCAAAGCCGCGGCCTTTGCTACGTTTTTGCGCGTATTTGTCTCGCTGGGTTACGGTCAGGGGATTGCCGGTATCGTGCAAAACCATATTCACAACATTTTGTGGGTATGCGCGGTGCTGACGATGGGACTCGGTAATTTCGTGGCCCTCACTCAAACCAATTTAAAACGGATGCTCGCGTACTCTTCGATTGCGCATACCGGTTACTTGCTCGTGGGAATGGTCGCCGGCTCGGCAAGCGGCGAGGGCTATGGACCGGTGGTGATGTATCTTGTGGTCTATGCGATTATGAATCTGGGTGCTTTCGCCGTGTTGACGGCCATTGCCTCACGCGAAGACTCGGGTCTCAATCTTCATGATCTTTCCGGACTTTCGCGGCGGCACCCTTGGTTGGCCTTTGCGTTGGGTCTGTTCTTGCTCTCCATGGCGGGAATCCCCCCTACCGCTGGCTTCGCAGCCAAGTATTTGCTTTTCTATTCGGCCGTTCAGGCAAATGAAGTGACCTTGGTTATTGTCAGCGTTCTGTGTAGCGCGGTCTCCGTTTATTATTATCTGCGGGTTCTCGTGTATATGTATATGCGCGACCCCGTGGGGGCTCCATCAGCCGCCTCCCGCGTTTCAGTGTGGTCGGCTCTGGTCGTGGCCGCGATGGTCATCTTGACGTTGCAGATTGGGTTGCTTCCATCGAGGATGATGTTGGCGGCAAAAAGGGCTGTGACTAGCCTTTAATTGAGTTCTTCGTTATACTTGACCTAGAAATGCCAACTTCAGGTCAGCTCTATAAAGTTAAGCTTGCGTCAGGCCGAATTCTGGGTCCGCTGGACTTAGATCGAATCCGTCTTTTGATTTTAAAGAATCAAATTGTGGGCACTGAGACGGCGCGAGAATACCCTAAGGGCGATTGGGTGGATATTAATTCGCTTTCCTTGATCGGCGAGCTTTTGGTGGCGCGGGTTGAGGGTCGCCTGGGGCGCAAAGAAGATCATTCCCCGGCAACCGCTGTTGGTTATTCACCGATTTTAGGGGATTCGGGCAAGACGCAGGTGTTGCCCGGTGCGAAGCCGTTTTTTACCGACGACGAAAAACCATCTGAGCCCCGGCCCCTGGAAACGTTGAGTGAGCTGGAGATTGACGACGAGGCAGAGAAAACGGTTGTCGCCGTCTCCGGCGCGGCTCCTCCCGACGATGATCGAACGCGGGTTGATCCTGTCGCGCACAATGTCCTGGCAGAGGAGTCGCCGGTCATTCTTGATTTTCCGGAACCGTCTGAAAACCAGTCGCGGCGAATTTCAAATGAAAAGACCGTTGTTTTTCAACGATCCAAAGACCCTACTCATTGTGGGACGAATTCAGGTGGTTTTTTTGGACGTGGCGGGTCCAAAAATAAGATCTTCGAGGCACTGAAGGGAATAGCCGTTGCAGTTGCGCTGGGAATGCTCGGCTATGAAATCATGGGGGGGGATCAGTCTCAGCAAAGCAGGAATAAGTGGGAGGCTGTCCGGCCTAAGCTGCCCGACGCGATTCAAGGCAAACCGCAGCCCGAGGAGAGTGGAAAACTCTACGCCGAGGCGATGCGGGAGTATGTTTTGGATCATGTGACCGGCTATGAAAATGCGGCGAAAAAATTGAGGCAAGCGGCATCCCTGGACATCACCAACGTCAAGGCCCTGGCGATGCTGGCGTCCAGCTACATCAACCTGATCGATTCGTCGAATAAGGACGAAAATTATTTTTCCGTGATTACCAAACTCATCGACATGTCGCGCGCCAAAAATGTCAGTTTGCCTGAAACGGTGATTGCCGAGGTCGAGTTTTTTATTACCATCAATAAACCTGAGGCCGCCCAGAACCGGATTGTTGAGTTTACAAAAAACCGCGAAATCGATTTGTCGATGTTCTACTACATCGGTCTTTCCTTCTTTCATCGCGGCGACGCTCAAACGGCCGCTCGATACCTAGGTCAAATTCCGGACAACAAGGTTTTCAGCGCCAAGGTTTTTTATTTGAGGGGCCGCGTGGCTGAGAAGCTGAATGACGTTGAGGCCGCATTAGGTGAATACCAAAAGGCGGTCAAATTCAATCCTGCGCATGCCAAATCCTATCTCAAAGTGACCGAGTTGCTTTCCAAAAAGGGGCGCCTTAAGGACGCGGCGGGACATCTGGATTATCTCGTGACCCACGGGCGACTCTTGGCACCCAAAGATCTAGCCCTTTCCTATTACTATCATGCACAGCTCAGTCAGCTTTATAATAAGGCCGATGTTGCGTTGGGTGACATGGAGCGGGCGGTGAAGTTAGATGCCGACAATCATGATTTTCAGCTTGAGCTCTATTCGTTGCGCGCTAAGGCCGGAGACCTCAGCATTAAAAGCGTTCAAAAAGAAGCGCGCATGTACTTTTTTCTGAGCGAAGGCGAAAAAGTGCTTCGTTTTGGAAAATATCATGATGCGCTCGTGCAGTTTATGCAGGCCGGAGAGGCCAACCCGACCTCGCCGCTGCCGCTGGTGAAGATGGGCGATATGTTTCGGCTGCAAAATGATTTGAGTAATTCGCTGATCCACTATCGAAAAGCCGCTGAAAAAGCGCCGAATAACATTCAGGTCTGGTCTAAGTACATCAATGCGTTGATTCAAAACTATGAGTGGGACGAGGCCAAAAAGGCGATGGACCGATTTCGCAATCTCCCCGTGCCCCAAAGCGCCATCGATAAGGCGGCGGCGGATTGGTATTCTAAACAGGGCCAGCACGCCGAAGCTCAAGTGTATTACAAAAAGGCCATGGCGCGCGAGACGGTCGATCCCGATGTTTACATTGCCTACGCAAAAAGCCTGATGGCCACGCGAAACTTTAAGGAAGCGCCTTTCTTTTTTGCGCTCGCCTTGCGCTTTGATCCCTTAAGCACCGAGGCGATTCTTGGAACCGCCAAATGCATTGCCGAGACGGATGGTGTCGACCGCGCTATTTCGATGTTGCAAGATGAGCTGAGCAAGTCCAATCGCGCGAGCGCGGAGATTTTGACGGCCGTTGCCGAATTTGACGTTCAAAAAGGTGAGTGGGAACTGGCCCAGCAAAACGTGGATCAAGCGCGGGCTGCCGATCCGGACTATGCCGGTTCGTACCGAATGCAGGCGCGAATTTTTTTGAATAAAGAGAATCTTGAAAAAGACGCTCTGGACAAGGCGTTGGGAGCCTATCAGTCTTATGTCGAGCGAAACCCCTCGGACGCACAAGGGTATCTTGAAAAGTATAATATCTATCTCAAAAAGATGGACTACGAAAAAGCAAACGACGAACTCTCGCATATTTATGCGATTTTCCCTAAATATCCCAAACTTCACTTTTACCAGGGCTGGCTTTTGGCTGCGCAGGGCAATCACCGGGGCGCGGCGGAGGAGTACGAAAAAGAGCTTCTCAATAACCCCAACCATGTGACGACGATTATTTGTTTGGGTAAGGAGCGGCTCGAACTGGGACAGCTTTTATCGGCTAAGACCAAAGACGGCAGAGAGGTTTTGGGGGCGCAAGCGCTTTTTAATAAAGCGATGCAGCTTCAGCCTTCAAATTCTGAGGCAAAACATCAGGCCGGATACGCAGCCTATGTGCTCAAGAACTTTGCCGCGGCAGTCGCGCTCTATAGCGGGGCGTTGCAGATTGATAAGGCGAATCCCCTCATCTACAAACGCCTCGGGATGGCCTATCGGGAGATGGGAGACGGGCAAAATGCGGCCCAGGCCTTTCGAAAGTACCTTGAAATGGAGCCCGATGCTCCCGATAAGGCAGCGTTTGAGCGTTATCGATAGGTGTGCTAAAGTGTTGGCATGCTAGATTCTCGCTACTTTCAAGACCAGCTCCCGGAACTCGAAAAAGCCTTACTGCGGCGGAACGCCGATCCTGAATTGACCTCCAAGCTGAGCGCCTTTTCGCGGCGGCGCAAAGAGTTGATTCAAGAAACCGAGGCTCTTAAGGCGCAGCGCAATTCAGTTTCGCAAGAAATCGCGCAACTCAAGAGCAAAGCCAAGAGCGATCCCGGGGCCGCAAAAAGTGCGGACGAAAAAGTCGTGGCCATGCGTGAGGTCGGAGATCGAATTAAGAAGTTGGACGAGGAACTCAAAGCCGCAGAAGAGCAGTTCAGTGGGCTTGCGCTCAGGATTCCCAATATTCCCCATGCGAGCGTTCCCGATGGCAAGGATGCCGGCGCCAATGTGGAGGCGCACCGCTGGGGCACGCCCCGCGCGTTTGACTTTGAGCCCAAGGACCACGTGGCCCTGGGGGAGGTTCTCGGGATTTTGGATTTTGAGCGGGCCGGCCGGCTTTCGGGGGCGCGGTTTTGCCTGTATCTGGGCGCGGGCGCTACGCTTGAACGGGCGCTGATTCAATTCATGTTGGACCTTCATACGCGGGAGCACGGATACCGTGAAGTGATTCCTCCGTTCCTGGTTAATCGTGCGGCGATGACGGGCACGGGTCAGCTTCCTAAGTTTGAAGAGGATCTTTTTAAGACGGGGGTGGCGGATCGGGAACTGTTTTTGATCCCGACGTCCGAGGTTCCGCTGACCAATATCTATCGTGAAGAGATTCTCGAGTTGGCGCGGCTTCCGGTTTATTTGACGGCGTACTCGCCCTGCTTTCGAAGTGAGGCGGGGTCTTACGGTAAGGACACCCGAGGGTTGATCCGCCAGCATCAATTTCAGAAGGTGGAAATGGTTAAGCTCACGGAGGCTGAAAAGTCCTACGAAGAGCTCGAAAAGATGCGCAAGAATGCGGAGCAAGTGTTGGAACTGCTCGAACTCCCTTATCGGACCATGGCGCTATGCGCTGGAGATATGGGTTTTAGCGCGGCCAAGACCTACGATCTTGAGGTTTGGCTGCCCGCACAAAAGTGTTACCGTGAAATCTCGTCCTGTTCTAATTGCGAGGATTTTCAGGCCCGTCGCGCAGGGATTCGCTATCGATCCGAGGCACAGGGAAAGCCCAAGTTGGTGCATACATTAAATGGGTCGGGGCTAGCGGTGGGCCGGACGTTTATCGCGATTCTTGAAAATTACCAAGATGCGCAGGGAAATGTGCGGATTCCCAAGGTTTTGCATCGCTATGTTGACGGCGCCCCAGGGTTTATCCGTGAAGGCACAGAAATTTGGATCAAGAAACAGCCGAATTGACGCAGGATTTCTGCTGCAAAAGAGCGTTTTCCAATGTTAGATCAGTGTGACCACGCTGGTTAGGTTTGCGGTTAATGATACGGAGAGGTGGCAGAGTGGTCGAATGCGCCGGTTTTGAAAACCGGAGTACGGGTAACCGTACCGGGGGTTCGAATCCCTCCCTCTCCGCCATTCACTATGCGATTCCGTTAGAAACAATCAAAAGCAGAAATAAAACAATCAAACCAATAACCTAGCAGGGAGTGGCTCCGCAGATCAAATCCGCGATTCTCATGTGAACTCATCGAAAATCATGGGTGTTGTGGAAGCCGTGTGGATTCGGGGTGTGGATGGGGATCAAATCCACAGCGCAAAGTCACTGGATCGGATCGGCGGGATTGGGCAGACGTACCGAACAGGGGCGGCAAGTATACCTGGGACTACTGTCCCCTTTTGACACGCTTATTAGACTTTGGTTGAAGGTCAAGTGTCAGTGTCCTGAGCAGGCGAGCTTTTCGGTCCTGCTCTTCTTGGTTACCCTCAAGCTTCTTTGGAAGAAGGCAATCAGCATATTCCGCTCGGTTGTTTAAGCGGCGGAAAACCCGTTCATCATAGCTGTATGGCCATATAAGGTGATGAACTCGAATCTGGCTCCAGTTGCAGTAGGGAGCTATCGGAAGTAGGCCGTGAAGCTCCTTTGGTCGTGGTCTATCGATTCTGCCTGTGCGCTGTTCGTGAAAGTGTGGCGTCCACTCTGGGGAAACATGCATTACATCCCAACAAAAATGGTGAAGATCTATTCCCATGCTGCATACTTTTGTAAGGACAAGCACCATGGAATTTCCCGGACTCAGGAAGTCTTCAATAACCGATTCTCGCCGATCACTGTTGTCTCCGGTCAAGAACTCCACTTCTCGACTTCGCCGGGCCTTCACCAGCGTGAGCGATTTGTGTTCGACACAAAAATGTTTTATCGATGTCTTATTCCTTCCAAGACGGCGAATAGCCGATAACGCAGCTTGATCGCTATGAATTGCCTCCGCTATCAGTGCGCCCAACTTTAATCTCACACCAGCTTCTTCACTGTTCTTCGTCTTTGGATTTGGGATTTCATCCATTTGCACCACAAATTTTCTTACAGCCCGCGCAAACGGATTGGCTAATAACGTTTCAAGAATTTTTGGATGTTGAAAAATGTAGGGGCCATATGGAAATGTCCGTTTTCTGTTTTTCCGTATAGATATTTTTGAGAGGGCCAGAAGATTTTGATAACAGCGCTGACCAGAATCTAAAGACTGCAACTTTTCAAGGGTTGCCCGTCTAAGGTCAGATCGCCTAGACAATAAGCGAACTACCTTTGAGTCAGACTGGTCTTTGGTAAATCCCAATTTTGAATATAGCGTTGCCGTGAATGCGGTCGCTTTGGCGCGCAAGCCTTTTGCTCGTTTTGCCGCAAGCTGTGCACTAACAAAAAGAAGAGGATCGCGTTCCCTTAGGGAGGTCTTCTTCCGAGCAAGAAGCAGCGCCACATCCTCGCCCAGTCGTGAGCGCACCTCGTCTACAAGTACAGGGGTTGGGTTGGTGGGTTTTCCATTTGGAAATAGCTGGCGATCCTGACGACAGAGTTCCAGACTAAACTTTAGTAATTGCCTCTTTATGTCTGGACCCAAACCGACATGGGAGCGACGCTTGGTCTTCTGCCCTTTCTTGCCTTGTTTCGCGATAAATTCGGTGCGAAAGGCTTTTGCTGCGTTTTTTCTCTGACAGAATATGAGCAGCTTATACCTGGGCTTTTTCTGTCCCATTTTTTTAGTTAGGTTTTCTATAACTGCCTCGGTTTGCATAATGGCTATTGCCTTTGCATCGCGGACCTTGATCGGATCTGCGTGTCTGCCTGAGACTAGCTCTAAAGAGCGCTGCGTATCATCTCGCTGAACCTGATCGGACTGGAGTAGTACCTCTATGCCTGCCTTAAAGTGATCTTTTGAGAAGAGATCAGGCCCCGGCGAAAATATGGTGTCCATCTGTTTCGATGGAACCGGTATTCTCGGTGCCGTTCTGGTGTTTTTAATGGGAGTATTTGGATCTACCCCAACATACCAAAAATGGTGTTCTCTCGCGTCGGATTCAGGAATACGGCTGACGTACCTTCGGAGAAACATCTCCAACTGTGCCCTTGCCTTCCGGTCGATCCGAGTGTTTTGCTCTTCGTGCTCCTGGTCTGTCCCTCCTTGTTTCTGTTGACTGTGAATCTTGTCGAACTGCAATTTGTAGAACTCCAGGGCGGAATTCAGAGTCTGCGCGTATCGTGCGGACCTTGTTTTTGACTTGTCCCAGCGAATGCAGGTGTGCACAATTGATCGTGCGTCCTCTAAGGACTTACTAAGCAGCGTAGCTGACAGTCGTGTCCTTTTTCAGAAAGTGCGTAGCTTGAGATTTTTCGCTGGCGACGAAGCCCTTGTTATGGCAATGACTCATGTATGCGCTATCGTGGCAGGGAATTCAGCGACGCTGAAATTGTCAGTATAAAAGGTATTTTGGCGGCTAACGGCACGCTTGGCCGGGTTAAACTGTCCTGTCTTATTTGCGAGGCACTGAATTGGCGTCGGAGAGATGGGCGTTTAAAGGACATGGCCTGTCGGGTGGCCCTGCTTCAAATGGAGCGAGACGGAGTGGTTACACTTCCTCCTGGCAAACGCGCCTGCGGAGTAATCCGATCCATTCCAGCACATACGTTGATTGGGGATCCCGGAGCTGAGATGAGCTGTCGTGCTGGGGATCTCCGGGATATTCGATTGGAATTGGTGCAAAGCCCCGCCGACAAACGGCTCTGGGCGGAACTGGTCGATCGCTATCATTATCTGGGATATACGCCCTTGGGCGGAGCGCAGCTTCGTTACTTGATCCGATCCGAGGATCGGGTACTTGGGTGTCTGGGCTTTAGCGCGGCGGCGTGGAAGACCGCCCCGCGCGATCAGTTCATCGGCTGGAGCGTGACTCAACGCGAGCAATCGCTCGAAAAGGTCGTCAATAACGCGCGTTTTTTAATCCTGCCCTGGGTGAAGGTCCATAGCCTGGCAAGCAAAGCGCTTTCGATGGCAGCCCGACGTCTTGCTGATGATTGGTTTACTCGGTACGGATACCGTCCGGTCTTGCTCGAGACCTTCGTGGAAAAAGAGCGTTTTGCGGGGACGTGCTACAAGGCGGCTAACTGGATTCAGGTTGGACAGACTCAAGGCCGCGGTCGGTACGATTCAACGCACCAAAGCGTGCAGCCCATCAAGACGATCTGGCTCTACCCGCTGACGCCCACCTTTAGGAAGGAACTTTGTAGTTGAAGTCGAAGCTCCGGGATCAACTCAAAACGCTGGATTATAGAGGGTTGGATGAAAGAATTCGACTGAACAAGCTGCGGCCGGGGGATCAGCGGATATTACGGATCGGGGTTCGATCAACGCCAAGATTCCTTGAGGCAATCCGAAAGAAAACGCTCAAGGTCAGAAATCTCAGCGAGATGCTCTGGGGAACGAAAACCGAGAGTTCAAGGAATGTGTTGAAAGAGATCGACGAACAGGAGGCGCATCAGACGGTCGCCCCCGAGGTACCATCCGAGCAATCGTCTTCTGAGCCTTCAGCTCAAACCAGTCCCCGCCCCATCGAAGCGACGCCTTGTCCAAATAACGTAACTCCCATCGGTGCCGGCAAAAGGCCTTACAAAAAAGAGAGAAAGAAAGGCCTCCGTGGATCGGCAGCGTATCCTGATGCGGAGGTCATAGACTGCAGGCATCCGACGTTGAAGCCTGGCGATATCTGCCCGAAATGTGGACAAGGGAAGCTTTATGCCATGATTGGCGCCGTCGGAAAAATCATCAAGCTCATTGGCTCACCGATCTTACAAGCAACCCTCTACAATGTGCATAAGCTCCGTTGCAACGCCTGTGACTGGATTTCGTCGGCGCCGCTTCCGGAAGAGGCAAAGGGGCCACGGGAATCCATCACCGCCAGGGCCATGGTGGCCATTATGAAGTACGGCGCCGGGATGCCATTTTATCGGCAGGCTCAAGTCCAGGGTTATCTAAAAACTCCGATAAGCGCCTCGGCACTTTGGAGCGGACTAAAGGATTTGGTCGTTGTTGGGTTGGTTGTCTGGAAAGAAATGCGTTTCTTTGCCGCGCAGGGGGAGGTCCTCCACAACGACGACACCAAGAATAAGATCATGAGCGTCATCCGAGAGCAGCAAAAGGCGCTTCGTGCGGAGGATGTGCCCAAACCCAAGGGCAAGGGGCCACGGAAAGGCATTTTTACTTCGGGAATTTTGGCCAAAACCGGATCCGTGAAGATCATGCTGTTTTTCACAGGGCATCAAAATGCTGGCGAAAATCTGGAAGCACTCCTGGCTGAGCGCGACGCTTCCTTGCCAATGCCCATTCAGATGTCGGATGCCAGTACGATGAATACGCCAGGGAAGTTCAAAGTGCACGGCGGTCTTTGCCTGACCCACGACAGACGATATTTCATCAAGAGCTACAAGTCTTTCAAGCAAGCCAGCACATATGTGATCAAAAAATTCAAAGAAGTCTATAAAGTTGAGGCACAAGCCAAACGACTCAAGCTCACGGCCTTCGCGCGGCTACAGCTTCACCAAGAAAAAAGCGGACCCATCATGGAGGAACTCAAACAGTGGCTGGATGAGCAGAAGAAAAATAAGGTCTTTGAGGAAAACAGTGAAATTGGCGAAGCGATTGATTACACGATCAAGCACTGGACGGGCCTCACGCTTTTTTTGCGGGTTTCTGGCGCCCCAATCACGAACGATGAACTGGAACAGAAGTTCAAAATGATCAAAAGGCACGTAAAAAACTCGCTTTTTTATCTCACTCCCTGGGGCGCCCTCGTCGGAGACATGTTCATGTCAATCATCCATACGTGCGTGCTCGCAGGAGAAAGTCCGTATGATTATCTGGTGGCCATTCAAACGCACCAGGCGGCTGTTTTAAAAACGCCTCGCGATTGGATGCCCTGGAATTATAGGGAAAGTATTCCGGTCGCCAATCCGGTCGTAAAAATGGCATGAGCACTGAACGAACTCGGCCGAAAAGCTATGCAACCCTGTGAGTGACCTCGGCCATTGGTAAAGGCCTCCAAAGGTCTGCCACTGGAGCGGCGCTAGGGTTACCATTCCAAAGCAGGATGGTGAGTTCATGGGCCGCCAAGGCGGTGTAGGCTGCTGTTTGGTCGGCAGGAGATTTGGGCCACCATTTAAACTTGCCCGTAGAGAGTCTTTTTTGGCAAATCCAAAATCCTTGGCCATCATAGGCCAAAATTTTAATGTCGGTGCCTTTACGACTGCGAAATAAGAACAACGCGCCTGAAAATGGGTCTTGCCCTAATTCTTCGCGACAAACAGCACTCAGCCCGTCAATGCCCTTTCGAAAATCGGGGCTACCGTAGGCAACATAAATTCGCATATGCGGTGTGACCTGAATCATGTTGCCTGCCCCGCTCCGTGCGCCATGAAGCTTTGAATTAATACGCTCAAGAATGCCCCGTGGGCTTTTGGGTCCTTAATCCTCATCACTCCGCCGTCTTTGCGAGCGAGTTCAATTTGCAACTCATTAGCT
>JBBCAW010000030.1:0-41883 GCA_051382295.1 Bdellovibrionota bacterium FG-1 | reverse complement strand
GTTAGCAAGGACAGGAATTCTTCGGTGAGGGATGTCGGGGTCGTCCCTCCCTGGACTCCGCGCAAAAACGCGCTTCCTGCGCGCGCGGATCCCCTCACCCGTCACCAAAGAATTCCTGGCGTGGGAACGGGGACTGGAACGGGAACGGGGAGCCGGGGGCAAAGAGGCAGGGGTCGGGAAAGGGAGGGTTTTCGAGAGAAAAATTTATGACGCCAACTTCCTAGGTTTTTCTGAGTCTCCCTCAGGGAGTACCGGCTCTGCTGTCCTGCTTTTTAAATGCGCCCGTAATGCATCGAGAATCTTGCTTGCGCGATCCACTGTAATACCATGATATTCGTTCTTTTCGTCGCGCGATACCTGAGATGGATCACGCTCAAGGCGCGCCGCAAGTTCTGCCTGGGAAACCCCGCGCGCAATTCGCAGGCCAATGAGCATTTGCCCAAGACCATGCAGATTTTCGACCTCACCCAGATCGCCACGCCTCAGGCGTTCGTAGGCATCAACTTCTTCCTCAAGCTGGAGATGAAACGACTCCATCGGCTCAAGGGCAAGTCTGACCTGACTCGAAGTGAGGCCCTCTTTTTTGAGCTTATTTCGCTGTGCCTGCATCCGCGTCTTCTCGCCTTTAAGCCGTTTGATCGCCTCTTGATATTCAGATTCTGTGCGGATCATCGGGGTACCTCCTGCATTAATTTCACGATTCCTTTGGGCTTTCCGTCGCCGCGACCACTACGCTCAAGGCGCTAAAGGACACTCGGGCCAATATCCGTATTAATGGGTGGGATATGCTTGCTCTTCGCCGAAGAGCGCAAGAAGCGGGGCTGCCCTATCAAACCTTTATTGCACATATCATGCACCTCTATCTGACTGATCAGCTCGTGAATTTGAAGGAGGTAAAAAAAATGGCGGCCGCAGGTGTTTTCGGCCGTCGAAAAACGGGGACTTAGATTGGACTCGAAAGGAGCTGGCTGTCACAAAATGGGTGGCACAATCGATCCTGATGGACGGCCTAAATCAGTCTGCCCACGTGTTCTTACCCGCGCGCGCAATTTCCATATCTCGCTGAGCGTCTTTTTTCTTCAGCGTCTCCCGCTTGTCGTATTTCTTTTTACCTTTTCCAACGCCGAGTTCCACTTTGGCGCGGCCAAACTTAAAATACATTCGAATGGGAATCACCGAGAGCCCTTTTTGCGTGAGCGCCGTAAAGAGCTGATTGATCTGATGGCGATGGAGGAGCAGCTTTCGAGGGCGCAAAGCTTCGTGGTTCCAAATATTGCCATGCGAATACGGTCCGATATGGGCATTCAGAAGCCAAGCCTCAAGTGAACCCGAGCGTGTGCGAACCTCCACGAAAGCATCGCGGAGATTAGGAGCTTGATTTCGTAACCTCTTGGCCTCGGTCCCCTGAAGAACCAAGCCCGCCTCAACGACTTCCTCAATCGCATAATTCAAATAGGCGAGAGGATTCGTAGCAATCAGCTTTTCGCCCGTGTTTTTGGCGCTTTTTGCGCTCATGGCGACTTCTCCGGAACCTGCGCGGGTTGCGCGATGCCCAGCGACAGCAGCGTCTTGAACGCATTCTCCACACTCATTTGCGTCTCCACCACTTCGCTTTCCGGAACGATCAGATGAAAGCCTGAGGTCGGATTCGGCGTGGTGGGGACATAGACATTGAGGTGTTTAGGGGGAATCGAAGGGCCCCGCGCGGGGCTGGTCACAAAGGCAATGGCTAATAGCCCTTTTCGTGGGTATTCGAGATAGACCACTCGGCTAAATTGCTGGCTTCCACTCGCAGCAAAGGTCCGAAGCAGCTGATCCAGCGCGCTGTACACGCCACGAATGACCGGAATTCTTTGAATCAGGTCCGCAACCAGATGAAGAAGCTTCATCCCGAGGTATTGCTTGGATGCCCAACCTAAGGCCGAAATCCCCGAAGCCAACACAAGCGTCGCGCCCACTGTCAGCACCAAGTTGAATAAAGAGGCGAAAGTGGGATCTTGAAAAAACCTTTCGGGCTGCCAGGCGTCCGGAAGCCACTCATGCAAGCGCCACAGCGCCGCCAGCACCGATAGACCGATCCAGCTAATCACACCGAGCGGAATGACGACCAAAAGGCCCGCAAAGAAATGGCGTTTAAGGAGATCCCAGAGATTTTTGGTCATAGTCTAGAAGGCCAGAGTTAGATCTACCCCGCCCCCATAAATTTTGCCACCAGAGTCGTAACCGGGCGCCCCAATCTTAGTCAAACCACTGCCATTGCCGTTTTCGTCCCCTGGGGTCTTGTCGACGTGTTCATGAGAAAACTGATGCCAAGCCACGTTAAAATCGACTTTGCAGGGCACTTCAAAATGAAGGAAGTGCTTGAACTGCAAACCTACCCCCGCGGTAAATATATGCTTGGGCGGGTCGAGGTAATTTCCAGCGCCAGTGGGTAAGGACTTGAAGATGCTCGGCTGATAAGCCCACCCCAGGCGAAAAGTCGTAGAACCCCAGGATAATTCTTGGCCAAGCCGGGGCACAAACATATCTTGGTAGTCAAAAACCGGGTTTTTTCCGCCAGAAATATTGATTCCACAAAAAGAGGTTCCCGTGCAATTTTCGTTTTTAGGATCAACAATCGCAAGCGCCGGCGCCTCAAAAGCGCTCCACCGCTGGTAATCCAACTGTAAAACCGTCCGGGTGAAAGAGGTTTCAGGAACCACGGCGCCGATCTCAACACTCAAAGGGTCGTAAAAAAGCGTCGAAATCGCGCTAAAATTAAAATCCAGCGCTGCAAGGGTCCCGAGTGCGCGCGCGCCAGACCTCAGAAATAGGTTATTGGGCGAACTGACCGGAAAGCGCAAAACAGCGCCCACTGAAAAACCCTGCGGATCACCCGAAGGCGAAAAAAGTAACCCCATCTGGGGGGACATTTTGGGCTTCAGGCTGGAGGCAAAGCGCATCGTGGAGGGCTTGGCCGGATCCATCTGAAGAAAGGCGTTTGCAGTACTCGTCAGGGCATAGGCGAGGTGAAAACCCACGCCAACTTTAAAGCCTTTTCCGAGATCCGCACCGATCGCGCCTTCGAGTTGGGGGCGTTGAGTGCGAGAGCGATAAAGAACATACTCTGGAACGAAACTCTCACCCGTGTCCATGTAGGCAGCCTGCTCAAGGGGCAGAAAGGCCGTGATCCCGAAACTGAGATTGAAAGTTTGAGGAAAAACTCGATAAACTAGCCCAAATTTTTGCCCCAAGGTGGATCGGTACTCGTTATCCACATCACTATAGGTCACCTGGTCGGAAACAATTTCGTTTTCGACGATGACATCGTTAATCGGAAGAAATTTGGGAACCATCCAAATCAGGCCTGTTTCGAGGATAAGCCGCTGATCGCCGTCAAACGAAACCCCTGCGGGATTGTTATAGGCTGCGTAGCCATCGGAGACATTGGCCACTCCGGCACCCCCTAGGGCACCTGAGCGAGAACCAAAGCCATAAGTCTGCCCAACATTGGCTTGGGCATGGGTGACGGTAAGTGCCACGAGGAGTACGGTCCCGGAAATTTTACGAAGTAAGCCCGACAAGTGAAAGTCTCCGATAAAAGGAAGGCTCTGCTCTTACCACCCTTAGCGCAGGGTGCCAAACAATATCGACTATACCGCACCGCATCAATTTAACGCGCCGGGCATCATTAAGTAACCTGATACCCAAAGGTTCCATTCGTCCCAAGTCAACGCCTCTGCGCGTTTGGTGAGATCGATGCCCGATTTTTCCAAGGCTTGAAGTTCGGCGGGATGCGCACGAAGCCCGGAACGGAGCATTTTACGCCGATGCGCAAAAGCGGCCTTGAGCAATTTCTCCCATCGCTCTTGCGACACACGATCTGCGGGTATGGCAATTCGAGGCAATTCGCGCCGCTTGAGAATGACCACCTCGGAGTCCACATCGGGCGGAGGCGAAAAAGCGTTCGGGGGAACTGCGCAAAGTTTGCGGACGTCCCAGTGATTTTGAATCCAGATCGAGAGGCTGCCCCAGGCCTTGGTATTGGGCTCCGCGCGTAAACGCTGAGCGACTTCGGCCTGAAACATCAGAACCATCACCGGGATATCCGCCGTATGACGAGCTAACCTCGTGACAATCGCGGTCCCTGCTGAGTAGGGAAGATTCGAAGCCACCGCGAGAGGTGTCGAGATCAGCCACTTTTCTTCGGGCAATTGAACAAAATCACCTTCTTCGACCAAAATCTCAAAAGGCCCCACTTTTTCAAGGGCGTGGGCAGAGGCGTTTTGCTTCCAGTTTGCGGCCAACTGACGATCAGCCTCCACAATCACAAAGCGTTCAATATGAGCCTTAGTCCAGGACTGAGTCTCAAGCAGAGCCAATAAAGGATGAGTGATCGCCCCTTTGCCAGGCCCTACTTCCAGAAGAGCCCGACAGCCAGTCCGCGCGGCCTCCTCCATCGCCGTGCGAGCAATCAGATCAATAATCCCTTGGTCACGCAGAAAGTGTTGGCCGAGCGCACGGCGTTTTCCGAAAACGGGCATCTTAAAGCTCCGGGTTGGCAACTGCGTTTAAAGTCAGAAGATCGCGTCCGCGCAAAAAGTTGCCCTGCCGAAATCGAAAGGCACCTGCCCCGGCAATCATCGCGGCATTATCGGTGCAATACTTCATTTTTGGAAAAAGCGGTGCAACGGCTAGACCCTGTCTTTGCCATTCAGATTCTAACCGACCCCGAAGTCGGGAGTTGGCGGCCACACCACCCACAATCGCCACGGCCCTGCAACGATGTTCGCGGACGGCCAGATAGATCTTGCTCAGCAACGCATCCACAATGGCCTCTTGAATCGATGCGCAGAGATCGGGTAAACGCGCCTCGAGCGCGTCTTCCTTTTTTAGTTTTTCAACAGTGAGGGCAACCGCCGTTTTGAGCCCGCTAAACGAAAAATCCAGCGTCGCCTTTTGAGGGAGTGCGCGCGGAAGCGAAAAGGCATTGGGCTTGCCCCCTTCGGCCGTCTTGTCGATCCACATCCCACCCGGATAAGGAAAACCCAGGGTTTTAGCAGTTTTATCAAAAGCTTCGCCTGCGGCATCGTCGCGGGAACGCCCCACCAAAAATCGCTTCAAAAAATCGGGAGGCCAAAGTTCAGGAAAGGTCTTCATGACATACAAATTGGTATGCCCCCCCGAGACAATCGCCAAAAGAAGCGGCAACGGAATCTCCGCGTCTTCGTGGTCCTCACGATCCAAAAACAAACTCGTCGCATGGCCTTCCAGATGATGAACAGGAATGAGAGGCTTTTTGAGCACGTAGGCCATCGCTTTAGCGGCGCTCACGCCCACTAAAAGCGCACCGACCAAGCCGGGTCGGTTAGTCACAGCTATGGCATCGACTTGGGAGGCTGAAATTTTGGCCTCGTTCAACGCAGCATCAATCATGTGATTGATCGTTTCCAAATGGTTGCGCGAGGCAATTTCAGGGACAACCCCGCCATAAGGGCGATGAATTTGGATCTGCGAAAACGTGGCGACGCTCAACACCTCAAGCGCGGCCGGACCGGCCGGGTTGGGCCGATACCGTACCACCGCAGCACTGCTTTCGTCACAGGAGGATTCGATGCCTAACACTAAGGTCATTTCAGGTCTCAATCCTCAATCGCATCAAGATCACCCGTGGGACAGGTCATCAAGGTGCGTTTCGCTTCAATTTTAAGCCAATCAGGAGCTCCCGCCGCAGTATACCATTCCGGCGCGCGTTCCGCCGTATGGCACTTCAAGCAAACCGTCTTTTCAACTTTTTTTGAATAAGTCCCAGAAAATGGGTGACCCTGACCGGGCTGATGACAATTCTCACATTGGACGGGGGCCCACGCGCGATGAATACTACTCACGGATCGCCGAATCGAATGGGACTCATCGTCAGGCGAAACCTGAACGACCGCTTTGAGGTCTTTAGCGTCATGAATTGTCTTGAGATAGCGGGCAAAATCCTCGGGCGAAACCGACACTATTTTTGGTTCTGAAGCCTGAGGATCGGCAGTGCGCTTGACCTCAACCATTTGCTGAATGGCTGAAAATCCTTTGGGTTGCCCCAAGCCTAAGGTGTGGCAAGTCAGGCATTCTTTATTTCGAATTTGGTCTTTCTCGATCAGGGTGTGAAGTGCCAAAGCGTGTGGCGTCTTTCGCCAAAAATCAAATTGCTTCAGGTGACATTCAGCGCATTTTGGAAAAGTTTGATATTGAGTCGCATCCCCTGGTTTTAACGCCGCGGCACTCGCCATCAAGCGCGCATCCTCGCGGGTGTTGAGTTCGCCAATAGCCTTTTTGAATTCACTCACTAACTTATCCATTGCCGTGGGTGGGCCTTGCGGCGGTGAATCGTACCCCGCATCCAAACCCACCAGCTTATAATTCTCGATTTGAACGGCCTTTTGAAGCGGAAGGACCCCGACGTATTGGTTTCGAAATGAAGACTGAAAAATAACGGTTTTGCCGACTCGAAGCGGCTCTTGCAAAAAACTTTGCGAATGGCCGCCGATAATCACGTCAATTCCCGGAACTGCTTGCGCCAGCTCTTTGTCATGCTCAAGGCCTTGGTGAGTCAGAAGAACCACCCAATCCACCTTTTTTCGAAGCACGGCGACTTCACGTTTGGCGGCCGCGATCGCAGGAAGCACCCGAAGCTCTTTAGGGAAAGGAAGATCCTGCCCAACTAGGCCAATGACGCCCACCTTAAAAGGTTTTCCATCCAACGATTTTCGCGTGAATACGGCACTTTTATGAAAAAGAGGTTTTCCATTTTTGCGGACCAAATTTGCGGCTAAAAACCGAATGGAAGATCCATGGATGAGCTTTTCAAAAGTCTTCAGGCCCAACGCAAAATCTTTTTCTCCAGGAACGACGGCATCATGATGAACAAGGGCCATGGCACGAAGCAAATAAGCGGCTTGCAATTCAGCTTGCCCGGCGAGCAACTCCGGCAACGAATCCGATGCAAAAAGCAAATCGCCCGCATCCAACTGCAGAACTCCGTCTAATTTACTGACAAAATTAAACTTTCTGGCCATTCCGCCCTGAGGATTCGTGCGACAACCGCAGGGCTCGATATCCCCAAGAACATCATTAGAATGCACAAGAACAGCGGCGCCGGCTCCGCCACCTGGGAGCGCCGCTAAGAAAACCGTTGCGCCCAAAAGAGACGCCATGAAACAAGATCGAAATTTGCTACTCACTTAACTTTAGGGCGAGCCTTTTTAGCCTCGGGGCTTTTAGGAAATTTTTCAATCAACTCTTGGTAAAAGCTTTTAGCGTCCTCTTTCATTCCCAGAGCTTCAAAAGAACGGCCAATCTGAAATAAAGCTTTGGACATATAAGCGGATTTAGTGAATTTTTCCGGGAATCTCGAATACTCGACGATCGCTTTTTTGTATTCTTTTATCGTGTAAAAACACTCACCCCGAAGGAACGTGGCCTCTTCGGCTTTTTTACCTTTAGCAGTCCTTTGGGCGGCCCCGAGAGTCTCGGCAGCGCCTTCAAAATTACCACCCCCCATTTGAGTTTTGCCCTTCTCGATGAGTTCAGAAGGATCAACGCTCGCGGCCGGGCTTTCTTGTAACTTTTTGATCGCCTCGATCATATTGGCTTGAGCTTGCTCAAGATCGACCACCCGTTGTTCAACTTTTTTGGCGTCGGGTGCGCCCGGGCCGGTTGCACTCGTCTGCTTTTGAGTCCGCTCAACATCTTCGAGTCGGCCTTGCAGTCTCGTAATCTCACCCTTGATTTCATCGATCGCATATTGCCCCTGAGGTTGCACCTCCTGAGGCGAAGCGACCTTGGCAGGTGCCGATTCGTCGCTTTCTTCCTTGAGCTGGGCGCGAGTCTTAAGGCAGCCCGTTTGAATGAGAGTCAAGGTGAGGGCAGTTACAAACAGGACAAAACGATATGACGCGTTGCTTTGCATAACGGCCCCATCATGGCATTCGGGGCGGCGGCGGGTCAAGGCAGGAATTTTAGGTGACGGGTGTCGGGGTCGTCCATCCCTGGACTCCGCGCGAAAACGCGCCTCCTGCGCACGCGGATCCCCTCACCTTCACCTAAAACTCCTGATGTGGGGACACTGAAACCTCGGCCTAGACCTATGGACTGTGACCTATGGACTGTGACCTATGGACTGTGACCTATGGACTGTGACCTATGGACTGTGACCTATGGACTGTGACCTATGGACTGTGACCTATGGACTGTGGTGCTGAGTTATTGCACATGAGACCAAGGAGGCTGATCTCCCAGCGCAACCAGAGGGTCGCGCCCCAACTCAATTTGCCGATCCCACTCGAGCCTGAGAAAATCTTGCTCCTCCCAGGCAATGACGTCTGGATCGATGGCCATGGGGCTCAGGCAAGAATCCCCAGGTTCATAGGTATCCTTCTCACAACTGGCAAACAAGAGAGTGCCTGGATCACCACTCTGCCGCTGAGCCCAAACGGCCAGAGTCAACGGCTCACTGGGATCAATCGAAGGATCGATCACACGAACGGACTCCAGACCACTTCCAGTTCGATAGACCGGCGCAATATGGTACCACCACCAAACCTTTCCTGAAGGCGAGTTATCGGTCTTCAATTCAAGGTCACCGAAAACAAATAACTTTTTGGGGGCAGGAAGATGCCGTGTTTCCATCCTATTAGCCGCTAGAGCCGCACGCGCCCAACACCCATCATCGGGATAGAGCCAACTGGGACGGCGCAAAAAACCACTGGGGGCGCCATCTTGCTCCGGCGAATTCAAAAATCGTGTCTCTCTGACCCAAGCGCAAACGGCCTGGAGCGCCTCGTCGGAAACCTGCGGGATTTCATCGGCCTGCAATTGATCGAGCTGGACCGCACTGTCATAGGCCGAACCGGCTTGTCTTCCCTGGTTCAGATTTCGCGCGGCGGCTTTCTTCCAACTCTCGGAAGGAGGGCGAAACTGGGATCTTACCGGATTGGGAGCAAGATTTGGGGCATTTTGGTGCGAATTGCAGCTACAAAATAGCCCTACAGTTAAGGCCAAAAACAAAGCGGGCGATTTTGTAATGAACCGGGCCATTGAGGTCTATCCAACTGCATAAACCTCGCCGCGCGCGTTGTGTCGGCTTTTTGGCGCAAATTCATGGTTTATTTTTATTTAAATCGGGTTCAAACTGAGGAAACCTATACGTCATTTATAACGTTCCTAGCCCTATTAAGGAGATCATCACCATGGATTTTGACGGAGCCATCAGCGCTCACATTGACTGGAAAATGAAACTTCGTGCCTATATTTCAAAGCCTGACAAAAGCCTCAATCCGGCAACGGTCGGAAAAGACGACCAGTGCGCCTTAGGAAAATGGATTCACAGCGAAGGAGCAAAATTCGCGGCGATTCCGGAATTCGCTGAGCTCAAAACAGTGCATGCTAAATTTCATAAATGCGCGGGTGAAGTGATCACCGTCGCTGATACGGGTGCTACTGAAAAAGCAAATGGCATGATCGCGTCGGGAAGCGAGTATCTGACCGTTTCGACCAAATGCGTATCGCTGATTCGAGATGTTCGTCAAAAAGCTGGCGCCTGATTTTTAGTCTGCTTTGAATCGCCCGACTCGCAGTTCTGCGTAAACTCCTCTACAATAGAAACGAGGAGCCCAAACAGGATCGCAAGCGGGCGATTGCCATTTTAATGACCAAAAATTCAGTACAACAACTCGGCTCATTCATTATTGCCGGAATTTTTGTTTTCTTTGGAACCCCGGTTCTTACCGCGTCCTCCAATCCCGGTAATGCCAAAAAATCTGGATGCCTCCCTTCACTCCTTGAACAACTCGAACCAAAGCCGCAGATTGACGGGCGCTATTCATGGGTCGCCCCTCGCAACGAAAACCCAGTCGTGGCCGAAGTTCAAACCCTCCATGGCTTGGTCAAGACCTCACAGCTTCGCAATGAGACCGCGGGCGCCCGCTTAAGTGCACCTGAACGATCCGTCCTGACGCGGGCCCTGCGTAAGCAAGTTGCCCGAGTCCGAGGTACGGGAGAGTTATCACCCTCTCAGCTCCGAACAGTTGGACGCGCTGAGGCGTTGGCCCGGATTATCGAAGGCGCAGATCGCCCCTTAGAAATTCGCGAAAACGTACCGTATGACGATGGAACTTCGCGGGTTCATAGTCATAGCTTTGGGCAACAACGACCGAAATTGTCTGAAAAAATGGTCCAGGTTGACCCTCACTTCAACCCCACAAATCCAAAAGTACCGCTCAAAGGCCTGGCCCAACTCGGTGGCCAGTGGATCTTGCCTGAACTGCAGGCTGGGTCTATGCATGACGGCCATTACACTGGCGATCCGCGTTCGCGAGTCAACCACCCGCCCTCGTCAGCTCGATATCAAATTCTAGATCAGGGAAAACCCTTTGATCCTCCACCGCCAATGTCCATTCAAGATTTGCGGTTTCGGGAGGGAACACCGGTAGAGCGCTTAGCCCAAATCCTCCAACCAGGGGAGCATGCGACCAAAATCGCACAAGGCGGAGGAAACGCAGTCTTTATTACTCACCCCGCTATGCCTGATGCAATTCGAAATCAGGACTGGAGCGCCCAAATAAAGTGGGCACGCGAACATCGTTTTCGACTTTTGAAAGTCGCACTCGATCACCGTGATATTCCAGGGCTGACCCGCCGAGACTACCTGATGCGGTGGATCTCACATCAAATTGCCCGCCGAGTTCGATTCGACAGAAAACCTCTGATCTCCGTCGTCGAAAAATCTGACACCCGGTTTCTACAATTAGGGATTACGGAAGAACCCTTTAGCGAAGGAATGTCGGCATACGATATTCAGTCCCAGTTGGATCATTATGATTCATCGAACTGCAATGCCGCCTGCAAAAAAAGCATGGTCGACCTTTTTGAATATGAGAGACTCCCACATCCCGATGAAATGAAGCAAAGAATCGGAGCATTGGAACAGGCTCACCGCGATCACTATGCCGAAGGACTCCGTATGGTGAGGTCCAATGATGTGACCATAATCGCCAATGAATCCAAAATCACACGAAATGGTAAAACACTTCCTATTGAAATGGCCACAGATTATAATCACGGCCAAAATCACATTTGGAATCCGGACCAACAAAATTTTGATGAAATCGACCGCTAATTTTAAGGCACTCTCCATCGTTCCTCATCCTAAACTCAAACCCGTACGAATGACTCGCGGGTCCTACTTCGAATTACGAGTCCCCATGAACGGAAAAACCACCCATTTTGATGTTCAAGGCAATCCTTACTCCAAGTGGGAGGAGAAAATGTTGCGAAGTAAAGCGTGTTTTAAAGCCAATTTTGCCGTCACGAAATATATGGAGCTATTAGCGCTGCGTGACCTGAAAACGGAACGCCCCTAACTCAAAGTCGCCAGAGTCTCAAAGTGCTCAGTCTGCGGAAAAAAATCGTAAGGCTGCAACGAATCCACCTTCCAGCCCACTGCATGAAGAGCAGCCAAATCCCGCGCGAGGCTTGAGGCGCTACAAGAAAGATAAACGATCGATCGGGGTTTCTTTTCGCGAATCAGGTTCAAAACCTGGCTCTGAGCTTCATCGGAAAGGCCAGACCGCGGGGGATTTAAAAATAGCGAATAAGAGCCTTGAATCTGGCTCACCACGCGAGGATCGCGCAACCGATGTTCCACCGTTCCGACATAAGCCTCGTGAATCGCTCGCTCGGGAGGCTTGAGCGACCGCGCAAATTGAATGGCTTCTGACGAAAGCTCAATACCTAGCCAATTCACAGATGCCGGCAACAGGAGCGACAAATCACCCGTTCCACAATACAAATCCACAACCAGCGAAGGAGCCGGCCCCAGTAGCACCTCGACCGCTTGAGCGCGTGCCTCGCGAAGCAAGGTTTGTGCGATTTGTCGAAACGCCCGAATGGGATGGGACCCTTGGGTCGTTTTACCCTGATCCGAAGACCGCGAATAAAGCTCACGAATTTCTAAATGGCTAAAAATTTTTCGTCCCACTTGAGGGTTACAATGAAACCAGGCTCGATCAAAAGGAGGCTCCAAAATTTGTGCCCAATTCAAGCGCTCTAACCCGTGCATTTCTGGTTCTCGCGCGACGACCACTAAATGAGGTAAGCCAAACCAAACACCGACTAGCGACCTTTCTACGAAATCATCTTTTATTTGCGACAAAGCGCTCTGTAACCGGGGTATCATTTCCTGAATCGCGGGCAAATGCATCGGACAGGTGTTCCACGAGACAAACTCCTGGGTCCATTTCCCCTCGACTTGAACGGCTCGGTACATGCCAAACGAAATCTGACCCTTCTCAAAATGGGTCTGCATCCAGCTTTTTGCGCGATAAGCGACACGCTCGCCCTCGGGCGACGGTACAATCTGCCTCAATACTGCCAACCACGGCGCCAACTGTCGATCCGCCCAATTTTGCTTCTTTTGGAGCTGCTCTGGATACTCGAGGGTCTTATAATGACAGACTCGACACTCCGAACGACATCCGGGGTTTTGCCGTAAAGTCATCCAGTCCAAGTCACCACAGTCCGACGCTCGCTATACTCTTCCATCGCATAGCGAACGCCCTCACGTCCCAAACCCGATTCCTTGACGCCGCCATACGGCATTTGATCCGCACGATAAGTGGGCACCTCATTGACCATCACGCCACCAACCTCAAATTCATCTATTGCCTGCCGAATCAAACGAGCGCTGTCGGTAAAAATCCCGGCCTGTAAGCCAAACCGAGAGTCGTTCATTCCGGCGATCGCGTCTTCGAACAACTCGTATCCCTCAATGACCGCCACGGGACCGAAGACCTCTTCGCATACAAGCGGCAAACTTCGAGGAACTTGAGACAAAAGCGTAGGCGCAATCACATTGCCCTCACGCGAACCCCCGCAAAGAACCTGCGCGCCCGATTTCTGGGCCTCGCCAATCCAATTCATAATCCGATCAGCCGCCCCCGAGTCAATGACCGGACCAACAATGGTTTCTTTTTTGGTGGGGTCGCCTACGGCGGTTTTCCGCGTCTCCGACAACAGCAACTCTTCGAACTTCTTTTTAACTGAATTCTGAACAAAAATTCGTTGCACCGAAATGCAGGATTGGCCCGCATAACCAAACGCTCCGGCAACGCAGCGATTTGCGGCGCGCTTGAGGTCAGCATCGGAATGAATCACGACCCCTGCATTGCCACCCAGCTCGAGGGTCAAACGCTTTCCGATCGCCTTTTGCTGAAGCATCCACCCCACTTTGACACTTCCGGTAAAACTCACCGTCGTGATGCGCGGATCCGTGACAGCAAGGCCTGTGACCTCATTCGAACAATGGATCACTTGCAACGCCGCCGCAGGAATCAAATCCTTGCCGACTTCAGAAGCCTGAACCTGAGCCAATGCTTTTTCGAAGACCTCAGCCAACAACGTCGCACCCCCCGGGGTTTGCGGCGCGGCCTTGATCAAGATCGGCGCGCCCACCGCTAGTGCCGGGGCAACCTTGTGCGCCACTAAATTGAGTGGAAAATTAAAGGGCGTGATTCCGAGAATCGGGCCGCGCGGAACCCAAAACGAAATTGCTGGGGCATAAGCCCGTGCGGTTGCATCAATATCAATAGGGATCACCTCACCACCGAAACGTTTGGCTTCTTCAGCCGCGACCGTAAAGGTCGTCAACGCCCGCGTGACCTCGGCGTGAGCCAAGGTAGTGGGTTTTCCGGCTTCTAGAACCATGCTCCGAACAAAATCATCGCGGCGGGTCGCAATTCCCTCCCTCATCGCCGCCAAAAGCCGACTTCGCGCATAGCGGCTGATTTTTTTGAAAGCACCGCTCGCCCCTGCGGCGGCGGCCAAGGCTTTTTGCATTTGCTCAGAACTCGCATACTCCACAACCGAGACAACCGTCCGATCAAAGGGCGAGTGAATCTCCCGCAAATCGCCCGAATTCTGCGAACTTTGCCAACTGCCGCCAATCCAATTACGATGCCGCTGAATCGTCATGCTTTGAGCTCCCGAATTCCGCTTTCTAAAATACCTAAGCCCTCTTCAAGCTGATCGGCTTCAATCACGAGAGGTACGAGTAAACGAATCACGTTGCCATAAGTACCAGCAGTTAAAATCACCAGTCCTCTTTCATAACAGTATTTGGCGAGTTGACCTGCAGCCTCTTTATTCGGTGCGCGAGTCTTGCGGTCTTTGACAAACTCAATCGCCTGCATCGGCCCCAAGCCACGAACCTCGCCAATCAGCGGAAACTGTTCTTTCCAATTTTGCAAACGCTTAGCCAATGTTTGGCCAAGATCCCGAGCATGGTTGAGCAGTGAGCCGTCCTCAAACAGATCAAATACAGCCAAGGCCGCCGCGCAGGCCACTGGGTTTCCGCCGTAAGTGCCACCCACACCGCCCTCAACCGGCGCATCCATCATTTCGGCCCGACCCGTCACTGCGGCAATCGGCATTCCACCGCCTAGTCCCTTGGCCATGGTCACCAAATCGGGCACCCATTCGAGCTGCTCGGAGGCGAACAGCGTGCCGGTTCGACCGAAGCCACTTTGAATTTCGTCGGCAATCAAAACAATCCCATTCGCTGTACAGAATTCTCGAAGCTTAGCCAAAAATTCTTTGGGCGCAGGAACGAAGCCCCCCTCACCTAAAACTGGCTCAATAATCACCGCCGCTACATTGTTGGATCCAATTTGGTGAACCACCATTTCTTCGAAGCGCTTAAAACACTCGTCAACGACTTGCGCGGCTTGAATGGCATTGGGCCATCGATAAACATACGGAAAGGGCGCTCGAAAAACTTCGGGCATAAACGGACCAAAACCCGTTTTGTAGGGTTTTACCTTTGAGGTCAAAGTCATCGCCATATAGGTGCGACCATGAAAAGCATGGTCAAAACAAACGACAGCCTGCCTACCCGTATGAGCCCGCGCGATTTTGATCGCATTTTCCACGGCCTCAGCCCCACTATTCACCAAAAGGGTTTTCTTGGCAAAATTTCCCGGCGTAGCGTGATTGAGGCGTTTCGCCAACTCAACGTAGCTCGCATAAGGCGTCACATTGAATCCGGCATGCAAAACATTTTCAGCTTGCGCCTGGATCGCTCGAACGACCTTTTCGGGAGTGTGACCGACGTTGACGACCCCAATTCCAGACGCGAAGTCGATGAGATGATTTCCATCGACATCCTCGATCACCGCGCCCTTAGCGCGTTCGATAAAAATCGGCGTCGAATGGAAGGGCCCACGAGCGACCTGAGTGAGCCGTTCTTTCATTAAGGCCTGACTTTTCGGACCAGGAATCGGAGTTTTAAGTTGAATAGTCATCAGTACCATCCTATCGGGGCTTCATCGAGATTGATGTTCACCTGTTTGGTTTCGAGGTATTCCTCAATGCCATAGAGGCCGAGCTCTCGCCCGTTACCGCTCTGTTTATAGCCACCCCAAGGCAACTCGTTATAAGTCGGGTGATAAGTGTTCACCCAAATAATGCCGGCCCGAAGCTCGCGAGTCACCCGAATGGCCCGAGTCACGTTTTTGGTCCACACTGCGGCGGCCAATCCGTATTCAGTGTCATTCGCCAGCTGAATGGCCTGTTCTTCATTTTCAAACGGAATGATCGACAAAACAGGACCAAAAATTTCTTCTCGCGCAATTCGCATCGTCGGTTTGACGCCATCAAAAATCGTAGGCTCCAAAAAATTCCCTTTTTCAAATTCTTTGCCGGAAGGGCGCTTGCCTCCACAAATCAGAGTCGCTCCCTCTTCGATGCCGATCTTGATATAGCTTTCGACTTTCTCGCGATGGGCGGCCGAAACCAAAGGACCCATCTTCACGCCAGGAGAAAGTCCGTGCCCCAACTGAATACGGGGAATTTTTTTGAGAATAGCCGCGACCAAAGCCGCATGGATCGACTTTTCCACAAGCAATCTCGATCCCGCCGAACACACTTCGCCTTGATTAGCAAAAGCCCCGAAAAGAGCCCCGTCGACCGCGCACTCAAAATCGGCATCCGCAAAGACGATGTTGGGATTTTTTCCACCTAACTCAAGAGAGACCTTCTTTAGATTACCAGTGGCGCTACTCATAATCCTGCGTCCGGTCGCCGTCCCGCCCGTGAAAGCAACCTTATCAACCTGTCCATTGACAGCAAGCTCCTCGCCGGCACCCGCGCCCGGTCCGGTAATAACATTCACCACACCCTCGGGAAGACCCACCGCTTCAATGATTTTTGCGAGTGCAAGAGCCGTCAAAGGCGTCAACTCGGAGGGTTTCAAGATACAAGTGTTTCCGGCCGCAAGCGCGGGCGCCAACTTCCATGCGGCCATCAAGAGCGGAAAATTCCAGGGAATAATCTGCGCGCAAACCCCAATCGGCTCGCGCACCACGTAACTCAACGAATTGGCCGGTACCTGCATCGTCTCGCCATGAACTTTGGTCGCTAAGCCAGCATAAAACTCAAAGCAATTGGCGGCGTCAGCGACGTCAAACTCAGCCTCGGCCAAGGGTTTTCCACAATTACGAACCTCGAGCTCAGCGAGAATTTTACCTTGCTCACGAATTCCATCGGCAATTTTAAGCAAGAGCTTGCTGCGATCCAGCGCCGTCATCTTGCGCCACGACCCGTGATCAAAAGCCTTTCGAGCCGCATCGATCGCCATAATGGCGTCCTCGCGATCAGCCTCGGCAACTTGCGCGACTAATTCGCCATTGCCCGGATCGGTAATACTGCGGGTTTTCTTAGCCTTGGCCTCAACCCATTTGCCATTGATGAACATGTTATAGTTTTTCATAGGTCTCAAATTCCCTTCGTCATCCGGCCGCTCCCGGGCTCAAAATCATTCCGGTGATAATCAGCAAAATACACACCCATTGAATCTTCGTAATTGTTTCCTTTAGAACCACCGACGCAAAGCCTAAGGTGACTAAGGGATAAGCGCCCGTCAGCGGAGTCACGATCGAAATCGGACCCGCGCGGGTTGCAAGAATAACCCCCAGATCTCCCCCTGCCATCATTCCCATGGGCAAAAAAGACCTTATCCATTCCATGCCGGAGTGATCACCTTTGCGTCCGTAGATCCACCCGAATACCCCCAGGGTCAAAGCCCCGCCGATGGTATTAAATAACGCGAGATTCACCTCGCTCGCTTGCGGCAAACCATAAGAATACTTAACGACGGTCTGAGCAGCCCCCCAAAGAACCAGCGCAAAAAACGAAAGAGGAATCCACCGCTTGCTGGTCACTTTGGCATTGGGATCGGGCGGAGCATACGATAAACCCAGGCACCCGCCAATCACCAGCGCCACGCCCAAGTACTGAAGAGGCGCCAGCGTTTCATGCAGAAAAACCCGCGCGAAAACGACAGTGAGCGCGGGGTACGCCGCCGACAAGGTGCCTACGATCGTAATGGGGCCAGCGACGATCGACTGAAAATAGAGAATCCAACCCGTGCCATCGAGGATATAGGCCAAAATCCCCACCCAAAGAAACTCCCGCCCCTCAATCGCAAAGGGTGCAGGGTGGACGTTGGAGAAAAAGAACCCCAAGTTAACCAGGGCTTTTGCCACCACAAAATAAAGACAAAACCGAGCAGGAGGAACTTCAGCAATCCACTTCTTCACCAGCCCTTGGCCGATGCCATACAAAAATAACGCCATAAGAGCCGGTGTGAGCCAAACCCAAGTTTTTTCCATGAGTCCTTAATGAAACCATAGCCTCAAGAAACCGTCAAATCAGTACATTGATGTTTCGCAGGTTTTACTTTAACTTAGATCGAAGGGAATTTTTCAGCATGGAGCGCAAACAGCACAGACCTATTTTGGTGAATGGCCAATGGATCACCGCACTATCCAAAACGGCTATGGAAATCCGTAATCCTGCAAATCTTGAGCTTCTCGGAACGGTCTCGGATTGTAATGCGCAAGATGTTAGACTCGCTGTCACCGCCGCCAAAAAAGCCCAGTACGCTTGGTGGAAAACCCCTGGGGTCGAAAAAGGCAAACTTCTGCGCGAAGTGGGGGCGAGAATCAGAAAACGAGAGCACGAGCTTTCGCATCTCATCATGCTCGAAACTGGAAAGCCGCTATGCGAATCAATCGATTGCATTGACTGGGTGGCAGCCTCCTTTGAATATTACGCCGAAGTCGGACGACGAAGCTATGGAAATTCCATCCCTCCGGTGGCCCCCCATCAAGTCAATTTCACCATTAAGGAACCCTTTGGCGTTGTCGCGGCCATTGCCCCTTTTAACTTTCCACTTCTGCTCATGTCTTGGAAGGTTGCTCCCGCTTTGGCAGCAGGAAATACGCTTGTTTGCAAACCTCCCCATCAAAACCCACTCAGCAATCTCCTCATGGCCGAGTGTTATGATGTTTTGCCGCCAGGCGTTGTAAATGTGATCACCGGTGGAGGCCAAACCGGTGAATTGCTCGTTCAAGATCCTGATGTCGACTTCATTGCCTTTACGGGTTCTTCACAAACGGGACGAAAAATCGCGGCGATGGCCGGGAGCCAGTTAAAAAAGGTCAATCTTGAACTGGGAAGCGTTGATCCCTTTATCGTCTTTAGTGATGCCAATCTCGATGTAGCGGTTCCCGGGGTCGCTTGGGCGCGCCTCCTCAATGCCGGCCAGGTGTGTACTTCCTCCAAACGAGTGATTTTGGTCCAAGACATTGCCGAGCCCTTCATCCGCCGTTTGGAAGAACACGTCAAAACCCTTCGACTCGGAGATCCTGCAAAGACCGACACTGATATCGGACCCTTAATTTCGGCCCAAGCCCTGGAACTGGTTGAACGCCAAGTGGCACAATCTGTAAAGGAAGGTGCACGAGTTCTTTTAGGCGGCAAGCGCTGCTCTCCTGATGGCCTACGGGGTCATTTTTTCGAACCCACGATTCTCACTCATGTCAAACATGGCTCGTTGCCCACCACAGAAGAGATTTTCGGCCCAGTGCTAGCCATCACAATCGCACAAAACACGGATAAGGCCATCACGATGGCGAATGACTCCAAGTACGGATTAGGCGCCTGCGTTTATACGAACAGTTTAGAGATTGCCATGCGGGCCATGGAAAACATCAAAGCTGGCACCTTTTGGATCAACGACCCTCTCACTGATAACGATGCTGCCCCCTTCGGCGGCATGCGCGCGAGTGGAATTGGGCGTGAGCTGGGCGAAGAAGGCCTGGATGCTTTTCGAGAGCCCAAACACGTGCACATGGATTACGTCATGGAAGCAAAATCTTATTGGTATCCCTATAAAAACCGCAAACTTCCGCCTCAAAATGGCGGCCAACTCGGAGATTAAATAAAATGCGTTATATTGTCATCGGTGGCGCCGGCGCCATGGGAAAAATCACAGTCAAGGATTTAGTCGAAACCTCGGGCGATCACGACGAAATCGTCATTGCGGACTTCGACTTGCCCAAGGCGCAAGCGTTGGCCCAATCTTTCAAAGACTCTCGTGTTTCAGCCCTATTTATCAACGTCAAAGACCATGCGGCTGCGGCGCAGGTTCTTAACGGCGCATTTGTCGTGATCAATTGCGTTCAATATCAACTCAATTTGGACGTCATGGAAGCAACCCTCCGAGCCAAAGCCCACTACGTTGATTTGGGTGGCCTTTTTCACATCACGCGCAAGCAGCTGGAATATCACGACCGCTTTAAGCAAATCGGACGCACTGCCCTCTTGGGAATGGGCGCCGCGCCTGGCATCACCAATATTCTCTCGCGACATGGTGCCGATCAACTCGATCGCGTGACCGAGATTCATACGCGCGTGGGGTCGATGGACCAGACCCGCTATGAACCCAAACAAGCCCTGGCCGTGTCTTATTCACTCAAGACTATTTTAGAAGAATTTTCTTACGAGCCCGCGGTATTCACAAAAGGCGAATTCAAGTTTGTCAAGGCGATGTCGGGTGATGTTCCCCATCGTTTTCCACCCCCGATCGGACTTCGCCGTCCGATGTACACGATTCATTCGGAAGTCGCGACTTTACCCCTTTCATTCAAAGAAAAAGGCGTGAAAGAAGTGAGCTTCAAAATCGCTTTCGATCCTGAATTTGTAGACCGCGTGCGGTTTTTGCGAGATCTCGGCATGGCTTCACATGACAAAATGGAAATCCCCGGAGCGGATGGAACGGTACAGGTTGCCCCCATTGACGTGGTAAACAAGGTCGCGATGACTCAACCTCCGACTCGCCAAGTGGGGCGACTCAAACAATATGAAGTCGTCAGAGCGGTAGTCAAAGGAATCAAAAACGGTAAAAAAATCACCTGGGTGGTCGATTGCCATACGGCGGGCATGCCCGCCTGGGGGATAGGTCTGGACATTGATACCGGCTCTCCGCCTGCCATCGCCGCTCAAATGCTCGCGCTCGGCGAAATCACTGAAACTGGCGCGATTCCGGCGGAAATTGCCGTCCCACCCGAGAAATTTTTCAAACACCTCAAAAAACGAAAAATGACCGTCAAAGCCTCAAAAAAGACCGGTTGGAAGTTCGCGGTTTAATAGTTGAATTGAAAATTTAAAAAGCCTGAGCTCCCGAGTGAAAGGACGCCATCATTGACCTCTGGTCCTATTGCGCTGGTAGCGGTTAGCTCAAAGGACTGTGGGAGCGCACTCACTTCTTTTGTGGGGCGCCCGAGCGTCTGAATCAACCGGATACCCCCTCCGGCTTCAATTCCCTGATTGAGCCGCTCCATCGTGCCGGGAGGTTTTATGGAAATAGCCCGATCAAGAGAAATAGCCCGATCGAAAAAAGAATAGCCTGCCGCCAAGCCTATACGAGTTCCTGTGTCTTTAAATCTCATACGAAAAAACTCATAAAACTGACGTCCATCCATGGATACGCCATTGGAGCCTAAAATCAACCTACCTTTGGCGTAGGAGTTGGGTGTCAAGATCTGCCCCAGATATATGTCTTCGATAGTGTCTTCGGTTAAAGTCAGCATCTCGCCATGCCGGTCAAAAAATTTTGCGACTGTTGATACGGGAGTTCCTCGATCATTGTGCTTCACATCGGCTGTAAACCAAACCCCTGGGCTTGGATCCTGAGGATTCGACGGGAAAAGTAAAAAAGGAGAGACAGAGGGGCTCATTTCCGGCCTGAGCGACCCATTGTTTTGATCGCCAAAAACATAATGCTGAACGATCCAGGCATGGGCGACTTTAAGGGCGTCCACACTGGCAAAATATAAATTGGGCGTCTCTTGACAAGGAAGAGAATCGGCAAACGCGCACGTCCCAAAGAACAAAAACAAGAGGGCGGCCACAAGCCTCATAGGGGCGTATTCTGCAAAAAAAAGACCGTTCTAAAAAGGGTACCGGGGTGGGTTATAAACGACCTACGCCTACGCGACCAGATATCTCACTGTCCAAGAGAACTAGGAGTGACTAAAATTTAGACAGGCAGAAATCGACTCTATAAAATTCGATTAATTGCGCTTGATCTCCCGCACGATCCGATCGGCGCCGTAAATATGCGATAGCGCCTCAATCAGCGCAGAGCTATGCACCGCTACCGCGCGATTCACGGTTTCGTCAAACCCGTAGTCCCCACCCAGGGACTGAATGTTGCCATCAAAGATCAGCCCGACAATTTCGGCGGCCGAATTCACCACGGGCGAGCCCGAATTGCCGCCGATAATATCATTGGTCGAACAAAAATCCAGAGGGGTGGCCATCTCCACAGCCGTTTTTGCCTTGAGCCAACTTTCAGGAAGAGCAAAGGGATCACGCCCCGTATGTCGGTCATACGCGCCACCCATAGTCGTCACCGGTTTTACGAAAGTCCCGTTCTCCGAATAACCCTTGATCTGACCATAGCTGATTCGCAAGGTAAAAGTCGCATCGGGGTAAGTCTTGTCCCCATAGATTGCAAAGGCTGCTTTCGCGACTAATTCGTTATTCTTTTTTTCGATTGCTTCCACTTCGTCTTCGTATCTTTTTCGAACAGGACGCGCCTCCGTATCCACTAATTTGGCAAACTGAATCATCGGATCGGTTGAATCATCGATTGCCTTTTGGCCGCCTTCAAAAAGCGCCTTTCTGAAAGCCACATCCTTAAGACGAGTGTTCTTAACCGTATCCCGCGCAATTTCCTCAGGAGAACGCTTGCCAAAAATCGCCTTAACTGCCGGACTATTCATCGTGAGCAGCTCACGAGCCTTCGTGAGCGCAAAGCGGAACATCGTTTCCTCCAGGTCGTTATAAATCGGCGCCTCCGAAAATAGCCGTTGCTTCAACTCCGGAAGTTTGGAATCCGTAAATTCTCGAAACCGAATCTCATTGGCCTTAGGCAGCTCCACCGAGGCTCGCACTAAGGTGCGGGCAATTCGAAAGAGCTGAGACTGAAAATCACGGCTTCTTTCAAGCTGAACGTAAGGAAAAAACAGCTCCCGCGCTCGCAGTTCTGCTTTTTCGATCTCACCCCAGGCCGACGCATAGGCTTTTTTAAGTTTGGCGTTGGCATTTACTTTCTTTCTTAAATCATTTTCCGCCTTGGTTTTTCGGTCAAAAAACGACTGATCTTGCAATGCGCTCAATTTACCCTTCAACGCCTTGAGGCGATTTTCGATCCCAAAAAGCAGATCCCCTGCGATTCGTTTTTGCTCAGAGCCCCTTGCGCTAAATTCAGTCAAAATGCCGCGCATTTCAGAAGCATAGAAAATCGCCTGGACTAAAGACACATCTCGCTCAAATTTTAAATCCGCAACGGTTAGAGTGCGAGACGTATGGCCAGGATGCCCGGTCACAAAGGTCAAATCCCCCTCCTTCGCGGGTTGCGTGGACCATTTGAAATAATCATTCGATTGAATAGGGTTTCCATCGCTGTAAACCCGCAAAAAAGACACGTCTAAATCGTATCGAGGGAAGGTAAAATTGTCGGGATCTCCGCCAAAAAAAGCGATCGACAACTCAGGGGCAAAAACCAATCGCACGTCCTGAAAACGCCTATATCGATAGAGATTAAATTTTCCGCCATGATACAACGTGACCACCTCACATCGAACATCATCCGCGCCTTTAGAACACTCCTTCTCGACTTTAGACATCGCACCTTTTTGCGCATCATTAAAAGCCTGCCCATCCAGACCCTCCGTGGCCTGATTGATTTTAGCGGTCACATCGGTGATCTCTAACAACCGATTGACTTCAATCTCAGGACACTTCACTTCATCCGTTTGAGTTTTCGCGAAAAATCCGGTTTCGACGTAATCACGGCTCGCATTGGATAACTGCTCTATACAAGAGTGCGCGCAATGGTGATTGGTCATCACCAGGCCCCGATCAGAGACGAAGCTACCCGAACATCCCCCAGCTAACCGAGCCGATGAGAGCCGGACATGGTCAAGCCAGGGTTGAGTGGCTTGAAAACCATATTTTTTTGCGACTTCAGCAGTCGGAAAACCATTGAGCGTCCACATTCCCTCATCGCCGAAAGCTGACCGCTCTAACCCCATTCCGGCAAAACAGGTCAAAAACAATCCCAGTGCGGCCAACCCTTTTCGCTGATTTTTTTGCATCCCTTGTTTTTATGCGAAGTTCAGAGAAGGAACAATAGTCAAATCCAGCTATTTGAGTGGTGACTATTTGAGAACCATCGCTGGCCAATAGGACCCAACCGTATTTACTGCGGCCTGACATTGAGCGGCCGTCAAGTTGGTCGAAGTAGTGGCAATAATGGGACTCATGAGATTGGATGAATTCGATACATGGTCTAAGCCCAGATAGTGGCCGAATTCATGCGCGTAGATGATGCCGCCGCCATAGGCGACAATGCTGGCCTCCATGACCGCACCATAAACGCCATACCCTGGCATATTGGTCCAGGCATTGACGGCGGTTCCCCACGGACCGGTGGTCACGGCTAGAAGCTCATTGGCCGCGGTGGAAAAGGTGTTCCGAATCTGGTTGAGCTCATTTTGAGAAGCCGCACCATAAGAAAGGCCATATTTCGTAGGGTCGACTGCCTCGTATTTCATGATCTGAAATCCGATGTCGCATTTGCCCCAAAGGGTGTTCATCGTATGAATGATCGTCCCTGCTTGGGTAATGCTCGCTACGGCTGTTCCAGCCGAGTTTTCATAAGTCACAAAGTGGGTCGCTAAACAAATTTTGTTGGCGTCACCACTCAGACAAGACTCTCCGACTACTGGGGCATTGACCACTGAAGTCGCCGAAGGCGATGGGGTGGGAGAAGGCGTGGGGACAGGCACGGGCGGCGTGGGTTGGGGAGTGGGGTTCTGAGTTTGAGTCGATGGAGAAATAGGGGTCGAAGGTGGCGTGCTAGCTAGCGTCGGGTCGGTCGCTGTACTGCTGGGGCTCGTGGGACTTTGAGCTGTGGTATCGATTTGACTTTGCAAGGCCCCAGGCGCGGCTCCCGGAGAATCACAGCCCATAAACGTTAAAAAAACGATCAAAGAAACAAGTCCGCCTATGCCATTGAAACGAAAATGCATGACTACCCCCCCAGGTGTTATTGGTGCTGAATTTCTCTCTCGGGAGGTGATACGTGGGGGGACTCGAAATAGTCGCGGCAGGCGGCTAGGAAATAAGTATTTTTACAGTCTCATTTTCGGACTGACTGACCTAAAAACAGCCAAATCATCGCAAAAATAGCTGAAAAATGGCCAAAAACCTACGGCATTGAATTTGCTTTGAGTGTCTCCGCCAAATCGGACAGAGTAGATGGAGCTACCTCATTCCCCAAAGAAAGAGGTAACCCCGATGAAAAATAAACAGATTGGTGAACAAGCCAACTATTATTCTTTTCGTCTAAAGCTGGAAAAACTTAAGCTGAAAACCTGGCGACTCTATGTCCTCGCTAAGATTCTGCTTTTTCTAGCTGACGTGGTTTCCGCCTACTTGAGACAATAATGAGAGGTGCTTGGGGTACAGCATAACCCGAGTTCTCATGGCAGAGAGCTGTCCGGTTTGGTTTTATGAAAACCCGATAACAAAACCCCTATCTTCTTTGCAGTGCCAGTAAGGATGGAGTGATTTTTGAGAAATTCTAAAAAATATCACTCGCACCGCTGAATCTCCCCGATCCTGATCCCGATCCCCGTACCCACTTAAGTGGCTCCCGGTAAAAGTGAGGGGATCCGCGCGCGCAGGAGGCGCTCTTCGCGCGGAGGCTAAGGATGGCCGACCCCGACAGCTTTTACCGCGAGCCCCTACCCCAATCCGCCGGCGTATTCATATTCTTCAAAACTCCTGGATCCCCCACCGCCACTCGCAAAACTCGCCCCATCGGCAAAGACTGAAGCTGCACATCCAACCGCGAATCTGCGGATAGACGCGCCATTTTTTCGAGAAAATCGCTAGAAAGCAAAACGGGATGCCCCCCCTGGCCCTCACACACCGGAATACACGCGTCGATTTCCCCGCGCATTTGATCTTTCAGCGCACACCAAACCTCGGAACCCGCCACCGGCACATCTACCGGCAAAACAAAAACGCCGGCAATCTTCGCCAAATCCAAATTCCTCGCCCCCGCCTGAAGCGAAGAAAATTGCCCAAATTCAGGGTTTTCATTAACGACCACGCTCACCGGCAAGCCTTCCCACTCGAAGGGAGCCTTGCAAGCCGCCTCCATCCACAGAATCGCTCGAAAATAATCGGCGAAACAATGGCCTAAAACCACCACCGCCGGGCCCGCGCAAACCTCTCGATACCGTCGCAACTGCTCCAAAAGCCAAGGTCTTCCCTCAAACTCAACGAGCCCCTTAGGAACCCCCATGCGGCTGCCCCAACCACCGGCCAAGATCACCGTGACAAACCGACTCATTTCAGGGCTTTACCGTAATAAACACTCATTGCCTCAGCCGCTAAACTAATCGCGATTTCTTGCGGCGTTTTTCCATCACCGATATCGAGACCTAAGGGACACTTCACGCGATCTAGCTTCTCCTGCGAAATTCCCTGCCCCGAAAGTCGATGCTTAAAACGCTCCCATTTAGCCCGACTGCCAATGAGGCCGAGGTATTTTGCAGCACGTCCTACGAGGTCCTTGATGATTTTTTCATCCAGATCATGTCGATAGGTCATCACGACGGCATAGGTCTGCTCACCACTCCATTGTGCAGTTTTTACAAAATCGTCCCACTCACAATGATGACGAATCGTTTGCGCCGGAATCGTATCCGAACCGATCCATTCCTCTCGCTCATCGATCAGATGAACCACAAAAGGAGTACCAGCAAATACCCGGCAAACCGCTTGCCCCACATGCCCCGCTCCAAAAACATAAAGCCGTGGCCCCTGATGGAGCACCTCAAAAAACAGTTCGACCGTGCCACCACAACATTGGCCCGCTTTCGCACCGAGCGGATATTTAATCACTCGCGACTGGCCTGTTTCTAGGCTTTTTTTTGCGTCATCTATGGCGAGTTGCTCTAAATTTCCACCCCCGATGGTCCCAAAAAACCGGCCATCGCCCAGGACCAGCATTTTTGCGCCGGGCTCCCGTGGGGTTGACCCCGTACATTGGGTCACAGTCACCATCACAACCGGAGCTCCCTCAGCGCCCAGTTCCTGAAGCTTTACGAGCCAATTCCACATAGAAATTCTTCCAGAAGATTTTGAGCAACACGTCTTCGAAACAAGGCCGTTGAGCGAATATCATCGATCGGGGATATTTCTGCACTGAGTTCACTACGGGCTTTAAAAATGAGATCAGCACTGATCTTCTGACCTCGAATCACCGCCTCGGTCCGCCGGCATCTCAGCACCGTGGGAGCGACACTTCCCATCGCTAGGCGAATTTCGCGCACAACCCCGTTTTCGGATCGAGCAAGCCCTGCAAAAGAAACCTGGGATATCGCCTGAGCGCGCCTCGTGCCCACTTTTCTAAAATACTGATGCGTTCCCGACGTATTTCGCCGCACAAGGATCCGTTGTAAAAGTTCATCGGGCCTCAGCTGGATTTTCTTATATCCGGTATGAAAGCCTTCAAAAGGAACCCGCCGCACCCCCGAAAGCGAAATCAGCTCAAGCTCCGTATCATAAACGAGTAATCCAGGCGGTGAATCCGCCGCTGGCGAGGCGTTCACAATATTGCCGCCGATGGTTCCACGGTTTTGAATGCCCAACGCTCCGGTTTGGCGGGCGGCCTGGCAAAGCAACGGAAACTCAGCTTGAAGCGTAGAATCAGCCTGAATTTGGCTGTAATTGGCAAGAGCGCCGATTGCAACAAAATCACGGTGGCTCTCAATACCACCCCATTCCTTAAGCCGCTTAAAATGATGGATGCTCAGCAATTTTTTCTGCTGAAGCTTTCCTGCCTCCAGAAGAACCATCAAATCAGTGCCTCCGGCCAATGGCTGCCATTGCCCCGGATGAGCGCTCAAAATGCCGAGCGCCTCAGATAAGTCCCGCGGTTTTTTGAGTTCATACGCTTCAAGATAGGTTCTCACTTGTGAACCCCCGATCCACTCAACGCCTCAGAGGCCTTTTGAACCGAATCAAATATTTTGACATATCCCGTGCAACGGCAAAGATTTCCGGCAAGCCCGTGTCGAATATCCTCTTCCGTGGGTTGAGGATTTTTTTCAAGCAATTGAACCGCCGCCAAAATCATTCCCGGAGTGCAAAATCCGCATTGGGCCCCCCCGTGCTCAAGAAACGCCTTTTGAACCGCATGAAGCTTCGCTCCATCAGCAATCCCTTCAATGGTCCGAATGTCAGCGCCTTCGACCTGAGCAACCGGCACAAGACAACTCATCACAATCTCGCCATCGACAATAACCGAACAAGCCCCACACTCACCCTCGCCACAACCCTCTTTTGTCCCCGTCAATCCGGCCTTCTCGCGGAGCACGTCCAAAAGCCTGGTCATGGGATGGACATGAAAGGTGTGCGCCTCTTGATTCACTCGACATTTGACCTGAATCACAGAGCCTCCATCAATTTTTCCGGGGTAAGCGGAATCTCATTGAACTTACCGGTCGGTCTAGCCCCCGTGGCATTTGCCACCGCATTGAGGATCGCGGGCGCCGGGCCATCCATCGGAAGCTCGCCAATCCCCTTCGCTCCTGCCGGACCTTCCGCATAAGGCACTTCCTCGAATAAAACATGAATAGGAGGCGCATCTGCGGCCGTCGGAATGATGTAATTGGTCATTTGGTTATTGCTCATCCGGCCCTCTTTCCAAACGACGTTTTCGTAAAGCGCGTAGCCAATCCCCTGCAATACTCCACCTTCAATCTGTCCCGCCGCAAGGTTGGGGTTGATGACTTTGCCCACCTCCTGAACAGTCACAAACCGATCCACGTGCGTCTCATAGGTCACGGTATCCACACTGACTTCGGCGACATAAACCGCCCACGCAAAAGTACCATAGGCATCGCCCCGATAAGTGGCATCGTCCCAACGGATGCCGGGCGGCTGCTTGTACTGACTCAAAGATTTGAGCTGTCCGAATTTCTCGACATACGCCGCAACGGCCTTTTCAAATTCAAGCGAGCAATAAGGCTCGCTCAATAACCCACTCTGCAAAAGCATCTGCTTAAGCCCCGTCGCAGCTCGTTCGACCAGTTTTCCGACCACCATGGTGGTCCGAGAAGCAACCGTCGGGCCGCTGTTTGGAACAAACCGAGTATCCGGCTGAGCGACCTCAACACCTTCCACGTCGATTCCGAGAGCATCGGCCGCAATCTGAGTGAAAATTGTGTTCGCCCCCTGGCCAATTTCAGTACTGGAAGCGAGGACCCGAACCTTACCCTCGGCAGAACCCTCGACCCCCGCTACTGAGGACAAATAGCTTTCTCCTGACCCGGTAAAACCAGAGCCATGCATAAAGGCAGAAAATCCGATGCCCTTTTTTATTTTGCTTTTTGGATTTTCCTGAGCAAATTTTCGCTGCTTTTCGTAATAATGACTGCTTTCGAGCGCTTGGGTTAAAAGTCCTCCCAAATTCACTTCTTCTTGAATGACCTGTCCCGTAGCCGTCGTCTGGCCTTTTTTGATAAAATTGCGGCGACGAAGATCTTCAGGAGTCATGCCTATCCTTGCCGCAATCTCATCCATATGTCGCTCAAGCGCAAAAATACTTTGAGGTGCCCCAAAGCCGCGAAAAGCCCCTTGCGGCGGCGAATTAGTCGCCACTGCGGAAGAACGAATCCGCACATTGGGGCAAAAATAAGGTCCTGCAGCATGAATCGTCCCACGCGAGAGAACGACTGACGAAAGCGTCGCATAAGCTCCCCCGTCGATCACGAATTCGATCTCTTGTGCGAGTAAGGTGCCATCTTTTCGCACGGCCGTCTTATGTCGGGTGCGGGAGGGATGCCGCTTAGTCGTAGCCGCCATGTCCTCCGCGCGATCATAAATCATTTTTACGGGTTTTCCCGACTTCCACGCCAGCAAAGCGGCATGACCGGCAAGGACGGTCGGATAGTCTTCTTTGCCTCCAAAACCGCCGCCCGTTTCGGTTTGAATAATCCGGATCTGATCTTCGGACATTTTAAAAAGCGAAACCAGGCCTTTATGCACATAATAAGGACACTGCATCGAACCCCAAACGGTCACTCCGGCTTTTGGGCTGGCGATCGCGATCATTCCGTTGTTTTCAATATAAAGCTGTTCTTGCGCTCCGGTACGGTATTCACCCTCAATAATAAAATCTGCCTTCGACCAAACGGAATCCACATCTCCCTTGTCGAGAGCGTAGGACTTGAAAATATTGTCCTCTCCCCAAATGACCTCTGTTCTGGCCAAGGAATCTTCAATCGTAAAAACCGCAGGCAGTGGCTCAATATCCAAAATCACCGATCGACGCGCTTCTTCAAGTAGATGTTTGTCGGGATGGGCCAACAAAATCACCGGCTCTTCGGGATGATTAATCACCGTATCCACCAAAAAAGGCTGATCGTGCAAAATGATAGCTACCTGTTTGTCGCCCGGAATGTCCTGAGCTCTTACGATAGTAAACTGCTCCCAAGGCAGCTTTCCTTCGAATCGAATGTTACGAAGCCGACCGCGAGCCACCGAACTTCGGACGGTGACTCCATAAATCATATCGGGAAACGACAGGTCATCGACGTATTTGGCCAGGCCTGTGACTTTATCACGGCCCTCTTTCCGAATTACAGAGCGTCCGATCAACGGTCGCGAGGTCTTCATTAAAACGTCCCCCAGAGCTTTTTTTATAATACTTTGTGACACTCAACCAAGGAAAAACCAGGGAAAATGCGAGGGTTTTTAGGGTTGCAAATAAACGCGGTGCAATGTAAATAACCCGCTTATGAAACACCTTAGTTTTATTGCCGGGATTTCGCTGTTATTACTCAATTCGGTGCTCCCTCAAGCCGCCTTGGCCGCAAATCCTCCCTTGGCCATCTTTTTCACGGCGAATGAGATGAACAAGGGCAAAGGAGCAGCCATCGAAACTGTCGATACCGTGAACGACAAACTGATCCTCACCACCGAATTCAAAGACATCATCGAAGTTCCATTTTTGAGCAACTCCCGCATGAGAACCGCTGCAGAGGCCTTGCGGCAAGGAAACTCAATCGATCTAAGTTCATGCCTTGAGATGGACCTTTTCTACCGAACGTTTGTTCCCGAACGTGAAGGCTGGATTTTGACCTATACCGCCACGATCCATTGCACTCTTCTGATTTCCACGCCTATTCGAACGTTTTCAGGTCCGGTGAATTTCGAAAAAACAAAAATCGGCGATATTCGCATTGAAGAATTCAGGCCCCTCAGCCATTAGACAGCCCTCATTCCGCTGTTTTTCCGAGCAACGCATCGCACTCATTTCAAAAAAGTGAGATTTTACGACGATTATTAGCGAATCTTGCTTGCCAAAATTCAATGTCGCTGCAAAACTCCAGAACTAAGGAGGCCCTAAAAGAATGGCCAAGAAAACTAGATACAATTTGATCAATGAACTTCATGAAGCTTTGCTGAAGACCGCTCAGGTCACCCGCAATGGCACCGTTCGCATGAAACGCTCGGATGTGAAAGCCGTCATCGAAAACACTTTCACCACCGCCGCTAAACATGCCGCCAAAGGTGAGCGCGTTCGCTTTCCTGTCATCGGCGCCCTCGTCCGTAAGGACGTTTTGGCTAAGAAGGGTGGCGTGAAGACCACGAACCCTTTCACCGGTGAACCTATGGTAACCAAGGCTCGTCCAGCTACCAAGAAGCCACGTTGGTCCTTCCCTAAGTCCTTGAAGGAAACCTTTTCTTCGAAGAAAAACTGGTAATTCGGTTTTTTTGCTCTTTTATAAGGAGGGCCGACCTTTCACGAGGTCGGCCCTTTTTTTTGATCTTTGCTACTATCAGTCGTGAAAAAAGTGCGGCGCACTAAAAAGAGACCCGCCCGGCAACGCTATCAGGTCCGACTGACTTCCGGTGACGATTCCATCATCATTTTGCATGCCCGGAAAATCGGTCGAATCATAAACTGCGATAATCTCCTGCGTGCCATCTGATGGAGGCAACGTCCCTTGAGCGATCTTACCGCAGTGCCCACCTTTGGTGTACGCCGTGCGTTTGATCGACAAAACCAAGGTCATTCCGTTGTTTGTGTTTAAGGCATTCGACCAATCTGTAACCAGGCCCTGATTGACCGGAGGCTCTTTTTGGTCACCCTTATTTAAGGTAACCCAATCCGTTCCAACCTGTTTTTTGGCCTGATAGATTTGCATTTCCGGATGATTCGAAGTTGCCACAAACGCGAGTGGCGATGGCTGAGTCATGAGGCCATCAGCAACCCCAGACGCGTCCTGCGAATACTCACCCGAGAGATGATTTTTAACGACGTCAGAAACCAAAGCCACATTATAATAATAATAAGTTTTGCACTCGTCGCTTCCGTAGGACTGTCCATCTTCTGTCGGCAATTTTGCGCCGTCGAGATCGGGATCTTGCTCATTGAGGGCCGCACCGTAAGCCTTATGGACTAACGAGGGTAGGTCTAAGACTAAGTTCCAGGGGTTTTCTGCACTCCCGTTGAACTGCAAAAAATGAATAAAGTTGCCGCCCTCATATTTCATTCGCTGCAAGACATTGAGATTCACAGGCAACAGCAAAGACGCCCGTTTTTTGAGATCCTCATTGGGAGTTTTAACGCCCTGAAAGTCTTGTTCCAAAAACTGAGTTTTTTCTATATTAAGCGAGTAAACTCCAGAATATTGGGGGTTTTTGATCCCCCCACACCCTGCCGCACCCGCTCCGAAATAAGAAAGGCCGACTACCGCCACTGACATCAATACTCGTTTCACAGATACCTCTTTTCAATTAATAATTGAGTGAATAAGTACGATAAAAAACCAATTAAGTCAACTTTTGTGTTTTTATTCTTCGCAGTCAGTTAAGTGGCCTAATTTATTGGTTATTTTACTTGGTATCGAAAGTAATCGTCAGCCCGAGTTGTTCGACTTTAGAAATCACGCGACAATCGCCCGTGTTTTTGATCACTAATTTACGGCCGCCGAAAAATCCGGTCTTTTCAGTGACCGTGGCGCAAACCACTTTGCCCTTTGAACTCGCAAATATAATTTGTGAGGAAGGCACATCAAAGCTTAATCCCATCACTGAAGTTCGCTGTGCACCTATAACCCGGCGAACCGAAGCATGGTCCCTCGAGGGGTCCCCTTCCTCAAGCCGCTGAAGTTTCAACACCACCGAAGCAGATCCAGTGGCGCTATCCACCAGGTAACTTGAAGACTTAAGAGTCTCATAATAAGAAGAACGGCTAATCAGTACCGAGTCAGCCAATGCATTTTGCCCCAAGATGCCTGCCACAACCAACCCCATCATCGCGCCTTTAAAAGTCATGAATCACTCCTGGCCCTGAGGCCGCACTCAATCTATTAAGAACATTGATCACGCCAATATCACGCAGAGCGTTATTTTTCAAATACTTTATTACCTCGCTCCAGTACCAGTTCCAGCTTCACGAAGCCTAGCTTAGTAAGAATAGATAATTTCGGCATCTAAATCCTTCCATGTACTGTCTTCGAGTCGCTTGGGCAACGTCCGCCCGACGACCGAAAGACAGCGAATGGGAGCCTTTTCGAAAGTAAAAAGGATGGGATCGACGATGGCCGCGATCACAAGACTTTTAGGCTTCATTTTGACAATGACGACGTCTTTACCGTCCCGTTTTTCTTCCGCGACTTTAAAAAACTTGAAACCGACCGTTTCACGCCGATCCAAAGCCGCATAGCGCGCATCCACCTCTTGGCCATTCATAATTTCCGACCAATGATTCATGATGAATCGAATCGTCACGGAGCCCGTAATCAAATTGAGCGGCGCGCTTTCAGTCGCAGTCTCGGTTTTTCCCTGGCGGGTATAAGAAAAATAGATTTTCCCATCCCTCGTTTCGAGGGTACCGCTTTCATCGATCTGGAATTTTTTGAGGATGTACTTCTTAATCTGAATGTTCTTTTCGGCATCCCCGACGGTGGTTTCCTCAAAAACCACCTCTTTGCCCTCAGGAGTCACAAACCGGGTTTGAATGCGAGTGTCGGAGCCATCGAGTTCCACGATACGATTCAAATCAAAAAGCCACTTTTGGCGACGTGAATTCTCGGCATAGATTTTTGACCGGAGAGCCTCCCCGGACTTAAAGTCAACCTGAGACCATCCCTGGGTTGGAAAAAAGCAGCAAAGAATAAATAAACAAACGCCCCAGCTTGAAAAATGTCCCGTCATGCGGGGCTATTATCAATGAGAGGCATGAGAAGCAAGTGTTTCGCCTTCGGACTGGCCCTTAATGAGATCAACCAACGAAGAAACGACCGTTCCCAAAGATTCGGATTGACGATTCAACTGAGTCGCTAATTCACCGACTTGATGCGAAACATCCGAATTTTGATGCATTCCTTTACCTACTTGACTCATGGCTTTTGCAATTTCTTGAAGCCCATTAGCCTGCTCGGAGGTCGCCACCGAAATTTCGCCAATCATTCGATTCACTTCTGAAACCCGAGTCACAATCTCATCGAGCACTTTGCCCGATCCCTCGGCAACCTGGGTGCCTCGATCAAGTTTTTCTCTTGCCTGCGCCATCAGCCGCTCCACATTAGTGCGAGTATTGGTGACAATGCTTTCCACCTTGCGAATACCACCCTCGAGCATCTTGGCGATTTCTTCAGCCGCACTCCCGCTCATTTGAGCGAGCTTACCCACCTCTTCAGCAACCACGGCAAAACCCTTACCATGTTCGCCTGCTCGTGCAGCCTCGACCGACGCATTGAACGACAAGAGCTTGGTTTGAAACACAATGTCATTGATGACCTGAGTTTTTGTCCCAATTTCACTGATCACCTTGGTAATTTCGGTAATCTGCTTATTGCTCTCTTCAATTTGAGCCATGATCTCCGTGTTCGATTGACTAATATCCTTGATAGCGGCGATCATTTCGTCGACCGCACGCTTGCCGTTATTAGCCGACTCATTGCTTTGATTAGCCACTTCGCCGGAGCGAGTCGCATTTTCGGCATTCTTCATGGTCATGGCGTTGAGTTGTTCGACTGAGGCGGCGGTCTCTTCTAGCGCCGCAGCCTGCTCAGTCGTGCTTTGGGCCAAAGTTTGCGAAGCCACGTTAATTTTGGAAGCCGCACCTCGTGCTTCTTCGGTTTCTTTGGTCAATTCCCTCACCGCAAGATCCAGCGGATCAACAATCGAACGCCCCATTTTAACAATCATCACAACGCTAAAAATCACGCTAAACAAAAGAACACCGGTCAGGAGCATTCCTCCGATGTTTACAACCTGATTCAGACGTGTCTCGGCAGCCGTTTCCTTTTCCTGAATCCGCTTCACGGCCTTGGTAATGGTCAAGCGGGCCAGCCCATAGCCCGGAGTTACCTTCAGGGCATAAAGCTTAAGAACAGCCATGCGGTCTTTGTCGATCGTAGCTTTAGCCTCGAGGGAGACGGGGGTTAAAATCTTTTCGTTAATATCCACTGCTTTGTCGATGAAGGCCATGGTTTCAGCATCAGACAATTTTGTACGAATCTTTTCACGTAATTCGACTAAAGTCTTTTCAGCCTTAAGTCGTCGGTCCCAAAGGCCCTCATTGGTGGAGTCGGCAATGAAGCCATACTCAGAGGCCTCCATAATGAAATACTCACTCTTGAGTTCATTGACTATCCGGGAGAGTTCAACAGCACCCTGATAATCTCTTTGAGCACTATTCATTTTGGAGATGGTCACTCCAAAAACTACTAAGGTAAGCAGGGCACTCCCGCCGATCAAAAAGCCCAAAAACCAGAATTTCCCTTTTAGTGATCGAGTGGATCCTGAATGTGCTTTCATTTCTTCAGTGTGCCCTGCCATAATTTATCCCTTATTTCCAAGTTCCAGAACCGACGACCCAAAAGTCAGCCGTGCTACCCACTTTACATTTTTTAACCCAAGAGCGCTTGGGGCTGCCTACGCCTTCGCCCACTTTTTTCCACTTGTAATCAACCCATGCCCCGGTAGGGGTAGCGGCTTTGACGAATTCGACAAAGAGCTTCTTACCATCTTCATCAGCATTGGTTGTGAGATCCTTGCCATCGAGTTGTGTTTTCACTGGATGCATAATCATCGTCGGATGCATATCGTTGATCCAAACATAGTTTGGCTCACCGCAGCAATCAAATCGCATGATTTTAATTTCATCGACCGCTTCTTTGCCGGTCTTTTCAACCAAACCACAGGCCCAATCCACTTGTTCTTTGACGATTTTGTCAGTACAAACTGCAGTTTTTTTGCTGGCCGTGCAATTTTCTGCTGCAAAACTGGCGGCAGGAAAGCTAGCGACTATTAAAATTCCAATCCATGCTAATTTCATTGAAACGCTCCTTGTTTCTGTTTGGTATTGAGTCTAAACTCTTTGTTAACTCGTGTAAATTCTCAAATAACCTTAATGACCTTGATGTTATCTTCTGAATATGGCGTACCATATTATAAAATGGGCCTTGCTTTCCTTGGCCACGAAAGAGAAAAAAAGCAAACCTAACCCCCTAAGAAGGAATTTATAATGACCCTAAAATATTTGCTTTCAACATTCTGTTCAGTGCTTCTTTTCGCCACCCTGAGTACGCCAGTCATGGCCGCCGACTCTCTCTCCGGCACGGTTTTAGAAACCATGAACGCGAGCAGCTACACCTATATTCGCCTCAAATCTACTCAGGGCGAAGTCTGGGCCGCTGTTCCACAGGCCGAAGTAAAGGTGGGTTCCAAGGTAGACATCCACAATCCACAGCCTATGAATGGATTTGAAAGCAAAACCTTGAAGAGAAAGTTCGACAAAATCTTCTTTGGGACATTAGATGCTCAGGCGACGAATGAACCCGCCCCAGCAGGAATGGCGAGTGGCGGCACCTTTAAAGCCGCAATGAATGGTGCGACTCCCCATGGCCAAGCAGCCTCTCATCCCGCCGTCGATTTATCCAAAATCAAAGTAAGCAAAGCGTCTGGACCTAGTGGCCACACGATCGCCGAACTTTACGCACAAAAAGCGACGCTCAAGGACAAAGAAGTTACGGTCCGAGGCCAAGTAGTTAAGTACAACGCCGCGATCATGAAAAAGAACTGGCTCCATATTTCAGACGGAACGGGCAGTGAGGCCACCAAAGATTTTGACCTAACTGTCACCTCCGACCATCCTACCCAGGTTGGGGATATTGTGGTAGTCAAAGGCAAGCTTCGCGCCGACAAGAGCATTGGCGCAGGTTACTTCTTCCCAGCCCTCATTGAAGACGCAAGCCTTCAAAAGGAATAAAAAAAACAGGCTTCATCGAAAATCATTGGGTTCGTGTCATTTTTTTGTCGAATATTTTATTTACTCTTTATATGTAAATTTAAAAAACATTCTGCTTAAATAGTTGCACTAACCCTCTTTTCAAGGAGATTTCAAATGGCACTTTTCGAGTGGAGTAGTCGTTTTACGTTGGGCATTCAATCCATTGATGATGAACACAAAAAGTTGGTCGAATATATCAACCAACTGCATGACGGAATGATGCAGGGGAAAGGGGCTAATGTCACCGGCCCTATTTTGGATGGCCTAGTGAACTACACCGTCAAGCACTTCAAACATGAAGAAGAGCTTTTTGCCACGCACGCCTATCCAGACACCGCAGCTCATAAAGAGGAGCATAAAAAGCTGGTCGCCCAGGTAGCGGAATTTCAGACCAAGTTCAAGGCCGGAACGGCAACGATCTCGACTGAAATTATGACCTTCCTCAAGAATTGGTTAACCAATCACATTCTTGGCACTGACAAGAAGTACTGCCCGCATTTGATCTCAAAAGGCGTCAAGTAATACAGAAATTCTTGGTGAAGGAGTCGGGGTTGGCCTTCCTGGGCCTCCGCGCGAAAAGCGCATCCTGCGCGCGCGGATCCCCTCCTCCTTCACCGAAGAATTTCTAACGTGGGAATAGGGGAGCACGGGGAACAGGGGAACCAAAGAAACTTGCGGCACGATAGGCTTCCTTCAAATCCATTTCTCGAAATTCGCTCAGCACTGAATCCCGATTGAGGCCAACCCATTTTAATTGATTTCGCGATAGCGACAATTCATGGTCTGTTTTCCGCTGCCCGCAGGCGCACTTGTTGAAGCCTTGAAAGTAGATTCTTCAGTCATGAAGTATTGAACGTCATGATCATCCAACCGTTGAATGATCTCATGCTTGATCAATGTTTCAACGCTAGCCGAAATTTCTGGAATCCAAATTCCTTCTCCGATAAAATCTATTTTTTGAGAAATCAAAACTGCGCCAGCCTGAGTTGAAACTTGTGTTTTATCTTTGAAATACCGAACCGATTCTTGGCGATAGTGTTTTTGCCTCGTTTCCTCAAAATAATCTCCATAACCGGTCCACCCGATTTTCTCAAAACCTAGAGTGAAAATTCTTGTCGCCATAAAACGTGATTCTTGAAGATCGTACTGGAGCAGGATGAGGTGACTTTCGTTCGGCAAAATGTCCATGTGCGGTGGGCAGTTGTCATCGCCTGAAATGAATTGATAAAGGCCCTTTAAATTTGAGCTAGAAAAATCAGCGGCAAAGCTACAAAAGGGAGTGAGATTGGAAAGGCCAAGTACTACGGCAAGGACTGATGGAAAAAAAGATTTCATGGCAAACGCTCCTGTTAAAGACTGAGAGGGGTTATAGAATAAAAGAGTAAAATAGTCTATTATTATTGACACCACGCATTTCTTTATGTTTTGTATTATGAAATCAACTAGTTGCACGCGAGGCCCCCATTAAATTTTTAATGCGTGAAATACCCGGAGGCACCGGAAGTAACTCCGACGCCAAGACGAAGGAAACCGACATCTTCTACCGAGCGATTCAGCGTCAGTCAAACCAAGGCAAGGCTCTCTGAGGTGCTGCGGCTGGCGCAGAATGGCCAATCCGTCATTGTCACAGACCACGGTCAAGACATAGCCCGGATCGAAGCGATCACCGTGGGATTTCAGACTGTCGGGTAAAATCGCTGACGCAGTCGCCTAGCACGGCAGGAAGATTTACGGGCAAATTACGGCCTGAATACCCTCGACGGCGTGATCATTGGCCTGGTGGAGGCCCGCAATCTTGGCCACGAGCTGGCGGAAGCGCGCCCGCGGCGCCTGCGTGGGCTTGCCTTTTTCGCGGAAGATTTCGACCTCAAGTACCGCGTAGGTTTCATCCAGGGCGACGGAATCCCGGGCCGAGAGCCCGAAAACCGGAAGCTCGAACTCGGCGGTGGTTTCCGCATAGACCCGGATGACTTCGATGCCGTTCGAACGGTGGGCCATCAGGCCCTTCACCCGATAAACGCCACAGCCGAGCTGGGTGGGCAGCACGAGCTGCGGGGCCTCGACCGCCTGCGCTGCTCCCACCGCCAAAAGCAACGCCAGCCCGAAAAACGCGCCTCTCATTTCGAATGTCCCCCCTGGGCTTCAGGCACGGGCCTGATCGGAGTGTTCTCGCAATCGAGCATGTCGAGGTACTGACTCATCGCCTTGGAATCGCCCGAAACGATCATCGCGCTGATGGCGTTGTAGGTTGCCACGGTATTGTACAGCCGTCGATAAGCCTGCAGGGCGATGTTCTTATCGACCATCTTGGTGGTGGCCTGGTCCAGTTTTTCCGACACGTCGGCATCGCCGTGGGCGGATGCATAGGCGTTGAACTCTTTTTTCGTGGGATTTGCGCCAGGGCGGGTGACCGCGCTCTTGTGCCGATTGATTTCAGTCTGATCACGCTCGACGTCTCTCCCTTTCTTGACGAGCTCCGCCTGGATCTGCGCCCGGCGGGCGGCGGTCGGACCGGTGGCCAGCTCCATCTGCAGAAGTAGCTGCTGCTGCTCGTCCTCATCGAGGCGCTTCATCAGCTCCGGGTGCTTTTCCGTCATCCAAGCCGCGAACGCATCCTTGAACTTGTGAACGATATCGCCCCTCTGTTTCTCGATTTTTCGCACTTCGTCCTCGCGTCGGTCGCGCTCTTTTTTGATCTCGTCGAAATTCGCGCCGGGGCTAACACCTGCGCCGGCGTAATCGTTCGCCAGATCGGAGCGCAGCCTTTCGAGCTTCACGTGAAGCAACAGGGTGAGCATAGGACTCCAGCCGTGGGTGACCGCCGCGACGCCATTCTGCTCAAAGATACAGGCCGAGAGGATCTTCGCGCGCCGGCCCTCGCGAGGCGACAATCCGTTATCGTCCAGGTAGCGCTGCAGGAAGATGTCGCTCGAGGCGACCGGCGTCGATTCCGTGGCGTAGCTCCGCTGCATGTAGCGCTGGACTTCACCGAAGCTGTACTGTCCGTCGCCGTCGGAATCGACCGCTGTGGGGAGCTTATTATCGCGGTTTTTCACGACCCGGTCGGCCATCTCCATAAAACCGCCGCCGCTGTATGACATCTCGCTCCGAGTGGCAGCGGCAAAGCCGCATGAGTGCGGACGCGGAGCATGCGGTGAGGTTTCCGCGAAGAGCGAGTCGAGCATGCCTCCGCCGAAACACTGGTCGTTCACCATGATCAGCTTGCTGCTTGAAGGGACTAGCCCGGTCAGCTTGCGCAGCTGCGAAACGGTGAGCATCTGTCCCCAGAGCACCACCTTCCGGTCGCCTTCACCGTCGCCCCCGGATCCGTGATCCGTGAAGTAAAGCAGCACGGGTTCGCCCGGCCTCAGCTTGCGGATCCGGTCCTCGATCGCCTGCAGCGTCGCCGCGCCTTTCCAGGGCCCCGATGGCGTGCGATGCTCGAGAATGGGCAGCCCCTCTGCATCATATTTAACCGAGCCCTTGGCGTCACAAGCCGAATTCGTGGGGCCGGGATTATCCGGCCCTCCAGCCACCAGATCCTCGCGGTTCCATCCGGTGAGTACGCGTTCCGTCCGATCAATGTTGTCGTAATACCGGCAGTAATTCGTGACAGGCGAGTCCCCGCCGTCGACTACGATGGCAGTGGGCTGACTCTGGGCGGGCCGGGCTCCAAACGCCGCAAGGGCAGCCAAAGCAATCGCATACCCGTCCGATTTTCGCGCCAATTTCGGCAAGCCAACATCCCCCGATCCCTATCGTCGATTATACCATAGCTTCGCGCGCCTCCTTAAGTTTCTAAACTCATGATCTATAAGGATAATCGATTTTGGTCATGGTCGACCACAGAGCAAGGGCCATTCCACTCAAAAATAGCGAATATTAAGGCCGAGTTCACTTAGGTCGTCTAGAACGTCAAACCTCGAACCAATCCAAATTGAGGCAATAAACAACTTCCGAGGGCGAAGGATCACTGATCGAGCGAACCTGATCGATCCAGGTTGGAAGCAGAGTTCTGATTTTTTCGCTGTCGGCTTTAGAGAGAACGAGCACTCCGCTATAGGCCAGCTCTTTCGATGGATCTAGAATTGCGTGTTTTTCCATCGCGTGGGCACGCCAATTTGCGTGATGCTTAGTGATCAGCGGGTGCCCAGCCTCCAGATGCATATGAGCTGGGCCGTAACTGTATCTGCCGTCCTTAGTTCGGATGCAGAGACCGGTCTGAATTAAAAAACTCATCACGCCTTTAATCACCTTTTCACTCAAACCGGTTTTTGCCATCAATGATGGAAGGGTCTGCGTGCTTGGAATTGCAGTAAGGAGGCGAATCGCAATGTAAATCCATGAGGAATAGAATTGCGCGGCATCCTCAAGTGAAATTTCTTTTTGATTAGGCAAGCGGGTAGACAGTTCCAGATGCTCACTCCTTAATCTTCCCATTTCTCCCAAGAGTTCGGCCTTAAGTCTTGGTGTGGCCGCGCGCGCCAGCTGAAGGGCAAGCAGGAGGTACTTCCTTTCGCGACTCTCCATCCCAAGATAGTCTGCCACTTGGATTCCCTAATCCAAGGTCAGGTCTCGTTTCCCTGATAATATCTGACTCAAGTACGAGGGAAAGATTCGCGCAGCTTGGGCTATCTTTCTAAGTTCGCCTGATTTTTTTTCTCGGCCCTCCTTTTTTCCTTGGGCATCAGCATAGGCCCTCAAGAATTGACGATAATTGCGAATTTTGGGTGATGGTGGACAGCCTTTGGGAGCCAAGGTGGACAGCACGAGGCCACTGTTTTAACGCGAGCGGCTGACGCATTTAGTTAGTCGAGGATGCGCTTGGTGTCAAGGTCGCATTCTCCGAGTTTTTCTGTTCCCCTTTTCTCATCGATTCAAGTGCTCTGAGTTCGGCCCGGTGAGTGCTGTGCATGAGCCGATCCAAGATGCCCTCTGCGACGAGCGATCCGCCAAGGTAAGTGTGCCACGCATCGGTGGGAAGCTGGGACGTGATGAGTGTTCGGAAATCCGGGGTCCATTGTGACTCGTGAAGCTCGCAAAGGTAGCGTGCGGGCAAATAGTTTTGGATCAAGTCGCTCGCGGTCCTTAGATCGCAGGACTTCATTGATCGAACAACAACT
>JBBCAW010000029.1:0-9237 GCA_051382295.1 Bdellovibrionota bacterium FG-1 | reverse complement strand
AAGGATGATGGCTTTAACGTTGAGGAATCTACCGGCTTGAGCCGGCCGGAGGGGCGTAAGCCACGACAATAGTTTCCTGCTTTAGCAGGCCAGACAATCCTTCGCCTTTAGGCGAAGGTTGTTGAATTGCGGGTAGCACTGCGGACTGGATCCGACCCGCGCGGGCGGCGGTTTCACGGTCACGCAGAAAACCGGGTTTTGCGGGTGGCCCTCTACCCCTGCCGGACCTATTATCGCGCCTCTACGGGCTTCCTATTGCGTAGTTTTTTTGTGACTGCCTGCAAAGCCCGCCAAACAGAGCCAGAAGAAAGCGAAAGCGCGTTTTCAATTTGCTGATAGCTCATGCCCTGGCGGCGAAGTTTTCGGACTGCCTCGTAATCATTTTTTTTCGGACGGCCCAGGCGCTTGCCTTGGGTGCGGGCGAAATCGAGGCCTAGCATAATCCGCTCCCGTGTCAGGGCGCGCTCGAATGCTCCGAGGCTCCCTAAAATTTGCACGAACATGCGGCCCGCCGGCGTCGTCAGATCCACCTGGTCGTGAGTCGCAATGAACTTCACGCCCAGGGCCTCAAACTCCGAGAGCGTATTGACCAGGTGCTTGAGCGACCGGAAAAGCCTATCGAGCTTCACCACCGCCACGGCGTCCACCTCTCGTGCGCGGACGAGCTGGAGCAACTGTTTGAAACCTGGCCGCTCGTCAGTACCACCGCTGGCACGGTCCACGATCTCGTGCGTGATCTTGAATCCGCGCGCCTTGCAGTATCGCCGGAGCTCGCCGACCTGAACCTCGGGCTTTTGCTCGCGCTTATTCGTGCTCACGCGCGAGTAAGTCGCTACATTCATCGCAAAATCAGGTTCCCGTCTTAACGATGGATTCAACCGTCATTCCAGGCTCACCTTCGTCTGCTTCTGCGTAGTTCAAAACTTCCATGCCAATAACTCGGCCGTTTTTGTCTTTCATGTGCACAACTTCGTCCGCAGTCTCTTCTGAAATATATTCCTGCTTTGGATCTCCCACCCAAACAGTCAGGGTGCGCCCGATCTTATCATGCACTATTTTGATTTTTTCCATATCGTGTCTCCCGCTTTAATCGAATCAGTTGGGTAAGTAGTGATCAAGAAACCGGCACCAGTTCCTTCGTCTTTCGTAACAGCACACAACCACCGAGGCGTAGTCCCTCGGTAGAAAAGATAAACATTTGGGTCCTTACGCGAACGGCGTATTTCGTCGGGGTCACGCAGTACTTCCGCGACATCCTTTTCGTGACCTGCCATCACCGGATGCTTCTCTTTGACGATGAATGCCCAATAATCGTTAGAGCAACGCACGCGAAAACCCATGGGCGTATCGACTTCGAAAACAAAATCACTCATGCCTGAACCTCCCCAAGAGATTGCGCAATTGCTGCCCGGATTTGGTGTCGCTCACTTTCCGAAACGCCTATAAGTGCAACTTCAATCTCGGGCCATACTTTTTCATCAAAGTGATTTTGCAGTGAAGCCTCGCGCGCTCGGGGGATATCTTTCACCGGATCAGGGACCAACGCGGTTGCCTGAGCTTCGGTGATTCCCCTTCTCCACTCTGCGTACTCAAGATCCTTGAGTCGCTGCTCGTCAGCTAGGCGCTCGCGCTCCTTGCGCTCGAGAATTTCGCGGGTCCGGCGGCGGGCCTCGTCGGCGGCAGTCTCAAAGTTCTCAGGCGGCGCATAGGGAATCCCCTTACGAACAATCCCCATGAAAAAATTAAGCGCCGAACCGTTGATCGCCTTTGCTTTAGCGTTTCGTCTGAGATCGAAGGCAAAAAAATCAATCGAAGATCCAACCTCGGCGGCGGAGAGTTTGCCATGCTTTGCTAACTGCATGAGGTGAGTTTGGGTAAAACCGATTTCGGCAAGCGGAGTGGCGTCAACCGCCGACCAATCCGGACTGAGCTGAACGCGACCGTCGTCGAAAAGTTCGGGCTCGCTAGTAGTAGTAGTTTTAAGATTCTCTGTTTCTAAGAAACTACTACTACTAGGAACCGCATGACCGGGTTGATGACCGGGTTGTGCCTCAGTTTTGACCGGGTTCGTGACCTGGATTTGACCGGGTTGTGCCTCAGTTAGGTTGATTTCCTGGAAAACGCGATGCGAAAACCTGACTAAAACCCACGCACCCGGGCCACCCTTGGATGATTCGACCTTTTCAAGAATGCCAAAGCGAACTAGCCGCTTAATCGATGACCGGATAGCCTCGTAGGACAGGCCAAGGCGAGCAGCAAGAGCCGCTCTTGAAAACATAGACGTTTCAATAGACCCGTGTTGGCGGGCATCTAAAAATAGAGTTAGCATCACGCTCCGATCGTTACCGACCAGAGTTTTATAGTCTTTTATTTTGTGACCGGGTTGTGCCTCAGTTTTGACCGGGTTCATTTCAAAACGTGACCGGGTTGGTGCCTCAGTTTTGACCGGGTTAGGTTTTTTGGCCTTTTTTTGAGAAATTTGTGTGACCGGGATTTGACCGGGTTGTGCCTCAGTTTTGACCGGGTTTGTGACCGGGATTTGACCGGGTTGTGCCTCAGTTTTGACCGGGTTTGTGGGTTCGCTTTTAGGCTCCGTGGGGGCGCGGTCAACGGTCCATGGGCGGCTTTTCCCTTGTCGGACAAACTCGCTGACCTTCTTGCTTTTGAGGAGTTCATTAAGGTCGGCCACGGTCTTACGTCCTCAATCCCATGATTTCCCGGGCGAGGACGTCGAGATCTTCCTTTGCGGGAGTTACACGTTTAGGCATCTCAAAAACACTGATCCCCTTGGCCGTGGCGTTTGGGATTTCGGAGTTTTCACGGATGTAACACGCAATTAAATGCTCAGAAAATTGAGTTTGGAGCTTCATGAGCTGGCTAACAGAAAGCTTCTTTCGCGCATCATAGCGGTTTAGAAGAATCTTAAGGTCAAGAGTGAGGTCATAGTTTTTTTGAATCTCTTTTAGCTCCGTTACAGTCTTGGAAACGCCATCAATTCCGTAGCGGTCAGGTGCGGCTGGGATAATGACCAAGTTCGACGCGCAAGTCGCTGCGGTGTTGATCCCTGAGAAGCCAGGGGCGCAATCAATGATGATGTAGTCGTAGTAAGGTTTAAGCTCTTCCAGGTAGCCAGAGATCGCCTTTTGAACGTTAATCTTTCGGTTGTTGGCGAGCACGGTTTCAATTGTCGAGTTCTCCAAGTTGGAGGGAATCAAATGAAACGACGGCGTGATTGGAACGATCAAATCCGTTACGGCCGGGACGCTGCCTTTTAAGAGATCGGCCCACACTGGGACGTTCTCAGAAACGAACTTGGGGACAGCTTCGTCGCGAGTAAAACCAAGAGTGAGATGTCCCTGCATATCGAGATCAATGCAAAGAACCTTGGCCCCGTACATATTCGCTCGGACAGCGAGCGAGTAGGCGAGGCTTGTCTTCCCAACGCCGCCTTTGCAGCACTGGAAAGAGATCACTTGGTGGTTGTACCGAATGCCCTTTTCCTCAAAGAGTTTGCGGATATCAGGAGAGTAGACGATGTAGCCGCGCTCGGGGTGTTTGACACCGATCTTCCCTGACTTGATTCGCTGATAGACGGCCTGGGGTGTGATCCCAAAAATATCGGCGACCTCGAAAGCATTCATGGCGTATTCGTCGCGGTCGGTGTTTGACATTCATCCCTCACGTCTTTAGTGAAATTCTTTAAAGAGACAAAAAAATTAAACCATTGATCCTATAGTTTGTAAAGAAAGCCATTCTAATCGGTGCGTCAGATCGGAGCACAGCACCTGGCCGCGCGGAGGGGCGCACCCCAGTTTCGAGAAGTACCGCCGACCGCGCAGGCCGCCGTCACATGGGGGCGGGCCTGGCGCGGCAGCTTGTCCATAGCCAGTGAGCACACCTCTCACCGCACAAGTTGCGCCCCTTTGAGCGTCCAGGTTGTCACAAACGGCGGGGCCAAGTACTGCACTTTCGGTTTTGGAAGGATCAACTTTTGCTCAGGCCGGTGTCACATGGCGTCCTGGCAAATGCGCAAGTCCTGGATGCCCAGGTTACGCGCACGCAATGAGTCCGATGCTTCACCTCGGCTGCCGCGCGTGTACGCGGACGCGATGACAGGTGCAGCATTAACGTGTTGCGTCACATTCAAGGACCCAGGCTTACGTATGCGCCCGATAAAATCCAAACCACCTACAGGCCAGCACACAAACGCATCACTTTTGAAAACGGGAACGACACAGATTCAGGTGCCGATGTTGTGTGTGGGAACACGTCAAGTGTGACAACTTCAAAACTGAAATGTTATCAAAACAGCTATAAATGTGGTGATATTTTGAAGTTTTCGTTTTTTGGTCAAGTTGCGTTGTGTAAATAATTTTGGTATGAGTGAGCTGTGGGGTTTTGGATCGGAGCGAGCCATGTCAACCGACTACGGTCCGGCTCCGCCGGCCCTTCGCGGTTGACGGGGGAAGACTTACTCACTTCGTTCGCAAGTCCGGAAAGGCTCTAACCAGGAGTCGGAGAGCAGCAGCAAAAACAGCGACAGACGCATTAGGAGGCTATTTATGGCTCGATCAGCGGTCGTCCCTATCAGAGTGTCTCCCGAGGAGCGCACACAGCTCTACGAGGCTGCCAAGCGCTTTAGCGTGAGCCTTTCCGAGTTCGTGAGGAGAGCCGCCCTTAAGCTCCGAATGCCGGCCGCCGCCGCGCCCGAAGTAAACCGCGAAACCTACCGGGAGCTGTGCCGCATCGGAAACAACGTGAACCAGCTGATGCGGGCCATCAACGAGGGTCGGGTCGCCCAAGTGGATCCGAAAATACTTACCGAGCTTCAACGGCTCGTCAAAGACGTCGGGCTTCAATGTCTGGGAGTGGGGGATGATCCCCGATGATTGCAAACCAAGTCAAAGGCCGCGGCTTCGGAGGAACGCTCGCCTACGTCTTAGGAAAAGACGGAGCCGAGCGGATCGGCGGCAACATGCTGGGGGAGAATGCCCAGGAGTTGACCGCTGAGTTTTCCGAGAGCCGGAAGCTTAAACCCAACGTGAGCCGCGCCGTTTACCATACGAGCCTGTCGCTTCCCGCTGGCGAACGGCTCAGTCACGACAAGTGGAACGCGGTTGCCGGTCGCTACCTTGAGGAGATGGGGTTTCAGGGCTCGCAGTACCTGGTCGTGAGGCATACGGACACCCCGCATGACCACATCCACCTAGTCGCTTCCCGGATTCGTATGACCGACGGGTCAGTCGTCAGTGAAAGCCGGGACTACCAGCGAAGCGAGGGGGTCTTGCGCGGGATCGAGAAGGACTATGGGCTGACTCGGGTCACGCCCAGCCGAGAGGTGGAGCACCGGGCCCCCTCTCACGGGGAGCTTGAGCTATCCCGCAAGGGCATCCCCAGTACGAAGCTCAGGCTTCAGGGGCTTATTGATGGGGCGATCCACGATCGCCCGACGATGACGGAGTTTTTGGGTCGCATGGAGGCCAGTCAGGTCAGTGTCATTCCCAACCGGGCCAAGAGCGGACACATTTCGGGTGTGACGTTTTTGCTTGAGGGGGAGCCCATGAAGGGGAGCGATTTAGGCCGGGGCTATACCTGGTCAGGATTACAAAGACGAGGAGTGAGTTATGAGCATGACCGAGACAGCCAAGCAGCAAGCCGCGCAAAAGAACACGGAGAGCAGGCATGGGCTCACGCGCGAGGCCATGGCAGTGGAGAAAGAGGTCTTCCAGGGGCAGGTGTTCATCGAGATCAGCCGTCAGTTCGCGCCACTCTCGGAGGCGATCGCGCTTCAGAGCCGGGACGTCAGGCAGAGCATGGAGGAGTTCAAGCGCATGACGGCGCGCTTTCACGAAGAGTTCCAGGGAGCCATCACCCGGGCGAGGGAGGCGGGGGCGGAGCTCAAGGAGCGAAGCCAGCGAATCACGGCCAGGCTTTGGATGGTCCTGATCGTCACAAGCATCAGCACCGGAGCGCTGAGCGCATACGGGTGCTTAAGAATGTGGCCGAGGTTCTCCGAAGACAGGGCGGCGGCCGCTCAGTGGCGCACTCTTCAAGGCCAGTTTCAGAAGCTCAGTCCGGCCCAGCAGCACAAGGTCAACCAGCTCCTCGATTCAAATCCAAAGCGCTAGAACAGCTTGAGAGCGAGATCGCCGCGCTCGAGCACCAGGAGAGGGAAGAGGAGCGGGAGCGCCAGAAAAGGCTTCAAAGAGAGCGGGAGCTGCAACAGAACAGGGATCTGGGCCGTGAGCGCAGCTTGAGCCGCTAAAGAGGGGTAGCGGCCCCATCCGAGAAGAAAACACGGTTAGGAGCATTGCATTACTGGGCGTTTTTAGCTGAGCGTGTTACTCGGCGCGAACCCACCCCAAGAAGCCGCCGCACCGAAGTCCGCCCGACCTTGAGCTTGCGCGCGATCGCCGAGTGATTCATCCCTTGGAGCTTGAGCTTACGGATCTGATCCGCCTGGAGCCCAGCCGTTTTGGGTCTACCGAAGACGCGGCCTTCGCTTTTAGCGTGCGCGATCCCGGCCTTGATGCGCTCGCGGAGGATCTCACGCTCGAACTCCGCGAAGACCGCAAGTAACCCGGTCATGGCTCGTCCCGTGGGTGTGGTGAGGTCAAGCGCCTCGGTCAGCGAGATGAAGCCGACACCTAGGCCGCTGAGCTCTTTGAGAGTGGTCACGAGATCCACAAGGGATCGGCCCCAACGGTCGAGCTTCCATACAAGCACGATATCGATCTCGCGCTTACGCGCGGCCTTCAAGACCTCCTCGCGCCTGGGCCGGTCTTTGGCTCCTGAGCCAATGTCCCGGACCTCAAAGGCCACGCGCCAGCCACGATCTTTCACGTAGCGCCTCATCTGTCCTAATTGCATGGAAAGGGTTTTCTGATCTTGGGTCGAGATCCGGGCGTAGAGCCCGACTCTGCATTTTGGTGATGAACCCTGGGTGGCCATAAACCCTCCTTAAACACGAACCCTGTTTCTCGGGATTTAACGCAAGTTTCGATCCTAATTTTGTGCTGGCTGAAACCTTTAGTTTGGGGCCACTCTACCTGGAAACAACTATGACCGAAAGCGCGAATTCAAAATCACGAATCCCAGAGGACCCCGGCGAAGAAGAACTCGCACGCAACTGGTCCTTGTCAGTTGAGGACCTGGCCGAGGTCGCCAGGTGCCGCAGTCCGTACCCGAAACTGCATTTCGCCGTGCAGCTCTGCTGGTTGAGGCGGCATGGCGTTTTCTTGGAACCTTTTCGGGTACCGATCAAGATCGTTAACCACGTCCATCTCCAGCGTACATCATCCAACCACCCCACATTAACGAAAGTGGCTGACTGCTCCCGTCAGTTGTCGACGCATGGCGGGTAGGTAAAAAGCTCCAAAAGCAATTCACGATAACCGCACCTTATCGCGAGCCATCGCCTGACCGGTTTGCTGGGTGTGGACAGTTTATGCTGCGTTGGCGGCGGTGGCAGTTTGCCCAAACTCGTACGGCGTGACGAGGACCCGGCCCGCGTGGATATCGGCAACCAAGCGCTTGAAGTACTCGCGCGGATTGACGTGGTTGAGCTTGCAGGTCTCAACCAACGTGAACAGGATCGCTGCGGTCAATGCCCCGCGCTCAGAATGAGTTCCGTACCAAGTTTTTCTGCCCACCACATGATTGCGCAGCAGCCGCTCCTGGGAGTTGTTGTCGATGGGAACTTCCCAGTTATCCAAAAACAAAGTGAGCTCGGTGTCGAACTTCAGAAAGTATTTGAGCGCCTTGGCGTACTTGTTCGCATCAGGATAGCTGGCAAGTTCCTGCAGTGCCTTGGTCTTCATTGCCTCAAAATGAGATCTCATCTGGGAGCGTAGCTCCAGAATTCTTGGCGGGGGTTGCCCCTGGGCTGCCGTGTTGAGTTGGTAGATCTCATGGTAGTGGTCCAAGTAAAATTCTGCCTCTTTGTACTTAGACCAGGCCTTGTGAAAGTAGCGTCTCGCGTGAGCATTACAAAAGGCACACCGGATAATCGGCTTACCGGCCTCGACCCTTTTTTCATTGGCAAGCCTAATGGCTTTTCCGTAGCCCGAGTATGCATCGCTCATGAGGAATTCGCACCAGGATTTCAGTAGGACCTCGCTTGCAATGTCGCCGGAGCGGGTACTATGGCACTCAAAAAAACAGTATTGGGGTGTTGAAAACCCCCACAAATACCAGCTTTTTTGTCACTCCCCTCGAGCATCCGGTGCGGGGTCTCATCGGCATTGAGAACCCGGTTTGCCAGCACGCCCTTCTTAATCAAGGTATAGGCCGGCGACACAAAATCCGCAAACGAGTGAGTCAACTCAATGAGGCTGTGGGGTGGGAGGTCCTTCAGGCCGCCTCGAGCTGCCATTGCGGCATACCTTTCGATCGGAATCAGGTCGCAGTACTTCGAGAGTACCACGTCCACGATCATTTCATCGGAGTAGGTGCCACCAGGCGTGATCCGCGGTGGCGCGGGCGCGGTGATGACGGCCCCCTGGCACGAACAACGGTATTTTACCCGCATTTGCTTGAGGATTTCGTACTTCTTCGGAATTACCGTGAGCTGCTCGGAGTCTTCAGTCATTCCAGAATCAGTCATGAGCTTGTTGCAGCAAGTGCAGTTGGGCACTGGGTTCTGAGCGATTAGCTGCTCACGAACTGGAATGTTGGGGTACCGTTCACTGGGTTTTTTGACCCTGGGTTTTGCAGGGGCCTTGGGCTCATCTTTCTTTACGGGCTTTTTGTAACGCTCGGAGCTTGCCCCGTACTCGGCCTGTCTCAAAGACTCCAACTGCTCCTGCATGAGTAGTCTGAGTTGCTCGTCGGTGATCTTCAAGCTTCTCAGTTCATAGTTTTCGCGAAGAACTCGCGTGAGCTCGGCCTCAAGAACAGTGACAACTTGAAGGAGGTCTTCCTTGCTCTGGCTTTCTTTCTTTGATGATTTGTGGCTGTTTTCAAGCTCAATTTGTTCCATCAGTGATATTGAATTTGAATTAAATTGAGCGAGTTTGCAACTCCAAATTGTTTGAAAATGATTTTTTTATTTCACTTGGACTATCAATTAACGGTGCGGATCCGGGCCTTGTAATAAATCTTTTTTCCAGATCCGCACCTTCGAAAAACAAGGCAAACTCAGCATGAGTCATCGTGAGCTCGCCCTGATACATGGGGTTGATCTTGCTAAATAGACCTCGCTCCATTCTCTTCATTAGAATGACGAGCCCTGTACCA
>JBBCAW010000028.1:0-43363 GCA_051382295.1 Bdellovibrionota bacterium FG-1 | reverse complement strand
GTATCATTTCGAACTTTACTGGGACTTGGAACTCTCCGGCCTGGATTAACCTATCGAGAAGTCTACAGCGTTGCGCGCAGCGCGAAATCTTCAAAAACATCAATTAAGTGACAACCGGATAAGCAGGGTAAAATTGAAACATACCCCGTTATCAATTGCTTCCGGGGAAGGGCCGCGACCGCGCGCAGTCTAAAGCACTGGCTTCGTGATTGCGGCGTGCTCATTTATGCCAAGGGAATCCGTTCATCACCATCGTTAGCCATCAGGTTTCATACAAAATGGGGCAAGCCTCATGCCTCATTGGTTCGGCAAAGAATCCATGCCTGGTATCCACTTATGGCACCTTTATTAGAAACCAAGCCTATCTCTGAGTCGCGAGCGTGCTGAAAACTTCAACATCACGACTGCATGCACTCAGATTCGCCGGATATTAGATAACAGATTCCGCGCCCACATCCGCGAGAAGGATTGAAGGTCGCGCATTGCCCGCTTGGAGATGAGCCAATTGCCGCTGGCGGCTTGCTCTGCGGCCCTGCAATACAAGCCTGTTGAGTGCTGTATGGCTACCGGGAGCCAATCGGCGCCGCCCAGATCGACATATTCGACATCAGGGTCAGGGCAAAGATCACCACTGGCGTCGAGGAAATAGTGCGTGACTGTGATTTGCTTGTCATGCTTCTCAATCGAGATCGGCATGAACCCGTTGCTGGCGATCTTCACGGCGTAGTGTTCGTTTGCGCGGAAGGCATCAAGTTGCTGGTGGGCGGCCAGGATTTTTTCGATCGCGGATTTCATCGTCGTCATTTTGCTTCTCCTTGTGAAAGAGGGTGGGTTTGACTTCGTTCCCTCTCGCCCAAAGCGAGGGGACGAAGGCGAAACCAGGCCGCGCGGCGATCCTGTCCTCCGCCCCGCTCCCGTAGGGGCACCCGGCATGACAGGCTGGCGAGAATCAGAAGCCTGGCGGGACGGGGTGCTGCGGGGCGGAGAATAGACAGGTCGCAAGCGCGGTCGGCATCCCGAACAAGGAGGCGCGATCGACGAAACCCCGATCGCAAATTCGACACTGCACGGCAACAACCATCAACGCATCGCATTAGTTGCGCGAAGTGCCACACGAATTCGTCGCACGCGAGACACGCGGTGAGACTTAAAACGAAAAAGTCTCAAAAAACGACGTTAATTTGAAAAAAATCGAGACAAGCTAACGGCTATGCGGTAGTCCCAGCAACAAGGGGCGCAAGCAGATATGAAATCCGATTTGAAAATCCTCATTGTCGAAGACTCCGAAGCATTCCGTGAAAGCGTCATCCAACTCCTCGGCGTGTACATGGACATCGAAGGCGCGGCCAATCTCAACGAGGCCAAGGAAGCGCTCCAGACTCAGACCTACGATGTCGTCATTCTCGACAAGCGCTTGCCGGATGGCGACGGCACGACGCTCATCAAAGGCATCAAAGAAGACAACCCCAACACCGTTGTGATCATCCTCACCGAGGACAAGGAAGCGAATAGCGGGAAGAAATGCATGATGTTGGGCGCCGACGATTACGTCGTGAAGTCCGAGGGCGGCCTGGCCGACCTGCTCATCCGCATTCCCTTCGTCGTCGAACGCGCGGCGGACACGCGAAGCCTCGTCAGCTTGAAGGAACAGATTCGAGTCGCGTTCAAGTACGAGATCATTGGCAACGCGCCCTCCACCGCGGCCTTACGCGAGCAGATCCTTTCCGTCAGGGGCGCGATGTCCAATTTCCTCATCACGGGCGAGAGCGGCACGGGCAAAGAACTGATCGCCCGTCGCATCAACGCCCTCTCCGACGGAAAACAGCGCCCGCTCGTCGTCCTCAACTGCGCGGCGATCCCCGAGAATCTGGTCGAAGAGGAACTCTTCGGTCACCAGAAAGGTACGTTTACCGGCGCCTTCAGCGACAAACCAGGTAAATTCGAGCTGGCGCATAATGGCGACATCTTCCTCGATGAAATCGGGGATCTTCCCTACGACGCTCAGAGCAAGATCCTTCGAGTGATCGAAGACGGAACGTACTTTCGCGTGGGCGGCACCAAGCCTATTCACACCTCTTGTCGGGTCATCGCCGCGACAAATAAGAACCTTGAAGAAATGGTGAAGCAAAAGCAGTTTCGCCAAGATCTCCTGTATCGGCTCAACGTCATTCGCATTCAGACCACACCGCTTCGCGATCGCATAGCGGACACTCCAGCGTTGGCCCAACATTTCTGCCGCTCGCTCGACGGCCCCGCACTTAAAATCTCCGAGCGCGCCGTTAGAAAACTCATGCGACACGAGTGGCCTGGCAATATTCGCGAGCTTGGAAACTCAATCGAACGCGCGTACCTGCGCGTAAAGCACAGAACCGGCAACGGCGCGCGTGGCCTGAAGCAAATTGAAGCCGAAGACATCTCCTTTGATGTAGTGAGCGGCCCTGCCGCTGATATCCGCGCGCTCGAATCAACGCTTCCTACAGAGCTATCAGATCTGAACGATGGCTCTTATGCGGCGTTCATGGACGCAGCCGAGCGAGCCTACTTCACCTCGTCCATCACCGTGACCAACGGAAACGCCGCCGAGGCGGCCACTCGCCTGGGACTGGCGCGAAGCACCGTCTTCAAACGGCTCGCGCATCTGGGAATTGAGCGCCGTCCCTACTCCGGCAAAGCGGAGGGAGTCACTCCGGGAGTCGCCTTCGATCTCTCTAACGAACGAGAACGCGCGGCACCTCCGGAAAACGGCGGTGCCGCATGACTGCACTTTCGCAGTTTCGGCGAACGCAAGCCGATCCATCATCGTCCAGCGGCGTTTGCACGACCCGTGACCGCATTCTGAATCTCGCGGAGGTCATCGACTTTAACCACCAGGTCGCGGGATGTGTCGGCGCCCCCTACGAGCGCCAGTACTTCGGCATGCCCTTAACGAAGGCCGTCGCGAGTGGCTATCAGGTCACGGCGCGCGGGTACTTCGATGCGACCGAAAGCCCGATTGCGATCCACACGGCCAAGATGCTCCGGCGTCTTTCCTGTGCCGATCCCCGCAAAAAAGACCTTCGCCTCCTGGATCTGTTCGCAGGCACCGGCCAAACAGCGTGGGCCTTTCTTCAAGAGGGATTCCACGTCGAATCCGCTGAAACTGATCCCATCCGCACTTTGGTCGCCCTTCATAACGTCCAGTGCAGCGGACTTGCCACTCGATGGACGCTGAACCACGAGGACGCGGTTTCAGTATTGAGGACACGAATCGTCACGGGAATACGATTTGATGCCGTCTACCTCGATCCGCCGTGGGCAGGGCGCTACGACTATGACCTGAGCCGAGAATTCCGGCTAGAAGACATGGCTCCGTCTGGAGTGGATCTGCTTGAAATGGCGCTGCGACTCTCGGATGTCGTAGGTCTTAAGTGTCCGCAAAACATCTCGCTCGCGCAGATCGAGCAAGTATGCCGCGATCTGCGGCTCTGGGGAAAACTTGAATATCAGAAAGTGACTGGCCTTCCGCGCGAGCTGAACCAGGCCACGATTTATTTTGTGAAACGCGGTCGGTATCCACATCTTTTGAATCTCTCCTTTGGGACCGTAACTCTGTCGTCTGAATTTTCTGGAGGGGAAATCTGATGTTGGCTGCATCTTTATTCGGAATAATCGCGGGGATCTGTGTTGCGGTACAGACGGGCCTGAACAATGTTCTCGGCAAATCGGTCCCAGGCATCTGGGTAACGCTCGTAAGTCACCTCGGTGGCGCGGTCTTTGCGCTGCTTCTGATCATTGGCAGCGGCTTGGTAAGCCCGCGAATCGCACAACAGGGCCTCGCGCAGATCAGCTCAGCACCCTGGTACTCGTTCGCTGGCGGCATTTTTGGCGTGACGATCGTCGCGAGTGTGCTGGCGTCAGTACGCACGCTTCCGATCGGTACGACGCTCGCGATGGTAGTCACGGGCCAGTTCATTGCCTCGACCATTATGGAGCAAGGCGGCTTCCTGGGGATTCAGGCGCAGCCGATCGGCGCCGGTCGTGCGATGGGGATCGCCATGGTTTGTGCGGGCACATTTCTAATGAAGCAGGTGTGACTCGTGAAGGTACGGCGATTGATCCTCGTTATAACGCTTGGGTGTTTGGGAACGACTGCAATGGCGTCCGACCCAAAGCACCGCTGCGAGGAGCTTTTGGATCCGAAAAATGATCGCCCAACGGAGGGACAAGACATGAACGACCGCAAAAAAAACGTCGCCGATGGGATTTACGACGCCGCCGCCACTCAAGTGATGGAAAACGTCGCCGATCAGGACGGTTCGGGTAAATCCGGGCAGACCGATCGCAATATCTTCGCCTGGTACGCGCAAGTCCTGCCCAAGCAATTGGCCGGGGTTCACGTCATTGACTGGGGCGCAGGGGTTGGGCGCTTCGTTCCCTTCTTTGAGGCCCGAGGCATTCAGAAAATCACGCTGGTCGAGCCCAGTGACAACTCCTTTGCGGCACTCAAAACTCATTTTAGCTCCCGCGCCCGTTTGGAGCTGATTCAGGGTGGAATCGGTGGCCAGGTACTTCGGCCCGCAACCCCGCAGAACACCATTCATGTCTGCAATTTCGTCGTAAACTGCATCTCTAGCCTTCCAACCGCCTTTGACGCGCTGGCAGTCTCGATTCTTCCTGGTGAGCGCCTCTTTTTGGTAACCAATGTTTTCGCGCCAAAGGCCATCGTAGATTCCATCAAAGACAGCCGCAGCGAGAGCGCAGTTCCCATAAATATTGCGGCAGCGCCCGCATCCACTCTACGGCTCCCGACCACTCCGATTTTCAGTAATGAGATCATCGGTTCGGGAGAGGTATTAAAAGATTCGGTACACACGCTGGCAGAGTACGCAGAACTGTGGCGATACGAGGGAACCCACTGGGATACCCTCAGCGCGAAGCTGATGCTGCCCGATGGTTTTCGTCACAAAATATTAAGCGGCGAAAACTTCGGCGATTACCGCTTTGCCGTTTTAGTTATGGAACTCGTTAGGAGATAGGGTTCATGAGTTTTTACCGGAAAACACTGCTGGCCCTCTTCCTCTCATCGAGCTTCTTGCTCGTGATCGCCGTTGGCGGAGCCTACCGCGCCCTCTCCAGCAGCGTCACGGAAAACTACCAGATCCGGTATCGGTCGTTATCAACGACACTTGGCGAAACGATTGAAAAACTGGAGAGCGGCACGGAAGACACCATGCGGGTCGCGCTCCAGGCGCTTCGCTATTACACCGCCGACCACCCGATTCCATCAGACGCCAAGCTCCGGGTCATGCAGCGCAACCTTCGCATTTCGAGCATTGAATTTGTCCGAGCGGACGGAAAATTTATTCGTTCGACCAAGTACAAAATAGCTGACCTGCCGAACCTTTTTAGCTTTTGCGCCGGTTACCGAGAGTTATTCACCGGAGAAAGCGAATACGACCATACGCCGCTCATGCCCAGCGTCGTGGATCGCCAGGTACTCAAGTTCGCACTTCTGCCAACCGCCGATCGGCGCCATGTCATCAATATCGGGACGGAAGTCGGATACATCGGCGATCTTTTCCGTTCTGTCATGGCGAGCGATAAGAATCTCATGGCCCTGGCCATTTACACCCCGAGCGGAAAACCCCTCGCGAACTTCATTCGGTCGGGAGATACGATTACCGATGGTGCCAATCCCACTTCAGTACAGACCCCAGCCGAGGGTCTGACCCTTGTTGGCCGTGACAGCATTGAAATTTCAACGCCCGTTAAAGCTACGGTTCAATCGTGCTGTGAATGCGTCGGCAAGGGGTTGGTGTCCGACCCGTCCGGTAAGTTCAACTACATGCTTAGAACCAAAGTGTCGCTCGGCGATCTGAACGGAAGTCTTGGAAAAACGGGATGGACCCTTTTGATCGCGGCAGCCTTGGGCTTGATCTTTGCCTTCGTGTTGTCTCGGATCATTGCGCAAAAGCTCACCGCCCGCATCGAACGAATCAATCAGAAGAGTCGCGAGATCGCCGACCTCAAGGACCTCAGCATTCGGTTTAATTTCACAGGAAAGGACGAGATTTCCAATATCGGTCGAACGATGGACACGCTCCTTGATAGCCTTGAGGCCAATCAAAAGGAACTCGTCGCCTCCGAGCGGAGCAAGGCGCTCGCCGAGATGGCCCGCGATGTCGCGCACAACATTCGCTCACCGCTGGTGGCGGCTGAAAATGCAGTGCCCATGCTTACTGGTGCTCGTGATGAACCAAGGCGGGTGCTGGCCAACGCCATGCAGGAAATTCGGGTGCTCACCGATGAGCTCAAAGCCCAGGCCGATGGCGACCGGGCGATTACAAGTGGCCCGCCGCGCGCTGCCAATGCCCCAGCAGTACCGGGGCAGAAAGTAAGAACAAAGAAAAACGAGAAACCCTCACTCCAACACCTTGTCAGCCTGATCGACAGCGTGGTGACCAAAAAGCGCGTCGAGCTACAGGATCGTCCCGGTGTCTTGTTAGTCACGGAACCAGACGCCGCGAATTATGCTCTGTTCGCCGCCGTTCGTGCCACGGATCTTCGCGTCGCCCTTTCGAACCTGATTAACAATGCCGTGGAAGCCATGCCAGATGCTTGTGGACCCGTGACGATCACCTGCCGCGCCTGGGGCGAACGGGTACGGATCTGCGTCGCAGACACCGGACAAGGTATACCTAAAGATCGACTGCCGCAGCTTGGCCAGCGAGGCGCAACCTTCGACAAGAAGGGCGGCTCAGGGATTGGACTATCAGGTGCCCGCGAGGCCATCGAGAAATGCGGTGGTACGCTCACAATCGCATCCGAGTTGGGGCACGGCACTCAGGTCACCCTTGAGATGCCCCGCACGCCCGCACCGGAGTGGTTTCTGAGTGAGCTGCGAATTCCATCCGACGGAACCGTGGTTATCCTCGACGACGATCGCTCGATTCACGATCTTTGGAACATGCGTCTCAAGGCAAGCGGCCTCGGCCTATCGGAGGAACGCGTCGTACACCTCTATAAGGGCCATGATCTGATCACCTGGGTGAAAAACTCAGCGCCGAACGCAGGAAGCGTGACTTATCTCGTGGATTTTGAACTTCTTGGCGAAAAGAAAACGGGCATCAGCCTGATTGACGAGTTGAAGATCGCCAAGCAAGCCGTCCTCGTGACCGGGCGATTCGACGAAGAGATTGTCACCGTTCATGTTTCCTGGCTCGGTCTCAAGATGATTCCCAAACCGCTCGCGGGGGTGGTGCCACTGTTTGCTGATAGCTCGCCCATCGCTGCCCAATCCTCTCACGAATCGCCGGCACAAGGGATCGACTCATGACCGCAACCGTTGACCTAGTACTGAGCGCCGACGACAGAGAGGATACCAGTCGATTTACTTGGCGACCGCTCAGCATATGGAGCCTGAAAAGACTCCGCCGTTCCTACGCGGCGCACTTGGGAACGACTTTCCGTTACATGCGTGAACATCTATCTGCGAAATTCCTGCTTAATGGTTAATCGCGAAGAATATCTTCAAAGCCTAGACAGCCAACATGAAGCGCTCGCAGATGAGTGCGCTGACTTTCTCCAGCACCTTTCCGGTCAGCAAGGACTCGAAGAACTTGCTGAGCTGTTTTCAACGCATCGAGACGAGGTGATTCAGACGCTAAAAGCTGATCGCTCCCACCTCAAGATGATCGCTTCGTTCTATGCAGCACTCGGACAGGTGGTCGCGTTCCCAGAAATTCGCAATGAGCCGTCGATGATAATGAACGCGGGTAGCGCCTTAAATTTGCTTGCGGTACGACCACCGTTTCAATCTGCTGACCTTTCAAAGCAGTGCCTGATATTGGCAGGTGGGGCGCTTAACGTCCTTGCCGAACGTTGGGTGCGGAGCATTCAACACCAAGTTGAACCACTCGTCACGCTCCTGCAAAATATTTCAAATTGTCTAAAGGCTAATTACACTGACAAGACCAGAGTAATTATAGTCGAGTTTCCACTCGGAAACTCGATACCAACTAAGCTGCTCGAAGAAGTCATGAAGCAAGATGGTCTTGCGTATCACCACATACGAGTGTCTCTGAATCGAAACAACTCCAAGTCTGTCGGAATCACCCGTGAGCAGCTCATGAGTGAAAAACTTGACGCGTTAAATCTTCAGAAGGATGACATCATTATGCATCTGGATGAATGGATTTCGGGTTCAAACTTCAAAACTGTGACGTCCAAACTTGCGAAGTTCGCAAAGAAAAAGGGAGGAGCGAGACTCTTGCCTGTCGCGATGTTAGCTGGTGGAGCCATCAGTAATGCTGAGTTTCAGAACTACTGTAACAAGCACGATGCATTACTCAGGGAATTCGGTTGGAATGATTTTGGCTGCCGCCAACTGTTTCCAACATTGAGCCGACCAGGGCTCTACACGGAACAACATTTCTTTTGGTCAGAACACGATCGACTTGCTGGATACAGAAAAATGCAGCACCTGGGTTCTTTGCTTGGATCAATTGTCGGCGTCGTCGAAGAAATGCGCGCTGATCCGACGCAATTCGTAGCAATGCATAGATGCTTCATGGAAGAAATGGCGAAGACCGAGGCCATTGATGAGAAAACATGGCAAAAAATGATGGAGAATCCACGAGACCAACGTGTGCTCGTCGAACTGAATTATCCGGATTTCCTAAGGTGGAAGGATTATGCCGCTACTTTGGATTTTGAGAGCAATCACGGCAATGTCGATGACGCCCTAAGTAGCCTTAATGATGTTTCCAAAAGATTGTTAGAATCAGCGAAAGGCAGACCAGCATTGGGAATCGTAAACTTCGCCATGCTTTGGATACGGACCGCCGAAGTCGACCCCAGAAATCCATACTTTATCGAAGGCCATGTGCCTGTCATTTCTGAACTTCCAGAACATTTGAATGCACTGGCGCAAACATTCTACGCCGAACTGAGGCGCGATGTCTTACGACGCACGGTTAGGTAAGATACCGTTATTAACGTGCTGCGCTACAGCTCAAATTCCAAGAGTACCGAAGGCTTTACGCCTAGGAGTTTTGCTAGAGCGCACAGACTTGTAGCTTTGGGGTCTCTCTTGCCTGCAATTATATACTGAAGAGCCGCCCGAGAAAATTGGTCACTCGCGCTATTGATCCAGAAGTCGTAAGCCGACTCGAATCCGCGCGCCCTCATCAGGCCCTCGATATGCTTACCAAGAGCGATCAGCCACTTTTGGTCTGCCTTGGGTTTGTTTGTTTTCCTCTTCACTGCCATTTTCTCAGATATTCTACGGACTTTGTTGGCTTCATGAGTCCACAACTGTGGACGAAACGCGCGAATATGTGATATTTGTGGTAGTCACGGGATTAAAGAATCTCGGAAAGAAAGGAAGGCACGTCTTTGAATCCAAGTCCCTTGGCGATCGTGCGTAGTGTGCAGTATCTGATATCGGACTGTCCCCGAACGATTCGGGACAAGTGGCCTTTTCCCAAGCCGGTTTCATATGCAAACTTTTCGGTCGATTTGCCGCTCTTGGATATGAAGAATGCTACGCCGCGTCCAAGTTTTTTGAGTTCAGCCATTTCAGCCGAGCTGTACTCAAAGCGCTTCTTCCGTCCTTTTTTGTCATTTGGGCCATCGCTCTTGGCCTCGACTAGTTTCGCCATTGCAGTCAAGAGCGTAGGCGATTTTTTTACTCCACTAGTTTCGTATACGAAGATTTCGGATTCCTATACGAAACCTGAGATGACGGCCTATACGGCACTTCTCGGTGAACATACATTTCAAGGAGAGGGATAAGTCCATGCAACGTCCACTTTTCCCATCAATAGCATCCGGCGACTTTTCAGCGATTATCAATCTCGCGCTTCATGAACTCGGGCTGAATGAAAACTTTTTCCTCCGTGCTTTCATTGCCGCAAAGGGCAAGCCGAAAATTAAAGATGGCGAATGGGACATTGGGGCGGTTGGCGTCACAGAATGGATTTGGATTTGTAAAAAACTCTATCTCCCACTGGATTGTATCTCGATTGGCTATTCCCGAATGTGGCATCGGGCTTGGGTGGGGAGAGCGATACTTGAGGGTGCCTACGTTCTCCCATGGACGGATCAAGCGCGGAGTTTATTTCGCGAATACATTGCCATCGAGCGTCGCTCTATCCGCGATCAGAAAAATCACTACGGTCGTGAACTGCTTCGAAAAGTTATTGGAGGACGCCGAGAGGAAGCGAAGGCTCGCCGCATGATGCGGAAGCAAAACCTAAGAACCGGCGAATCCGCTCGTAAGAAATATCAAAAGTATTTTATACAATCAGCGATTGGGCCTCTCATGATTCAACCCGAGCCCAGCCAACCGCTTAGAAAGAGCCACAGACCATGTACAGGGAGCACAGCGGGGCGGGATGGCCCACGTGCAGATACTCCATAAGGCGGCCTTTCGCTCCGGTCTTACCCGGAAGGTGACAACTGAACTGAAAAGCACGCTGCCCGTGATCTCCGCCGCCCTCTCTTGAAGCCATTCGTCCCTCGAAAGTCTACACACAAGTCTCTGCCGGTAGACTTTCACCGCCCAATTGCCTATCTTAAAAACACCTCAACTCCATCATTTCCGCCAGTTAGCTCCCGCTTCATTTTGGCACATCACCTGCTCTTAGAACTCTCCGAAAGTTCAACCCTGCCCATGTGGGCAATAGACGAGATGGAGAGCAAAATGAACCAAGAAGACGAAATCAAAAACTCACTGGTAGCGCTGAAAAGCAGGATTTCTCGGATAATCCGAACTCTTTTTCCAGAGAGCAGTGAATCAACCGGAATCCCGACAGAATTTGAAGATGCGAACCACGAAACCCCGGAAGAGCGGCTTGCGCGGTATCGCAACGACGCCAGATGTCGCTTCATGGGACGAGGGTTCCACTGATGAACCCGCAAACTATGTCTCCGAGCAGTGAACCAGTGACCTACGTCCTTGTCGAAGAAGAGCAGGCGATTCGCGACGAATGGCTGCGCATCTCACGGGCGAAGGGGATTTCGCTCATGACCTATCCCGATGCGGAGTGGTTCCTCGACGACATCGGGCGAGACGTATTCCGTGGGCACGAGAGGTTTTACCTCGATCAGGATTTTGGTTCTGTTCGCGGTGTCGGCCTACAGCTATCGCGCCGGATCAAGGCCCTGTGGCCCAATGCTTACACAGCTCTCGTCACGGCTTATCCAAAATTCATGTTCCGTCGCGAATTACTTGAAGGCGCAGTCAACGAGGTGTTCGGGAAGTATCCATCGCCCTTCGATAACCCAAAGTTTACGGCTTTTGAGGAGAATTACGAGCGCGGCGTCTGGGTCCCGCTCATTGGCACCATGAATGGCTTCAACGGATAGAGGAAATTATGAACACAAGCAATCAAATCACAGTCATCGGAAACGTCGGCGAAGCACCGGAGGCGCGAGCTAAGACGAAATCAGGAAAAAGCGTCGTGGCTTTTGCCATCGCGCAAAACGTGAGCGGGGTCGATGCCGACTCCGGCGAACGGGTTCAGCGTGAGCCCCAATGGTTCCGCATAACCTGCTTCGGAAGCCTCGGCGATCGTGTCGTCGCTAACGCGCGCAAAGGTGATCTACTTCTCGTGGCCGGCGAACTTAAAGTTAGCCCCTACACCGACAAGGCCGGCACCAAACGGTTGGCCTTCGAGATCGTGGCCTCCGACGTACTCAAAGTCGAGCGTTTGCGTGCGGCACGCGATGAAAAAACAGGCGAGGCACCCGGACCGACGTTTGACCAATGGACTGGAGAGGGGGTAGCCCAATGACTGAAGCCGCAACCCGCCCTAACGCTCTACCTGGCGCAAAAAATCCTGATATTCCTCTCCCCGCTGCCCTTCTTGCGGCGGGCGGTGTTGCGGCCCTTTTCTTTTGGCTAAAAAGCCCACGCGCGACGGAGCTTCTTGCAAGCCGCCTCGCTTGGTTTGGCGAAATCAATTCCACACCGCTCCTCGTGTTCGCGGCGGTGCTGCTTGGCAACATCATCTGGATTGGGGTGGCTGCAAAGCGGTACACAAAATCGCTTCGAGTGAGCAGCCCCAGTGAGACCGAGCAGGATCACCGTCGAAAACTCGCAATCATCATCGCGCAATATATTGCCGCCTACACCTTGGCCAACCTCGGGGGCTGGTACCTTGCCACCCATCAGTGTGCGCTTCACCGCCTCGACCTTCTTCCGTTCGCCCTATCCACAGCCCACCTGAAAGGCATCTTCATCGCCAACGTGGGCGTCGCAGGCATTGGAGCGATGATCGCCATTCAATTGAGTTTCCGACAACTCATTCGCATTTTACCGATTCCGACAGGGCGGTTGCCCCGGATCGACGCCATTCAAGACGGGATTATCCTCGGTGCAATTTATGAGGAACCAAATCCCACCTTGGCTGGAGAAAGCCATAAGGCGAAATGGGTCTACCAGGGGCTCCGTGGCCTGACGGGTAACCTTTTTCTTTCTGGATCGATCGGGTCTGGGAAGTCGCAGATCCTTCTGCGTCTTTTGCAGCAAATCCTAGCGTTCTTTTCGATTAGACCATCGCTCCTCGCGATTGACCCCAAAAGAACTTTCGTCAGCGAGTTGCGCAAGATCATCGAAGCTCAGGGCATGACCGAACATTTGCTCTGGGTATCCCTTGAAGGCTCTGTGAAATTCAATCCTATTTGGCGTGAAGGAATGCTCCGCAACTCGGCCTTCACCAGTATCGCAAATAGCCTGCGGCTAGCTTCGGTAAACTTTCTCGGCAGCTCATCGGACAACCGCTTTTGGGAACAAGCGAGTTTCAACCTACTCAAGAACTCCCTCGTCTACTGCGCCACAAAGTTCGAATATTTTACTTTCCGTGAGTTGTATCGCGCCCTGATCCAGGCGCGTGACGAGGGGCTCGCGGCGGAGCTGGCCGACTGCCTGGCCACCCGCGAATGGACCCCCGAGGAACGCGACAACATCACAATGGCGATCAATTACTTCAAAGAAGAGTTTTCGCAAATGGATCAGAAGATTCGCACCAGCATTCTCGCCACGGCAACAGGCTTCCTGAATGAATTTTTGGAATACCGCGTCTCCCAAATCCTGTCGCCTGCACGAAACGAAATCACCCTGCATTCAATCGCCCAGGCCGTAAGGGACGGCAAACTGATCTGCCTCAATATCGAAAACGATTCCCTGGCCCGCTCCATCGGAACGCTCTTTAAACTGCTCTATCAAGAGGCCGTACTGGCACGGGTCGATGAGGCAAACGCCCCAGACACTCGTTATGCGGTGCTTGTCATGGACGAATACCAAGACGTGGCGACAAGCGGCGGTGGCGCCGGATTGGGCGACGACCGCTATCTCGCCAAGGCTCGCGAGTCGAAGGCCATAACGATCGCGGCCACCCAAAGCGTGAGTTCCCTGGAGAACGCCATTCGTAGCGAGCCCGCCACGCGCGAGATTTTACAGAATTTTCGCACGCGTATTTTCGGAAATTCGACCGACACTAAAACGATCCGTCTTTTTCAGGAGCCCCACGGCCAGGTCGATCGCGAGCGGCAGTCTCACAGTTCTTCGGAAAGCGCGCAGAACACGCGGCCCGATCTCCTATTCGGCGGGCAGAACTCCAATCGGACCAGCCGAAGTGAGAGTGTTTCGACGCACACCACGCAGGAATTTCCGGTCACCGCGCGCGAATTTTCGCGGTTGCGTCCTTTTGAAGCCTTCGCGCAGATTTTTAACGGGGTGGAAACGCAATTCGAGAAGCTTTTTCTCAAACCCTATTTCCTAAAGACCATGAGAATCTCGCACCGTGCGATCATGAAAATTCTGCGAAAGGCCGCGCAGGTTCCACGCAAGACGCGGTCCTTTTTTGCAACGACGGTCGTCATTGGTCTCGGCGTGTTCATCTTCATGGCCCCCGCATCACAGGTCGCCCGGGCCGCCGTACTTTTTCCGAACGTATGCTCGGTCATCCGCTCCTCGGAATTCATGTCCTGCCTGAATTTTAACGTCGGAATGTGCATGTGCGGCTGGCCGATCCCCAGGCCGTGCGCCCAAATCTCGTATTACGTCCCACAGACGTTCCTCGAAGTTTGGCCCAACTCCAAAGATACATTTTTTGGTCAACACCCGGCCGCCGCGCAGCTTGCGCTCCATCACACGGGCGTGCCAATTCCATTCGGTGTAGAGGACGACAATGGCACTTTCGCTTTTCAGGCCCGATCAATTGCTGTGCCACTGGCAAGCCCGGTCTTCTCGGCTTTACCGTGCCAGGGCGCACGAGCCGAAATGCCCTGTTTTGATCTGATGAGCGAAGACCTCGGGAAACAATGGGGCATAGGAACTGCCGACTCTCTTCAGCCGTCTTTTCTTGCATGGAGCCTATCGCCCAAAGCGTGCATCCTCAAGGGCGCTGCGGAAGGTTTGGCTGGCGCTGGTACCCCTGCGTTCGGTGGCGGCGGCGGTTGTAGTTTTCCTCTTCCACTGCCCAAGTATCCGCCCTCTTCGCGCGATGCCTGTAACGGTTGGGGCGTCTTCTTTCCGCGCTATGGGGTCTATCACGGTGCTTCGCGCGCGGGCGCGGCACTCATGATCGCCGCGCGTCTCAAAAGTATCGGCACGGAAGTCAGTCACACCGTCCCAAGCGATCCCGATGAGGTCTGGCAAATGCTGTACCCGCAAGGCTCTTCTTGTTTTCGGGAAGGACAGAATCTGGGCGCACTTGAAACCCTGAAGGGCGTGCGCGAGGAGCAACGCATGTTTGGGAAACCCAATGGCTATCTTTTTACGGTCTGGAAAAAGGTGAGCTGCTGTCAGGACATACCGGAAGCCCCGGCGGCAGCCATTGAAATAGCGGCACTTCTACTGGCCTGTCAGGCCGTTCCGGGTGGGGGAATTTAATATGAGTGATCTTGGTAACGAAAATCCATACGCGGGTCTGTATTGGGACATGATCGCGCAGGCCAAGGGCCTGGGCGCTTCGGATATTCATATTCAACCGGATCGCGAGAGCGTGAGGATTCGCTTTCGGGTGAACGGCGACCTCATTGCGTGGAAGAACATCGCACAGGTCCATAAAGCGCCCTTCTTGCAAGAGGCAAAGCGGTTGAGCCAATGCTCGGTGGCCGTGAGTCTTCGCGCACAGGATTCAAGGATCAGCGTGCCGGAACTCAACCTCGATGTCAGGGTGAGCCTGGTGCCCACAATTCACGGTGAAAAGCTCGTCTTGCGACTCCTCGATAAGGCCCGCTCCTTTGACCTTGCGGCCATGAATCTTGAGGAAGACGCGCAGCGTGCCGTAAATCGCGCACTCAAACAAGGATCGGGCGTATGTCTGATCACCGGCCCCACGGGCAGCGGCAAGACCACGCTTCTCTACTCGGCCCTCGCGGCCCTTGACCGCGCCAGTCTCAACATCGTCACGATCGAAGACCCGGTGGAATACACATTCCCGAGCATCACCCAGATTCAGGTCTCGCCGAAGCTCGGCTATGGCGATGCGCTGCGCGCGATGATGCGGCAGGACCCGGATGTAATTCTCGTCGGCGAAGTGAGGGACCGCGAGACCGCCGAACTGTGTTTTCAGGCTGCGGCGACCGGGCATCTCGTGCTCTCTACGCTTCACGCGAATAATGCCCGCGAAGTCACGGGCCGACTCATGGGCTTGGGTATTCGCGAGGACCAGGTGACATCGCTTCTGCGGTTTGCATCTGCCCAGCGGTTGCTGGCGAAACTGTGTCCGACCTGCAAGCGGATCGTGAATGACCGTGAACGACACGAGTTCTTTGGTGGCCCAGAATACGGAGACGGGCCACTTTGGACGCGTGGTCCCCACCAAGGCGATTGCTCTGGCTGCCAGCGCGGAATCGTCGGTCGTCTTCCCGTCTTTGAATACGTGGAGCCGACGACGGGGCGTAAGTCACCGTCGCTGCAAGAGGCGATGCTCAAGCTCGGAAATAGCGGTGAGGTGGATGCCTATGAGATCCTCTCAGCGGCGTAGTCTCTGCGCCGGGCCGCTCTACATGCTGCTTCTCACCGTCAACGCGCTCGCGGCGGGCTCGGAGTTTTCGTATTTTGGCGAGCCGGATCTAGATTACTGGAAGCAGGCTGCACCGAAAGGCGGCGCAACATCGACACTGGGTGCGGTTCGACCGCTGGCGGCCCCCACAAAGGGGGCAGCGCAGCCAGGTGTGGGCACGTTTCCGTGGCAGAAATATAGTGACCCCAAGAACGACGAGTTTTTCCGCGAAGGCGATTACACACCGCCCGCGCCGTTCATGGAGATCGCCCGTAATCCCACGGACTCGAATATCGAAAATTGGTTTCACTACCTGGAAACGAAGAATCAGCTTCTTCACCGGCTTCAAGAAAAGCTCACGGCCTACGCCGCGAACCACGGCCAGAGTTTGCCGCCAAACATGCCGGCACTACCGGCGGCCATGGTCAGCGCTGCTGCCGAGGCCCCGGCGGCCGTCGCGCGCGCATCGGCTCGGATTGGCGGAGCACCTGCGCCACGTCCCGACGCCAAGCGGTTTCGGTTGCGGCTCTATTTCGACTCCCACTGTCCGCATTGCGAGCACATGCTCTCAACGACAATCCGCGAGCTTTCCGCGCTCGGTTATTGGATCGAACTGCGACAAGTTGATCGCGACGAGGCCGCACGCGCTAAAATTCCGTTCCCAGTGAGTCCGGCGCCGCCCGAGGAGCTGAAGCGATACGGGATCGAGAGCGTGCCGGTGTTGCTGATTGGGGATATTCAGAAGAAGTCGTTCTTCAAGATGCAGGGGTATCAGACGGCAGCGGCGGTGTTGGGGGCACTTTCGGACAAAAGATGATGTACGAATATGTAATTATGAGTAATATCAAGCCGTTGTGACGCTGTTTTTCGAGTTATCTTGGTGGCAGGTAAAAGAGTGACTTGAAATGAAGAATCCAAGAGCAAAGAAGCCGTTTGCAACCCTAGCCGCGCGACTGAAGGCGATCCGTCGGCGACCGTTGACGCAAGAACAACTCGACCGCCTGAACGGCATATTCGACGAGATGGAAAAGAGCAATAAGCCAGAGTCGCAAGTCCAGAGCCAAGGGAAAAGATCGCACGTCCACCGGATGCGGAAAACTGAGATGGGACGTGTTATCGCGTTCTCGCGGACCCGCGATCGAAGGACGCCATCATGCCGGATCGTCTTGCGGCTGAGTACCGTCACTATCACTTCAACTGAGCCCCTGAAAGTCTACGCGCAAGTCTCACCACGTAGACTTTCCCACTGAAATCACGTTAGCCAAAAAACCCTGACCATCATCATCTCGCGCACTTACCGAAAGCCCTGCGCTGGCACGGTCTCTGCTCTTCTCGTTTGCAGCTTTGAGAAAGAGAGAGGCCAAAATGAAAACCACGGAATCGCAAATCTTGTCCCATCATCCCGATCTAACCTGGGTGGATCGATGGCTCGTCGGCGCCATCGACTTTATCTATCGACTCGCACCGGTCCTGATCATCATAGAACTTGCCGTCATGGTCTATGTGTTCGTGATGGTGCTCGATCCATATACCGCGTTCGCCGGTACCGTTCGCCTCCCCGGCGATGACATATCTGCTCAGATGGAAGGCGCCGGCACTCTTCTTAAATTTCTCGACACGGCAATTTTCGGATGGGTGGCGCGACTCCTTTGCGGCCTTTGTGTTGGCGGCGCCGCCTGGAGTTTAAAAGAGGCCCGATTCGGAAGTGCCGTCGTCGCAATTGTCTCCGCACTCCTGTTCGGAACCGCTCCAACATGGGTCAAAAACATTTTCTCAATCAGCGGTTCAAGCAGCGTCTTCTCGCAGGTCGAGTTCATCAACCGCGATCAGTACGTCGCTCGATTCAAGATGCCAGAGACTAGGCCCGCCGCAGATCGGGAGTCAGGCAATGCGTGATTATACCGAAATGAAACGCCGCCTCGGACGTCCTGTGAGTCAGACGCTCGACTCGCCAGTCATGGTCCTAGAGTTTTGGGAGTTATCCGAAGTATTTGTTGCCCTCGGATTGATCCTGATTTTTGGAGCCATCTTCTATCAGTGGGTGATTCTCTGCGTGCTGCTCGTCCTGGCGCTCGCTGGCCTTCCTTACGTTCGGCGAAACTTCAATCGCGGGATGGTCTTTCATTGGCCTTATAGCCGTTTCGGAACGCAGTTGCCTGGACTCGTCAATCCAGGTCGAAACCAGCCGATGTCGGATTGAGCGGAGGCGCCCATGGAATCTACTGATTGGATCACGAAGCTCAAGACAAAGTCGGGACAAGCCGGGGCCACCGCAAAAGCCGCCGTGTCGCGCGCAAGCCACAAGGCCGCCCTTGCCCTCCACTCCCACGTCATTGGGCCAATGGAAAAAGGCTTCGAGGCAGCGCGCCTTCAAACCCCGCCTGCTTATATTGTAGGCGGCGTCGATCTGCGGGTGCTTCCCAAGTATATCTGCTACCGGGCCGCACTCATGAGAGAAAAACTGTCTCTTCAGTACGCGCTGGCCCTCGTGTCAGTTGGCTTTGTCGCGCTCTTTCTCACCTCGCGTATCGAGGTCTCGCACCTGAACACTAAGCTCCGGGAAAAGGAATTCATCCTCGCGCCTGGTGTTCTCGATTTTACGCCGGTAGCTCCTCAGAGCGTTCCGGAATCCCACATTCAGAATGCCGCGATGGATTTTCTCCAGACCTTTGGCACCTTCGCACCAGCCAACGTCGCCGAACAATACGCACGACTTGGCGACAGCATGAGTCCCGAGCTTCGGGTTCAGTTTAAGATGGAATCATCAACCTGGGTGGCGCGGGTAAAGACCGAGGCAATCGCGCAGATTCTGAGCATCACTCAAAAAGAAATCCGCACGAATCAGGACGGCTACTACCAAGTCACTGCCGTTGGCCGAAAAGACACCTATGCCAACAACGAGCACCTGGGGTCAACCGACATCGTGATCGAGATGGTCCTACGGCTGGTTCCGCCCAAAGCCGGAAAGCGCTGGTATCTCGAAATCGTCAAGCTCACCAGTCAGGACGCAAACGCATTTCGCGTAAAATCTGGATTCACGCAAGGGGGACAAAATGGAAAGTAACTCGACAGATAAAACAGGGGCTCGAATGGCACGCCTGAGTGTCTATTTTGCGCGGTTTCTACCGCCTCTGCTGCTGATGTCGTTCGGCGTAACTCATTCGGCATCAGCCCGAGATGTTCTTTTTGGGAAGGCGCGCGAAACCATCCCCGTGGCTTTCGGGACAGAGACAATTTTTCGGTTTCCCATGGAAGTAAAGACGATCACCGAGGCCAGCCGCTTCGAAATTCGTCCCGCGAATCAAGAAGAGTCCGACTACAGCGTTTTAGCGGTTAAACCGAGATTCTCCGAGGGCTCCGCTGACGTAACCTTCCTGCTCTCTGACGGCACGCCAATCCGCACGCAACTTGTTGTCGCAACGCGCTCGAATCTCAAGCGCGATTCGATTTATGACTTCAAGGCCAAAGAAGACCTTGGCGACACAAATCCCAATCTCAAAGACCACGCCGATCCAATGGTGATCTCCGAACTCGATCTCATGCGTGCGATGATTCGCGGCGATCAGGTGGCGGGGTTCAATTCAGAGAACTACTCGAAGCCCATTTCGCTGGGTTCCCCGAATCTTACCGCTGAGCTGAAGCGGGTTTACCGGGGTCACGACATGAACGGCTATGTCTATCTACTAAAAACAGGCTCCAAAGAAAGCTCCTTCGAGATCACGCTCGACGCACTGGCCATCGGACAGCCTAACCTCGCGATTCTCGCCCAGGTGGATCGCAGCATCATCGGTGGGAAAACTCCCGAAGAGCGCGAAGCCTACCTTCGCGTGGTCGCGCGTCCCGGAGCGTCTTCACAACGCATCATCCTTCCGGTCGCGCTCAAAAGTGGAAAGGGTGACAAATGAGGCTTGATCGCGACTTGCCCCGCATTCAAGCAGCAATCCGAACGCATCGAAAGCCCCTGGCTCTGGCTGGCGGCGTAGCTGCGATAGCCGTGTTTCTGTCTTATGCGACCGGAGCCGAGTCCACGAGGATTCTGGTTCGTACCGATGGAGTTCCTGATTTCAAACACGCCAGCATCCTCGGAAACCCCGGAGAAAAGGTGCTTCAGGGCGAGCAGACCCTTTTCAGCCGCCAACAAAAAGAGATTCTCGAAAAGCAAAAACATCTCCAAGAGGAGGTGACCAAACTGCGTGGTCAGCTCAGCCAGATACAGCCGGGAGCTGGTGCGCCTGGTACTCCGCCTACACTAGCGGGAGTACCGGCGGCCAACACGCAGTCCGCGCCACCTCTGCCCGGAGCCCCGTCTTCGCCAACTCTCTATGGACCACCGGCGCCCGAAACGATGGCGGCCACTCCCCCGGTCGGACAGTCCGGCGCACCCGCGATTCGCCTCGGAGCGCCAACCGATGACTACAGCAAGACACCAATGCGCGATGCGACGTCTATTTCCCAGGCTGGCCCAATGCGAACAGGAGCCGGAATGGGCACCTCTGCATTCTCGGGAATCGACAAATCGCGCCGAGGTGGCAAGCCGGGTGTCAATGTCGTGTCTTTTCCCGTGAAGACGTCGGGCGCGGTCTATCTGAAACGTCCGAGCGTGGTGCTGCCGACCGGAAGTTACGTCAAAGCAAAGCTCCTGACGGGTGTCGAGGCGCCCGAGGGCAAGACTTATCCAGCTCTTCTCCAACTTGATTTTGCCTATGTCATTCCAAACCACAAGCGCCTGGATCTCACGGGCTGCTTTGCAATCGCTAAGGCCCAAGGCGATCTTTCGACAGAGCGCGTGCAAATGCAGGCCGTGAAACTTTCATGCGTATCTAAAAAGGGTGGTTTCTTCGAGCGCGAGGTCAATGGTTTCGTTGCCGATGACGCGGACAATTCATTTGCGGTCATGGGAACTGTAAACACCAAGCAGGATCGCGTCGCGGCCATGGGGTTTTTATCGAGTGTCGTAACTGGTATCAGCAAGGCCGTTCAACAAGCACAGACGACGCAACAGGCGACGCCGTTAGGCGGCGGTCAGTCTATGGTTACGGGCGACCAGGCGAAATACATCGGTGCGGGTGGTGCTGCTGAAGCCGCCTCGATGGTCACGCAGTGGTATCTCAAACAGGCACAAAATCTATTGCCCACCATTAACGTCGGCTCCGGTCAGGATGTCTGGATCATCATGCAGGATTCAGTGGATCTCCCCAAAGATTATTTTGCTCAAAACGGCGAGGAAGGAATTGGACATGCCCAGAATACAACGATCTATTCGTATTTCACGCGGATTATGGAGTAGTGCGATTGCGTCACTTTGGTTGGTCCTGGCGCTTGGCGGTGGCTGTGTGAACCGCGCGCCCTATGTCAGGATGCTCGACAACAGGGCGGGGTACGGAGACGCGCCGGATGATGAGGAAGTCGCGCTTTATCAGCGTGGTCGGCACGCCCAAGGCTCAGTTTTGCAGCGAGCTGCCCCTCGCGTGGCCAAGGTCTACATCTTTCCGCATGAGCTGCCGACACGGGATTATTTTTGGGGCGGCTACGTCTTTCTTCTCGTCGCGCAAGATCAGTGGGTGCTCGACCCAACCGACGAAGACGCGCCACCCGTGGCAGGAATCCGCGAAACCAAAGGTAAGCATCCGCGCAAACACAGGAGCCAAAAATCTACGCCGCCTGCGCCTAAATTATCCGCCGCACCGGAGGCCGCCACCCAATGAAAACGACCGATCTTCCTAAGATCCTTCACGACGCATTATCGAAGCACGAAGTTTTCGCTCGTGCGTTCCTGGAGCGCCCCGATAGCTTAGCGAACTTCCTGACCTATGACGAATATGTCGCGGAACTTGGATTATTTCGGCAGAAAGATGGCTCTTTAGGTGTCGTATATGAGGTTGCGCTTTGTGAACACGAAACCAAAACGTCTCAAGAGATCGTGACATTGCTGGAGGGTCTTCGTTCGTGGTTTAGACTTCCCGATGATGTCACGCTGTCGCTGCTCTTCGATCAGTCGGTTATCTCGCCGTTTGATCGCGAATGGGATCGCAGCGTGACCGGGGCCGACCGGAGTCGCGGCGACGTACCGGCAAGCCTACATCTCGCCCAGGTCGAGCGACTGCGTGGCAGCGGAGTGCCTATGCGACGCACGCTCTATCTTTCAGTGCGGCAGTTTGAGAAAACTTCTTCCGCGAAAGCTAAACTCGGTCGCGTCGCCTCCGAGATTGGCAATACTCATGCAACCCTCTCGAACGAGCTTCAGAGTTTTCTGAGGCAAGCGCGAGCCTTCAATCATTCGTTGTCGCAGTTTGAGCTGACCTCACCGCTGCCACTCAAGCGGCTCAATTCAGCCGATCTGACCGATTTTTTGCGAAGGACGTTCAACCCGGTAACGTATTACAAGCGCCCCTTCTCGCCAGTGAATCCGGGCCTATCACTTTCGGAGCAGGTTATCTTCTGTCCCAGCCGGGTCGATTATCCGGGGATAACCCGCGAGGGCGTGACCACGCGCACGATCTCCCTCAAAAATGCTCCGTCGTTTGCGTACCCTGGGGCCATGGCCTATTTCCTCGGCCTCGATTTTCCATTTCGTCTCTCCGTTAACGTGTCCTTTCCGAAATCGGCAGCAGTCAAACGTCACTTCGCCTTGAAGGAGTTTTTTCTTCAAAATACGCCTACCGCCCGTGCCAGGCGGCAGAAAGCCGAGATCGAGGGTCTGCAAGACCAACTTCTCCGCGATGACCGCGTGCTGCGCATGACGTTCACTCTCTTGATCGAAGGTGACTCTCAAGACGACCTCGATCAACGCACGCAGGAATGTCTGGCCCGTTTTCAGCAACGGCTGGAATGCGAGGCGCTCGTCGAAAAAGAAATCGGTTTTGGCCTGTGGCTCAATTCGTTGCCGCTCCAGTATCATCCAATCGCGGATTACACCGCCCAACGGGGCGTAAAGATCCTAGCCTCTGATATCGTTCATTTCTGTCCGGTCTTTGATACTTTTCGCGGCTGCCCGATGGTGGCTGGCGGTGGGTCGCTTTTTTTATCGCGGGAAAACGGCATCGTGCCTTTTTCGCTTCGGACTCACGGCAACTCGCACATGACCGCCGTCTTGGGCGATACGGGTTCAGGCAAAAGCGGCCAAGTTATCCTGATGCTCCTGGGTGAGCTGCGGCGAGACCCCAAGCCGCTGATCTTCGTCATCGACCACAAGACGAGCTACGGGATGGTCTCGAAATTTCTGCCGTCAGAGCTTACTGTTTTCGAGCATGGCAAGCCCATGCCGTTTTCGCCGTTTCGCGGCGTCCTAGACGAGGAAAAGCTAGGCTTTCTCGTCAAACTCCTGACCGCCGCGATTCAACTGACTTCACCCAAGTTCGAGTTCGACTCTGAGCACACGACCTGCATCACGCAGGCGATTCGACAGGCATACGAGGTGCGGACCCAAACGGCAGGCGTCCGATATGTTGCCGGTGAACTTCTCGATGCCGCTGCGGGCGGCGGGGACGCCGCTTCCGACGTGTGCATAGACGATGTAATTTCTCAGCTTGGCACCTTGACCGGTCAGCCCGAGTTCGAGAAATACGGCCAAGCTGTCGATGATCTCGCCAAAAAACTGCGGCCCTTCTACTCAGACGGCGTTTTTGGCCCGTTTTTCCGTGGATCGGAGCGTCGCAAAGGTTCCGACCGCCTGGCCGATCTCTATGTTTATGACCTGGACGCCCTTTCCGGCGAGCCCGTGCTCCAGACGCTGATGACCATGAGCGTGGTTGATGACATTCGCCGCAAGATCAAGAACGACGAGGCCAGAAGCCGCGGTGGGTTCATCGTGATCGAAGAACTCGGGATGCTCGGGCGCAACAACCCCGTTGCGAAGGACTTTGTCATCGACGCGGCTGAGACGTTTCGGAAGCTCGGGTTTTATTTGATCGGTCTGACCCCAAATCCTAGAAACTATTTCGACACGGCAGCAGGTCAAGCGATGTGGGCCGTGGCGGACCACTTTCTCTTCCTCTCGATGAAAGACGACAACGTGAACTTTATTGCGAAGAACTCGGAGCTATTGGGTGAGGCGGCGACCCAGATCGTAAAAAGCCTGCGCACCGAGCGCGGGCGCTACGCCGATGCGTTTTACATTCACAAGACACAGGCTCTCGCTGGGGTATTCCGCAGTGTTCCTTCGGCACACGAATTATGGCTCATGCCCACCCATCGGCCTGATGCCTTGGAAGCCGAACGTACTTTGAAGGCATTCCCGACTGAACCGCATCGTGCGCTCGAGGATTTGGTCGCGCGATATCCGGAAGGCACGACGGAGGGATTGATGGTCGAGGCACTCGCGCCGGAACAAGGAGGCGCAACATGAAGCCAATGCTAAGATTTGCGTGGATCACAGCGCTCGTTGTCGCAAACCCCAGTGCTTTCGCTGCTGACAGCTTCGGGTTCGCAGGCGCAGACGCGCGCTGGCAGGGTCGCCTAAAGCCCCAAGATTATCTTTATGCGCCCAATCCAGAGAGGCGCAATGATCTATTTGAGATGATGAAGCCGATCGACCTCGGCGTAAATCTCGCCATCGGCGCAGATTGCGGCAAGATCAGCATCGACGGAACCCTTCGCGCTGCGTTTGGTAAGGTCTTGAATGGAGATTACTTCAAGGGAATGGCGCAGGACATTCTAGGAAGCGCGCCGATGCTCGCGGCTTGCTATATGTCGCCAACCTGGTGCGCGATCCTCAAGCACACTCAGGTCTCCGCAAATTTCATCGCGGGCCTTCGCCTGAACCAGTGCCAGATCATGGATAAGTACGTCGATTCGCGCGTTGAGGATTATTACCGCGAACGCCAGTCCTGTGTTCATCGCTCGATCGAGGCCAATGGCGGCGACATGGAGTCGGCCATGGCTTCTTGCCAAAATGGAGTCTTTGAGAAAAAGGCTGGCGCGTGGGCCGGGCGGTCTGACGACCCCAATCGTCCCAATCAACTTCTCGCGGATTCAACTCGTTGGGCCGGTTTCTCAGGTGCCGAGGGCGACCGGGTCACCGGACTTCTTCAATCAATCGTGGGCGATACCGTACTTACGAACGGAAACGTGCGCGTCGAATATGGTCCGCGCGCGCACGCTTATTCACCGAGATCCTACCTTCTTTCGATGGAGGAGCAGATTTCCCAGGCGTTTTGCGGAAAGCTCCTGCCCGAGCTCGCGACAAGCGCGCAGTTCATTCCTGATGACGAGATTGCTCGTCGGATGAAGGCGCTGCCGTCAGCGTCAGGCGAGGAAGAAACGCCCATGCTCACGCCAGATGTGGTCAGAAATCTATCCTATCTTCCCAAGCTGCGGCGCGACCGTGTCTGCCTGAAGCTCTCGCAGGCGATGGCAATGCAGGCGTTTAGCCGCGATATGAATCGCTCGATCGACGTACTCACGGTGGCCGCACAGAATCCAAATCTACCGCCCAACCGCAAGCTGGAGATCGAGCAGAAACGCCAGTCGCTCAAGGACCAGGTCGATCTCACGCTCCGGCTCCGGCAGGAGCAGGCCAAACCAGTGGGTGAGGTCATGCAATACATCACCGCCGAGGGGCTCGCGGCGCAGGACGAAGCCACGCGGTCGAACCTTGTTACGCAGAGCGGGACCGAGACCAGGGCGTCACATGCGGCGAGGATGAATGACTGCGCGGATGGGATGTTTTGTAGTTCCACACAACAATAATGTGAAATAGCCTGTTTCGCCGATGTGTCGACCGTTCAGAAAAGTATTTGGCGCGCCCCGCGCCGTTTCAGTTCTCTTATAAGTTCATCAGTAGCCACCTGGGAGAGCGACATTGCTTTTCCAGTTCTTTTCGCGGAAGGCTCATCAATGCTCTGAATCAACCGCAGAAAAGCACTTTTACCCCTAGGCGAGATCGGCGCAGGCTTTTCTTTGGCGTTCCATTTATAGACAGCAGCCTTCGATACGCCACCGATCCTTTGAATTTCCTCATTAGTACGCAGCAATATCTTGCTAGCGGCGGTTTTCCCTTTTTCAGAGAGCCTATTATCCGAAGTAAAATACTGTTCGTCTGTTTCCTTTTTCATCGCTGCCGCCTCCATTAGCTACCCTCAATTCTACGCCTATTTGCAGTTATCATCAAATATACATCTATGGATTTCCATATAGATATCGTTCTAAGTGCTTGTTTTATATGGGACTGAAATTATAATATAATTATAGTTGCTGTTTTATAACGCATCGCGTAAACTGGTTTGTATGGAGGCTTTTATGAAAACAAACCAAGTATATCGTGAGTTATCAGAGCAGATGTTTCAGGCGCTTAAAGCAGGGATCTTGCACCCCCTGGTAGAAGAGGCTAAGGCCGGGCATTGGTGCCTCAATTTCGGAGCGCGCGACACAGTCAAGTTATACGACGGTGCAGCTTGTTTAGCAGAGGTCACATACGACCGTCTCACCGACTCCCATTCCGTCAAAATTCACAAAAAGTACCTCGAACAGATCACTTTACCGCCCAAACCTCTGTCGGACAGTGGCGATTACTTCCGTTTTGAGTGTGACAGATCAACCATTGATTGGCTGAGCGCAAAGCGTAACGCAATTTCCGCCAATGCGATGCCTCTTACGGGCGACGAGGGCCGAATTGAGGACGCCATCGCAAAAGCAAATTCGATCCACAGTTCTCGTATAGTGATCTTTGACCGTCAGGCTCGTGTGAACGGAAGCGCACCTCGGCTAGACATGTTGGGAGTGGACCGCGAGTCCAGGGGGCTCGTACTTACAGAACTGAAGGTTGGCCTGGATAACAGCATTCAGCGCCTTCATCAGCAAATCCCACCGTACTTTCAAATGTTTTGCGAAAATTCGGAACATCCCTTGAACACTCTCATTATTTCTTTCAACCGGATGATTCGACAGAAAGTAGAATTAGGCCTCTTGCCGGAAAACATGCCAAACATTGACCCAAATCAACCCGTGCAGGCGCTCACCGTCCTATACGCCTATAACCCCAAAAGCCGTCTTCTTGGACGATTCAAGGAACGCCTTGAATATTCTAAGCACAAAATTCGCTTAGCGCTCTTGAGCACCGGCAATTTCGATCTTCCCACCCTGTGCCACTGCGAATTGATTAACGGAGGTGCCATATGAAATATCGAATCCACCGCGGAGCGAACGAGATTGGCGGAAATCTCATTGAGGTCGAAGCTCAGGGAAAGAAAATCATTCTTGATATTGGCATGCCACTAACACTGCCAGAAGAAGGCCCGTTCTCTTCGCGCGAAATTCTAAGCAGAAGCGTAACCGAGTTAGTGCAAGAAAAAGTCCTGCCCGAGTTGCCGGGTTTGTATGATGGGAGCCCATCAGGAATCCAAGCCGTCGTCATTTCACATCCGCACATTGATCACTACGGACTTTCCCGCTTTGTGCATGAAAGTATCCCGTTTTACATGGGCGAAAAAGCCGCAACCTTGATCAGGATCACCGAAGAGTACACTCCGATGAAAACCGGGATTAGAAGTCCGCACCACTATACAGATCGGCATCCGTTCGAAATCGGCCCCTTTCGCATCACGCCGTTTCTCATGGATCACTCAGCCTTTGACGCCTATGCGCTCTTAATAGAGGCTGATGACCAGAGACTATTCTATTCTGGTGACTTTCGAGGCCACGGACGGAAGCACTGGTGCCTGGACAGTTTAATCCGCTCACTTCCGAAGGAGATCGATTCGTTTCTTATGGAAGGTACGATGATTGGGCGTGACGAGAAGTACGTCACAGAACAGGAACTCGAACCCCTCTTTCTCGACGAGATGAAAAACACTTCGGGCCTAGTGCTCGTCCAGGCAAGTTCGCAGAACATTGATCGAATGGTAACAATCTATCGAGCAACCCTGAAGGCCGGAAGAACCTTGGTCATGGATGGCTATACCGCCAGCCTATTTAAGGCTCTGAATGTCAGCAGTCTTCCTCAGCCTGGCTGGGACGGCGTAAAGGTCTATATGAACCGCGCGTTTCTCCGGAACGCACTTCGGAATAGAGCGCAAGATAGACAAATTGCACCTCTGCGTGTTCATCAGATCCTGGCTCACGAAATTTCGAGAGCGCCCGAATTATTCACATTCTGCTTCAGAGGCAGCCTGATTCGAGACTTTGACCCAGAATGGCCCTCTGGTATTTCAACAAAGGCCCTCAACGGCGCTTCTTACATCTACTCACTCTGGCGTGGATATTTACCAAGAATGACCGATGTTACTGACTTCCTCGCAATCAATGAGATTCGTGGCCCCATTCATATTCATTGTTCTGGCCATGCTTACCTGAGTGACCTCAAAAGACTCGTGGAAGCCGTCGCCCCCAAAGCAATCATTCCGATTCATAGCTTCCATTGCGATGAATTTGACGAACACTTTTCCAAGGTCAGACGTGTCGAAGACGGCCTCTGGACAGAAGTGAAATGATAAACTTCCCACCCCGGCAGGTCTGCGTTTATCGTCGTTGCACCGAACAATCCGAGCTCAGACGCCCAGAAAGTCTACGCCCAAGTCTCACCACGTAGACTTTCCGGCCTCATCCGCCCTCAATAAAAAATCCCAATCGTTGTAATTTCACGAGCCTATCAACGCACACATCCTGGCACAACACCTGCTCTTGTAGCAGCCCATGTACGCCAACACAGCTTACGAAGCGCTGTACTTACAAATGGGTCTTCAGTTCCAGGAAGAGGTCACCCGCTGGATCACCTCGCAGGTAATCTTCCGAGCGGCGCTCATCCTCATCTTCGGCGTCGCCTTCTTTACGTTCCTCGTCCACTTCGCATCCCGATACATTCCGTTTTTCCTGCGCACGCATCGCGCGCCCGTGGGCAGCGTCGTAGCCCTCGTATTCTGCCTTTTCCTTGGGATTTCGCTCCTGAAGGTTGACGCCAGCGTGAGTCCGGCGAACATGGCGGGCGGGACGTGGAGCCAGAACCCTTACATCGTAAGTCACGTCTCGAACGCAAAAGACCAGTACCGGGTCAGCCTCGTGTTTCGCCTGCTCTCGGCCTCAGCAGAGGAGATTGCCCGCGCCTTGGCGCTCCTCGTGGATTCGACATTCAGTAGGACCAACCCGCAGGCAACGTCAGCCAACTTTTTCTACAAGGCCATGCTCGGAGCCGCCGCCGACTCGATCGACGACCCCGGTCTCAAGTCGAGTATCGATTTCTACACCGAAGAGTGCTTGAGCAAGGTCTTGCCGCAGTATGACCCTTCGACGGACGGTGGCTTCCTCGATCGCTACTTCTCGCGCGAGAACGGTGCCGACCAAAAGCTCGCTGCGATTCCACTCGGGACCGGCCCCGTCGGCAACTGCCTGGAACTCAAACGCGGGATGAACCAGGCGCTCACGGACTACGCCCACCACCGCTCATCAGTTTACGACCGCGCCGTCGCCGAGGGCTCAGGTCTCCCGAGGTTCTGGCAGGGGTTTGGCCAGAACTATGAAAATTGGGTGACCTCGAACTTGCTCGTCAATCACTACCTCGAAGGCCGCGAGGGCACGATGGGCGTCGAAAAGGGCGCCGAGCTACCCGGAACCGGCGGCAGGATCATGCAATACCTCAACCGCGCATTCTCGATGGACGGCGTGCTCTCACTCCTGGGCCGTCGCGATCTCAAAGGCGCTTCGGTCGCAGCGAAACGTTCGCTAGAATTATCCGATCACTTCGCCCGCGCCCCGCACGTCTCAGGATTTCTAAAGATGCTGCTGGTCGGATTCTTTCCGATCCTCGTATTCTTTCTCGCCGCCGGCCACTGGAAGCCCGTCGTTTGGTGGTGGATGACGTACCTGAGTATCTGCCTTTGGAATCCACTTTGGGCGCTGCTCTATCACGTCGTCACCACGCTCGCGCTCAACCTTGAAACACTCGAAACGTTCGGACGACTCACCGACGGCGTATCGCTTTACGCGGCGGCACTCGTCTCGTCGCGGCTCTATCAGGCGTTCGCCGTGTACTCGTGGCTGCAACTCATGATCGGCCCGCTGTTCACGGGTTCCCTCATCATGGGATTGCGCCCCCTGCTTTCAGATTCAGCGCCCGACACTCTGCCCGAAAGCGTTTCCTCGGGCGCTGGTCTTGCCGCCAGGGCCGCGATTGGAGGTTTGTGATGTCTTCGCCTTCGTCTTTCTCCGGCGTTTTCACAGGGGTCCGGGGCCGAAGGCCTCGGGGTGGTAAACGGGCTCTGATATCAGAGTCCATGCTTGCGTCTGCGGATTTTGGCCCTTTTTCTTCGCAACAGCTTCCTGCGTTATGTGCCCATTCCGCCGACTCCGAAGCGCGCAAGTGCAACGAATTGAGCAACGAACCGAGGTGGGTGTCATGACCAAAGAAGCTGGCGAGAGGGTTGCTACTCCCTGTTCCAACAGCTCATGCGTGCGCTTCACGCCAGTGGAATACCGCCGCGTTCAGCGCGATCAACTGCTGACGGGCCATAGCATTCCCTGGCTGCTCAAGACCCGGTACTTCAGCGCCGCCGAACTGCTCCCGCCCGCGTTCGACTACGAGACAAGTCGCGAGATCCTCCGGCAACTCGGCGCCATCGGCAATAACATGAACCAGGTCGCCAAGCGCACGAACAGCGGCATCAACGATGGTGTAAACGAACAGATCGCGGCGATGTTCAAACTGATGAAAGACCTTCACGCCCTAGCCATGAGGGACTATGGCAACCGTTAAAATTCTCTTCGTACAAGACGCCAACCGGGTTGAAAAGTACCTGCGCTCGAATGAGCGCGAGGAAAACCCTCAGACTGAGCACGGCATCCGGCTGGAGTCACTCCGCAAGGATAGCGTCGCAATCCAAGATAAGATGCGTTCGAAGGGTAACGAGCTGATCCACATCATTCAAAGTTTCTCGCCCTCCGATAGCAAACGGCTTACGCCTGAGCAGGTTCACGCGATGGGCGTCGAGCTGGTATCCCGCTTTGCGCCCAATCATCAGTACGTTGTTCAAACTCACACTGACGCTCCGCACCTCCACAACCACATCGCGCTCAACCCGGTAAGCGGAGCTACCGGGGAGCGCATTCAAAACAAAAAAGCCCACCTGCAAACCTTGCGGGACGTGAGCGATGAATTATGTTTGGCCCAAGGGTTAAGTGTTCTTCCTAAAGAAGCGCAACGTCGCCGCTCCGGGTTGAGCGAGAAGGTACAACGGATCGACCGCATGCGCGGGCGCTCCTACGTCGTAGACATGGCGAACAAAGCCAATTTCGCCCGGCACCATGCCACCGGATATGACGACTATGTTGCCATCCTCAACGCGTTTGACGTGCAAGTCCGCATCGAGCCCGAGAACATCACCTATTACTACCCGGACAAAACCCACGGAAAACGTGGCCGAAACCTCGACCCTCGTTTGGACAAACCCAGCCTCGAACGGAAGTTCGAAGCCAACCGCGCGCGGGTGACAGCATCGCCGGAGTTGCGCGCGACCCTTTCCGGGCTGATCGCAGGCTATCGCACACCCCCGCGCGCACTTACCAACGCGGAGCAGATCGCACCGGCGACGACGCCCCTGGTATCCACCCGCGCTGATCGAGTTACCCAACCGCGCTTGGACGAACTGGCCAAGAGCATGATCCCGATCGAAGAGATCCAGCGCGCCAAGTTGCAAAGTATTCTTGGCTATTGTGATCGCACCAAAATCGGCCTTTCGCGCACCGACGATGGCCGAACCGTGCTCCGTGGCCGCGATTACGTTGAAGTGTCGGATTACACCTGGACCAACCATCGCAACAAGACCCGTGGCAACGCGATCGACTTCGTGGCCGCCCACCGTGAGGTCGGATTCCTGCACGCCGTATCCATTCTGAATGACAACCCGAAGCTGCTGCTGCTCGAACAGCATCTCGGCGAGGCGAAGAAGTCGTATCAGTCTTTCTACGTCCCAAAGGGCGAGAAAGCGTCACGCAACGAGGCCGTCGCCTACCTCTCCCGGTGGCTGGGCCACCCTCCCAATCACCGAGTTCATGGTGAACTCTTCAAACGCCAGCATGTGCATGTCGGGCGCGACGGCGTCATCCGTCTGTTCTCAGGAAACAACGAAGATGGATCGATGGACTATGTTCCGCAAGAAGGCGGCCGCTATCAAGCCAAGCGCCAGGGATCTGCCGAAGGCGCGTTCTTCGCTTCCCATCCCAAAAAGGCCAAGGCAATGCATGTCTACCTTGAGCCCGAGTCATTCCTGCGGCGCGCCCCGAATCTTTATATTGATCCCGAGGCGAGCAATGCCGCGCTCCTCGTCTTGCTCGCACCGTCGCTCAAGCCGGTTCACCAGGCCGTGGCGCGAAGCCGCGAGCTGGAGCGCGTGACGGTAATCGACGGCACCAGCCAGTCGCGCACCCATGCGCCAGACATTTTGCATTTCTTTGACTCGCTCCGTGACTCACTCGATCCGTTCCACATCGAGGTCAACTTGACGTGGGAGCCACCCGCATTCACGGCACCGTCGCATTCGATGTCGCGCGAAGTGGGCCTGGAGCGAGAAATCCGTTTTCCATAACAAGGGGGTACCTATGAACACTGAAACTACGCAGACTGTACAAGCCAGTAAGAAAACCAAACTCAAGACCGACAGTCTCCGCGTCAAGCGCGAAACCAAAAAAAAGATCCAGGCCGAGGTCGCGGTGATCAACCGCAAAAGCTTCGGTCGGCCCGTCACGCCGGACGACTATGTCGCCCTCGCGATCACATTAATCAAGCCTGACCATCTGGATGCGCTCAAGGACCGGACGCTCTCCAATAAAGATCGTCTGGAGAAACGCTATCAAGACTACTGCGCCGCGAACGGCAAGGTGTCGAAAGATGAATTCCTGGGTGTCCTGCTCCAGGCTGGCACCGAGACTGCGGTGGAGAGGTAACTTATGATTCATGCCATTGTTTCATTTGTAATCTTATTTTTCGAACTCCTCGGGGCGTGGGTCCGACACGAACTTGGCGCGGCGGACTACCGCATCGTCCGTTTGGTCTTCTTTTCGAGCTTCGCTGCGTTGTTTGCCCTGCACGTTAGAAACATCGCATTACACATCTTGAATCGCTTTGCGCGCATGGTGGTCTTTTATACGCCCCTATACCCTGAGCTGTTTTTGATCCTGGGGCTTATAAAGCGGGAAGAATACGACCGCTACTCCTATGGTGTCTTTCGGGCCGCTTGGCGCGTCATTCGCCCGGTCTGGATCGCGGCTTCGTCCTGGGGCTCCAAGCAATACCAGTTCTTTTTCACCGTAAAATAAAAAGGCACCGAACATCTTGGAAAATGGGGAAATAATGACTACACTTGAAATCGCGACTGACAGGGAACCAGATGAGGTGGATTTCAACTGCCTCACCTGGCTAGATTCGAAGGATGCTGCGAAGTACCTTAGGAAAACGGCCAATGCGCTGAGAATTATGGTGTTCCGGGGTTATCTCCGGCCCCGAAAGTTCCGACGCCGGCTTTATTTTCGAAGGATTGAACTCGATCGATTGCTTGAATCCTCAGCCTTTTAACCAAGGGAGGATTCATGGCCATTACCAAATACGAAAAAGACGGCAAAATTTTTTGGCGGGTTTATCTCGACCTTCGAGGACGAGGAAGCTCAACTGCCCGCGTGCAGAAGCGCGTCAACGGTCTCACATCTGAGCGCGAAGCGAACGCCGAGGAAAAGCGCCTCATTCGAGAGTTGTCCGAGCAAATCACCAAACTTGAGGCCCAGGGGCTTTGCTGGGGCGATGTCATTGACCGCTGGGTCGCACAGCAAGAGCTTTTCCCCACGAGGCATTACGCGGTCGCGACCGTCCCAGATCACGCGGCGCTCATGCGAAATTGGACAACGCCGTGGCTAAAAAGAATCGCGTCCGAGCTGAATCGTGGCGACGGGCGGGAAATCGACCGGCTCGCCGAAGCTGCCGGAAAAAACGGCGCCTTCCGCAAGAAAATTAAGAACACGATCAACGTCATCTATAAGTGGGGCATCGAAGAACGCCACATTACCGGCGTTCATGAAAGCCCGGTATTTGGCCTGGAAGTTCAGATGGAGCGCGAAGAGCGCCGCCCGGAGGTTTTGACCAGCGAGGAAATCAAAACCCTTCTACGCAAGGCAAGGGAGCAAAACCACCCGTGGTACCCGGTCTGGGTGGTAGCCGTCCTCACCGGCTGCCGCAGCGGCGAACTCCATCAGCTCAAGAGAGGCGATGTCGAGGTTATTTCCAGGGAAGCCGCGATTGAAGAAGACCAGAAGCCCTTTCACCAGAAACGATACGGATTTATTCGCGTTCGAAAAAGCTGGAACACCCGGTTCAAGCAGGTTGGCCCCACGAAGGCTGGCTATTGGCGAACCGTTCCCGTTTCGAGCGAGGTCTATTGGTTTCTGATGAACGAACGGCAACTCGAACGATTGCGGCCAGATGACTTTCTTTTGCCAAGATTCTCGGACTGGAACAAGGGTGGACAAGCCAGAACCTTGCGGGCCTTCTGCATCGGCAATCGCTTGCCATCCATAAAGTTCCACACGCTCCGCGCCTGCTTTGCGACGCAGCTCATTTCAACTGGCATACCCGCAACGGTGGTGATGAAAATCTGCGGCTGGCGCGACCTAAAAACAATGCAGCGTTACATCCGTCTTGCCGGGATCGACGAGGCCGGTGCAACCGAGGTACTCCGCTTCATTCCGACCGAGGAGGCCGTGATGGAAAAAGTCGTCAGCCTTTACGATCACCGGAAGAAAGATTGAACGAACGATGATAAAGCTTTTTTATAGGATTTGGAGCAACGTATGAAACGCATCAAAAAGAAGGCGAAAGCGGAAAAACGCCCTGCCAGTGCCGCAAAACGGACAAAAGCCAATAGTCGCAACCCAATGATCTTACAGGATAACTTTGTGCAAGTGCCGCTTGCACAATTGAATACCTATGGGGCCTTTCTTGAGGCGATTAAAGCAAGAATCAAGCATTCGCAAATTTCTGCGAGTGTCTCGGTCAACACGCATCTCGTGATGCTCTATTGGGACGTGGGGACCGCAATTTGCGCCAAACAATCGGCAAAAGGCTGGGGAGCGAAAGTGATCGACTCCCTTTCGATGGATTTGCGTCGAGAGTTTCCAAGCATGACTGGATTTTCTCCGCGCAATCTGAAGTATATGCGGGCATTTGCCGTGGCGTACCCAAAACGGTCATTTGTGCAGCAGGCACTTGCACAATTGCCCTGGTATCACAACATCACGCTTCTTGAGAAAGTCAGCAAACCCGAGGAACGCCTTTGGTACGTTCAACAAGCCATCACCCATGGCTGGAGTCGAACAATTCTTGTCATCCAAATTGAAAACAAGCTCTACCAACGCCAAGGTAAAGCTCTCACAAATTTCAAGGCCCGCTTACCCGAGCCCGACTCTGACCTCGCACAACAAACTCTAAAAGATCCCTACTGCTTCGACTTCCTTACCCTGGGAAGCAAGGCGCACGAACAAGATCTGGAACGGGGGTTACTTGAACACATCAAGCAATTCCTCCTTGAATTAGGTGTCGGCTTTTCGTTTGTCGGCAACCAGTATCGAGTTGAAGTGGGTGGTGACGAATTTTTCATCGACTTGTTGTTCTACCATATTAAGCTCCGCTGCTTTGTTGTCATCGAGCTTAAGATGACTGACTTCAAGGCTGAGTATGCGGGCAAATTGAATTTCTATCTCACTGCAATCGACAAAACGCTCCGCCACAAGGACGATAATCCAACCATTGGACTCATTCTTTGCAAAAATAAGAACAAGAACGTCGTCGAATACGCGCTCCAAGACATGACTAAGCCAATCGGCGTGTCGTCATTCAGTGTGCAGCTCATGGAGTCGCTGCCTGAGACACTCAAAGGCCAGCTTCCCACCGTGGAACAACTTGAAGCCGAGATGGAAACCGCTTCCAAAGAAGTCGGTAAATGACCGAACCAGGACTTCATGCGGTTTTCCAAAAACTCACGCTTGACAGTAACGTGCGCCAAGGCGCACACTCGTATGTAATGTCGCCCACGTCGAACCGAAAAGGTAAACAAAAGCCTAAAAAGCCCGCACTAAAGGCCCATGTTCCGTTTTCGAGCCCAGAATTATGCAGCGCTAAGCTCGTAGCTGAGACCCTGCTTGAATGCATCAAGACCGGGGATCTCGAATCCTTCCGCGACGTGCTTTCCGCGCATCTAATGGTCGCAAATAAAATGCAGCTTGCGAAAAAAGCGGGACTTGGTCGGCGGACGCTTTACGACCTCGTAGACCGCAAACAGAATTTCAATCCAGAACTCTCAACCGTCTCCGCGATCATCAGAGGGCTTGCATCATGATCGCAAAAACATTTCCCGACATTTCGCGAAATGTCTCAAACTCACTATACGTGTCGCATTTTTTTTCGCGCTTGCATGACGCAGCCGCTTTTCCTACAATAGGAAAAAATGGGCCGCAAGTATGCGGAATGATTCTGCGGGCGCCGTCTCCACCAAATTTCGTTCGATGTCAAATCTAAGAGGACATCGAACGGTTTTTCGTAAGAGTATCGTAAAGTTCCGCCTTGTAGAGTTGGGTTCGATAAGACCAATTTTGCAAGGCGGATTTTTTCTAGCTGATTTCCCTCTAACTTCATAAAATTACTGACCTTCACTAGGAGTTCGATAACCCTGAAGCCTTCCCTGAAGGTTTTGTGGTCCGCCTCGTTGTGGGCATCGATTTCGACCTTCACCTCGTCCAAACTGGCCTGTTTCACTGCGATTACTTCCTGATACTCGGCATCAGTCAGGATTCCATCCCGATGTAGCTGCTCCAGCTTAGTGATCTTCTCCTTGATCTCGAGCCGCTTCTCAGCCAGCTCCCCGGTAGCCTTCTGGGTGTAAAGATCAAGATCCTGGAGCTTGCCCTCCAGACTTTCAATAAAGGCACGGGTGGCCTTTGGCGTGAAACGAGCAAAAGGCTCGAAGGCTGCTCCGATCTGCTCAAAGAGTTTCTCCTGGCGGTATTGACCCTGCGCTCAGGGCACCCGTGATGGGCACAATGGTAATAAATGTACTGTTTGCCACTCGACTTGAGGTGGGTCTCTCCCGTAACCGTATGGCCACAGGCTCCGCAAGTCATGAGGTTCATCAAGGGCTTTGGGATAGAACCCGTCCTGAGTGCACGGTGATTGGCGCTCCGAATGCCACGAATCCGTTGGCAGCTGTCCCATAATTTTTTATCAATCAGTGCTTCATGACAGGCTTGCAGAACTTGTCCCTTAACCCTCATTGCTCCATAGTAAAAAGGGTTAGCAAGCATCTCCTCAATCAAACGCTTGGTAACCACGCGATCGGGAAACCTGGCTTTGATTAAATCCATGAAGTGCGTGTACGGATAATTTCCAGTGGCGTAGAGTTCAAATGTTTGCCTCACAAGTGGAGCAGACTCTTCGTCAACAACGACAACAGCTTTCTCATCTTTTCCCGTACGAATGTTTTTGTACCCGAATGGGGCTTTACTATTCCACAGGCCCACATCCTGCCGTGCTTGTAATCCCTTGTTAATCTCAGATTTCAAATTGTCGATGTAATATTTTCCAAGAATCGCTCCCATGGAAAACCGAAACTTCTCCTGCGGCGGAGAATCCTTGTCAATAATCAGATGGTCTCGAGTGAAATGAAACCTAATGCCCTCATCCTCGATGAGACCCTCAACCATGTCTGCTGACTTAAATCCACGAGCAGCACGATCAACCTTATCAAAAATCACATCCTTGATCGAATTGGCCCTGACATATTCAATCATGTCGAAGAACTCTTGCCGATCCTTTTCCTTGGAAGCAGATTCACCAACCGACCATACCCTTCGAACATTCAATTGGTGTTCCTTAGCGTACCTCTCACCGAGAGCTTTCTGCGCATCAAGCGAAAACCCGCTCTTTTGGTCCTCAGTGGACACACGATCAAACCTTACTGCGTTGCGCGCTTTTGACATCTTTCTATCATCTCCGTGAGCCGGTAATTGTAACCATCCAATCCTCGGTGCTCAGCTTGATAAATTATATCGAAGCACTTAGTGATTCTACCTAAAACGTCCTGCGCACGCTTAGAAGTTTGTTTGGATTTCTGGACTACGTATGTAGCTTTCCGTTTGGAGCGCTTACACGACTTGCACGCGCTATCTAAGCGATCTCCCTTTGAATAAAAGCCATCCAAAGGGAACTCGTCTCCGCCTGTAGTGCATTTTTTAGATAACGCGTTCACTGTCAAGAACACTCCGTAAATCCTGATATACTGACCGAACTCGGTAAGTTCAGTCATGAGCAAGAATTACGCGGTGTCACAGGGGAACACTATCGAATCAGAAGTTGAAGTCTTGATTCGAAATCTAAAAACCTGATGGAGCCTTCTTCTTTTTTATACGATAGCAGCCGGTGGCCAGAAGCGGTGCACACTGTTTCATCGACTTGTTCCGGCATCTTTTACAAAGCCGATGATCCAATCTGCGACTTTCAAACTCACTGTTGCATCGCAGACATTTCCGTATCTTTACTTTCGTCTTCCACTCAATACTCATGCCGTTACTCCTCAGGAAGGACCTTGGTGTCCCGCTTGGGAGTGAGTAGCCGAAGACGTGTCCGTAATAAATCGAATCAGAATGTGAAGTTGTGATTCCACTCACAACGGTAGCTCAGTTTGCCTCACACTTCGTGCCAAAAGGTCATCCAATAAGAAGAGCAGGTCTTTGGCCACCATCCGCTCGATCCTTGTTGGCATCTGAGGTACGAGTTCAGCCACAATGTTTCTCACCTGACTATAGTTTACCCAGCCCACATTCTCCGCCACTTCTTCGAAAGAAAAATTGGACAAATGACGTTCCTTCACTAGTGTTCGTAGTGTGGTCGGGTTTCGCATTCTGCGAATCATCGGGTCAGGCCCGTATTTATTGTCCCAAAGGATACAGATCATTCTCCGAGAGCCTAATTTTTCAGAGAGCCTTAGAATGGCTTGTAAATTTCTGACCATCTGATGGCGATTTGAATCATTCGAAGTTTTTGTTGCGGGTGGTGAGCGCCACTTCATTTCCACTAGAACTAATGTATGATAGCGGTTCTGGCTATGCCGTGACCCAAGCTGGATAATCACGTCTGCTTCAGTTTGGCCTTCCTTGGGGGCACTGGGGCCAAATTGAAAAAATGAGACCGTTCCATCATCTGCATTTCTACCACGGGGATTTCGCTCCAGCGGTGGATCCAGCTTTTCCCAACATTTTATTTGGCACAGGTCCGCGTCCAGCTCGTCAGCCAAGATAACTTCATGTCCAACGGCTTGATTTATTATTCGCCGTAAAAACTCGGGTGGAAGCTTGCGCAACTCACCAAAGAGCATTGACGTCCAGATATCTTCTGATCCAAGGTGAATGTAACGGTCTGCCAATGCTGGCTTGTTCATCATGAGCAGTAAAGCCATGCCTGTTATGTGAAAAATCAAGCAAGGACGCCCTCAACTGACTTTTTTTGTGTGTTGAAATTCAAATAGTTAAAATTTACGGTCTTTTTCCTTCCTTCTTCTGCTTCGATAAATTTAGCTGAACGACCTGTTATTCGTGGTCAGGGCCTTGGCTCCGCCACCAGTTGCGAAATTCGCTGTCTAAAAATTTGGCGCCGCGCCTCACACTGCCCAACGTGACGAAGATATTTTCTTCTCACCAGGTAACCACCGAGGTCACGGCCGTACCTTTTCAGAGTTTGTACTCTCGACTGCTGTGGTTGTGGGCTCCACGTCCATATCCGCAAAGGCCACCGACAGATCCATTGCAGCTTTGGTCAACTCTAAAGCCTCATTCTCCGGAAGTCGCTGCCATAGCCAGTTTCCCTTTAGATCGTAAAGACTCTGCCGCCCCCGTCTGACGTAAGTTGAAAAACCGTGAGACCAAGTTCCCAACGGAGGAACGAATCTCATGAATGCAGTCAATCATCGTCAGGTAAGATCCGGGACTTTATAGGGAGAACGCCTCTGCATTACATTTCCAGAGCAGGAAGGGCAGAGGCGTTCGATCATCCTTCTGTGGATCGAATTAAGGATGATGGAGGAGAAACCCCATTGCAGCAACTTGCAGATGAAAAGAAGATTACGCATAAGATGCTGAAAGCAAAGTACCCGTGGTATGTGAAACACAATGGACAAGAAAGGGTCGTACAAAGCATCGAACATATTTTGAATACGCCATTGTCAGTCAGGTTAATTTTGGACCTCTCTTCGAGTTCCGAAGAATAACCCGCCGCACGCTCCCCCGATCCCAAATTACGACCCCCAGCTTACCAGCCACGCCCATTTTGGTGAGCTTGTCAGCAATTGCATCAAAAGTAAGCTCATCAATATTCCGCCATTTGGTCATTTGCTCGATGACCTCCCATTCGGTGGGGTCTTTGACCTTCTGCCCATTTATGACATGCCATCCAAAAGCAAGATGGGTGCGTTCATTGCGGACATGGGCAAGCTTAATTCGCTCCTGAGCTGTAATACCTAATTTCTCAAGGTGGTCCCGGACCCGATCTTCTCCCAGTCCTAAAATCTGAGCGATCTGACCCACCCCCATCTTGTCTTTGAGGTAGGCTTGCTTCAACCAGTCTTGGTCGATCACCTTTTTGTAGACCCCCTCCCTAACCGCCACGAGCTTCACTTTATTCTTCTGGCTGCCCGCTTCATGGACGGGGCCGGCTTCCACGACCTTGAGAGATGAGTCCTTAGTTTGCTTGAGAGCGGCGGCGAGATCCTTCTTGGTGCGGACTTCCTTGAGCAGGATCTTGAGCCGCTCCCGCTCAGCAAACGTGAGCTTCCCGACGTAGTGAACTGTAATCGACTTAATCTTGATTCCCTCACGGACGGATTTGACGATTTTGAAATATTCTCGAAAATGTCTGACAAGATGCATGACTAGTGCTTCTTAGTGTCGAGCAGCTTGCGCTCTTTTATAATTTCTTTTTTGAGTTCAACTTCGGTGGGTAAAGTCAGTTTGTATTTGGAGGCAAAAATCTCTCTTTTTCCCTCTGGAAGTGTGAATTTAACGACAGTATCGTTTTTTTCGGAGCAGAGGAGAATGCCTATGGGTTCGTTTTCACCGGCAAGACGCTCGGTGCGTTTGAAATAATTCAGATACATCTGCATTTGACCGATGTCCTGATGTGTCAGTTTTCCCAATTTCAGGTCGATTAAAACAAAACATTTTGCGACACGATTGTAAAAAACGAGATCGACAAAAAAATGATCACCTTCAATCGTGAGGCGTTGCTGTCTTCCAACAAAGGTGAATCCTTTTCCCAGTTCAAGTAAAAATTCCTGTAAGTGATCAATGAGGGCGGTTTCGAGTTCTTTTTCGTACATCAGTGCCGCCGGCTTGATACCCAAAAACTCTAGTACATAGGGATCTTTCACAAGATCGGCCGGAGAGGTGATTTCGTGTCCCTTTTGGGCAAGGCGGGTGCGAGCTTTTTTATTTTTACTCAGTGCCAGTCTTTCGTATAAAAGGGAGGCGGCTTGCCGTTCCAGTTCTCGAACTGACCAGGAAGCGTTGATAGTTTCCTTCAGGTAGAAGCTCCGCATTTGGGGGTCTTCGATTCTGGTCAGAATCAGATAATGGCTCCAGCTCAATTGGTCAGACACTGTCTGACGTTTTGGGAACGCCCGGTAGAACAGGCGCATGTTCTTGAGATTTGTGATGGAGAACCCCTTGCCGAAATCCTTCGAGAGCTTCTTGGACAAAAACTCCAGCAAGTATTCGCCGTAATTTGCCCTGTTCTTCCCTCTTTGCTCTTCTTCGATGATTAGCCGTCCTACATGCCAATAGGCTTGGACCATGATTGAGTTGATGGTCTTATGGACTTTTCCACGGGCTTGATCCAGGATGCTGCGGACATTGCTATAAAGTGCTGTATTTGCTTTGGTAATTGGCATAATTTGGTACTACATTTGGTACTACAAAAATGCAATATATTTCGATTAGAACTCATTGAGATCATGGCTTATTTGGCTGGGAATCGGCGAAAAATGCGAAAACTTCTTGTGACTTGATAGTAAAGTGATAGCTTTTTGATAGCTTAGTCCTGTGATTTGGAGTGAGATCTTGTGAGAATCGGAAGCTGTTGAGATTCGGGCTGAATCATTTCAAGTACTTGGAACTACAAATAAAAAAGGGGAGCCCAAAAAGGACTCCCCGAAAATTGGGGTACTTCAAGAGGCGATAAACTCCAGCGTGGTCCCCATGCCCGAGTAAAGCTATCAGAGCCGTTTTCTTCTTACAACTGGTTCACTGATAAGGATTTTATGACGCAGGAGTACGTAGATAGGCAGAAGTCTACGGCTCAAATTGCCAAGGAGATCGGGTGCGTCCGATCGACCGTGGTTGAGTACTTGCTGAAGCACGGAGTCGAGCTGCGCCAGGACGGGTTGCCGCACTACCGGAAATCCCAGCTAGCGTATGGTGAGCGGATCCACGATGGCCGCGTCGTCCCACACCTTGGCGAACAGAAAGTCATCGCGAAGCTAAATGAATTACGAGTGCAGGGGTACTCTTACGCCAAGCTGGCCCATTGGGCGAACAAGGAAGGCATACCAACTAAGAACCGGGCTGGCCGATGGGACCGGCGGACGATTTACGAGATTCTTCGAAGGTCCAAATCTGCCACGCCTTGACCCTCGCCCTGCAAGAGGAATTAGGGTAATTAGCGGCAGCAAACCTTCGAATACTACCTCCGAGTATCAGGTTATCGGCAACGAAGTAGCAGCGAAGCATACCGGCTTAAGGAGCCAGTGAAATTTTGCGCGGAAGAATCAAAGGGCAGTAGCTTGGTAGTCCGTAGGCTTTAATCGGCATGTCACGCGAAGACTACCTTGGAGAACGAAGATCCTAGGACGCTCAGGGAAGTCGAATAGTCGGTACAGCAAGAATTGTGCTGGACGGAACTCAGAGAATAGGACTTCATTCTCCGTCACATAAAATGGAAAAAATTTTCCATATTTTGTGGTCTTTACCTCAATGAATGTTTCTTCGCCTTCAAGGGTAAACGAAAGAATATCATATCCGAGGCCATCGCCCTTAGTGTCCGCAACCCACTCGACACGGTTCGAAAGATCCTGGTGGCCAGCTTTTGCCAGTCGCCGACGCTCGGCATCCAAAACGAATAGTTCTCCCTGTTTTCCTAACCGAGAATTCTCGGCCTCTCGTTTTCCATAATCCAGTTTCGTACCTCTGAAATTGCGCCTGCTACCCGTCACTACATCCGAGGTGTCCTCAGACACGGGAGGGGACTCAAATAACGAATCATCAGTGTCCTTTTTCAGAAAGTGCGTAGCTTGAGATTTTTCGCTGGCGACGAAGCCCTTGTTATGGCAATGACTCATGTATGCGCTATCGTGGCAGGGAAT